>JAJTID010000154.1 GCA_021300155.1 Pirellula sp.
AAATGGCGCGATAAGCTGAAAGATCAGCACTCCAAACCGAGCGAGGTCACCGGGGTTTTGGACCGGCTGAATACCAGCCAGCAGCAACCATGTCGTGCAAATGATTCCAAAGACCATCAGCGCAAAAACGATGCGGCTTATAAAGTGCCTGCCACGACGTGGCAAAGTTGCGGTTTCGCGTTGAAAGATTGGTCCAATCATGAAGTCGAGTTTAATAAGTTCTTGAATTTCTGGCCATTCGGGTTACGGATCTTAAAAGAAAATACGAAACTTCTGACAAAAAGTTGATGCTACGGATAATTAAATGATGCAACCGGGGCTGATTTGCCGAACTTTACGTGAAATCGAGAACTATCCGAAGAGGCAAATTATGAGCTATCTACGCCATTGGAAACTGCGAACCACACCGTTTCGACCACCGCAATCTTATCACGAGACATTTGTCGGAGGGAGCGTTGAGGAAGCCATCGCGAGGGGTGAGTTTCTAATCGCCCAAAAGAAGAAGCTGGGGCTCATCGTTGGCCCGTCGGGTGTCGGAAAAAGCGTAATGGTGAACCAGTTGGCCCAAGCACGACTCTTCAAGACAACGAATGAACACTGTTGCATCGCAAGAATGCTTGGGCAAACGCCCTTTGATATCGTCGGACAAATCCTCCGACAACTCGATCCCGAATCCAATAGTGAAACGGGGAGCGTTGAACAAAATGTACTTCGTATCAGCGATACTGTTTTGAGCTGGCGGACCGTTGGGCATCACACGATCCTTGTGTTCGATGAAACAAGCGGCATCTCTGATAGCGGACTGGATCTTTTCGCCCGCCTTTGTCGTATACCGGGCGTTACCACCATGCTGTGTGTAACCGAAGAATCATTGGTGGATTTGCCGCGATGGGTAGTTGAAATGAACGAGCTGCGGATCGACCTGCCGCCCTGGGATCTCGGCATGGTGGCTGATTATTTCGACTTTGCGGTTTCTGCCGCCGGTGGGGATCCAAGTATTTTTGATGCACAAGCCATGACTAGAATTCAAGAATTGGCAGATGGCATACCTCGCAGAATCGCACAAATTGCTGATTTAGCCCTGGTTTCTGGCGCTGTTAGACGCTCCGACCACGTAAACGCAGGAATCGTCGAGGAGGTATGCAACGAGTTCACACTCTCCATTGGTACGAATTTTCCGGTTTTCTGGGAAAGTCCCCAATTGAATGCTGGAATTCCCGAGCAAGAATTGACGTAGATGAACTTCCTCTCGCTGGATAGCGGATTTCTTCGGATCGTTAGATTCCAGTTTAAGGCAATGCAGCCCCTCAAAAGTCGGGCATGCGGCTATCGCTGGAATCCGTCTGTCGAAGTGAACTTTTCCTTTTCCCAATCTGTCGGTATTGTCTGTACATCTGGAACATTACCCGAGAGGCGGAAGCCATACCATGGGCAACCTAAATCAAAAAACGTTCACGATCGAGCAAGCTAGGTCGATGCTTCCGCTCCTACGCCTTATCGTAACGGATATCGCTCTTTCGCATCGCGAACTCACAGAGCGAAAGTCCACGCTGCGTCGAATGCTTCGACGACACGATGGCAAAGCTCGCTTTCAAGTCTATGATGCGGAAATCACCGAGATCCAAGCGGACCTCAAGAGTCAATCTGCCCATCTCGAAGACTACGTCAGCGAACTCGAAGGGCTAGGGGTCATCTTAAGATCCGCCCATGATGGAATTGTTGATTTCCCCGCTTTGATCGATTCGATGCCAGCCTACTACACTTGGCAAATGGATCAGCCAGACGTTGTTGATTTTCATTGGGCTGCCGAATCAACAGCGGATCGCAAGCCTATCTTTGGCTAGTTCTACTCGCGTGAATTTGCCGGTTCGCTAAACTACTTTGTTCCCTTCCGTGCCTTGTAACAAAGTAATCTACGATGACCGATCTCGATATACATCAACAGCTTCCCACAGCCCTCGATTCTTTTTGCGATCCAGAGACAGGCAAACCTGTTGGGAAGTCGGGCCAAGTTGGCGACTGCACAGTAAGCGATGGAATCGTTCACTGTCGTTATAGTATTACCTCGATGATGAAACCGATCGCAGAGGAACTCGTTGAGCGATTAAAGTCTCACTTGATCGCAAATGTTTCTGGCATTCGAGATGTGGTCGTTCGTGTCGAAGCACTTTACAAACCGCCGGTTGCCATCGGTCAGATTGGCCTCAAAGCAAAATGCGTTGTTGCAGTTGCCGCAGGGAAAGGTGGAGTCGGTAAAAGCTCTTTGGCCGCATCGATTGCGTTAACACTAGAGAAGCTAGGCGCCAAAGTTGGCTTGATGGATGCCGACGTTTATGGGCCGAGCATTCCACACCTGTTGGGGCTCGAAGGACGCCCTGAGATCGTGGATGGAAAGATCCAGCCGATCTACGCCGGTACCATGCCTGTGATGTCCATGGGGTTCCTTATCGGGAAAGACCAGGCCGTCGTTTGGCGAGGCCCTATGCTTCACGGGTCGATAACACAGTTCTTGCGTGATACGGCTTGGGGGGAACTGGACTATCTGATCATCGACATGCCACCAGGAACAGGTGACGTCGCATTGACACTGTCACAACTACTTCCGCTAACTGGCACTGTTATCGTTTGCACCCCGCAGGAAGTCGCATTGCTAGATGCCTGCAAAGCCATCGCCATGTTCGAAAAAACCAAAGTACCTGTTTTGGGAGTAGTCGAGAACATGAGTGGGTTTACAGATCCTGAGACTGGAAAGACCTATGACATTTTTGGCAAGGGCGGTGCTCGAGCCAAAGCAGAAGAACTAGGAGTGCCGTTTTTGGGCGAAGTCCCCATTCAAATCGCACTGCGAAGAGAATCTGACGAAGGACGACTTGCGGATGCACTCAAAGATCCGACCTTATCCAAGCCATTTGAAGACGTTTGCCGAGGGCTGGTCCGTTCCATCTCGACTCGATTCGCATCCCAAGCTCAGTCTGCACCATTACCCGTCCTTCAATAACATGTGCGTCAACAATTTATGAAAGACGGACTTTCAGTCGGACATAGAGCCGAACTAACATGGCTCGTTTCCAGCGAGCATACGATACACCTCGGTGCCAATCGCCGAGGGTTCGGTGAAACAGGCCACGATACACGAAGATCGGCAGTCGTCTTTTCGACTCCCAATATGATCCTGCTTATGGAACGCGCCGCGAGAAAGGCGATTGAACCTTTTCTCGAACTTGGCGAAGAGTCGGTCGGTGCTCAGGTCCATGTCGATCATCTAGCAGCGACTCCCCTCGGAGCGCAGGTTACCGCTTTTGCTCAGATCACAGGGATTCAGGGACGAAGCGTCGACTTTGATATAACGGCTTTCGATGAACGTGAAATGATTGGAAAGGGAACACATCGTCGAATGATTGTGATGACGGAAAAAATAGCAGACCGTATTTTGCAAAAGACTCCATCACAACGTTTTGGAACGATTCTACCCATGGAAACGAAAGCTGAATCAGGAGAACTTGCTCCATTGTCGACGCTGGAAATCAAGATCGAAGGTCCCATCGCGTTCGTGAAGCTAAATCGCCCCGAGAAAAAGAATGCGGTCAACATGCAGATGACCAGTGACTGGGAGAAACTCAATGCTTGGCTAGCTGGCCATGCAGATATTCGCATTGTCATTGTGTACGGAGCTGCTGACTCATTCTCTTCCGGAGACGATGTACCGGAAGTGGGAAACCTATCCCTGGAAGACGCCCGAGAATTGAGCTATCGACAAGCCAAACTCTATCTTTCTTGGGAGAACCTACCACAGGTCTTCCTCGCTGCCATTGATGGCAACGCATTGGGTGGAGGCTGTGTCATGGCCTGCGCATGCGACATTCGCATTGCTACTTTCCAAGCTGTCTTTGGTATGCCAGAAATCAAGCTTGGGTGGCCACCTGGTTATGGTATCGCACAGTTAACGGCATTGGTTGGTAAGTCGCGTGCCATGGAAATGTGTATTCTCGGAGAAACCGTCTCAGCACAGGCCGCACAAGCATACGGTCTGGTTCATCGGTTGGTGCCACGACAGCAACTGATGACTAGTGCCATGGAGCTGGCAGCCAAACTGGTCGCATTACCGAAGATGGCGCTGAGGGAAACAAAACGACTGGTCCATCAAGACGAAGGGACGCAGCCGAAAGCAACCTATGTTGCAGACACCGCCGCCTATATTGAATGCCTCGCGACAAACGATGCGAAAGAGGGGATCGCTGCTTTTCGCGAGAAACGCCCTCCTGCCTTCGGTAAATAGTCATTCAGAAAAAGAACAGCGTAAATGCTCGATGTTCTCTTTCGTATAGAAACCAAATCTACTTGGTAAAGCGCAGAAGATAGTTCTCGGAGAATCCATCGATTGCGACTTGCTCGTCAAACCTAAAGCCTGCGTCGATAATCTCTTGCTTGAAAGTCTCAAGTGGTGCGCGGATGTGTCCTTGAAGCCATTGTTTGCGTTCTGGGCTTACGTCGGGTGCACGATGAAAATCTACCAAGATGAGCTTGCCACCAGTTCGCATCGCACGATAGATTGATTTGAGCGAGCCTTCTGGATACTCGAAGTGATGGTAAACATCGCACAGGAATGCCCGGTCGATGGAATTACCCTTCAAATTGATATCGCGGTCGGAACACAGCACGACTTCTACATTTCCTAGCATCTCGTCGTTCGCTCGATCTCGTAGATGTTTGACGAACTTGGGAGCGATGTCGATCGCATAGACTTTGCCGTCATCACCGACACTTCGAGACAATGGTCGCAAGTAAAGTCCGGTTCCAGACCCCACGTCGGCTACGGCCATGCCTGGCTTGAGTTGGATTGCTTCCAAAATCTGCGCTCGACACGCAAACACTTCCCGACTCTCGACCTCGAACCGCTTGATGAACTGCTCAACATTCATGTTCGGATCGAGGAAACTATCGTTGATTCCCGAGGGGATGTTTTCTGCTCGCTTTTCTTCACTCTTTGTCGCCTCTGCAGTGCTCGGGACTTGTCCAAATCCGTAGGTGCTAATAACGGTCAGGACCAACAGAAAGATCGTTGGCTTCGCTAGTCTTTCAAACATTTCAAATCACTTATACGAGTGGGGAAACAATTTCGGAATTCATCAATATATTCGGCTTCAGAACCACAACGTAGCCAACTCAGTTCTGCATGGCAGCGGCCGGCGTGTGACTGTGGTAAGGATTACCGACGCCGAATCAAGTTTTCTCCTTCGTGCTTGGATGAAGAGGCCAAGATGCTGGCTCGATCGGTGAAACAAAGTTGTCGGGTTTGACTGCCAAGATACTGCAATCGCAAGTGCTGAGAACTTTTTCTGCCGTGTTGCCCAAAAGAAGTCCTGGGATTCCGTTGCGACCGACCGTCCCCATAGCAATCAAGTCAACGCTTAAGTGTTTGGAGAGTCGAGCTACTTCTTGCCAAGGAGTCCCAGTCGACAAGTGTAATGTAACATCATCTCGGTCGATGCCATTAGACTCGAGTCCATCGTAAAGCCGATGCTCGACCGAATCGATAATATCCTGTCGACTCTTTTTGTCGAACAAAGACTTGGGAATGTCTCCTTCGTCGATGACATGCAGCAAATGCAGTGCGGCCTTGGCGTTCTTTGCAATCAAAGCTCCCCGCTTCACCGCTTTCCAACCGACAGAAGAAAAATCCGTTGCCGTCAACACAACCTTGGGTGGTCCGATGTGCTCGTCCTTCACGACCCAAACACTTGCTGGGCATTTGCGGATCAAGCGAACTGCTGTACTACCCACGAGAAACTGTTGCCACCCAGCCATCCCGCGAGTACCTGCCAGTACCAGATCATAGCCCTCGGACTGAACTGCGTGAATCAATTCGACAAACGGTTCACCGAGCAGCGTTTCCACCTTGATATCCAAATCTTCAGCTCGGTGCTTCTGGATGAGTTGGCGCATTTTTGCATCGGTCACTTGTCTTACTTCGCGTTGAAAAATCTCACCTTCGCCCTGAAGCAAATCGAGTTTTGCCAACGCCGATGCGCGATGTGCCACTTGACGCAGGTCCGGTAATGTATGAACCAGTACGATACTCGCACCTTGAGTACGGGCAAGCCATACAGCTTGCAGAAAGGCCGCTTCGGAATGGTTCGAGAAATCAATCGCAACCAATATCCGTTGAAAACCATTTTCATCCATCATCTTTTTTCCTTGGGAGAGCTTCAGCACAAAAGGCTTGACTAATTACCGCTATGAAGCGGAGAGCGAAAGTTATCTGGTTTCGTGGTGAGAATACTACAATCGCACACATCGAGTAGCTTTTCGGCGGTGTTGCCCAACAGTAGTCCCACAATCCCACTTCGACCTACGGTGCCTATCACGACAAGATCGGCACCAATATCCTTCACGGCATGCTGGATTTCTTGCCATGGAGTTCCCCATAGCAGGTGTGTTTGAATTCGTGCGCGGTCTACTGGCAGTGTTTCCACGAAGTCGTCTAACCGCTCCGTCGCTTCTTTGATAATCTCTTGCTTGAGAGAACTACCTTTCGGGATGTGGGAGATTAAGTCCTCTGGCACATCGTTCGAATCGACGACATGGATCAGATGCAAGGTAGCGTCTACATGTTCAGCGATCATCAGTCCTTCCATGACAGCTTTGCGACTCGCTTCCGAGAAGTCGGTTGCAGCCAATATTGTTTTCGGAGGTGCGAAATGCTCTGCCTTCACAATCCAAACGGACGATGGACAATTGCGTATTAGACGTTTCGCAGTACTTCCCACCAAGAACTGTTCCCACGGCGCGAGACCACGCGTGCCGACAAGAACCAAATCGTAACCCTCGCGTAGCACGGAAAGCGTTATTTCCGCGTAGGCTTCGCCAATCTGCACGGCCGGTCGCAGCATAACTGGATCCGGTATCTGTTCCATCATTCGCCGCATTTTCACCTCGGCGTCGCGCACTGCTTCGGCCTCCAAATCCTCGAGCGACTCCCCTTCGTTGACTAAGAAGTCAAGCTGAAAGCCAACTTCCGGCCCTGTCACGCTGGGGGCTAAGCGTTGAAAGGACGGTATCGTATGCAACACGTCGACAGATGCACCCGTCGCCGTTGCGATCCACACAGCTTGCTGCAATGCGGCGCTTGCAGGTGGCGAAAAATCAGTCGCTACCAAAATGCGTTTGTACTCAATCGATTGCGTCATGTTACTGTCCTCATCAGATGGGATTGTTGCTTAGTTTTTGTATCTTGCCGACCATAACCATTTGTGCAGTTCGATGGCTGGCACAATGGTTATACTCACTGCAAAGGCGACACCCCATAGCCAAAGGTCAACAGGCTTAGTCACTAGCAGATCTTGCAAAAATGGCACGTGCATCGCTGCCACGTGCATCAAGAATGCACCGAGTGTTCCAAAGAACAGTACGGGACTGCGCAGGGGTGAAAGATAAAACGCCGAACGTGACTCCGATCGGCAATTGCCCACATGGAAATTCTCAAATAGCACCATTGCCAATAGCAAAACGTTGCGAGAGTCTTCTAGAGTGAAACCGTAACGCAGGCAGATGTCGTAAACTAGGAATCCACCACCTCCGACAACGACTATCGCCACCAGCAATCGTTCGACCATCAGTCGATTGAATATGGGTTCGTTAGGCGAGCGTGGTTTGCGTTGCAAACTATCTCCTTCGCCAGGTTCGAATACCAAGGCCACGCCCTGGATTCCATTGGTGACTAAATTCAGCCATAGCAATTGAACCGGCAACAATGGGACAGGTAGCCCCGATAGCACTGCCAGTAAAACCATCAATAGTTCCGCCGCCCCCATCGAAAGAAGCAAGTAGACTACTTTTCGGATGTTGTCGTAAGCGATGCGTCCTTCTTCGATACCGCCGACAATCGAACGAAAATTGTCATCGCTGATCACAAGATCGGCGGCCTCTCGAGCTACGTCGGTACCGGCTTGCCCCATGGCAACGCCGATGTTGGCGGCCTGGAGTGCTGGAGCATCATTTACACCATCCCCTGTGACTGCAACAAAGTGACCAGCCTTGCGAGCAGCTTCGACAATTTGCAATTTTTGACGAGGTGTTACTCGAGCAAAGACTCGAACGTCTCTTACCATCGCTCCTAGTTGTTCGGATGACTTCCCTTCGAGGTCCGAGGCCGTAACCACCTGATCTTCCCGTGTTGCTAATCCCAGATCACGAGCAATTGCTAACGCAGTGATTCGGTGATCTCCTGTTATCATCGACACCAAGACACCTGCCTTTTGGCATTCTGCGACAGCTTCGCGAGCACCCGCTCGCAATGGATCGATCATCCCGAGGAATCCAACTAAACTTAGACCTTTCGGTTGCGGTGGAACCTCGTTACTCGTGAAAGCTCCAGACACTTCCCCGGTAGCGACGGCGATAACGCGGAATCCGCGAGACGCCATCTCCAAAGCTATCTGCTCCATGCTAGCACGATTGCCCTTTGATAACTGGATATCGCTACACATGTCTAGGACACGTTCCGGAGCACCCTTGACGAAGACTTTTATCCGTACGTCCACTTGGTGATATGACGCGGCAAACTGGTGTTCTGATTCAAACGGAATCTTGCTCACTTCTGGGAATGACTCCAGCGCGTGTTCGCGATGCGTCCCCAGCTTCACGCCTAGATTCAACGCTGCGATGTCGACTGCATCCCCATGCCAGACCCAATGACCGTCACGCTGATGCAAGTCCGCTTCATTGCAAAGCACCACCGCTCGAATGAGAGCGTCCAGTCCAGGGTGAGCGGACTTGGCGACCGGTCGCGCTCCAAAATAGACTTCACCTCTGGGCGCGAAGCCTTCGCCAGATACCGTGAACATGTCACCGCTTGGCAAATGCACTTCACGCACCGTGAGTTCATTGCATGTGAGCGTCCCTGTTTTGTCCGTAGCAATCAGCGTGCAACTCCCCAGCCCCTCAACCGCCGTTAGGTTTCTGACGATCACATTGCGTCTGGCCATGCGCGTCGTCGCAACAGCCAATGCAACTGTGATCGCCACGGGTAACCCCTCAGGTATCGCTGCCACGGCCAAAGCTACGACAAAGAAAAATGCCTCGACAACCGTATAGCCCCAAAGAACACTGCCTAACAAACCGATCCCGGTAGAGGCGAGCAAGGTCCCGATTGCCACGTAATTGGTGAATCGCTCCATCCGTTCCAGCAACGGAGGCTTGCCACCTCCGCTGCCCATCACATCTAGAGCGAGCTGACCAACATTGGTCGAACTCCCGGTGGCGACAACCACGCCTTTCGCTCGGCCTCGTGAAACAAGCGAACCGGCAAAGGTCATGTTCTGTTGATCCGCAAGCGTTGCAGACGAGTCACCGATCCAGTTGGAATCTTTTCGAACCGCTACCGATTCGCCCGTCAATAACGACTCGTCCACTTCAAGTCCCTGAGACGACAACAATCGAGTGTCTGCAGGAACACGATTACCCGATTCCAGCCATATCAAGTCTCCAGGCACCACATCCTCGGCGCTGACTTCGCAGACCTCGCCGTCGCGTTCCACGTGCGCCTGTATGCACAACAGTTTCTTTAACGCTTGACTGCTTTGCTCAGCCTGCCACTCCTGGTAAGCACCAATAATCGTGTTCAACAAAAGGACGACGGCAATAAACGAAGCATCTTTCAAGTCACCAATGACGGCCGATACCACGGCAGCCGCAACTAGAATATAGATCAACGGGCTAATGAACTGCCCGAGTACGATCCGCCAAAGGGGCTTCGCTCCCTTTTCGGGGAGCACGTTCGGACCATACTTTCGCAATCGACGGCCAACCTCCGCCGCCGAGAGCCCCGATTCGTTCGTTTCCAGTCCCTTCAGTACGGCGGAAGCCGTTTCGGCATGCCAATGTCGCTCGCTGGGCGCGTTTGATTTCATTGCTGGTTCCTGCTAGCGACTTACGGAATCGACCTCGTTTCAAAACCGTCGTGTCTGGTTCTTCCCTCGTCATTGACAACGAAATCGAGGCAACGGCGCGAGCGATATTGCAGTAGCAACGTCTATGCCGAAGCCATGTTATATTGCGGGCTACCCACAAATGCCGGAAATTACAGTTTCCGACTCAGGAAGCTGGAACACACATCCAATAAAGCGCATCCATATGCCACACAACGTCAACATAGTGTGCCATCCCGAGCCAAAAGCACATCGTTTCGCGCAGACGTAACTCTCTGCCCATTAAACGATCCGAATCCGTATGCACCCTCGCGGCTGAAAATCGAGTAACATTTAACGCAGGCGGTCGCGATAAGCCCTACCAAGAATAACCCTGCGCCCCTAGAGAACAAGCCGAAAAGGAACGATACTTACCACGTCATGTTTCGTGTTTTGCTGGTTGAGTGCATGTCGAAAACCACGCACTCAACGTAATAAACGAAACCAACACTGGCAGGCGGTCGGTTCGCACGTAATGGGTCAGGTGGACCCGTTATTCCTTATCTTCTCGAAGTAGGACATGGCATGCGACACAACTCGTTGTCAGCTGATTAAATGCCATCGTCGCGCCCTCTGCGTTCTTCCGTTTCGCTTGGCGAACGAGTTCGTTGTTTGCTAAATCAAACGCCTGCAGTTGCGAGCGATAATTGGGATTATTTCGCCGTACCAAAGCCTCCATCTTGCCAAGTGTTCTCATTTGCGAGGCATCTTGCTCCAGTTTCTCGAAATCTCCTTTCGTAAGGGACTCAAGTATTGCCTTGGAGTAGTCGAGCTTTTTTGCCATCCAGAAACTGATCGGTTGCTCTTTCGAAACCTTGGGAGCGGCGACCTCAGGCCTGTCCGGTTTTCTCGGTTCCTGGGCTAACAAAATACCGCAATTGGCAAGACCAAGAAACCCAACTGCCATGAACGAGTTCAATGTTCGCATTTTCTACCTGCTTTTTGACTGAGGATACAAAACCTAGACGCGAGAGCTAGCAAATAATTTTCGCGCCACGTTCTCTAGGGTGCCTCTTGATCTACGCATTTTCCGTACCCTCGCCTGCTGTTTTTTCAAGAGGACCTACCATCGCGACATGAAAAGTGATTCTCCAAGCATGATAGGCAATTCTTCGCAACCATCGAACTCCGTCCAAGCGATCGAGTGTTGATTCGAGCGACTGACCATGGCGAATCGTTTGTTCAATCACTTCCCGCCGATAGGGTTCAGAGCGTTGCTCTAATTCAAGCCAAACACTTTCGATAGCCTTAGCTGTTTCGACCGTCAACCCGGCCTTTTGAACCAAACCAATGGCACTGCTGAGTTTTTCACTCCATCGAATTAATTCCGGATCACGTGCAACGGTCTCCAGGCGATCTTCCTTTCCTGCGCGAATAATAAGTCGAGACAGGTGGTCGATGACGTGGAACGAAGAGATCTGTAGTTGGCTTGCGGGTTGACCTGCTTCACGTATTTGAATTCGGTTCAGATACTCAGACGTTTTCATCGTCGCTTGCTCAGACTCTTGCAGTACGGCCAAGAACTTTCTCGGCGTCCTTTGCGAATTCAACAAGGACGCTAACTCTAAAAAGACGATAGTAATGATCTGATCTAACGTCGCACGGACGCTAGCCAGTGCAACGTTCGGATCCGAGAGAAGCATCGGCTCTAGCCTTCTCTCCAATACACGCTTGCCTGCTGGTACAAGCCATTCTACAAAGTTCGCGAAGGATTGCGTGAATGGCAATACGCATATCACACCTGCAAGATTAAAGCTGGAATGGAAGAATACCAACCCGACTTGAGGATCATCGCGGAGCACGACGGGAACAAACATGTCCCACGCGCGAACATAGAATGGAACTAGGATGAATGCAATAAAACCGGTGAATAAATTGAACACAACATGCGCAATTCCTGTTCTGCGAGCATTCACATTTCCTCCAATCGTAGCCAGCATCGCCGTCGCAGTGGTTCCTACATCCATTCCAATCACTAAGCTCGCCGCTTGATCGAGGGAGATCGAACCAGTGTGAATTGCCGTCACCGCCATTGCAACCCCAGCACCAGAGGACTGCATGATCAATGTTATTGCAATTCCTAAAACGACCAATTGCAACCTGCCCCAAAATGTGTTCGGAGGGAAGCTACTTGGTGTTACAGTCTCAGCGAACCCTGCCATCCCTGTTTGAAGTAACGAGATCCCAAAAAAAAGCAATCCGAAACCAGCAAGCGAAGCTCCAATCGAAGTGACTCGCCCTCGCCAAAGCAGACGCATGATGGCTCCGATCAGAATCAAAGGTAACGCGATCCTCGCAAGATCGAGCTTGACTCCGATCACTGCTACCAACCAACCTGTCACTGTAGAGCCGACATTTGCGCCTAGAATGATTCCGAGAGATTGCTCAAATGTCATCAACCCAGCACCAACAAACCCCACAGCCATGACCGTTGTCGCGCTGGAGGATTGAACGATTCCCGTTGTAACAGCACCTGTTATTGCGCCTGAGAATGGCCCCTTCGTGAAACGCGCCAAGGAACTTCGAATTGCGTTCCCCGCAATGGCTTTGAGCCCATCGGTCATCAGAGACATCCCTATGAGAAATACTCCGATGCCTCCGCAAATCTCAAGCAGCCCATTCACAATATCTATTCTCTTTCTCGATCGTTCGATTCATGCCATTACCTCAAGCGTTGCCTCGGTTCAGCAGCTTTCACCAGCAACTTCATATCACTCTTCTCTGCCCACCATTCCGAACTAGACTGGGATGACTTCGAGAAAGATGGATTTCCACTTACCTGTTCTTCATAGTGGGATTTTGGTCCAAGTGGGTTGCTCCTTACGTTAGCAGATAAGCATGTTAAGGCTAAGGGGACTTTGCTCCACCGGCATTACACCGGTTTCTTCGCAACATGCATCGCGATTTAACAATACTCCTATCATTCAAAACACTACTCGATCCGACGGATGAGCAATCGAACAGCGGATCTTTGCTTAATTTTTTGTAAGAGCAAGAACTGCTAGAGTTTCGGATGTACCCAAATCATTTCGATCAATCCGTTCGAGACATTGGAACGGTAAAGTTCCACCTAAACTTACGGACATTGCGTGCTAGAATAGCAGACGTCTTTAAAGCTTTCTCCTCGCCATTCCTCAGCGTTCGGTCAAATAGAATTCACATGACTCGTGAAATATACCATAGGACAATCCATGCGGAAAGATATTTCATCTAGGAGCACCCAGCGGAGAAGAAAGCATGGACGAGGGACGGAATGGAATTGAGCTTTACGATCACGATGCAGATCCCCGGGAATACACAAATCTCGCCACCGATCCGCAATACGCGACAACACCACAAGAACTTCGAACTCTCCTGTCAGCGCAGCTTCCGTCCTTTCGCCAATCGCGATAACTTTATTGTTCGAAACTATACATGTGTTCCACTTCACGTTTTTCCAAAGCTAACAAATGAACCGCATCCTCCATCTTGCTACCGCTTTTGCCTTGCTCTTTTCTTCATGGGCAACGCTTCATGCTGCTGACGTGAGTACGAAGCCTAATATCGTTCTCATTTTTGCAGACGATCTCGGTTGGAAGGATGTCGGCTATCAAGGTAGCGATTTCCACGAAACACCAAACATCGACAGACTTGCAAAAGAGGGAATGATCTTCACCGCAGGATACGCTGCTGCTGGCAATTGCGCACCGAGCCGAGCCAGCCTGCTTTCCGGCACTTACACGCCGCGTCATCATGTTTATGCGGTGGGTGACACCGATCGAGGAAACAAGGCTGCGCAAAGACTCCTTCCCATCCCGAACAAGCACGGATTGTCGAGAGAGACCGTCACGATGGCAGAGGCGCTAAAGCAATCCGGCTATACCACAGGGCATTTTGGAAAATGGCATCTAGCGGGCAAAGATGGCGCACTACCGACACAACAAGGATTCGATGTTTCGTTCGATTCGTTCGGCGAGAAAGAGGAGAAAGAAGGGACCGAGGGCAACAAAACGGGACCTCCATCCGATCCAAAGGGTGTCTTTACTTTGACTCGTAAAGCCTGCGAATTCATGGCGGCAAATCGCGAAAAGCCATTTTTTTGCTACCTTGCACATCATGCAATTCACACTCCATTGCAAGGACAGAAGGAAACACTCGAGAAGTTTCAGGCCAAGCAACCGGGCTCGCAGCACAGCAATCCGTTGTATGCAGCATGTACGTATGATCTCGATGCAAGTGTTGGACTACTGCTGGCAAAGCTTCGAGAACTCAACCTAGAAGACAAAACATTACTAGTCTTCACAAGCGACAACGGTGGTACACAACAAAGCTCTCAGGAACCATTGCGTGGTAACAAGGGTTGCTACTACGAAGGTGGGGTACGCGAGCCATTCCTGGTTCGTTGGCCCGGTGTGACCAAACCGGGAACAAAATGCGACGTGCCTGTCATCAATGTCGATTTGTTTCCAACCTTTTTGGCCGCCGCCGGTGTCTCGCAGAAAAACGATAAATTGCTCGATGGCGAGAACTTGATTCCGTTGCTGAAGGGCGAAAACAAACTGCAGCGCGATGCGATCTACTGGCACTTTCCCGGATATCTCGACAAACCCGTGATTCGAGGTCGTGAGCTGGATGTTCGGACTGGATTTCGGTCCCGCCCAGTAAGCGTGATTCACAAGGGTGATTGGAAGTTGCACTTGTTTCATGAAGAATGGCAACTCGATGGTGGTCGAGAGAAACTCTCATCCAACAACGCCGTTGAACTATACCATCTCGCAGAAGACCTTGGCGAGCGAAACAACTTGGTCGAAACCCATCCTGCCAAACGCGACGAACTTCTCAACGATCTCCTCGCTTGGTGCAAATCCACCAATGCGTTGATTCCCGAGAAACAGAACCCAGCGTACGACGTCGGTACCATGGCTATTGGCCGTCCGAAGGGGGACGGAAAGAAGAAGAAAAATTGACGGTAGGTAGCGAGATTGATCTAGTGTTGCGATTGTTCGGCACTAGTCTTTGTTACATCAGTTCGGAGGATCGGCGGAGCGATCCATTGCATTGTTAAAAAGAACTCTATGCACAACGTTATTCGAAGCGTCGGTCTCTCGCAGTTGTACTCCAGCATGTTCGTCCTGTTATCGTTGCTACCAACGCCGGTAGCAGCGTTGGTAGCGGACGACAATCGCTATGCGCCTGAGTGGGCTGGCATTATCCCGACGCGTATTATCAAACACACAGATACCAATGGCGACGCACTCGTGAAAGCGGTAGCCGCATTGCAGCCAGGCGATCAACTCCTGATTTCTGCGGGTACCTATAGCATACAGCGAATGTGGGATGTCCAAGTCAGCGGTACCGCCGCGGCTCCCGTTTGGATAGTTGCCGAGGAAGGAGCACACGTCGTCATTACACGTCCAGATGCGAAACAGAATGTGATGAATATCGGACAAGGTGGCCCGGTGAAGTATCTTTGTTTGCGGGGCGTGGAGATCACGGGCGGCAGTCACGGGCTGCGATTGGGACAATGCAGCGATGTCTGGATCGATCGATGTCATATTCATCATACTGGCAATGTAAACCTAAGCGCAAACAGCGCCAGTACGCGACGACTCTTCCTCACTCGCAACCACAACCATCATGGAGGTGGGCACGGCGAAGGCATGTATCTCGGTGCGAACAACGGTGAGCATATCATGAGCGAAAGTGTGATCGCGTTGAATCACATTCACGATTGCTTTGGCGATCAAGGGGACGGGATCGAAGTCAAACAAGGTTCCTGGGGAAACCTCATTGCCGAGAACAACGTTCATGACACGCATTACCCATGCATCACTGTGTATGGCACCGCAGGAAAGCCCTTCAACATCATCGAACGAAATCTGTGCCGCCGAAGCGATGACCATGCAATGCAAGTCCAGGGAGAAGCCATTGTTCGCAACAATATACTCATGAATGCCAAAGGAGCTGGCTTGGCGAGCACCGACCATCAAGGCAAATCGTTAAACCTACAAGTGCTTCATAATACGATTATCAACGCGAGCCACGCCTTTAGCGGCAGTTCGTGGGACTCGCGACAAGGAATGATCTTGGCTAACAATGTTCTTTACTCGCGTCACAAAAATGCGATGAATTTCCCAAACGGCAAAAAAGGAGTAACGATTGCAGGGAACATTGTCGTTGGCGATGGGACCAAAGATGGAACGAAGCCAGGTCGCGGCCTGGAAGACTTTGCCCACGTAACATGGGACGGTGAACATTTTGATGCGTTGCCCACCGCGTTAGCACCATTTGAATTTGCCGACCTTCGATACCTGGTTGAAACAGACTTCTCAGGTAAGAAGCGAATCAAGCCAATCAGCGGTGCTCACGCACGATGATGCAGAAGCCAATCCAAACGCACGTGGATCAGCCTTAGCTAGCATTCGCAAAATGGTTTTTTTGCGTTGTTCCGATGAGACACAATTTGATGCGAATGTGATATATTGCGAACATCAGTGAATCAATAAAACACACAACTATCTCATTCAAGGGTACACGCTATGTTGATCTTGGGTCGTCGCGCAGAACAGTCGATTGTTTTTCCATCGTGCGGAATCGTCGTGCGGATGCTCAGCATCAATGGTCGCGTAGCCAAGGTAGGTATTGAGGCACCAGAGAATATTGAAATCTTGCGAGGTGAAGTAACACCGCAAAGTTATACAAGTAACGACTCCTCAAACATGGATATCGCGTACTCCCATTGCGCTAATCGCAACGCTGCAAAACTGGAGAAGCTTCGACTAGACCTGTCAAAAGTTCAGTTGCTCCGTAATAACGATCAGACCGAAGAAGCTGATCGGATTTTTGAATCGGTACTACTACAACTGAATGCCATCGATCGGCCTTGCTCCTTGGAATCTGGGGTTGCGGAAGCGGCATACTATTACCGCAATGAAGCGATGCCGCATGACGTACAAATCTTGTTTGTTGGACATGCCCAAGCCGCGATTGAGGACGATCTGAAGATTGTTGAGAATCGTCTCGGGCACCTGCAATGCATCGATAGTGCTGAACTGGCGTTTCGTACGATTGACTTTTCCGAAATCGATTGTGTGATACTCGATGCTGATCAGTGCACGAACATTGGAGTGGTTCTTCGATCTTTGCGCGCGATGGATTCCACTAGATCTCTCTTTGTGATTTGCGTTTCCAAGTTTACTCCTTCACTTTTTGGACTATCGTTCGAGGGTAGTTTGTTCGACGGATGGATCCTGCAGCCTTGGGATTTTTCAGCAATTCTGAGTCATGTTCAATTCGCATTAGGTCCGAGTGGCGTCGAAAGCCGTTGATCGCAATCGCCCAGTACGGTATAGGCTGTGATTGAATACCTCGTTCTGGGATAGTTATCTTGCAATTCGAATTCGCTACTGGGTGCTTCGAGGTGTTCTGTTAAACTGGATCAAGCGTGCATTGTTTACAATCCGCGCCGTATGGTCTTATGTTTGTTTGGTTGTCTTATTGAGTTTGATTGCGACGATACCGGTTTTGCAGCTTGCAACTCTTGGATACATGATCGAGTGTTCATCGCGCATCTCGCGTTATTTGCCGTGGCGCGAGTGCATGCCAGAAACATTGGTAGCCCGACGAATCGTCATCGCGCTTGGGTGTATCGCCATGTCATGGCTCCCTGTGTGGTACAGTGCGGACGTCGCTTACACAACGGAACTCATCGAGTCAGGTGGAGATCGGGCGAGGCAGCTTCGGTTGCCAATGACTTTGGTTGGGATTCTTTGCGGCGCTAGGTGCGATCGTAAGGCGGTTGGTCCCGGGTACGATGGTGACCATCGCCGTGAGTGGGCAACCTAGCCCAGGAAAGCGAATTCCAGAGGAACTCGAGTGGACGCTGACCTTGTTCTTCTTTTTCTTTCTGTTTCCTGCGAAGCTGGTGGTTGGTTGGGTCTGGAGGCGAGGCCAAAGTTTTTCAAATAGGGCGTTTTGGTTCTGGTGGTATATTGCGTGGATGCCTCAGATCGCGGTGATTCTGACCTATATTAGGGTTTTGTATCTCGAAAATTCACCTCGTGGGAAGGCGCCGTGATATTTATCTGCAGCATGCCTTTTTACCCCCTGTGCCATTCTTTGTACGCTAACACTAGCAAAATAACGTCATGTTGTTAAAGTCATAATGCGGGAGTGACCAAAGCGGTTTACTACTCGCAAACAGTGCATTTTCGAATCGCAATGCTTCTTGATTTCGAATTGCTTACGAAGTGAACTCAAAACATTTCCCACCTACGGTTGCATGGAACTCCCTGTAATTCAAAACTCAGAGTCATCGGATCCGAACCCGGCAGCAATCGGTTGTATGACTGCCTCAACGTTTGAACCAAGCCGTAGGTTGCCGCCTTGGCTGAAGCGGGAGGTTCCAAAGGGCAATGAGAACCGGTTCACCTCAGGGATTCTCGACGAACTTCGATTAGAGACCGTATGCGAGAATGCAAAATGCCCGAATCGGATGGAGTGCTACGCTCAGAAGACAGCGACTTTCATGATTTTGGGGAACGTCTGCACACGGCCATGCGGCTTTTGTGCCGTCCAGCGAGGCAAGCCAGAGGAGCTTGAATTGGACGAGCCTGCCCGTGTTGCAGAGGCAGCATTTCGCCTTGGGCTGAAACATGTGGTGATCACATCCGTCACGCGAGATGATTTGCCCGATGGAGGAGGAGATCATTTTTATCAATGTGTGATCGCCGTGCGCGAGAAAACGGGAGCAACCGTAGAGGTCTTGACACCAGACTTCATTCGTCACAAACATGGATTGGATCGGGTGATCGAATCGGCTCCTGAAGTCTTCAATCACAATATGGAGACGGTTCCTCGGCTGTATCGAAAAGTACGAGGTCCAAAAAGCGAGTACAACTGGACCCTCGAACTGCTTTCGTATATCAAGCGAAAGAACCCGTCGATCAAAACGAAGAGCGGGTTGATGCTCGGTCTCGGTGAGACGAGAGATGAGCTCATGGATTGCTTAGCAGATTTGCGAAGCCATGATTGCGACTTCTTGACATTAGGGCAATACTTGCAGCCGGGACCGAAGTATCTACCTGTGGAGCGTTACGTTCCACCAGAAGAGTTTGAAGAGTTGCGACTTTTGGCGAAGGGAATGGGCTTCAAGAAGGTAGCATCGGGGCCGTTCGTGCGAAGTTCGTATCATGCCAAAGAGATGGCTGACGCTTAATCGGTTGAGCTGATGCAAACGATGCACGTTTCCGAATCTACCATTCATCGCCAGCAACGTTCTTTGCTCGCTAGGATTAGGAGGCTCGTGCCCATTGAAGAATCGTCCACCGCGATAGCTGGGCGAGAAGTGCCTTGGATACGCGTCACCGACCCTGATGCATTGTTATGGCAGGCTTTGAGCAAAGGGGATCAAGGGTCGGTTGAGCAAGATCCGTTTTGGGCGGCCGCATGGCGAGCTGCGATTGGAATGGATCATTTCTTGGGACGAATCGCAGAACAACGCGAGTCCAAGAGTCTCGAAGGAACTTCGATGCTGGAACTCGGAGGAGGAAGCGGCCGGGCTGGAATCTCTGCCGCAATGCGTGGTGCCAATGTGACAATTACGGACGCATCAACGACAGCGTTGCTAGTCTGTCGATACAACGCCAGTCATGGCTCCGGAGTGAATTCGGTTTGTCGACTGGATTGGCGAGATACGAACTCGGGGCTTGGGGAGTTTTCTATCATCTTAGGATCGGACATTGTTTACGATCCAAAGCTATTCCCAATCCTTGAGCCATGTTTGAGGCGTCATCTGAAAAAAGATGGAGTCGTTTATTTGAGCGAACCACAGCGTCATACGGGCGATCGATTCCAAACATGGATCCAGTCGGCCGGGTGGCGATTGACTGAGCATTTTGTGGATCTCATGGACCGTGAAAAGCCCATTCGAATATTTGAGTGCAGGTTGAACTCGTAAAGATTGACATTGACGCTGTACGGCAAATTCCTTAGTGATAATCTCGGTTCTTTTGGATCGGGTTAGCTAGCGTTGGGCTACCAACGCAAAAGGATTTTTTCCATGAATCAAGCGATTTCCATTCCGTCCGTCTCGATAGATCATGCGAGACAGGCGCAGTATGAACAGGCCTATCAATCGTCGAATGACCCGTGGGATTATGCATCAAGTTTCGACCAAGTACGTTTCGCAACGATAGCGGATGTTGCCAAGAGGTGGTGCCCGACCCCCAAGAATAGTCTAGAGGTAGCATGCGGGCTCGGTTATCAGTCCCGACTCCTTGCTGAGTTCGCGGAAACTCACTGGGCCTATGATTTTGCACCATCTGCTGTACAGCAAACGCGACTGCGATGCTCCGATGTGCAGCACAAAGTAAGAATCGATGTTCGAGATGCATTGAGTCCTGGTTACTCAAACAGCTTTTTTGATCTTATTGTCATGGCAGATATCGCCATGGATGAAAATGAAGAATGGTGGTTACAAGTCCTGGCAAATGCAAAAAACTCGTTACGCGATAACGGGATTATGGTAGTGTCTGGAAGAATCAAGGAGCCTTCGAGACGTGAGTTTGAGAATCGATTTGCTGTACTCGGCATGTCAGTCAAGGAGCGAATCTATTTTCATGATCGCTACTGGTTTAAGTTCCGGAGTCTTGTAAAGCGAGTGTTCGCTAAAAAGCTATCCATGCGTCTTTTGTCGAGTTCGGCAATACTCGGGGGATTACAGGCGATCGGTAGATTACAAGGTGTAAACGGCTCAATTCACTTTGGGGTCGTTGCTAAGGTTGGGGAATAGTGCATTTTGCGACTAATGCTTCTTTACCCGCAAGGGCAAGTTATTGAGGAATTGCTACGTCGCGGGCATTCGGTCTGTGCGATCAATTGCGTTTCAGCGGTACAAGTGCCATCAGAACCGAAGGTAGGTGACCTCTCTCTCGAGTACATAGAGGGAGAAAAAAAGTTAAACCTTCGTGCAATTCAACAACTCCGGGACATTATTCGGACGTTTCGTCCTGATGTGATTCATGCCTTCACAACGTTCACGCTTGCATGGTCGCTATTTGCGACGTCGCGTATGGCTCGCTCTCAGAAACGTCCGTCCATCGTTTCCTTTCGTGGAATCACACGTCCTCTCAAACGATGGGATCCTTCGGATTGGATGTCCTTCAAACATCCACGAGTTTCTTGGCACGCGTGTGAGTCGGAAGCGGTCCAACAATCGATGCTTCGTAGCGGGTGTGATGCAAATCGATGCAATGTTGTCTACAACTGTGCCACCCCTGCCGCCCCCTGTGAATCGAGGGACGCCATTCGTGCACAGTGGAGATTGTCGAAGGACGATTTCGTTGTCGGAACGGTTGCGATGATCCGACCAGTCAAAGGGTTGGATATACTTCTTGATAGCGCAATCCGTCTCGACAACTCCAGAATGCGATGGGTTATCATCGGCAGCGGCAATGATCCGGCTACCGATGAACTGGCGCGACATCCGAAAGTTGCTAAGGACCTGCGGATGTTGGGGAAAATCAACTCGGCAGCAAACTACCTCCATGCATTCGACTTGTTTGTGATGCCATCGCGTTCAGAGGGATTGTGCCGTTCATTGATCGAAGCCATGGAACAAGGGCTCCCGTCCGTTGTAAGCGATGCGGGTGGCATGAAAGAGTTGATCCGTCACGGCCAAGATGGACTTGTCGTTCCAAAAGAGAATCCCGAAGCGTTGGCCAACGCCATCCAGCGTCTCTATGAGGACGAGCCTCTTCGCAAATCCATGGGCCAATCAGCCCGCGCTCGCGCTGCAGAACTGTGCTCCGCGACGGTGTTTACAGATCGACTGGAGGCTATCTACCAGCGCGTAGTGGAGCCAAAACTATCAGCCATGCGAGCAATTGCTTGACTCTAATTTCGAATGCGGCAGCGGACCATATACGACAATGTTTGCTCACGCCTTTTGGTAGAAATGAAATCGATGTCGATTGATAGACTCGGATTCGTAAATCGATTTGTGGATTAATGGAAAAGAATACGGACGGAACCGTTCCAAAGCCTCGATCTGACCGATGGCCAACGGGACTGTGTTTGGCAAATCGTTCCAACCGAACACAAAAAGTCCTTCGGGGCGCAATGCAGTGTGAATCGCATGAAATGTTTTTTGTATGGCCGCAGACTCATTTAGCCCAAATCCAAAAACGCCATTAAGAATGACACAGTCAAGCGAATTTGCATCGAAGCATTCTGAAATATTTTCGCAGCTATCGATGATATGATTCGGGGCTCCGTATTGTGCGAGATCAGGACTTATCTCCATCGTAATAAACTCTTTGTTCCGAAATAGCGTTGGATAGTGGAGTGTATACCAATCACAACCAACGAACAGTATTCGATGGTACTCATCCGAACGAACTAACTCTGGAAAAATGCTCTTTTCTAAGGTCTTGCGATCAGGACGAAGTTTTCGTGTATCGATTCCTAGCTTGATCAGGTTGCGGTGAAGAGAAACACGAAGTCGCTTACGAAGAGAAACACTTACCATTGTCAATGTGGCTCCTTCCTAATTTGAGTCAGCAAAATCCGTCCACAAAGCCTATGTATCCGTCATCCATAGCATGCAGATCCAAATGATGCATACCGACATTTCGCCAGTGTACATTATCGGGGCGCAGAACTGGCGAAGGTTGATACGGAGTTTCTGAAAAACGTAGCCTGTTAAGGGTTTTAATCTTCATTGCACGTAGTTGATGTCCATAGCGTCGCTCGTTGTCTTGCGCGAATCGAACCAACTGACCGTCAATAGAGACAATTCTCCCGCCTGGCCGTACGTTTTGCTTGCAGTACATTCGAGCAAAGGGTTGCCAATGTTGCTTCCATGGCCCAAATGGGCTACGAGAATAGAAAAGCCTTAACCAATAAGAATGCCAACCTGCAAACAGCCAATACCTACCGCGGTGGGAGACAATAGACGCATCCATGTATCGACCGCGTAGCACTGTTTTCTCAAGTCGCCAATCGAAAGGGAAATCATACGCGCGATACAGGTCGACTCGACGAGCCTTCTTCGACTCAGGCATCATGAAAATGCTACCCTCATGCTCGAATACGTAAGGAAATGAAAGATGGTGAGACAGTCGAAGGGCTATACCCAAGACGGTCCAACTAAACATATCCCGACTCGATGCAACTCCGATGACCGCATTGGGGTCATCGGCGAGAAACATTTCGAAGAATACATACCATTTGCCATCACGAAAGATACCGAAAGGATCAGCTGCAGCACAGCCATTGAATCTTGATAATTCACCGATCTCGAATAACGGAGAATCCGACAGATTGGATTGAAGATCTTGAAGCCGATTTCCCTTGGTGAGCCCAAGCTGCCATACCCCTTTAGTCTGTATGGCTACGTTGCCATCCATGTTGCTACGCCCTATGTCTATGGAAATCGATAGTCCGGGTTATTCACATCGAAATCTTCATCGTCCAATCCGACGTTGAGCTTGAGATCCATATAAGTATACTCTTCTTCGAGGAGTGGTTCGCCTCCTTCTTCGAGTGGCCATGCATAACTCGCGTACTTCAACGGAATGAGCTTCTCTTTGTCAAACCAGATACGAGCCATGAAGAACTCATGATCAATAGGTTCGCCTTCATGGATCACGCGCTTTTGAGGGTGGATAACATCGATCCTCTCACAAGGCCGGCCATCGATCGTTTCGCCATCCGTTCGGACCACTTGGCAATCGCCGAGTTTTCTATCACGTTCCCCCTTCTCGATGAGCTTCGTCAAAAGTTTTTCAATCCCCAACTCGGTAATCGGATGACGATTTCCCCGCATTGCGAGAACGCTATTGGGTGTGAGATCGACCGAGAGCAATCCGAGCAAGCCTCCTTCGTGAGCTTTGAGCATTCCGTTGTTACGTTCGGGGGCGAAAAGAACTTCTCTTCCAGCCTGCGCTTTTGGCTCGAGGAACTTAAGGTAGACATTGATGCTTCGACTGGCTTCGTTCGATTGCAGGGGGTTATATCGCAGCTTGAGGAAGATCGTGTTGCTTGGAGCAAGCACCTTGCCGATGCGTTCCGTTTTTAAGAGCGTGGCAGTGTAGTCCTGGTGGTTCTCTCGATGCTTGCGCAATGCCTCTCTCGCCAGTTCGAGTACTTCGTCCAAGGGATGAGCAAGAACTGACGCAACTACGTCAATCGGGTTCTCGGGTGGAGACGATGGTTGTGTGAGTGTCGTTTGTGGAAGCGCAACCTCACTTTTCGTTACGGACAACCACCACCATCGCAGCCCCGCAGCGACAATTGTTGCTATGAATAGCAGAGCGATCAGTCGTGCAGTCCAAACTCGGTACCTTTGTCGAGCCAAGGCTGTACCTCCTCTCTTTTCAACGTTCGGGCTAAGTCGAAACCTCGACTCGTGAGGGAGAAATCACGGTGAATATGATGCATAACCAAGCCGAGAGAGCATAACTGGCGAAACCCTTCCAGGAAGCGAATCGTGACCTCGGGGACTTGCGGATCTCGGAATGCGATCGTCTGCGTTTCGTCGACTTCGATGTATACAGCTAATAGTCGAGAAGGGGCTTCGAAGGCTGTGTTGAGGGCTTTGAGTTCGATCACGCCTCGGTCGCGAGCCGCGAACAGGATGGCTTTCGCTTCTGCCAGCAGCGACTCCGCAGTGATTAAATCCGCTTTTGCGGCAGATAGAGTCACCATAGCATCGCTGCTAAGTTGTGATAGGGCAACTAGTACAGGCGCGCCTGCCCCGAGCGCATCCCAGCTACCGCTCAAATAGTTATCCAAGGGCTGCAGCTTGGAGACACTGCGAATGGGTTTGGAAAAATCGTGATCCATAGATGGAGAAGCAAATCAAAAGGATTATGGATTGTCGGACCCGAAGATCGATCGCATAATCCTACGCCATCGGCGCGTAGAAAACAGCTCCCATTGGGCTCCAATGGTATCAAACTTAACGGCATTTCATAATTCTTTTTTCCTCTCGGAGACGTTTAGATGGCCCTCGTACCCCTTAGAAAAGTTCTAGACCATGCTGCGGAGAACGGCTATGGTGTGGCTGCGTTCAATGTGAACAACATGGAACAGATCCAGTCGATCATGGAAGCCGCAAAGGAAACTAATTCGCCCGTTATCATCCAAGCATCGCGTGGTGCACGATCCTATTCACAAGACGCTTTCCTTCGACATTTGATGTTGGCAGCCGTCGAACTGTATCCAGAAATTCCGATCGTCATGCATCAAGACCATGGCAACTCCCCTGCGACATGTCTATCTGCGATTGAAAATGGCTTCACTTCCGTGATGATGGATGGTTCATTGAAAGAGGATGGGAAGACTCCTGCATCCTACGAGTACAACGTGGCAGTGACGAAGGAAGTCGTCAAAATGGCTCACGCTCGCAATGTATCTGTTGAGGGTGAACTCGGCTGCTTAGGATCTCTCGAGACTGGGGGCGGAGAAGCAGAAGATGGACACGGAGCGGAAGGTGTCTTGAGCCATGACCAATTGCTAACGGACCCAGACGAAGCAGCTCGATTTGTCGCTGAGACCGGCTGCGACGCGTTGGCCGTTGCGATCGGAACGAGTCACGGCGCCTACAAATTCACTCGAAAACCGGACGGTGAAGTACTGGCAATGACTCGAATCGAAGAAATTCACAAGCGAATCCCCAATACTCACTTGGTGATGCACGGATCGAGTAGCGTTCCACAAGAGCTTCAAGACATCATCAACAAGTATGGTGGCTCGATGAAGCAAACATGGGGTGTGCCCGTAGAAGAAATTCAACGAGGTATCAAAAGCGGTGTTCGAAAGATCAACGTTGATACTGACTGCCGAATGGCTATCACCGGGGCTATTCGTAAAGTGTTGACCGAGCATCCAGACAAGTTCGATCCACGGGATTATCTCAAGCCAGCGCGAACTGCGATGAAGCAAGTTTGCATGGATCGTATGATCTCCTTCGGGCAAGCGGGCAACGCCAGCAAGATTAAGTAGCTCTGGATTCGGGATACCACCGCATACATGGGATAGATTGCCACTGTCGGCAAGATCCTCAGGTCGAAACCCATTGTGTTTTTGGTTATTAGCCCTGTCAGGGCGTAATACATAGCCTGGAGTGCAAACATTTGCACCCCGGGTTTTCTTTATCTGTGCTCTAACATCTTGCGATAGACGGCTGCGGTTCGTCGGGCCATTTCGACGTCGGAGAATTTGCTACGATGTCTTTTTACTGCATTTTGACTCATCTCGGTCCAGCGGCTTCGGCTCGATACGAATTTCTTGATCGCATTGGCTAGGGAAATAGGATCGCGAGGCTTTGCCAAAAGCCCTTCGACGCCATCTCGAACAACTTCAGGGGTTCCCTCGACTTCTGTGGCAATTACAGGAACACCGAGAGCGAGAGCCTCCAGAACGACCATCGGCATGCCTTCGCCAAACAGGCTAGGAAGGACCATCGCGTCCAATCTGCGCATGGCTTCTGGAACGTCGCGGATGAAGCCATGGAATCGAATAGTATCTTCTAGCTTAAACTTATGTACGAGTTGAATGACATCAGCCTCGTACTCTTTGGTTTCGAATGGACCAACGACGTCGAGCTTTACGTTGGTTAAGTTTTGTTTCACTCGAGACATTGCATCGAGAAGAACCTCAATTCCTTTTCGCGGCCGAATCAATGCGACCATCCCAAGGGTCCAATTTTCTTCGTTGATTTTGTGATAGGCATCAATAGGCGTTTGTTCCGCTACGCCATTGGGGATACAGGTTACCTTCTGACGATCGTACCCACGCTTTAGCATTTCGCGTCGAAGAGATTTCGAGACCGCGATGATGTGATTGCAATTCCAAAGCGACCAACGTTCTATCCAGTCGTTCATGCGATTGATAAACGCCCGTGTCGAATCTCGCGAAGTTGGTGAGTGTACATGAAATACCCAGGGCAATCCGGTTGATCTAGCAACCAAGCTTGCAATCGAGGCCGACCTCGGAGTATGCGCATGGAGCAAATCGGCGTTCATTTCTCTGGCTTGATTCGCGATTTTTTTCACCAAGGAAAGATCCACACGGGACTTCATCGCCTGGACTGACACCTTCTCTGGCTCTAGTCCACACATCTCAGAAAACTTCCCAGCCTTCAAACAAACAAAATGCGGTTCGACCGATTGCTCGGGCAACCGCTTGCCGAGAAGTTGTTGAACTCGTTCCGCGCCGGAAAAGTGTTCGCCATTGATAAGGTGCAGCGCTCGCACCGACCTAGGCCGAGGGAATGGAAAGATCTTCGCGTCCGCATCGAGATCTTCTGAATTGCTATAAGCTGTCGTTTGGGGTGGGATCGGATGATACGACGGCGTTAGGAATACCATAAGAATTCGATGATTCGCTTGGGATGAATAGGATTCCAAAGCCTAGCTCGCCATTATCAAATGCTGGCATTGCAATTGCGAAAACAAGAAAAGTAGGCAAGTTGAAATCGTTACAAACGGCAAAACCGATCTAGGTAGAAAGGGTGCTTGTTGGTATTGTCCGCAGGGATAGCTGGTTAGGATGTACCAGGGTCATCATTCATGTCATGGAATCGACGCAAATGAAGATTTGGAAGAGATGGAGTGAGCGCCTCGTTGTTGTAGGGCTCGCATGTAGTACGACGAATTCACTATTCGCTCAGCAGGGGTACAACACCTCCGGTGCGAATCCACCTCGCGGAAATCCTCAGGGAAGCCAACTCAATACAATTCAGCCCAATGCGCCCCAGCCTGGTTTTCAGCCTGGTATGCCGCAGGGAGCGTTTACTCCGAACACGCCTCGAGCCAACACGCCAGCCGGTATCAATCCCAACCTCAATCCAGGATTGCAACGGCCTGTATCTCAGATCGGGCAAGAGCCAACAAACACCGTGGTTACGAGGGATCCGTACAGCGATTCTCCTAAATCACCTGAGGAAGAAAAATACCTGGATCAGTTATTGGCGGTCTGGGAACAAAACACCAAGGACATAGAGCGACTTTCGTGCGAGTTTAGAATGTACGAATACAACTCGAATGCTAACTTCGTGGAGCAACTTGCTCACCAAACGGGAAAGAACATTCGAGAGATCAAAGCAAAAGCTGCCGCGGGGGTCGTCCGTTACATGAAGCCCGACAAAGGCATGTATCGAATCGATCAAGTGATCGCATTGACTGGAAAACTAGACGCCAACAATCAACCCGAGATGAAGGCCTCGGAAAACCTCGTCGGTGATTATTGGATTTGCGATGGCGAAACCGTCCACAGTTATGAGCGCAAAGAGAAGAAAGTCACACATTATGTGATCCCAAAAGAAATGCAGGGAATCGGGATTCTGGAATCACCCATGCCATTCCTCTTTGGCGTCGAAGCCAAAAAGCTCAAAGAACGATACTGGCTTCGCGCGCTCAACCCACCTCCTCTTCCGAACGGGCAGCCGAACACAGATTTGTTCCTAATCGAAGCTTACCCCAAATTTCAGCAGGATGCGGTCAACTATGATCACGTGCATGTGTTCTTGGACCGACAAGAATTCTTGCCCCTCGCGCTCATCAAGTATGATACCGACCATGTAGATGAGAAAGATAAACCTCTTGTCGATAAACGCGAGTATTACGAATTCGTTACGCGGGAAAAGAACGCCGGGATCTTCAAAAAGCTATCCGAGAAGATCTGGAACCAAGAATTCATCCCGGTCAAGCTACCTGCTGGTTGGACAGAGGAAACGAAAGAGTAC
Organism: Pirellula sp.; assembly: GCA_021300155.1. Taxonomy (GTDB): domain Bacteria; phylum Planctomycetota; class Planctomycetia; order Pirellulales; family Pirellulaceae; genus JBKCUI01. The sequence goes on from JAJTID010000154.1 coordinate 28,696, forward strand.
ACCCCTGCTGCAACCGATCAGTTGCAGGCCGGTGGAAATGTCTTTCCGCCCCAAGGAATTCCTGCGAATGCGCCATTCAATCAACCGCCGGGATCTCAGCAGCCTGGGGTGCAACCGCAAGGGACACTCTCTTCTTTCCCGAATACTCAGAACCCAAAAGCTCCGCAGTACGGCACGAACCCACCTGGAAACGGTCAGCCAAACTCCGCCGCGCTTCCACCCAACAATGGGCTTCGTCCTCGATGAAGTTTTCGGCTAGATGGTTGTTCGTTACAGTATTCGCTGTGTCATGTGGCTGCGCAACATGGATGCCATCCGGTGAGCAGCCGCCAGGTATTGAATCCAGGATTCGGACTCCTCCGCTCGGGAGCGAATCCGTTGCAATCGATTCCTTCCTATTGCGTGTCCAATCGGAAGACACGAACCAGCTTGAGCAACTCTGGAGCCAAATTGATCAACAGATAGTTGCACCTGAGCTCAGGCTGGAGCTCCACAGGAACGGGATGCGCGTCGGAAAAATATCGGGCAGTTTGCCTAGCATACTTGAGTCATGGGTGCGCGACACCGAATTGCGACGTGAAGAGGACGCTTTCGAGATGGCGGGTTTGGTTGCCGACGTAAAGTCCGAGGCTGTCCTGTGGCGATGCAAAGCATCCAGCATCAAAGAAATATCGATACGCAATTTGTCGTCGCAAACGATTCCGCTTTTCTACCATATCGATGGCCTGAAGGGTAAAAGCCTATATGCACCTCGCTTTTACTTCTCAATGAATGCGATCCCAGGAGCAGATCATACGGCAAATGTTAAGCTGCTCCCGGAAATCGAACATGGCGAGTTTACGAACAAACTTATCGTGCGCGACGCAGCACTCCGACAAGTTCCAGAACGGGAGAAGTTGAGTTTTTCTTCGTTGAAGTTGCAATTGAAAATGCACCGAGGCGACTACTTGGTGATCGGCCCAACACAAGAGCGAAAAGCGCTCGGGTCCGAGTTCCTGCACAGCTTGACCCAAGAAAACGTTCACGAGCCAGTTCTATTGTTGTTGCGTCTCTCGCACAGCGGAGTTGATAGCAACTTCTCGCCGAACGACGCCATCCAAGCGAGAATCGTAAACTCTTTATAGAGATCCTTTGGCTACGAGTTATTCGATTAACGCGACAAACTAGTGGCGAGGGTACAGAATCCAACTCTCACAGGGCGACTGCGTTCTTCCCAACCCGAAACGTTAAAGCGTTAGCGAGGGATCTAGGTGGAGGCACATGGAAGGTACCGTAAAATCTGATTTTTGTCGGCGGCGTGATTCTCGGCAAATTTGGGCGCCATTAGACGAGCATTTGTAATTAAACAAGCAGTTACAGTGACAATAGGCGAGAATTGGTAAGCCTGTACTCAGCCCAGTCGGACTGTCCAACGGGTCGCGTAAGGCTAACCTCTAGCCGCAGCCGTATACAGAATAGGTGTACTGCTTCGGTGCGGTTAAAAGTTGACTCGGCCCGCAGTCTTACCCCTAACGAGATTCTACCGATGAAAGCAGTCGGGGGTTGGGATGTTGGAATAGATCGTCGCGTTTACCTACAATGATGCCGAGGAAATCGGAATGTTGAAGCAGATGGCGTATTTACATTTTTTACTGTTCTGGATTTGTACAGGGTCTACGCTTGCTGGGGAGCCTGTCTTTCCAGCGTTGGTATCCGTCGACCGAAATGTTGTGTACGGATCAGAGCAAGAGCCGATGCACCGAGTTGATATCTATCGACCTCGACCGATACGCAGCTCAACCGAATCACAGAAAGAACCGCTTCCAGCGGTCATCTTTATTCACGGTGGAGCTTGGACCTTGGGGGACAAGGCGAATGATGCGGTCCATGCTAAGAAGCTTGCGGCTAGAGGCTATTGCGTCTTGTCGATCAACTACCGACTGGCACCCAAGCATCGATTTCCTGCGCAACTCGAGGATTGCAAACTAGCGTTGCAGTGGCTGACCGACAATGCAGACTCAGTAGGTGTCGATGCGAAACGGATCGGAATCTGGGGCTACTCGGCCGGCGGGCATCTTTCTGCATTGCTGGCTCTCGAAGCGGATAAGGGCACGCCTCGACCGGTCGCTTGCGTCAGCGGAGGAGCACCGTGTGATTTAACCCGCTTTCCTCTGGACACCCCAACGCTGTCGGGAGTGTTTGGAGGAACGCCCCGATCGCTGCCAGAGGTGTATCGCAAAGCCTCGCCCATTGTTCACGTCAGCGAGGACGATCCCCCCATGTTTCTTTTCCATGGATCAAAAGATTGGCTGGTTTCCGATGATAACTCGAATGCCATGAAACAGCGGTTAGAAGAGGCCAAAGTGGCTTTTGAGTATGTATCGGTCCCCAATAAAGGGCATTTGGCCACATTTGTCGACATGGAAACAGTGGAACGGTCATTTGATTTCTTGGACTTGCATCTCCGGCCAGATTCGGCTTGGCGTCGCGATGGTTCCAGTCCAAAATAGGTGAATGAGTACCGCGACATCATCTAGTTTTGTTCTTGAATCCGAACGTGCGATCGACATTCCCGTAGAGTCGCTCGTGAAACCCATTTTTATCGGAAATCTCAAGATAGCCCCACCGATTTTTCAAGCACCGATGGCGGGTTATACCAACTATGCCTTTCGGCAGATCGTCCGAGAATTCGGAGGGGTTGGGCTACAAGCGACCGAGATGGTCAACGCACGAGGATTTGTTTGGCTAGACGAGCACGACTGCGAACATCCTGAACGTCTTTGGGGAATCAAAGATGAGGCGCGACCTTTGGCCGTGCAAATCTGGGATAATGATCCTGACACAATGGCCAAAGTGGGTAAGCGACTCGTGGAGGAATTCGAAGTCTCGGTTGTCGATATCAATTTTGGTTGTCCAGTGAAGCAAGTTACCGAGAAGGCTCACAGCGGTTCTTACCTGCTGCGTGATCCAGAACGAATGTACGCCATCATTTCGAGATTGGTAGAGGCTTGCTACCCAACACCTGTTACGGCAAAGATAAGGTTAGGTTGTACGCGAGCGACTATGAATCATATTGCTGTCGCTCAAACAGTAGAACGAGCCGGAGCGTCGGCGCTCACCGTGCATGGCCGAACAGCCGAAGATTTCTTTAGCGGATCTGCCGACTGGACGCGCATATCGGAGATCAAAGAATACCTGGAACGTATCCCACTGATCGGGAATGGTGATTTGCAATCCGCGGAACAAGTAGTTCATGCATTTCGAACTTATCGAGTGGATGGAGTCATGATCGCCCGCGCTGCATTAGGGCGTCCATGGCTGTTTGCTCAAGCGGCAGCGGCACTTGCTGGTAGACCAATCCCACCAGACCCGACGCTCGAAGAACAGAAAGCCTGCATGCTTCGACATTATGATCTGGTTTGTCATCGATTCGGATTGCACAAGGGGACGATGTTGATGCGAAAATTTGCGTGCTGCTACGCGCAGAACAAACATGGAGCCCGGCACTTCCGGACCCATGTTGGCAAAGTCGAAACTCCAGAACATTTTTACGAAGTGGTAGAGAAGTATTTCCCGAAGTACATCGATCCCTCCGGTCCTCCCCAGCATCGCGACGAACACGCGCATGAAGTGATGGCTGAATCATGCGATGGGCATGTCTGCTCAGACAAAGGGTGCGATGAGTGACACAGCCTCGATTGCCTTCGGATGCGATCGTCATTCAAAGTACTAAGAATCCATGGGTCCAATCGGTGGTGCGATTGCACAAATCTTCTGTGCGTCGCGAGAAGAAACGCTTCCTTATCGAGGGGGTGAATTTAGTCTCCGAAGGCATCCGCTGCGGTTGGCCATTGGACTCGATCGTTGTTACTCAGCACTGGTTAGAGACATCCCCTGGTTGGTTTGGAGAGTTGGATTCGCGGGTACCACTGCACCTGGTAAGCGACCAAGTGATGAAGGTCATGGCGACAACAGAATCCCCGGACGGAATTTTGGCAGTTGCAAGATTTCGAGAACCGCATCCTGAGCAGAGTCAACGACCAAGTCTTGGGCTTGCTCTTGACGGATTGCAAGACCCAGGGAATCTCGGAACGCTTCTTCGGTCCGCAGTAGCTTGTGACGCGGATAGCGTAGTTTTAGGAGATGGCTCGGTCGATCCGTATAACCCCAAGGTTTTGCGTTCCACCGCAGGCCAGTGGTTTCGAATGCCGCCCCAACAAGTGTCCTTGAAGGCATGGCTCAAGGCCAACCGTGAGAATGGTGTTCAAGTGCTAGCGGCCTCGATGGGTGGCAAATCGTTTTGGGAATGGGACTTTCTCGGGCCGACAATCTTTATTCTTGGAAACGAAGGTTCGGGCGTTTCGAAAGAAGTCCTCGATCAATGTGACGGTGTCGTTTCTGTTCCCATGAAGGACAATGTCGAATCGCTCAATGTTGCGATGACGGGAACACTATTGCTATATGAAACGGTAAGGCAACGCAATCAGTCGCCCAGATATTCTTAGGATCACTGGATCACTGGGAGATTCAGGATGAGATCGATGTTTTTGCAGAACGATGTTGCTGCAGAACAAGGAATTCTTTTCTTGTTACAATCTGGAGCTCGCGAATGAGCATCGGTTTTAGCCTCAGTCGCCACCTATTGGACATCAACGAGAATTGGCATGGCAAAGAAAAAAGCATCCGGCCCTGAAGATATCCTGGCCACTCCGTCGACACCAGGAATGGTCCCGCCGCCTGCAATGATGCCCGCGCCTGCAATGATGCCGCCGATAAACCCGGCTATGGCGTATGGGCAACCGGCCATGCCTCAACCGATGCAACCGAACCCAATGTTTGCGATGATGCAGATGATGCAAGCGATGATGGGGAACACAGGTGTTATGCCTGGCGGGCAAATAGACCCCGCAGCGGTTCCGTTCGCTGGCAGCTCACCGGCCCAAGACACAGATACAGGTTTGGATTCGGATATCATTCGGCCCGTCTTCTTGAAGAATCGGATCAAGGAGCAACAGGGCTTACCACTAGGGAGTGTCCTCGACTCACTCTGCTTGACCAATGACCGAAAGAACTCGCTGGGCGGTGTTCCGAAAGGGTGTACCATTGCATTGGCCGGCCCTCCTGGAAAAGGGAAGACACGTTCGAGTCTTGCAGGCCTAGCGAAAGTTGCATTGAGTGGCGTACCGGTCGCATATGTTATTGCAGAAGAAGGCTTCTATAACCCACCGGAGTTCGGTCGTGACGATCTTTGTAGTCGCATGACCAAGATCGGAATGCAGGCGACCGGACTTGGCGAAGAAGAGTTTGCGTCAAAAGTTCTCGCGAACATGTTTGTGATGCAAAGCCAATATCATCGCGGCAAAAGTTGGGATGACTTTGTGGGAAAGTATCGCTATCTCGTGGAGAAGGAGAACATTCGATTCGTCGTTATCGATTCACTCAACATGCTGGATCCATCTCGCAATCGAACGGCCGACAATCTATCAGCGCTCAAGACCTACAATCACGACAAGGGGATCACGTGTCTATGCATCGGGCAAATTCGGGATACCGGCATGCCTGTGGGCGGTGAAGCATTGATGCATACTGCTGACGTTGTCTTTCTCGTGGAAGAAATGTCGTTGGGATCAAAAGAGATAGCAGATTTTTGGGGTGGAAAGTATCGAGACAAAATCGAAGTGGTATCTGCGATCAAGAGTGTGACAACGCCGATCCTGCCTTATCCGATTCGAACCGATCGAGATCCAGTGACGGGAGTCATGGTTCCGCATGCGTCGCAGCCGGCGGATTATCCAGTATTGCCTCCAAGGGGTTGATCTTCATCCGAGCTCGTAGACTAGAGTTCTTCAATGCTATCTGCGATTCTATCGACCATCGCTTCGGTCGTCTTCGGGTTGAAGAATACTGCTTTCCAAGCGGGAATATCGATACCGTGCGGGCAATATCCGAAGCTCGTGGTGAACCCTAACCTCGCATCGAGATTCGGGTCCATCATTTTGTTTCGTTTGTCAAAGAGACGACGTACTTCGGGAAGATAACGCATCTGTTGTTCGCGTGTTAGTTCGTTGTTGACCAATCGCTGAAAGATATCATCTGCATTGCGGCCTTTGGGTAACACCCACCAATTGACACTCGCACCGGGCGCATCTGCATTGAGAACTTTGCAATAGTCCAATTTGGACAATCTCGCTTTGAGCCTATCGGCGAGTTCTAACGATCGGGCGAGCAACATCTGCCAGCCGGTCAAGCCGATTGCGTTCAACGAGGCGATCACACTATAGGGCCCCAATGCAGGTCGCGAACATTCGAGTGTAAACAGAGCTGGGTCTCGACTTGCATTTGCGTCAGAGAAGTACGGAGTGTCGGAAACGGTCCGCGCGAGATACTTGAGATCTTCTCGGCGATTGACGATAAAGGCGCTGGATGGATAGTGCCCACGCCCCATCTTGTGAAAATCGATCGTGACCGAATCAGCAAATCTCAGCCCTTTGTTCTTGGACTGAACTTGTTGCACTAGATCGATCAATCGCGGTTCCATCTGTAGTGGGTTCGATTGAGTGTTGTATTCCGTAAGCATCGACAAAGCCCAACCTACGGCAGCATCGGCATGAAGCTGTGGCAACGGCACCGAGTACTTCGCCGCCTTTTCGCGGAGGAGGTGGTAGGTAGCTTCGATATCATCGAAACCAAATCCGTCGGTAGTGCCGAACGTACAGCAGACATAGGCGACTTTGATCTGTGCACTGTAGAGTTCGTCTAGTTTTGCATCCAACAAATCCATACGCATCGAAAGATCGGCGTTTGTCGGGATCTCAATCAGGTTTTGGGTACCTATACCAAGCCATCCTGCAACGGTTTGGTTTGAGTAGTGGCTCGCTTGGGAACAGATCCCTACGATTCGCTCTCCTCGCAGGCCTTCTCGCATCGTTCCAGGCAGGACTTTCTCGACACCGATCTTGGCGCCGTATAGGTTGGAGATAGTCCCGCCGATCGTAAAGACACCCCAGGGATCGTTCGTGTGGTAAAAAATCAGGTTCGCAAGGGTCGTGATTGCCTTGACCTCAAGTTCGTTTGAACGCTGGCTGTACCGGTCTGTGCAAAGGTTGGGGTTCTTCAGCAGGCAGGCTAGCATGCCAATTAGCGAAGCGTTGTTGGCGGGACCTCGAACGTTTTCGAGATGGAGAGGGTTGTTCCAGCTATCGGTCCCCCAGAAGTAGGGAAAAATCACATCCCTAGCGTCCTTGAGGTTGCCAGGCAAGTTGTGAATTTCGGGATTCGCGCGAGCTGTTTCATAATTTTGGCTCATGATGCTGGCGGGCGATGATGCAGATTCCGCAGCCACGGCAGCTAGCAATTCGGTGAAGATTTGGGAAATCGCCGGCTGCTGCCATTCAAAGAACGTCTCCACGAGTTCTTGGTACTTTTGTCTGTCCATTAGCTTACAAATGTTCTGCTTGGGATGGTTTTTGGGTCGATCGCCCGACAGGCGGGTGAAACTTTGTCAATTGCATGGATCGCGCAGATTGTAGCATCAACTTTAACGAAGACTTTACCTAGCGAGACCTAGACGGGAATGCGGTTCTTGAGGATCATGGGACTATTGCGGTGGAATCACTCCCGTCGAATGAGCCGCAATTCAAGTAACTCATCGTGTGGTAGGCATCTATGTATTTTCCTCTCGTTGCACTCACGGTTGCACTCTTCGTCTCCCTCGTCACTACGCCAATTGCTAGACGATTTGCGGTCCTTATTGGTTTGATCGATCATCCAGACACGCATAGAAAACTTCATAAGGAGCCGATTGCGCTTTGCGGTGGAATCGCGGTTCTAATTAGTTTGATTATTAGTGTTGCATTGATGATTGGTATTAGATCGGACTTTGCGGCAGCCTCTTTTTCGAACATGAGAGAGACACTGGCGCTGGCAATCGGCGCGGTTGCGATAGTCAATCTGGGAGTGATTGACGATCGATTTGGTCTGCGAGGAAGGCAAAAACTACTTGGCCAAGTGCTCATCTGTTGCTCGTTGATGATTTTGGGATTTACGCTTCCGAAGCTAAGTCTGTTTGGATGGGAAATTGAATTAGGATTGCTTGCAATACCAGTCACTCTCGGGTGGCTGCTACTCACCATCAACTCGGTTAACTTGATCGACGGTGCGGACGGACTTTGCTCAACGGTCGGATGGATCGCTTGTGCCGCATTGTCCGCAACGGCTTGGATCGTAGGCAACTACATCGAATCGATGGTGGCCGCTGCGATGGCTGGTGCATTGCTCGGATTCTTGTTCTTTAATTTGCCCCCTGCAAAAGTCTTCTTGGGGGATGCAGGAAGCATGCTTGTCGGGTTGGTGTTGGGCGTTCTCGCGATGAGATGCTCTTCGAAGTCTGGCGATCCTCTTCCTGTACTGATCCCGGTCTGCTTGTTGGCGATTCCACTTTTTGATTCGACCATGGCAATCATACGTCGAAAGTTGACGGGGCGAAGTGTTTTCACTGTAGATCGAGGTCATTTGCATCACAATCTTATTCGATTAGGCATAAAGAATGGTTCGTTAGTGGGAGCTGTTACGGTGCTTGCATTGGTCACATCGATCGGTGCCGTTTTGAGTGTGGCGTTCGCGAATGAGATCTATGCCATCATTTCGATGTGCCTTTCTTTGGGATTGCTGGTCGCAACACGCGCTTTCGGATTCGCCGAACTGGAGCTTCTATCGAAAAAGGTTCTTTCCTTTAGCACATCCCTGATTTCGCGACGTGGTGCCTCCGATGGAAATGTAAGAGTCCAAAAAGTTCGTTTGCAAGGTTCGAGGGAGTGGGAATTGGTATGGACAACATTGGTCGAATTTGCTGAAAAACATGGGATGTCAAAAGTCTCCTTGGACCTGAATATGCCGTGGTTGCACGAAGGGTTCCACGCCAATTGGCACGTCAACAAAATGCCTGAAATAGCCGAACGCTGGATGGTTCGTCTTCCGATTGAGTCTGAAGGTAGAATCCTCGGTCGACTAGAAATGGTAGGCAAGCACCAGAGTGGCGAAACCTACCAAATCATGAGCCATTTAGCCGATGTGTTGAGCGATTTGCAGCCCAGTATCGTTTCTGTCGTGAATGACTTCGAAACGGTGCAAACCGATGCGATTCCTTCATTTAGCCTTGTCCGGTTCCGGCCAGAACCTGTAGTCAACAACGAAATTCCAAGCTTGAAAGCGGAATAATTGCTTGCTGAAGAGTCATGGGATTGCTGGTTGAGATAGCCAGCAATCGATTGCGAGCATCGCGACAAGTTTCTTTTTTACAGGGGATCTCGCGCAGCGTTTCCTCTGCTTTTCCAGCTATACTATCCCACTTGAGATTTTCCAACCCAAGTGATCTTTTAGTATATGGCCTCAGACACGACAGAAGACCTAGGCTCCGCAGAACCGGTCAATCAATCTAAAGTAGAAACAGCTGCAGCGGATTCCAAGGAACCACCCTCCAAAGGATTGGTTGTTCGCGAGACAGTTGAAAGCCTAGCGGTTGCATTTATTCTGGCTTTGCTTTTCAAGGCCTTTATCGCTGAGGCATTTGTCATTCCGACAGGTTCGATGGCTCCGACTTTGATGGGAGCCCACAAGGATATCGCCTGCGAATGCTGTGGCCACCAGTTTCAATGTGGAGCGAGTGAAGAGTTCGATCGAGAAACCGGCAAACGTATCAACCGCTCCGTCGTTGGTGCCGTTTGTCCGTTGTGCCGCAAACCCCAAATCATCGATCCGTTTCAATCGAGAAATCATGCTACTTTTTCGGGCGATCGCATCTTGGTTAGCAAACTCGCGTACGTTTGGAAAACACCCAATCGTTGGGACGTGATAGTCTTCAAGTTTATCGAAGAAGCTCGACAGAATTATATCAAGCGATGCGTGGGTCTCCCAAACGAAGTGGTTCGCGTTCAAGGTGGTGACATCTACACTCGTTCGACGCTAAACGAGGATTCCTCGTTCTCCATTGCAAGAAAGCCACCCCATGTGGTCAACGCCATGTTGCAGCCTGTGCATGATACAAAATTTGCTCCCTCGGAATTGATTAAAGCAGGTATGCCATCCGCTTGGCAGACGCTAAGCCCAGATGAATCTTCCTGGAGTGTTGTGAACTCAGAGAACGAATGGAAAGCAACGGTCGAAAACAAAGAAACAAATCTGAGTTGGCTGCGTTACTTTCCAAAGATCGTAGATACATCCGCATGGAGGACACTAGAAAGCACTGGATCACTTCCTGCACCAATGGATCCTCGACAACCTCGATTGATCACCGACTTTACGGCATACAACTCAGCTTATGCAGCACCAGTACAACCCTCGAGAGATCCCAAAGAAAAATACCGAGAGGCAGCGGAGAATTCGCTTCGAAACTTAGTTGCTAAAGGCAACGATGGGATTCATTGGGTAGGAGATCTTGCTTGTGAGTACGACGTCGAAACGACAAGTGGATCAAAGCAATTGTCACTATTGCTAGTCGAAGCAGGTGCCAAGCATCAAATCGATATCGATCTTTCCAGCGGAGTCGCTTTGGCTTCCGTTTACGTGGATGATCAGCCAGTTGCTGTAATCGAGGATGGCGAAAAGAAAGCCGACAAGGCAAGTGCAGAAACAGAGATTAGGGCAGGAAAGAAACATAGGATTCGCTTTGCCAATGTGGACGACCAGCTAATACTATGGGTGGATGGTAAGCTAGCCCAGTGGACACCCTCGAATCGTATTTATTGGGGAGTTCCTTCAGCTCAAAAACAACGTGGGCCACGCCAGTCTCAGACAGATCCATTGGATGGTGCCCCCGTTGGTATTGCCGTTTCTGGAGGGATCGCGACAGTGCATCGCGCTCGGGTCTTCCGAGACATTTACTACATCGCTGCTATGGGAGGTGATTTAACAGATTATCCAAACACAAGCGAAGCGATTCGACGGTCGCTTCCAGCAGGGGCTCTCGAAGATTACGCCAAGCAAGTACATAACGACACTCCGTATCGATTGCAAAACCTTCATCCGGATGAATTGAATCGAAACGCCTTAGCCATGCTACCCAATGCTTGGGGACAAGGTGAGATTTCTCAATCCAGACGCACCAGAGATTTCCCAATGCAGAGCAAATGGTATTTCCCCATGGGTGACAATTCCTCTGCGAGTTCCGATGCGAGATCCTGGGCAATGCATCACACTCCAGAGCGATTATTGATCGGTCGAGCAGTCGTCGTCTTTTGGCCGCATTGCTGGAACGCACCGGTTCCCTTTTTACCCAACGTTCAACGTATGGGATTGATTCGATAAAACAACAGATGGATCAGAACATGGATGTTCTCAGCGTTGTCGGACTTGAAAAAACATATGGTCGCCGCAAAGTAGTCAGTGGCGTAAGTATGCGAGTTGCGGAACGTGAGATTGTCGGCCTCTTGGGCCCTAACGGAGCAGGCAAATCAACGAGCTTTCGAATGACATGCGGGCTCATCCTACCGGATCGTGGGCGTGTGATCTTGGGTGGTGAAGATGTCACATTCTGGCCCATGTTCCGTCGCGCACGGGATGGAGGCATGGGCTACTTGGCGCAAGAATCGAGCGTGTTTCGCAAGCTCACCGTGGAGCAGAACATTTCTGCAATGCTGGAGTTGCTAGGTGTTGGTAGAAAGGAACGTCGTGAAAGAACCGACCAACTATTAGAGCAATTCAAAATCACGCACATTCGCTTTTCCAAGGCTTCCAAACTCTCGGGTGGGGAGCGTCGTCGGCTTGAGATCGCTCGATGTCTCGTTTCTAATCCGAAAATCATCATGCTAGACGAGCCGTTTGCGGGCATTGACCCCGTAACGGTGCAGAGCATTCAAGAGACCATCTTCGCCCTTCGCGACAATGGGATCTCCATCCTGATCACCGACCATGCGGCGTTGGAGATATTGGGGGCTGTGGATCGTTGTTACGTAATCAGCAAAGGAACTGTGCTTTGTGAAGGAACGCCCGAGGAGGTCAAACGCCACCCCGAGGTGCGTTCGCAATACTTGGGAAACATGCAAGGTGAGAATTGAATCTCGCCGCGTCGGAACTACCTCGAATCATGGGTCGTTACAGAATCGATGGCTGCAATTAGGCCAGCCGCTTTCGTCCATGTCTCTTCTTCTTCGTGCGAAGGGACGCTGTCAGCAACAATTCCGCCTCCCACCTGAAACTGCCACCACCCTCGCGACGACGTTAGAGTTCGAATAAGAATGTTCCAATCCATCGCACCATCTGCGCTACAATATCCGATCGAGCCACAGTAAGGCCCACGTACTGTCGGTTCTAATTCGGCGATGATCTCCATCGCTCGAACTTTTGGAGCTCCTGTGATACTTCCGCCGGGAAAGACGGCAGCAAACAAATCGGACACTGTCACTTCTTCTCGTAATCGCGCTTTGAGTGCGCTCACCAGATGCATCACATAGGGATACTCTTCGATCTGACACAATTGGGTCACCAACAGTGACTCGCTTTCGCAGACACGAGAAAGGTCGTTTCGAAGCAAATCAACGATCATGACATTTTCGGAGCGATCCTTTTCACTATGATTGAGTTCATCTGCGACTTGACCGTCCACGAGTTCATCACCAGTTCGTTTGCGGGTTCCTTTGATCGGGCGAGTCTCAACCCAGCGTTGATTGACCTTGAGCAACCGCTCGGGGGAGGCGCTCACTATCTGCCCTTGCCCGAAATCGAAGTAGGCAGCGAACGGTGCGGAATTAATGGACCTTAGTTTTTCGTAAAGCTCGCTCGACTCGCAGCGCGCTGGACAAAGCAAACGTTGAGATAGATTTACTTGAAAGATATCTCCGGCATGAATGTATTCTCGAGCGCGGGCAACCGCCATGCGATAGCCATCGGAGTCGAAATTCCCCAGCCAGCCACCTCCGAGTCTCGTTTCGAATTGAGGGGCCGTGAGTCCGTGAGCGGTAGCATGGACGCTCACATTGTTCGTGTATGCACCGCTTGATGACGAATCGGTCTCCAAAGCGCCCGTAGCGATCTGAAGAAACTTCAACGCACGCGACTCCGCTCGTTCCATTCGCTGGGTCACCGAATTCGACTCAGAAAAACCTTGCGAGATAATCCAACCTTTTCCCAAGGAGTGATCCCATGCGAAAACCGCATCGTACAAACCGAGCACAGCCACGGGCAGCGCGAATTCATCGTGTCTAGCTAACGGTACACGCTCAAAACATCTTCCGAACTCGTACCCAAAATAGCCAGCCACTCCCCCTTGGAAAGGGGGAAGATCCGGTACGGTTAGAGACTGAAAAGACTGCATCCATCGTTCTAGTTTCGCCAGCGGATCAGCGACCGCTCGTTGGATTTCGAGAGTATCGATTGGGTCGGCGCACAAAAACGAATAGCTACCACGCTTTTCATGCGTTAAAGCGCTATCAAGCCAACAGCAATAAGGTTGCGATTTCAATCGCTGAAACACAGCGAGCGGGCTTAACTCACTGGGAAGAGACAGCACAAAAGGATAACATTTCAATGCATTCATCGGAGTATTGTAGATCACTTTGGCCAATGGCTCCAACGCCCTCTTTTTCGATCGACTGACAGAAGTTGATCAAATTGGCTACAATGCGATGGATGTTGGAAACAAAAGTTCACAATGAGCAGAAAATATCTCCATGAGTTTGGATTGGGAATCGCTTCAAAAGTTATTGGAAAAACACCACAGGTTCGTCCTGACGAGCCACATTCGCCCTGATTGTGACGCGCTCGGAAGCGAATTGGGAATGGCTGGATTACTTCAGGCGATGGGAAAAGAAGTAGTCATAGTCAATGGCCATCCGACACCACCGATATTGACCTTTTTGGATCCAGCTCAAACGATTTTGGTAGTCGGGGACACGATCTCCGCATCTGAGGTTACAGGTGACTGCTTGATCGTTCTCGATACAAGCGCGTGGGCACAGCTAGGTCCGATGGCTGACGTTTTGAGAAAGTTCGCTGGACCGAAGATCGTTATCGATCATCATGTCGGCGAGGATGACTTAGGAGCAGAATTCTTCAAAGATACTAGCGCAGAAGCAACCGGTCATTTGGTTGCAAAATTGGCAAAGCACCTCCAGTTGCCAATCACACGAAACATGGCGAATGCCCTATATGCGGCCATCGCAACAGACACGGGTTGGTTCCGGTTTCAGTCTACAACGAGCGAGACCTATCGAGTGATTGCAGAACTCGTCGACGCAGGAGCTTCGCCGTCAGCAATCTACGGTGACCTTTACGAACGCGACACCATCGGCCGAGTTCGACTACGTGGCAGAATTTTGGCGAGGGCCCAAGTAGAATCAAATGGTCAACTAGTACATACCTTCGTTCGCAAAGAGGACTTTATCGAATCTGGAGCCCTCGCGAGCGACACCGAGGATGCTATCAATATGACACTCGCAATCGAAGGTACCAAGGTTGCCGTCATTCTTATTGAGCAACTCAAAGGTGGCTTCAAAGTTAGTTTTCGCTCGCGTTGTCACGTGGACTGCAATGAGTTGGCTCGATTGTTTGGTGGTGGCGGTCACCGAGCTGCGGCAGGTGCATTCGTCGAAGCAGATTTTACCGACCTTCAGATGCGAGTATTGCATGCAGCCCGAACTGCACTTGCTAACAAACCGACGCACGCATCCCTCTAAAGCGTACTCATTTCGTTCCCATGTATGACCCACTTCGATTTGCAATCGCGATACTACCGGTTGCAGCGTATTTGATCGTGATCGGATTGCTGCGGTATCGCTCTCATCCGACCGTCATCAGCCGATCACTCGACATCATGTTGTTGGGGTTCGCATGCATCGGATTGGTTGCAATTGGCCCGTTGGAATTGTTTTTTCCACGAGCGGCTTATTCAGTTGTTGGGAATTGGGTGTGGATTGTTCTGCTGAGTCTTTACGTTTTGATACTTCTGTTGATCGCGTTCAACATGCCACCAGGCATACTCGTGTACGGATTACGAAGTGATCGATTCAAGAAAGAGTTGGAAGTTGTACTTCAAGAGCAATCGCTTTGCTATTCCGTGTTGGGAGAAACGGTGCGAGTGGACTCACTGCCGTTACATGGTGAGATCCGAGAAGCCGGCACGTATGATATTGTTGGTTTTTATGCCATCGGTGGACGACAAAATCTGATAGAGTGGATAAAGCTTGAACGAAGCATCTGCGATCGAATCAGCTCCGTGGAATGCCAGCGAAGCAATCGAGGAATCGTTTGCATCGGCATGGGCCTGTTGATTGGAATTTCTGCCTTTATATTTTTGGGACAAGACTTAGAGAGACTGTCAACTACGATCGCTCTTTTGTTTGAGTAACTATCTGAAGCCGGGAGGCGCACCATGAATTGCGGAGGATTATCATGATTCGCGTTGGAATCGTAGGAGTGTCCGGTTATTCGGCTGCAGAGTGTATTCACTGGTTGCTCAAGCATCCAGGAGTTCAAATCGTAGCGGCTACCAGCAGGCAAGCGAAAGGCAACATGATTGACGAGGTTCATCCTCAGTTCATTCATAGGGTTCAATTGCCCGTAGAAGACCTAACGCCTGACAAGATCGCTGAGAGGTGCGATGTGGTATTCTCCTGTCTGCCGCATGGAGCTTCCTCTCATCGTATTGTGGAAATATTAAAAGCGGGTTGTCGAGTTATTGACCTATCTCCAGACTATCGATTGAGTTCCCCCTCAATCTACGAAAAGTGGTTTGGAGAGAAACATCCCGACCCCCAAAGACTCGGAAACGTGCCTTACGGTTTGCCTGAACTTTTTTCAGACTCGATTCGAGAAAGCGAATTGGTTGCGAACCCAGGTTGCCATGCGACAACGGTGATTTTGCCGTTGGCACCGCTACTGAAAGAAAAGCTAGTCTCGCCTGAGGATATCGTCATCGACTGCAAATCAGGTATCAGCGTGGATGGCCGTACTTTGAAAATGAGCAATATGTACTGCGAATCCAACGAAACGGTCACTGCATATTCTGTAGGCAGTTGTCGACATCAGCCTGAGATCGTCGACATTCTTCACCGATATAGTAGTACTGAAGTCCAAGTGTCGTTCACGCCGCATTGGGTGCCGATGGGGCGAGGGATATTCTCCACGATTTACCTGAAGTCGACGCGTGGTACGACCCCGAATCAAATCCGCGAGTGCCTCATCTCGTACTACGGCGAGACTCCGTTTGTTCGGGTCGTTTCACACTTACCTTCGACTCGATTCGTATCAAATTCAAACTATATCGATATTGCAGTTCGCGAGAACGGACCGAGAATCGTGTTGTTTTCCGCTATGGATAATCTTGTCAAGGGTGCTGCCGGCGCTGCACAACAAAACATGAATTGCATGTTTGGGCTCGAGCCGACGATGGGACTTCTTGGATAACGATATTCGCAATGGTGTTCTGATGGCAATGCTTACCGTTCTTCGAGGAGTGCGTGCTGGACAACGCTTTTTTTTATCCGAAAGCGAAAAGATCAAGGTTGGTCGCGAGAGCCACTGCAACATTCACTTCCGAGACTCGGAAACATCTCGTAACCATGCGGAGTTTTCTTTTCGTGATGGCAGGTTTTGGGTACGCGACCTGGGTAGCAGCAACGGGACGTTCGTCAATGAGCTTCCCATCACGGAACAGGCCCTTGAGGGTGGGGATCGGCTGCAGATAGGGCGACAACTCCTCCTTTTTGCCGAGAATCCAAACTCGGGAAAGTCGATGGATGGCGAAGTTGCTATCGTTCCAGCCTCAGGCGAAGATGCATCGCAGATCGTTGGCAGATTGCTGGCCAATACACCGCTGTCAGACAAAACAGAGGATTGGCACGGCAAGCAATCTCAGGATTTTGTTCCCGGCCCACCCAGCACAATGATCGAGTCTCGATTCAGAAGCCACTGGGAGGTCATGTACCGAACGTCATTGGCGGTGAGTCGAACGATGGATATCGATCAACTCCTGAACCAAATCATGGATCTCATTTTTCAGTGGGTTCTTTGTGATCGCGGATGCATTATGTTGTTAGACTCGACCACGGGAGAATTGTACCCGAGTTGTCGAAAGAATCGAAAATCACAAGCTATACATAGGATGGCGATCAGTCGAACGATTCTCGACTATGTAACGAAACAGGGTGAAGGTGTTTTGACCAGCGACGCATGCGAAGACGATCGATGGAGCACCAGCGCCAGTATATCCGCTGGTGGAATCCGAGAAGCAATCTGCGTCCCTATGAAAGGTCGCTACGGTATTGTTGGAGCCATTTATATCGATACCACGACTTCCCCTGGCAAGTACGCTTCCAGATCGGATCGAGTCTTTCACGAAGAGCACTTGAAACTCCTTGTAGCCATAGGCCACCAAGCAGCCTTGGCTATCGAGGATACGAGCTTCTATCAAACCATGGTCCAAGCAGAACGCTTAGCCATCATGGGCCAAACCATTGCAACTCTTTCGCATCATATCAAGAACATTGTTCAAGGGCTTAAGGGTGGCGGTTACCTTGTCGACGAAGGGCTCAAGCGCGATGACCTATCCACAGTGAGCAAAGGTTGGCGCATCTGCCTCAGGAACCAAGAACGAATTGAAGCTCTGGTCGTGGACATGCTCACGATGAGCAAAGATCGAACGCCAATTCGTCAGGCTATTGACCTGAGAGACTTGATTGAAGACGTGATCGAATTAGAAAACCAACGAGCATCGGAAGCAGGCATTATTCTCGTTTGGTCTCGTCCGAGCGAAGAGGATATCCTGCAATTGGATGGCGAAGCACTGCATCGCGCAATTTTGAATCTAGTCAGCAACGCTATCGAC
Source organism: Pirellula sp. (assembly GCA_021300155.1). GTDB lineage: Bacteria > Planctomycetota > Planctomycetia > Pirellulales > Pirellulaceae > JBKCUI01. The sequence goes on from JAJTID010000154.1 coordinate 46,490, forward strand.
GCATGCAAAGAAAAAGAGCAGGGCACTGTTAATATCGCTCTAACCATGTCGAAAGAATCAGCCCGAATCCTCATCTCGGACAATGGCACTGGAATTGCAAAATCTGACCTTGAACGGATCTTTTCTATGTTTGAATCAAACAAAGGGAGCCGAGGAACGGGGCTCGGGCTCCCCGTCAGTCTAAAGATTGCTCAAGAGCACGGCGGAACGATCAAGGTCGAATCGGAAATCGGTGTGGGAACAACCTTCGTCATCGAGCTTCCTCGTAAAGAAAACTCGCTCCTCGCTACCGACAATCCGAAAACTATGGCAGAGTAACGCTACGCGAACTGAAGCGAACAACTACCTTGCAGTCTCAACGAAACGTGATTCTCGCACGACAGTGACTTTGATCTCGCCTGGATAAGTCAATTGTTGCTCGAAAGCGGTTGCGATATCTCTGCATATCTTCGCGGCGATCGTATCATCCGTGTTTTTCGAAGCAACAATGACACGAAGCTCTCGCCCCGCCTGGATGGCAAACGCTTGCTCGACTCCTTGAAATCCCTTGGCGATCGTCTCCAGTTCTTCCATCCGTTTGATGTATCTTTCCAAGGATTCTCGGCGAGCACCAGGTCTAGACGCACTACACGCATCCGACGTCGCAACTAACAATGTGTAGGGATATTCAGTCGTCAATTGATCGTGGTGCCCCAATGCGGCGTGAACGACGATTTCGTTTTCGCCATTGCGTTTAAGGATATCCGCACCGATCTTGGGGTGGCCTCCTTCCAATTCATGATCTGCAGCTTTTCCAATGTCATGCAGTAATCCCGCCCGTCGGGCTAGGCGAGGATCAAGTCCGATCATTTCCGCCATCAATCCAGAAAGGAATGCAACTTCGACGCTGTGTCGCAAAACATTCTGTGAGTAACTTGTTCGGAAGTGTAATCGTCCGAGCATATCAAGTGTGCGATCGTGCAACCCTTGAATGTTAACTTCCTGAGCGGCTTCTTCTCCTTTGCGACGAATAAAGCCTTCCATTTGCTTTTCGCACGCAGCGACAATTTCCTCGATGCGAGTCGGGTGAATACGTCCATCCGCCACCAGTTTTTCCATCGCAGATCGAGCAATCTCTCTGCGAACGGGATCGAATCCGCTAACGATGACCACACCAGGTGTATCGTCGATGATTAAATCGCAACCGCACGCTTTCTCGAAAGCTCGAATATTCCGTCCCTCGCGTCCAATGATTCGTCCCTTCATTTCATCGTTGGGAATATCGACGGTGCTCGTCGTGCTTTCCGAAGTATGGGACGATGCGTAGCGCTGCATAGCCGTCAACAAGATATCTTGTGACTTCTGCTGAACAATTTCGTTCAGTCGCTTCTCATGCTTGAGGATAACCGACCCCATTTCTCCTTGTAGTTCACGCTCGAGGACGCTGAGCAATTGTTTCTTGGCTTCTTCGCTCGACATGCCCGTAACCCGCTGAAGATCTGCTTGCTGCTGTTGGATCAACTTGCTGAACTGCTCGCTCTTGCGTTGCACATCTTCCATTCTTTCCGCAAGTTTTCGCTGATTGCTCTCAACGAACTTCTCTTGTTTTCGTAGATCATCGGATGATTGTTTGATGGAGGCCTCCCGCTTGTCCAGCTCGCTTTCGCGTTTTCGGACTTCATCCTTGGCTTTTTGAATGTCGCTATCGAATTTGCTCTGAAGTTGAAGAAGCTTCTCTTTTTTTTCCAGTTCAGCAGCCTTGATCAAATTTTCGCCATCCAGTTTCGCCTGTTCCATCAGACGCTTGGATTGTGATTTCGCGTCACGACCTTGGAGCATATTGACGACGTAAGCTACGACGGCACCGACAATCAGACCGACGCCAAGAACAATCCAGGGAGATGTCTCGCCAGCCGCGAGGAGCAAAGGGAGTTCAAGAGGTAAAGAGGACACGAAGTTGCTTTCTATGGTAAAGCAACTGAATCGCATGCGAAATTCGCCGCGGCAGCCCTAACGCTGAATACTTCCCATCTCTCCAACAGGCATAACCCAATCAAGGTTACGGCCGATCGTTCACTATCAACAAAGCCTGGGCTTTACAAGTCTGGAGTCTTCCCCCGAGCAACCAATCGCGATGAACAAATCCCAGCATAACCGAACGATGAGCCCTCGATGAAAAAGGCTCAAACGGTGCTAGATTTTGTTCCAACGCGCAGCCAATTCCCCAATATCCGACGTGATTTGTTGCTGGAACCTGTAAAAATCTATGCAACAAACCGACGAACGCAGAGAACAACAGCAAGGAAGCTAAAACGAGAAGTGAAATCAGGGTCATACAATTTTGCGCACTAGGAGCGAGCCAGCGTAGAATTGACTGGGAGAACCGGATGGGATCCTGCCAGGGCAGTTCAGTTTGCTTGGGGACTCATTTTTCCGAAAAGTGACACGTCGGAAGTAACTTCCAACACTGCGTATGCTACCACATCCCCTAGATGCAGGAAACAACCCGACCAAGAGCGGTTGACATTATGGCTTAATCAGAACACGCTAATGCGTTTTCCCTTATGTACGGTCCTCGAAATCGGCGGCAACTCTAGTGAATTTGTTAATCGAATCCCTCGAAGCAGACACCGAATCCATGATTGCTCCGCCTTTGGAGTGGCCAGCGGAATCGCTGGAGTCCTTGCCACAGACCGAAAGGCAGTTCTTTTTCGGGAAAACGGAGAGCGAACCGCTAATCATTCGCCAGCCTCTGGAAAAATCGGACGCGCCAATTGAGGAAAATGATTGGTTCGAAATGGCGTTGCAGGCAGAATTGCCAACTCGGCCGGTTCGCAATTCTTGGGGCGACGACGATGAAGACGTCGAGGAAGAAATTCCAGACGAAGAGGTCGTTCCAGCAGACGATGAGGATCCAGATCCCTTCGACGATTTCGACGAAGAGGACTTCGACGACGATTTTGATGACGACTTTGAAGAAGAACTCGATGACGAGTACGAAATC
>JAJTID010000098.1 GCA_021300155.1 Pirellula sp.
TATCGGTGTGCCGAATCTACTGGTGGAAATCTTATCGCCGTCGAATCCTGCTCACGATCGGGTGCTTAAGTTTGAGATGTACCAACGAACGGCGGTCCCGGAGTATTGGATTGTGGATCCGGATGAGGAGACATTGGAGCAGTGGATCTTGGAAAATGGATCTTATCGCGTACTCACAAAATCGTCGGACAAAATCGACTGCTCTTCTATTCCCGGCATTTCCGTCGCGTTGGGGTCGATTTGGAATTTCTAGGATGACTCGTTGGATTACAGAAATCTGGTTATGATACCGGTTTCACAATCCACCCCTCTTTTCCGAGTCTCATGACAACGCAAACAACCGAAAAGCTCGACCCCTACTACAGACGTGTCATCCTCAAGCTGAGCGGAGAAAGTTTGGCCCACACGGGCGAACGTGGGATTAGCATGGACGAAGTGACCGCAATCGCTCACCAAGTAAAAAATGCTCATGCGTTGGGCTGTCAAATTGCTGTTGTGGTCGGGGGCGGAAACATACTTCGAGGAGCACAATTCAAGGGCTCAAGCGGAGAAATGATCCAAGAAGCCACTGCCCACTACATGGGAATGTTGGCGACCGTTATCAACGCTCTTGCCATGCAGGATGCCCTCGAACATATCGGAGTCCCCACACGTGTGATGTCCGCAATTAAAATGGACGGTGTTGCTGAGCCGTTTATTCGCCGACGCGCGATACGCCACCTCGAAAAAGGACGAATTGTGATTCTGGCTGCTGGTACAGGAGCACCTTTCGTTACAACCGACACATGTGCAGCGAATCGCGGGTTGGAATTGGACGCAGATATTGTCCTCAAAGCCACACGCGTCGATGGCGTTTATAGCGACGATCCCGAGAAAAATCCGCACGCCATCCTGTATCGCGAGCTAGATTATGATACCGTCATCGAGAAGAACCTAAAGGTTATGGACTCTACGGCCATAGCTCAATGCAGAACTCACCAGTTGCCCATCCTCATTTTCAATTTCAAAAAGGAGGGTAACATCGTGAAGGCGGTGAGTGGCCAAAAGGTCGGTACTCGCATCAGCCCTCGCACCGCATCGGGTGAACGCATTCTTATCAACGCTACTTGATCCCACCAACCAGAACTTGGAGTAATCAGATGATTGTCGATAACATCCTCTCGGACGCCGAAGAACGCATGGAAAAAGCGCTCGGAGTTCTCAAAAACAACCTAGCTGGCATCCGAACAGGACGAGCCAACCCAGGATTGCTCGACTCTGTAAAGGTTACCGTTTACGGCTCCGCGACACCGCTCAAGCAGTTAGCTAGCGTTGGTGCCCCTGAGCCACAGCAGTTGCTCATCCGTCCTTTTGATCCCAGCACGATCAAAGATATCGAAAAAGCAATTGTCGCGAGCGAACTCGGTCTGAATCCTCAAAATGACGGGAAAATCATTCGGATCAACATTCCGCCATTGAGCACAGACGTTCGGAAAAAATTGGTCGCTCGCATCAAGGAACTCGCCGAAGAGACTCGTGTCTCGATCCGCAATGTTCGTCGCGATGCAAATAAAGCGATCGAAACCGCTGAAAAAGACAAAACCATTAGCGAAGACGATCGAGACAAGTCCAAAGAAGACATTCAGGAACTCACGAAGAAGTTCGAAAACTCCGTTGGTGAGCTAGCAAAAAATCGCGAAGCGGATGTGATGAACGAGTAATCGTTCTTGAATAGACGTCACTGACAGAAATCACAGCTCACTCGTAGCTTGGGACCAATGTCCCGAGCTGATGGGTTTTCTAAGTAGTTATTGACGGCCGGGACAATGGTCCCAGCCTACTTTGACTCTCTGTCTGCTGTGTCCTCTAAGCACCTCAGCCAGCTGTGTCCTCTAAGCACCTCAGCCAACGGCGCGATATGCCAGTCCCTCCGGATTGTTGCTGCGATCAGCCAGCACACATTAGCCAGCTTTTTATCGGCTGCGAAACCTGTCTTGCACCGAAGAGCGAAAAAAGCAGACAATTGCTTGCGGTCATTTGCCAACGGATTGGCATGAGGCGCATGCTTTTACGCAATCTATTCATCGAAGCTTCAGGACAGGATGTCGTCAACAGCAACCATTGCGCAGGAAAGACCCGTTCGATGGGACCACCCACTCGACCCGGAGATGCTGCAACGCGACATTTCGTGGCTGTTGGCTCAGCCGCCCTTTGCCTATTTGAACCCTGACGTTTTCAAAGCGAATGGTTCTCTTGAAACAATATTGAAGCACGACGCACGTTTGGTCAGGTATGAACCAGGCGACATCGTTGTACGTGAAGGGGATTACGGGAGCAGCGCTTTCATTGTTCTTCGCGGGTCTGTTCGAGCATTTCTCGTTTCTCTTTGGGAGAAGCAGACGCAACCGGTGCCATCCACCGACATCTGGGGAGCTCTTCAACAGTTTGTTCGAAGCAAGTTCGCAAATCAGAAGCGTTCTGATCAAGGAAGTGGGAACAGACGAAGCCGAGGAAGAGACGTCGAATCGCATCCCAAACACACTCCCGTCCAAAGCGTGAGTGTCGTCGAAGGGAAGAATCGCATTTTCTTGCAAGACATCAATGCCATCCTGAATGATTATCAATCAGAGTCCTTGGGAGTTGGAAACATCTTCGGAGAGATGGCCGCCATCACGCGAACTCCACATCGATTCAGCGTTATTGCAGACGCTCCGACTGTCGTGCTTGAGATTCGATGGCAGGGACTCCGCTTGCTACGCAGAGATACAGGTTTTAGAACTTATCTGGACGAACGATACCGTAGTACAGGCTTAGAGACGCACCTTCGTGAGACGCCGCTTCTTCGATTCCTCGATGATGAAACCATTCAAAAAGTGGTAGCGGTCACCAAACTAGAATCGTTTGGCGAGATGGAATGGTTCGCGGAATTCAAGGACACGAAGAGCAAAGAAGTTTGTTCTATTATCGAGTCGGAACCTACGATCGCGATGGAAGGAACGCCCGCGAACGATTTGTACTTGATTCGTGCTGGATTCGCACGCGTCAGTTTCCAACATGGTAGTGGGCATCGTACGACGGCGTATCTCGGGCGCGGTCAGATGTTTGGTTTGGAAGAGATATCCCATTCCTTTTTGAATCCCGGTTCACAACCTCTGCCGTTCCAATCCTCGTTGCGGGCATTGGGCTTTGTGGATTTTCTACGGATCCCGCGAGAAGCGGCCTTGAAATTGCTACTTCCGAAAGTTCGTCGTTCAGAGCTCCCATCAACGATCGAGAATCTCCGCTATGATGCTGGCGGCCGCGTTGTTCCCGACGCCACGAGAATGATTCCCGAGTCCAACATCGAAACTCCACTCATCGAGTTTCTCGTAGACCAGCGCATCATCAATGGCAAGCAATCGATGCTGATCGATCTGGATCGATGTACAGGCTGCGATGAATGCGTCAAAGCGTGCGCCTCTACACACGATGGTACACCTCGCTTCATTCGCAATGGACCGCAGTATGGACCCCTGATGTTTGCGCACGCATGTATGCATTGCGTCGATCCCGTTTGCATGATCGGTTGCCCGACAGGTGCCATCCATCGCAACTCCGATACCGGCATCATCTCGATTAATCCGGAAACCTGCATTGGTTGCAAAACATGCTCGGAGAGTTGCCCTTACGAGAATATCGTCATGATTCAAGTGACCGACAAACAAGGCCGAGCGGCCGTGGATCGGAATACTAACCTGCCGATCCTCCAAGCATCGAAATGCGATCTATGCCAAAACCATTCGACGGGACCCGCCTGTCAAAACGCGTGTCCACATCAGGCGCTTTATCGCGTGAATACTAGCGATAGTTCTACTTTGCAATCATGGCTTTTGAGGAGAACGGCATAGTATGCAAAAGTCAGCCGCAAA
>JAJTID010000221.1 GCA_021300155.1 Pirellula sp.
TCTTAGGCGAATCTTCTTCACTTCGACTGGCGAATTCGCAATCGTATCGATTTCTTTCTGAGTCGGCTCAAGCGGCTTGCCTTGAGCATTCTTTCGTTTAGGGCAAAGCATAAGCCATCGGCGGGCCACCTCGGCGTTTCCCCAAGTCTCCACGACATCGGGCCGAGATCGCAAGATTTGGTGGAAATGATTGGACATGACGGCTAGTGCAATGATGTCTATACCCATTTGCGCCGCTTGAAGTTTAATTTGATCTTCGATCCATATTTTCCGGTGATTGAAGTTTTTCTTCGTGACGGGGTCGTCGCCAAAAAGGAAACATCTTCTGACGACACGAGCGCACAAATGTACCGTTGCCACCTCAGTAGGCTGGAAAATTTCCGCACGTGCTAATCTAGCCATGATTCAAACTCCCCAGTAGGGACCAAACGCCATCAATTCAGATCGCAGAATTAGAAAATTCTAAATGCCCTTCGTCAAGTCGCAAATCACAAAACTGGTGTGTCCCTAGGAAGCCCTTAGTTGTTTTTAAAGTCAGCGGTTGCCCCCACCGTGGCTCGTAGCTCGGTTCGATTGCTGGCTGCATCAAAAACTTGATTCAGCGATACGCTTTGTGATAACGTTGCGATGGTGGTGGCAACAGTAGTTGCACGCCCCAAGCCATCGTGTTCGTAGCTGTTACGGGCCGAATTGTGGTCGCAGAACCTACATCTTTTAGGCCGAGTTGCGATCGCAATTGGAATCTTTTGTTACATCGACAATTCGGCCGGAAACAGTTCCGCTTCCGTCGAGTTTATCTCGGCGGGGCGCACAACTGACTGCTACCAGTTCCCCACCAATGGCCGGCTACACTTCCGTCGAGTTTATCTCGGCGGAGCGAACAACTGAAAGCTACAAGTTGCTTCCGATTGGGGCGGCCCCAACGGAAAGCTATGTGTTACAGGCCGAACCGTGGTCGCAGAACCCACATACTCTGGGCCATGAGTTCGTATCAGCCGTAGAGATCTTACAGAACTGGTTACAACAGCATCGGCGCGACCTGGGCCGTCGGAGTTCAGAGACACACTCAGTAGCAGATTGACGATTGCCGTTCAAAGAACGAAAAATCCGTAAGTGCGATCGCTCGCGAAAAGTGATCGCACTTTTTTATTGCCTGCACGTACGATCAAAATTCGGCCAAATGTACCGAAGCGCAAGAACGAAGCGCAAGAACTACGACGATAGCTCGGCCAAATTGAATCCGTAACCTTCAAAGTACGACCACAATTCGGCCAGCCTTTGGTTTCGAACTTCGAACTTCACCATTCGAACTTCAAGCGTCTTTCTCCAAAAATCGTAACAATTCGGCCAACACACCGAAAAGAGGGCTAAATCTCTACCGTCTCAATTCGGCCAAAAATACGACCACAATTCGGCCCGTAACACGTCAATCACATCTACGACGACGTTCTGTTCTCACGGAACAATCTCTCCTCACATTCATCCATGAACTGTCGACTACCTACACATTTGGCACAATCGTAAAGACAGCTCACGATCCACCATCCTGAATCTTCATCAAACTCTAGTTCTTCATCGCCTCTCGTCGAATTTGAAATCGATTTTGCGACGTTTTCTGCTAGGTAACATAGATTTACAAGGCAGGCTTGAGACTGGTTTTGAACCAGCACCCCTTCTAGCCTTAGAGTCACTCGTCGAATAGCCTCGAAGTGTTGTCGATAGGTTGCACCGAATAGGCTTTGCCGTCCGTTGCTCCGTATAAGACGTTCGACTGCTGTGGGTGGGCGTATCCATTTCGATGCGAGTTCCAGGATCGACAGGCTCCACTTTGCAATGTTTGAAGGGGGTATGGACTCGAACAGTATTCGGCCTGCAACAAGCGGTTCCGCCGATTGCCATTTTTTGTATGCATCGTCTAAAACCGAATTAAAATCACCGTTGCTCACCGCCAGATCCTCCAATCCCAATTCCAACGCCAGCGCCGCCGAAACTCGGACCAACGTAGATAACGCCGTTCGGAGACAGCCTATAAAACGGCGGAAAAGTGGGACGGGAAAATCCATGCTTTACGGACGCACTGCCAATACCACCATTCACGCACTCAAGATCTTGGATCACGTAAAAGACACTTGGGTGCCCTAGATCTATTCGAAAATCTATGTCGCTTCGTGTTCCACTACCTTTTCCCTTAGGCAAGTTCGTGCCTATGTTTCGCCCTGTACCTTTTGCCCTACTTCCAACAACATCGAATGTTGTTTCATACTCACTTGCAATTCCTAGAACTTCTGCTTCCTCAGCAGCTGTCATCGTGCCCGATCGTCGAATAAGTGGTCGCCGCATGAAGTCTGGAAGTGGGATCACGGGCATATTTGGAGTGTACGGGACGCGAACGTTCCCGATTCCAGCGCCTGCCTTTCCGGCGATACCAAGTCCACCGGCCGCACTTCCTGCCATTGCACCCGTTCCTGAACTGATTCGAGTCCCTCGCTCCCAGGCGTCCAGCTCACGCATTTCAGCCATATCAACACCGACAGCACCTTCAGCGATTGAATTAGCACCAACCATTTCTTGCGCCATGTTGCCAGCGAATCGACACCAATCTCCCCCATCGCCGTCGAATTTGTTGCCCGATTCGTGATAGCTCATTACAACGGCTCGATTGCCCATATGACGACCAGTTTCTCCGGTGACTATTCCTCGTCCGGCTCGGTAACCGTTTGCTCCCCATTCATAGAACAAGACACCTGTAGCATAGGTCCATTGACCGGGAGTCAATCCGCCAATCGTCCAATCCAAACCAGATGGGTCGGTACGATTGGTTGGGGAGTTCCCTACATACCGATACAGGTTCGCATCCCCAGCGGCGAAGCCGATGGGGTCTTGGCTGATGAAGCGGCCCATCTTGGGGGAGTACCAGCGGTTCCAACTGTTCTGCAGCCCTGTCGTTTCGTCGAAGTACTTGCCCGTGTAACCGAAGACAATATCGGTCGTCAAAGCCGAGCCCTTGCGATTCCCAAACGAATCGTAGGCCCGGTGCCTAATCGAGGTCTGGCCTGTCGACGAGTTGAAGTCCGCAATGTCCTTGATCGTTCCTTGATGGTCTGACAACGCCCACTTCGTATCGGGTACCAATCCCGAAAGCCTTTGCTCGTCAGCATACAACTCGTCCACTTGATCCGACCACAAATAACGATGCGTGATTTGGTTACTGCTCTGCGTTTCCATTTGCAGATGAGGGTTGATCCCTTCGTCGTAACCAAAATAGGTCGTGTTAAATCCTGCAGATCGCTTCACCAATCGATTGAAGGCATCATAAGCGTAGCTCACGGTCACTGTCCCTGACCCCGAATTGACCATCGACTGGATCAATCGATTGCGATGGTCCCACTGAAATGTCTTACTTCCCGCTCCGGTGGAAGATACCATCCCGACCACATTGCCTTCGTTGTCATACGTGTACGTCTCACCCGGTGCAGCCGTGATCCGATTGTCATTGTCTGCCAAAACAGTGAAGCCAGTTCCCTCGCGGTTCCCATTGGCGTCATACTGATAACGTTCGCCGAGCCGAGTCGGGTGGCCAGGGGAATACGGCTGACCATCGTCTGCTATCGTTAATTGCGAACGTTGATCGTACGTGTAGTTGATAGTCCCGTCTAACGTCGAGGTGATCGAACGCAGCCTGGAGAGCGGGTCGTAGGTGTACGAATGCGTATTAAGATTGGTTGTCCCTTTTTTGTGGGCGATACTGCTCAATCGGTTCGCAAAGTCATAAGTAAAATCGGTCGTTGCCACTGCGTTGGTCGTTCCCGTACTTTCGAATCGAGAAATCTTCGTCCGTTGCCCGAGTGCATTATACTCCAACGCGACACGCTTTGGTAAAACGGCATTTCCACCTGGCTGGCTGGTCTGCGTGACCTCTGTCATTCGACGTAGTTTGTCGAAGGTGTAGGTGTTTCTGAAGTCGTTAGTCGTTCCATGAACAGCTCGCAATTCGGTTCGGTTGCCAACCGAATCGAACCCTTGTCCCTTGTCCCTTGTCCCTTGTCCCTCGTCCCTCGTCCCTTGTATCGTTGGTATCGTTGGTATCGTTGGTATCGTTGGTATCGTTGGTATCGTTGGTATCGTTGGTATCGCTGTATCGCGTTTAGCTGGGTCGCTCGGGCGACTGACTCCGTCTTGATCTTGTTCGATAGGGCCAGCAAAGCTAATTCTACTTGGCCGGTTCGGTATCTTTCATGGCCGTTACGGATTTGAGCCAAGGTTCTGCGGCGAGTGTCCAATCGGTGACGGGGATGTTGTCCACATGTCGCATGCCGTAGCCATGTCCTCCTTTGCTGTAAACGTGCAACTCACATCGTCGATTGGCTTGCTTTAACGCTTTGGCCAAACTGATGCTGCTCTGAGGCGTTACTGGATCGTCCCATGCATGGACGAGAAAGAACTCGGGAAGCTCGTTTTTTTGCGGATGCACTTTTGGGTCAAGTTCAGGTCGCAAGTCATCGTTCTTGTCAACCAGATAAGCGGGATAGATGAGCATGGTAAAGTCCGGCTTGCAATTCAACGCATCAATTTCGTCGCACTTCTCGTAATGGTCTTGTTGAAATTGAAGCGTTGCTCTGGCCGCGACTTCACCTCCAGCAGAGAAACCCATGATACCAACGCGATTCGGATCGATCCCCCACTGTGTCGCTTTCGATCTTACCACTCGCATAGCGCGCTGCGCATCCTGTAAAGCTGGCAAGCACTTGAATTCTGGATTTGTGCTCGGGACGCGATACTTAAGAACAATGGCCGTGATGTTCAGTTTGTTCAACCACTCAGCCAATTCGGTCCCTTCCAGGTCGTACGCCAGCAAGCGATGCCCACCTCCTGGGCAGATAACGACAGCCGGTTGATTGGTTGCTGGCAGATTGCTAGCGGAAGGCGCGCGATAGACTACCAATTCGGGGCTAGAGATGTCTGACGTCAAATAGATGGGGCGACCTGCGATGGACTTTTTGCCACCTTCGGTAAACTCTTTTTCTTGCAGTTCCTTGGTGACACCAGGAGCAGCATCGGGCCAGACTTTGATCGTTTCAGGCCGCTGGGCAAAGGAAATGCTTGGTACGATGCAGAGAATGGAACAAAAAAATGCTGCTAATCGACTGGAGCCGAGTGCTCGCGTTGGGAACTTCATGGGAATTTCTTTCATGCACGATTGGCAAGTTGGGAAGGAGAGGGGATTATACACATATTCTCGCGATTTTTGTTCCTTGGGTTTCATCATGCTTCACCACAGTTTCTTCCCTTTCCACAAAAACTCTAGAACTGCATGGATGATTGCAGGGCTAGGGGTTGCAGGTTTCCTCTTTGCTTCATGGAATGAGGGGTTCTGCTGGGCTCAAGAGAAGAAAGCTACCGAAGAATCGACTACCATAGTTCCTCCGACTGGTCCGTTGGATACGATCGGACAATTGCAGGAGACTGCAATGACTTCGAAGACCGCGACGTGGGGGCATTGGGGAAATCGACCCAGCAGCTACACAGCCTGGACCAACCACTCCAATCGCCTGATACCTGCCTATGTTTATGGAGCCTCTTTCGACAAATACATGAACGCAGGAAGTCTCTATCGCGATGCTTCCAAGATTGAATCGCTCTACGGTCGACTTCCTCCGAATACCGTCAATCCAAATGCGAATTACGCCGATCAAACCGATCTTTATCGGTTGCAACGCGAAGCGATCGAACAACTGGGGAAGAAATACATCTTCTTGGTTGTATTCGACGGAATGGATTGGCAAACGACTCAGGCTGCTGCGATTTATAAGACTGGCAAAGTCTATACCGAAGGCGTCGGCTCAGGACTGATTTTCCAGGACTATAAAAAAGCACCGCTTAGCTACGGTTATGTCGTAACAGCTCCTTATGCCGATGAAGTCGAAACGGATGTTGATGCTCAAGTGAATATCAAACCGCTAACTAAATTTGGTGGCTATGATGCACGACTAGGTGGAAACACTCCGTGGGATGGCGAGAACGATATCGATTACCCCATCGGTCGATCCAAGCTCACACCACACTTTTATACAGATTCTTCTTCCTCCGCCACTTCGTTAACGGCGGGTGTTAAGTCGATCAATGGTGCTCTCAATCTCGATGGCAACATGAAGGAAGTAGAAACCATTGCGCAGTGGGCACAACGAACCAAAAAGTTCGCCGTCGGAGCAGTTACGAGCGTACCGATATCGCATGCGACTCCCGCCGCAGCGTATGCAGTCAACGTCAGCCGAGATGACTACCAAGACTTGACGAGGGATCTGATTGGGTTACCCAGTGTATCGCATAAATCTAATCCAAAGCCTGGCTTAGATGTTTTGATCGGTGGAGGCTTCGGAGAAATGGTCAAGGACGGAAAAGGGCAAGGTCAAAACTTTGTCGTTGGCAATCGCTATCTCGCCGAAGAGGATCAAAGGGCTGTCAGGGTAGAAGCTGGCGGAAAGTATGTTGTTGCGCAACGTACCGCAGGGCAATCCGGTGCGAGTGTGCTAGAGAACCATGCAGCGCGAGCCGCGAAAGAGGGACACCGTCTTCTTGGTTTCTTCGGTGCGAAGAACGGCCATTTGCCATTTCGAACTGCGAACGGTGATTACGTGACGGCCTTGGATGCAAAACAAACTCGCGAGATCTACAGCGAAGCGGACTTGTTCGAAAATCCGACCTTAGCGGACATGACCAAAGCCGCAATCCAAGTGCTTGAGAAACGTACGGAGGGCTTTTGGTTGATGGTCGAGTCGGGCGATGTCGATTGGGCCAACCATTCCAACAACATCGATAATTCGATCGGTGCTGTGCTCAGTGGCGAGGATGCTGTCGCAAACATTTTTGGTTGGATCGAATCCAAAAACGCATGGGATGATGCTTTGGTGATCATAACAGCAGACCACGGACATTTCTTTCATTTGCTCGACCCGTCGGTTCTCGTTGTTGAAAAGTAGCATACGCACAATTCAGCACATGGTACAATCTATGGCTGTTTATCGACTCATTGCGTAAGTTGCAAAAGCTATTTGAAGCCAGCACTGCGCATAGGTTTTCGCAAATTCTAGAGAGGAACTATTTCCACATGTTGATAAGATTCATAAGCCTTTTGTCGTTGTTAATATGCCTGTTCTGTGTCGGATGCGGAAACACGTCGCACCCTGGAATATGGAATCAAGCCGAGATTGAGGCTTACATGCTCAAGACCGAAAACCCAAAGATGTCCGAAGTGAGTATCAGTGCCGATCCTGCGGGCGGTTATACGGGAACAGGCAAGGCAGCAGACGGCGAGACATTCAAGTTGACCATTAAGCAAAATGCCGACCTCAAGCGACTTAGCTGGACCGCGAAGGGAGATCGAGGAACCGTCATCGATGACGCCAGCTATGAATTCGTGAAGTAGGTGTGAGTGAAGTTCGATTTGCCGCTGAGTATTGCAATCAGGATCTAATCTCAGCTAGAAAACTTTTCGACCAACCAATCCTTGATTTGTCGAGCGCGATAGATGGGGTATCCTACAACCACGAGAATACAGATCCAAAACAACGCAGAATAGATTCGCGTTGCTGTCCAAAACGGCGGTTTGGGAGCAGGTTGAGAGTAAAATTCATCGCCAGTAAACTGCAATCTCTTCAACAGGAACTCGCTCGCAGGCTTGGCGGAATCTTGACGCAAACAGACAACTCGTATTTCCTTCAGCGGTTCTGGGCCAGAGTTAGCACGTTTGATCTCGCGAAAGCTGGTTTGCATACTTTCTGTCGCTGCGGCTTCGCTGATGGAGAGCTGGATACTTTGGTTCTCGCGCGAGAATAGCCAAGTTCCTTTTTTAAACGAAGTATCCTCGTATTGCAGTTCGTTCAACTTGGGTTCGGGGCCGGAATAGGAGATGAATCGTCGTACGCCTCTTCCTGCTCCAATGAGACCAAAGGTAGTTGTATTGGGCGGCGGACGATCCAGGACAAACTGAACGAACAATCCCTGAAGGCCGGGAGTGCGTGGAGACGAAAGCTGTAAGACCTCTAATTCCAGCGAAAAAGTAAATATGCTCTTCGCGCCCTGCTTGAAAACCAGTCCGCAGGGTGAGCTTGTTTTACCCGTTATCTTTTCAATCTCTATACCATGCTCGACCTGTTCCACTCGATCCGTTGATGATTTTGGATCAAGAAGGATCTCAACGGTACTCGTCCCAAGTTGGAGTGGATTATTTCTGCCAAGGGGAATCTCAAGGGGCTTTATTTGCTGTGCAAGGATAAGCTGTGATCCGAAACATCCCGACCACCAGACGCACCAGACAACTAGTTTCCATATCTGCATCAAGTCACCCGTTTTCACAAGAAATTCCTGCAGACCGTTGGCTATTGAGTCAAGCTATTTTCGACTTCTGCACAACCAATCGTGCTCATCCTACCCCACACTCCGTACGGACTGGGCATGTTGGAATCGCCAAAGGGTGCAGGAACCAAAAGATCGCCGTAATCAATAGACTTGGATATCGGACGAACGGAACCATCCACGAGCAGCACGAACAATACACCCTGATGAACTGAGCCTGCGTTGTAATGACCATTAACAAGATCTTCGAAATTGGCATTCGAAATAGACCCTTCGTCCGGTGGTAAAATGCATGTAACGGCAGTGTACGATGGCGCACCATCAGACCATCGCAATCCACGTCCATAATAGGGGAACGATACTGCGGGGATAGATGGAATAAAATCTTGCGCAGGGTGAATCGATGTTACTCGCGCCGGTATGTTGAGTTCCTCTTCACTTAACCAGCGGCCGATGCCAGATCCGGTGGGTAGCTCGATCATGGCAAATGTATTTGATGTCCCATCGGTCACTTCGGCGTGACTCTTCCATCGAAGCGTCTCAAACAAACCTCGCGTTCTACCGTAGCTTACGTTTATCACATTATCGCCGACACAAACTCCGTAAGAAGTTATTGCAATGGGCCCATTGAGCCACTCTGTCGAAATGCTTGGACAAACCAAGGAAGGAACCTGGCTTCCCCAAGCACGAAATTCTCCATTCGCAGTTTCGATAGGGAATGGTCCACCAGGGGCAATCGTACCCGCCGAAGTCACGGCACCGGCATCTATGGTTTGATAGAGATTCGTCTGCTCAAGATAGGGAAGAAGTGTTACGAAAGCACTCCGACGCTGATGATTACCCGCGAGAAAGCTATGAAATCCGGCAGTTCCGCTTCGCATTGCAGGAAATCGCTTGAATGCAGTTTCATAGTTCAGCATGGCCAACCCCAATTGCTTCATGTTGTTGGAGCATTGAATTCGCCTTGCAGCATCTCGAGCTGCCTGGACTGCTGGCAGAAGTAATCCAATCAGGATACCAATGATCGCGATTACCACTAGTAACTCCACTAGTGTAAAGCCCCTGTGCATTCGAAGACTGTATACATGTCGCTTGAACATAATCTTGTCCCTTTAGAAAAATAGTTTCTACCGACGTTGCAATGCTGCTTAACGAATCCTGACTGGACCCTCTATACGATGATTCGTTTCCTATCTGACGAGTGAACTAACGAACCTCGACCGTTGCACCTTTTCGCACTCCTAGCATCATCGATGCAGAATCTGCAACCAAGTGTAAACGGAGTGGTTGCCCTTCTTCCAGAATGGCTATCAATGTCATCTCTGGTTGTTTGTGATCTGTACCGTAGATGCCGAATGTCTCGAACTCATCATCCACGACTATCTTGGTTTCTTCACCATGATCAATGCCCGCGAGCTTCTCCAAAGTTAAATCGGTAATCAAATCTCCTGTCGAGCTTATCTCGACAACGCTTCCTAAAATTTTTGCTGCCACGGCTAAAAAGTTCTCTTCTCGAGGAAACTTGTTCGGAGGAAATCAACGCCAATTAATCTCTATCGTACTGCTCTCACAGCCCAACACTCACTGCATGATTGTATCAATATCTGATGCCGTTGTGGTGAGCCGAACATGTACCGTAGGCCGTTCATTTTTGAACCGTTCTTTTTCGTTTCCATCGACAATACCAATTTCCAGACGATCCACGGCAATTCCCGCAGATTTTCGCCCCACTCGTCTATCCACTGAATCGTTACGGATTCGGAGGGGCGCATTGATCTCCTGAGCGTTCAGCTCTCTCCCTCGGATTTTTGTCAACAAATTGCCAAAAGAATCGTTTGAAACGGTCACCACTTCGACCATCGTGGCCGACTCGAATTGGCGAAACAGGACTTGGGAGTTATGGAACCGTCGTTTCCATCGCTTTCGCAAGGGCTTCGCGGATCTTCAGTGGCGTATCTTCGCCAGCCCCTACAAACACATTTCTTACGACCCCAGCACGGTCGATGATTACGGTATAGGGAATAGAGTCGGCTCCATAGGTCTTGGATGCGACACTGTTTTTATCCATGGCAACCGAGGACACGATATCAAGCGCTGCAGCGTTCGCTCGCACAATCTGCTGTGGTTCGTCTACATTGATCGCAACCAAAACGACGTCCTCTTCAAACTCACCCGTCAATCGAACGATTTCTGGCAAGCTCTTCATACATGGGCCACACCAACTCGCCCAAAAATCCAATACCGCGACTTTACCTCGTAGCTGCCCAAGCTCGAGTGTCGAACCATCTAGTCGCTCCACTGAAATGGGTGGAGCCGGTTTCCCCACTAGCGAATTTGCGGCTTGGCCCGAATCATTCTGTTCCTCGTCCACAAACTTTGGATCGATCGCATGTCTCAGTTTCCACTTGGCAAAGCGACTGGTTTTCGCCGTCGCGGCAATCTCTTCTCCAAAGACAATACGAATGCAATCCTCTAGCGGTACTTTGGCATTTCCCAATTGTGGATGTGTGCCCTCGATGGCAGCTGACCGTATCGCAGAAGGAACAAGACTGATTCTCGTTCCCAATCCCAATAGAACTTGAAAAGTCAATGGACCATGGGGTGCGGCTGGACTACTCTCCCCAGACGCATTTTGAATTGGCTCTTTCGACTTGTCTAAGGAAGGAGCAGGATCGAGCCATATCACTTCCGCGATGTTCTTCATCCATAGTCTTCGCTCTTCCCCGCGAACTTCTAGCAAAAGAGTATCGGTGTCCATTTCTAACAATCGACCGCGAACCGCATCTCCTTCGCGTGACACGATGAGGTGAGTCGGAGGGTTGGTGCGTTGTGCTCGCGGGACCATAAGCAATCGCTCCAATGTTTCTTTGGCAATCGCATCCGCTCCTGAGTAAACCAAATTGCGAACGCCCTTGACCAAGTTCGCATCGATCTTGGCATTACCAAAATATGTAGACCCCAGCGACATAACTCCATCTCGCAACGATTCAATATTCGCAGGTACACTGTCGCCGCTCACGAGATACAACGATGGCTCGCCAGGCTCGAGAATTCTGCCATAGGACTCGACTCGATTCTGAGATGGCCGCAATCTAGCGGTTGCAGGCCTATCTTCAGTGTTTGCAATAAAGTCAATCGTCCCGCTCGCATCAGATCGGAACGCAACGGGTTGTTCAATACTATTGGCTTTCCATCGTATGGTGGAGGTAACAGCGGCCTCTCCATCGACTTTGGGGGACTCTGCCAATGAACCATGCGAAAATGCATCGAAAGTCGTCAGACGCAATCTTCGTTCATTGCTTTCTACGGATGCTTCGGACTTAGGTGCAATTCGTTGATATTGAATAGAAACAATGCGATCCAACTCGCAGGGAATCGAATCTGCGACTGGAGACCCCAGGATTCGAATCACATTACCAACCTGTTGCAATGATTTTCCCGAAAACCTCTCCCCCTGTTCCAATTCTACGAAACAAAATTCGCTCGCATTCGCATCACGCAACGGCCACTTCGCTCCTGTTGGACGATCCGAGGGTTCGCTTTCCGAGAATTCCATTCGCTCCACATCAGCAATAGCGATTCTGCCGAGCGAACTCGCCGATCCAGCAAGCGAAAACGTTCGATCCGAAGAGCGAAAATCGCTCGGCGTACCGGTGTAATCCTCACTGTTCCGCAGCATAATTTTGGGCTGAGCCGTCTCTTTTGTTGCGTCAACATCTTTCGATACATCCTTCACCGAATAGATAGAACGAGTCACACGAAGCTCACGAAGGACCAATCCACCTTGCGCATTGTTGGTCAGCTTTAGTAACTGCTTCCCGCCACTCCGAAGTTTCTCTTTCCCACGAATCTCTCCGATAGTGTCTCCATTGCGCTGCAATGCAAATCGCCCTCGAATGTAGTCCGACAACACTCGTAGCCGGATCGACTCCAATCCCTCGAATGGAACGATAGCCGTCGCGATATCCGCGTGTTCGTTCTCCTCAAATAGTAGCGTCACTGAAAGCGAGTTGCGATGTTCGATTTTTCGGACGTGAAGCTCTAGTTTCCGCGGCGAGCCAAGTGTGATAACCCAATTGGGACTCGAATGTGTCCATGCGACATCGATATCCATCGCGCTCACATCTGGAACATAGATTTCTTGGGCCACCGAGGTTCCCGCGGTCTCCGTTGTGATAGAACCCACTTTAGGATACCAGCATCTATCGTTCTCGCCTTGAGAGGGTGGATGAGTTTGCTGCCATTGCTTTGGTGAAAGAGATCCCGCCTCTTTTTCATCACCCTCCACAATGCGCAGAATCGTTCGAATCGACCCTATCGCGATCGACTGTTCACCAAATCTTTCAGAACGAAACTGAACTACATCACTGTTCAACGAGTCAATCGTACCGGTGCAGCAATCCCCTGACCTAAACTCGAGCACAAACAACTCGCGATTGGCTTTTCCAATTTCTCTGGCACTCTTTCGATCAAAGGTAATGGACTCTACTTTGTTCCAATTCGCTAGCAACGGCTCTCGAAATGTCGGGCAGGACCAATGAAAAAATGGGGAGGGATTCTCTAAGCCGTTCTTCGACTTATCGGTTTGGTCGGGTTCGCCTCCAGAAAAAAACTCCCCTTTGAACACGTCTCCATCACTGAGACGCAGTGTACCCACTCGGGACGCATTCGGTTCCGTGGCTACACCAACCTGATAGCCAGACCATACCGCGCAAAGAACTAACGCGAGAAACGCAGATCGAATGTTGGCTGTACTTCTATCGTTCATAAATTGGCAAGAATCGAAAGTTGAGTGCAAGTGATAGAAGAGACATCGAGGTTGCAACACTCGGACCAAAGCTACCGTCAAAATGACCGTCCGCCTTTTGCGTTTGTTTGAGTTCTTTGATCAAGACCTTGTTCCACTTTTCCCAAGCTTCAAAGTCGGCTTGAAAAAGTGCCTGGGCCTTGTAGTACGCAGTGTACTCTCCATAGTGATCTCCGATTTTGATGGCGTCCTTTGCTTTGAGGAAAGTCTCGCAAGCCTTGAACTCTTTCAGGTCTTTACGTCCAGCGATGGCATACACGAGCGTCGCTATCGAGATTCGAGCTTGTGACTCATCGTACCCACCCAATCCTCCCGCATAGGCCACTTGTCCACTCTTGGACGTCATGCTCGTGAAGTAGGAAATGGCGCGATCAATGTTTTTATCGGGTACTTCGATTCCCGCGTTTCGAGCGGCCAGGAGCGAGACGAGAATCGCCCCCGAAACCGAAGTATCCGCATCGCTGGAGTTCGGAGCGTATCGCCATCCACCAGTACTGTTTTTGTCCTGGCTCGTGATCGACGTTCGCACTGCTAACTCGAGCGATTCCCCTATCGAACGCCTTTGTGTCTCGGGCACTTTCGAATCAGTCCAGAAATTTCGCTCGTCTACCGCACCGTAAGCTTCGGCTAAGGCTAGCGTCGCAAAGCCATGGTGATACATACTCCCACCTAGATAACCAGTCCTCGGGTCTTGGTCTCGAATCAACGCTTGCAATCCTCGTTTGATCGGCTGCTGATGAATACCGTAATTCGGATCTTCGCCGTAAGCCAGAAATGCCATCAGGCATAGCCCGGTAGCACCTGGGCCTGGATTGTTGGCCGATTGCCATTCTCCGTTTTCAGACTGGTTTGCAATCATCCACTCCAGTCCCTTCTCGTACATTTCGCGAACTTCTCTCGAAACCGCTTGTCCCTGAATCGTCCCTTCTCTCCATGGCGGAGTTGTCTGAGCAACCGCAGGACTGACGGCGCAATAAATCATCAGTAACCATGCCACGAATTTGCAACATCGCGATCCTATTGCAAACGTGGATTCGACGATCTTAAGGACTGGTGTTTGCATCAATCAACATTCTTTCTATAAACCAAATGGATCATCGCCGGGAACGGGGGGAAGTCGTTCACCCATAGCATTAAGGCTGGACAACTGCGTCTCTGTCATTAGCGATTTTCTTTCCGTATCGGAAAGTTTTCCTATCGCGTTCTTGATGTCCGATAAAGTCAAAACAGAGTTGTTTTCAGGGCGAAACAAAAAATCGGAAAAGGCCCTTCGCTGAGCTAGATGCATTCCAAGTTTACGTTGTGTGAGCAAAATCAACCGCATCTTTTTTGCTTCGGCTTCTCGAGCCAGAATGCGCTTTTGGTCATCTTCTAGCTTTGCGTTCTGCTCCGCTGTCAAGCTTGATTTCAGCACTTTCCTCCACAGGCTTGACGCATCGTTTGCCTGTTCTCGTTGAATTGTATGGATACTCTTCCAAGCTTCGTTGTAGACAGCGTTCTTTTTGGCCCCAGGGGTAGAATCCTGGATCTCACTCAATAGCGAAGCTACTTTTGACTCGGTTCTCGCGATATCTATCTCGATCGATTGGTCTATTTTGTTCTTTTGTTCATCCGACAATTTGCAAACGTTGTCGATGCGATCGATGTATCGCTGAATGGTATCTCTTCTCATCCGTCGAAAAGCCTGCCGCGATCCACCGAGAGAACCGTAAAGCATGTCCTCCATCTCACCGCGACTCAGCTTGCCGTGAATGTTATTTCCAAACGGATCGTCCGCTGGCGCTGGACGTGGCTGCGCAAAAACCTGACTCTCAAAACCACGCAACAGGAGCAGCATTCCTAGAACGATCGTCCCACAAATAAAGCGTTGAGTGCTCGAAGTCATCATGCTTTCCTATCTCTCTAGGACTGGAGGTTTTGGTTTATCATCCTCCAGATCAAGCTTGACTTGGGTGCTGCTTTCGATGTCTCCGATACGAAATGGAGTATTCAAATCGAGCGATGGATACTCTTGGCTGACTGCAGCAATGCGAGACTGAGGTACACGAATCGCCAAAGCGTTGCGTTGAGCAGACGTAAGAATCGTATCTAACCACGAAGGGTTGACCTCTGGAAACAACGACTCATTGTCAAACGTTGCTTCGATCGATCGGAACCATCGATCCTTCCACTTTGCCTCCAAAACCTCTTGCACCTTGTCCATTTGGTCTGCAGACAATTGAAGCTTTTGCTGCAACCAAATCAACATCTTGGAAATCAAGGCCCGTCGACGATAAGTCATCCGATCGGCAAGCTCTGCATCGTATAGCGAAGCCTGCTCTTTCGTTAGCAATTCACTTACCCACGTCTGCATGGTTCGTTCGACCAAACCGTCCAGATCGACCGTACCATAGACATGCGGTGCGAATCGCTTCGCAACTTCTCGCCGAGATTTAATTAGCCATTGTTCTTCTACAGTATTTACTAACTGCTGACTCCGAACCGCGTCGGGTTCACAAACTGTATAGATGACGTTGAGCTCATTCTGGAAAAGACCACGAACTTGCCGATACACCGCATCCTTTGGGTTCAATGCGGGTTGCCCGAGCACTACCTTTGGGGTCGCACGGATTGCATCTTGTTGCGCAAACGCTCTGTGAGTCGCGCACTCGCCAATCCACGTTGAGAATACAGAAAGTACGAGACGAAATGATTTCATTGTCTTAGATTCTTGCGATCTATTCTCTGAAAATACTCATCTAGTCCGTAACGGAACTCTTCAGGCAAACTCGCACCACTGGTTCCTGTCTGCTGCGAAACTCCGTGATCCTGTCGCTGTTCTTGTTGGTTCACTCCTGGACCGATCATCGCAATGGCCGCTTCGTCTGTAGTTCCGCCACCCCCGCCACCAGGATCCGATCCTCCCCCACCACTCGACTTCTTCGGATTGACTCGCTTCGATTTGAGCAACAACTCTATCGCTTCTGTCTCAGCAGCGATTGCTTTCGTGCTCGTGTCCGGACTATCCAAAATAGTCGCAGCATCCAGCATCACCGCGCTCACCTCTCCCATCAAACCAATCTCTTTCTCAAACTCGGCTTCGGAATCTGGTAGCTCCATGATTTTCTTCTTCACCGCGACGATCCGCTCTTGAAGACTAATCTGTGTATTGGCTAACTCATCTACCTTGTCCATGTATTCTTCGTTGGATGAAGCGGCTTTTGATTGCTCGGCCACTCGAGTGCGATCACGCAAATTCATTTCCTCTTCGAGAACTTGCATCACTTCCAGCACAATCGACGGTGGCAAGGAACTCTTGCTTTTCGAACCTTTGCATTCCCCTTTACCAGCGGGGTCGACGATATCTTCGGCCCATCGATCGAGGGTGTCGGACCAAAATTCGGCTTCCGCAATCGCAAGTCCCTGATGCTCAACGATGGTGTCAGATAGCCGCCTCAATCCGCCAACGACGTCTTCTTTCTTGATCTCCGCCAATACACTTTCAAACTTTTCCGATGGTCGTCGATCATGAAACCCCTGCATGTCATCGACGATCAGTGAAACAAAATCGACAGCCTTGGTCTCGCGACCGCTAAGATCTTTGACTCGAGCAAGCTGCTCCGATTTCATGCGTTGCGACGAAATCCCAAACGCATCGCTGAGCTCGCTACCCGTGGAGTCCGCAATCTCCCCTTGCTCTCGTGAAGCCGCCTTCAATCGCTTGACTAAAGTACTTCCCTCTAGATTGCCCATCAACTCGTTCAGCTCATCGGCGACCTTTTGGAACTCCGCTAACAACTCTTCTTGCTTGTTGACCGCTTGTTCCACTTCATTCTGCTCTTCTTCTTCCCCCTGTTCAGCATCTTCGCCTTTACCCGCAGTACCCATCAAGGTTGTAGATGGCAGTCGCAATGCAGCAGGGCCCGACTTCTTCGGCTTGCTATTCGATGCGAGCTGGTTCGGATCCTGGGGTTGTTGCGAAGACTCTTGATCTACCACGCTCGGGGCTGATGCGTTGGCCGATGGTGGCTGTGGTTCGGACTCTCCATTCGCAGCGAGTGCCTCGCTGGGTTGAATCTTTCCTGCGGTGGGCGAGGACTTCGAATCTTTGGCAGGTCCATTGGGTGAACTTTTGGCCAATTGCTTCGACGCTGCCGCTTGCTTCAGCAAATCTGCGACCGAAGGCATACGATTGGAAGCGATGTCCTTTAATATCTTTTGCATCTCTGCCCACTTCTCGAGATGCCCTACGCCAATCTCCGGATTGCGAGCTGCTTGGCGAAGCAACTCTTCCCCCTTGGCGGTCAAGTTGTTCAATCTGCGACCATTGGAGAGCTCCGCCGATGCTTGTTGTTCGATGCGAGTGCGAGTTTCTTCTTGGTTCAATTCTTCGACGCTCAAATCGCGAATCTGTTTGTTGGCCGCCAGTAGCTGAAGCTCGCGATCGCGTACTTCGAGAGACTCGCGCTGCCATTTCGTAATCTGGTCGAGCATCCACACCGCATGGTCATTGGGGTTCAACACGTAAAGCAAATGCGGCGAAGAATAAATGCGACCGCGTTCGGGAAGATAATCTTCGGCAAATAATCTCACTTCGACTGGTCGCGATGGGATCTTCATCGCAGTGGCTTGAAACGTGGCAATCGCATCGAGCGACTGCGATGTCGGAGATCCCTTGGCCAGCATGAACTCACCCTTCTCGTCCGGTATCGAGGGAGAGGATTCAATGGTCTTCCATTCCAGTCCAACATGACGTATTCCGAAGTCATCCAGCGATCGCACCGTGAACTGAATTTGTTCTGTCTCCAAAACAACTCTTGCCTTTGGCAATCCATCACCAAAGACCGCAGGCTGCTCATCCTCGATCGATTGAATCATCAATGGAAACGGAGCCTTGGCCTGAAGCCCATCTGTATCACGCCATTCCAACTCGATGCGAGTCGGCTCGCTCACTTCAAAACTCGGCAATACAAAGGAGCCTTCTTTGACAGGCAACGATTTACCGCTAGCAGTCGCGGATGCGATCTCTTTTGTGGTTTTCGATTGAAACTGAAGCGATGCACCGCGAACAATCGTTAAAGCTCCACCTCGGATATCTTTGGCAAATGTCTCTGGAATCTGAAGATATGCAGGCAACTGAATGGTCGCCGAGAGCGATTCGAGCTCAGGTCGCATCGAGGGAACAACCTCCATCGATGGTGAAGCGTCACCTACTGCAAAGTTCAATGATGTCGATTGAAGCTGTGCCGGGATTTCGAAATCATAAATCCCTTCTTGAAGCCCAACTTCGATATCAGGAAGTCTGCCGACCTGAGCCCGCGCATTCGTAGGTGTCCATTGCGTGCCCGCAGCCAAACGAAGTGAAACGTTAAAGTCTTCACCGTAGGGAACGACCAACTTGTTCGGCAAGCTCTCCAAGCTTGTAAATGTGAACCGTTCGATAGATGCCAAGGGGAGCAGAAATCGTTGCCAAGCATTCAGTGTCGCTTGCGGAAATACAACGGCAAGACCTCCAGTCATCGCAAGCCCAGCTATTGCCGCCGAACACCATCCTCGATGCTTCGATGCAGGTAGCGACTGTAATAGATTTCGTTTTGAAGTGTCTTTGGCGACCTGCTCCAATGCCGCTTGGCACAGAACCGGCGAGCGATGCTGCTCTTGGGCGTTCGCTGACAACTCCAACGCACCGAGCAACGAGTCTCCGACCGCGGGCAACTTTTTGCTAAGCAGTCTTGCGACCGACTCTAACGTCCGGAGCTTCAGAACCCATCGCCTCCAAGCAAACGGAAGCATGGCCACACCGACCATCGAAGCGATCCACACGAGAGCACGGAACCAAGGTGTCGAATCGAGGAATCGATCGATGACAAACACGACAGCAAATCCCACAAGAACTGCCGTGGTAGCGATTCCTATTGCTTCAGCAATCTTTCTGGTTCGCACGACCGATCGGTACTCCCGTATCTGGGTCGTTAGCGATTCAGGGACCTGAAGTTGCGATTTCGTTTCCATCCAGCACCTGTATTGTTCCAAAAGCCATTCGTTGTTGGGTTCCAGTATAGACGTTGCATTCGGGGAAATTGAGCTGTACTTGTGCCAAATTTTCAGCGAAAAAAGAACTCTCGGCTTCCCTGGCGTTATAGTGGGAAGTGGCTGGCGAGGCGTTTTCCATGGGTACCGCTCCGAGGTAAGGGATATGGCACGACAAGTTCGTTGGATTTTGCGGGCATTTTGCTCATTTGCA
Source organism: Pirellula sp. (assembly GCA_021300155.1). Taxonomy (GTDB): domain Bacteria; phylum Planctomycetota; class Planctomycetia; order Pirellulales; family Pirellulaceae; genus JBKCUI01. The sequence goes on from JAJTID010000221.1 coordinate 19,383, forward strand.
TTGACCTCCGGGGGAACCGCAATGATCGGCAACGTAGCCGAGCAGGCCGCCGCATCGGACAATGTCCTGCAAAAAGCCTCCACCTGGAATTGGCCGGAAAATTCGGCCATTATCGCCCGACTGAACACATTCTTGGATTCGCTCCCGCCAGGAAAAGAAGTTTCCGACGCCAAACTGAAATCGTCTGAACTATCCGCTATCCGAGGCGTCGGCCTCCTCGAAGGCATCATTCGACTCTCTGCCGAGGGAGACACCTCGATTCGCAAAATGTCGGATCTTCTCAGCACAGAAGTCTCCGCCGAGACCATGCCCGACATCGAATCGGCACTCAGCTCTGTACTAGCCAACGGTGGAATTCCCGATTGGCTCAAATCGGATTGCCAACTTTGGGTGAGCCGCTGCTTGGTACAAAACGCGTTGTATGACGAAGCACTCAACAAACTACAGTTACTGTCGATCGAGACCGTATCCGACCCGTCAACCTATTTGTTTAACTTGGCTGTCTGCCAGCATCACTTGCTCCAACGCGATGAATGCGTTCTGTCGCTGGGAAAACTTCTCGAGCGTGAGATCGACTTACCAACCCGTTACGCGATCACCGCTCGACTTATGGAAGCGGACATCAAACCACTCAAGGAAGATTCGCTCGATGAGATCTCTCGATTGATGAACGATGTCGAACGACGATTAGCCCTTGGTCGAACCGGCAAAATGGTGCGTGACAAACAACAGGCGATCATCGATAAACTTGACAAGAGCATCGACCAAATCGAACAACAAATGCAACAGCAGCAACAGCAACAAAAACAAAAGAAGCAACAACAACAAAAACAGAATCAGGACCAAAGCAAGCCTCAAGATCAAGTACCAACCGAAGAGGTAAAAGGTCCAGGCGAGATCGATTCGAAAGATATCGGCAACTCTGCTAGTTGGGGAAATTTGCCTCCCGCCCAACGCCAAGAAGCCCTACAGAACATGACCAAAGATCTACCGAGCCATTATCGTGAAGTTATCGAGGCCTACTTCAAACGGCTGTCCACTACGAACAAGTAGATGTGCCTAAGTTAGGCAAAAGACAATCCGACAATCTGACTGTTTCAATTCGCTGACTATCTTGCAGACTGAATCTTACTTGAGAGATTCAGCGGATCCGGGAAACTCACCGGAACTGACGCTCTCACGATACTGCCGGACAGCATTGAGGGCTTCCGTTCTCAAATCGGCAAACTTGCGAACGAACTTCGGAACGTATCCACTGTTCCAACCCAACATGTCGTTTGTCACCAAGACTTGACCATCACAACCAGCACCCGCGCCAATACCAATGGTCGGCACCTGAATCGCATCGGTAACTTTTTTGGCCAACTCTTCAGGAACGCATTCGATCAACACGGCAAAGGCTCCCGCCTTTTCTGCCGCCAATGCATCTGTCATCAGTTGATCATTATCTCGTTGCACACGATAACCGCCGAGCGCATGAACGCTTTGAGGTCGCAGACCGATATGAGCAATCGTTGGAATTCCTGCATCCACCAACGCTCGAATGCTATCCGATTGCAGATGGCCACCTTCCATTTTGACCGCATGACATTGCGTCTTCTTCATGATCTCGGCTGCCGTTGTCACGGTGTGGACCACGCCGAGTTGCCCGACAGGGAAAGGCAAATCGACAATCACCATCGCACGTTTGGTCGCCCGAGAAACCATCTCACCATGATAGATCATCTCCTCGACAGTCACCGGAACTGTCGTCGTTTTCCCTTGCACTACCATCCCCAAAGAATCCCCGACGAGGATGCAATCAATGAGTGCTTCATCGAGAAGCTGGGCCGTTGGAAAGTCATAAGCCGTCAGCATGGAGATGCGATGTCCCTTGCGCTTCATGGTGGCGAGAGTCTTTACTGTAACTCTGGAGATGGATGACTCCATACGAATTACTTGACCCCTTTATTGCGATAGCGTTGATCGACGACGACAAACTCGAAACCCTTGCCCGACTTGGCTGGCTTGACTTCAAAGACCGTCTTTGCAACATCCGTTACACGGAACTGAGGATTACGTTTCTCCGTGTAGTAGCGAGCCTCGGCTTGGGCGAGAAGATCTTCGGTCTCTTTCGGGAAGAACTTCATGATCGATCGACTGGAGATGTCGATACCGGCCCCCTGCAAGAACTGTTTGTCATATTGTTTTAGCACTCCATCCGCGACGCTCAAGAAGAACAAACGCTTGTCCGCTTTCGCTGGCCCCGAGCGCTTCGTCGGATTGCTCGAGAGTCCAGCCAAGTAATCGACTACCGGAATAGTACCACCATAAACGCCTAACTCAATTTTAAAGAAGTCGAGTTGCGCACCGTAGCCACGTTTGTCGCGAGATTGAAATTTGATGTCCCATCGTTCTGGGCGCGGAACGATATCATCCCCGTCTCCTTCCGGTCCTGGTGGGCGACTATCGCCTCGACCGTTTTTCGAGCTTTCCAAGGCATCGAGGCTTTCCATGACCGTGGAGATGTTATTGATCGCCTCGGAGACGAGTTGAAGTGTTTGCTCCATTGCTGGTTCTTTGAGCTGCTCTACTTCGTCGGCTGCTGGCGGGTCAAAATCACGTTCGAATCCTGGCGCGTTGTCTCCCCGGCCGGCAATGCGTTCTGGCTCCAACGCAATCACTTCGACTGTGGACGTGCCTGACCGTAGGAAGAACAACAGCCCAAGCATCAACACGGCCAACCCGACGAGAATCAATAAGCTGGACAACAAACTCGATACTTGATCGACTTTGTTGACGCGCATCGAGGATTCGTCGACGTCAAACACACTTTTTTTTCCTGAGCTTTTGGTGGATGCCATAAACGTTTGCTGTAGCCTTAATCCACGAATACGTAATCGGGCCGTACGGTCAAATACCACTTGCGCCATTGTAACACGGCGGTGACGCGTGCTCCTTCCCCAATCTTGCCATCTCGTGGCAAATGATAGGTGTCGAGCTGACGTGAGATCAATCTCAACGATGCTTCCGCGAAACGGGGCACTTGGGAATCAGGATCGGACAAAGCATAGATCAACGCAGGAACGTAATCGAGATCATCGCCCCGCCCCAAAATTTTGGCTGCAAATCGACGTGCCTTCGGATCCTGAGAGTTGAGCAGTCGCGAGAACCGGTTGAGCTGGTCTTTTCGAACCTTCGGATCTTTTGGCAAGGACATTTGCTCTGGGATCAGTGAATCTTCGCCGTCGGTCTTTCCGTCGGCCTCCAACATCTTGAGAGCATCATCGATATTCGTGGTTGCTGTTTTGTTCATCAGTTTGCCGTTCTTCACGACGACGGAACTCGGGTCGTCAGGTAGTCCCTGCCCTCCGAAGAGTACGTCATCATGAATTTCCCCGATGGCCTTTTGAGTGTTGCGAATCAAGAATAAGACGGCAAAGCTTGTGCAAACATCAGGGCTGAGGGGACTGTCGCTATCTTTACCGCTGGAACCCCATGATCCATCGGCTGCTTGATTGGATATGAAGAGCTCGACCGCTTCGTTATACCAATCAGGACTCTTCGATCGTTTCCCTTTGGTGATCTCCAAAAATGACTCGTAACGCTCTTTTCCGTACATATAGTAGTAATGCCATGTCGAGCGAGTATATGGTCGTGCACTGAAGTAGTTCTCTGCTTTCTTGATCGTCGCATCCAATTGTGCGCGATCCATAGCAGGTTTCTTTTTCTTTTCGTCTGCCACGACACGTTGAAAAGCAATCGGCACGATTCCTTCCTCTTCTTGATTTTCAGCCCATTTGCTTCGATAGAGACCGAGCGCATCGCCAGCGATAAGGAACCCCGAAAATCCTGCTGCGGCGAGTGAGTGCGTTGCAGTACCTGCCGTATCCGGTGACTGGTACGGCCAGCCACCATCGTTGAGTTGAGCTGACATCAAGAACGTAATGCATCGCTTTAGGGAGTCTTGAGGGACATCGATATCTGCTTGGGTGAGGGTCCAAAAAAACAACATCACGTATTGAATTTGGGAGATATCCCCTTGTCCCGCAGCTCGATGGGCGTTTTCGCTCATGTATCCGAAGCCACCGTTGGGACGTTGGGCATCCACGAGTGTATCGCGAATCGCCTTGATGTCATTGGCGTATTCCACAGGATTGACCGATGCGAGGAGCATGCCGGCAAGAGGAAGCGAATACATCGAGTCATGTTCCCAATGGAATCCGCGAGCCGCTTTATCTGCCATTCCCCGTGCGATATTGATCCCTGCTTTAACGCGAGGATGATCGGGAGATGAATTGACGTCCGCTTTGTAGATAGCCAGAGCGGCGAGGATTCCCTCCCCACCGCTTGAGGTTTGGGCCGAGGACAAGTAAGCGACCCCTTTGCGAACCATTTCCATCACGACAGGATGGGATGGATCGTATTTTTCTGCGGCTTCGGTCGGAATAGAGCAAAGAAAAATTCCTAGGGATGCAGCATACCGTAAAAACCGAGGAAATGTCGAAAGGGCACTGCGCATGAAAAATCCCTGGCTTTTGAACATTTTTGTAGAAACAGAGGGCCGAAACGCACAGCATAAGGGTACCCAGTAGGGTGGATGTTGACAAACGCGGCAGGCAGAATTGACAAATAGCCCAATTACCAATACATTCCAAGGAACGGTTAGGTAGCTCAGTAGGTAGAGCAACGGACTGAAAATCCGTGTGTCGCCGGTTCGATCCCGGCCCTGACCACTCTCTTTTTCGTCAGCCATCTGCTGACAAACGTTGCAAATCACTGGTGATTCGTTGGTTTCGCATCTACCTAACCCTGCCCCTCCTTTGGGGTGAGAAATGCCTTCCGTTGCCTCCAAAAGACATCCGCCGCGATGAGTTTGTGCAAACTGTAGTGCAAACGTTTTGGCATCGTCGGTCGTTTCCAGTACTCTGCTCCCCTCGTCCAGATCGCATCCTTGTGAGTTCTCTTGGACCAATTTGTTGGGTGACTCTTGATCACTCGAAGCGGAATCTCCCTCTTTCCCAGAGTCAACAGCCATTGGCTGCGACGGTGGGCTGGGCAAGGTGGAAACCGCCTGTGACTGTTCGCTTTGATCCACGTGCGTGTATACATCGAACGTCAATCGAATGTCGCTATGTCGAGCCAGCGTTTGAGCCAGCTTCGGAGAAACACCACTTTTGCCAAGATTGGTGATGAAGGTGTGTCGATTTGCATGAAAGTCAGCAAAAACATTGTCATTGCTTTCGTACGCTAGAAAATCAGTCGCTTGCCGCTTTGCTCTTTCGTTTTCGTCCTTTGAGTCGCTTACCCACTCATTTCTTGCTGCCTCCAGATCCTTGGCCATCATCTTGGATGTACGACGAACATAGCCATTGGAACTTGTTAATGCAAAAACAGGATCTCCAGGCGCTTTAGGATTTTGTTCAAGCCAGGACCGAACCAATGCCGCGACAGATACGTGAAGAGGAATAACGTCTCGACGGCGTCGTTTACTGTAAGCTGCACTCACTGTGATAGTTGGTTCATTCCCATTCAACTGAAGTTGGGATACCGTCAAAGACGCAAGCTCACTTCGACGGAATCCTGTCCAGGCAGCAACAACATACAATAGTGCTCGCTCAGGTCCGCTCATACCTTGAATCGGGCTACCCTTTCGAGCAGCTTCCACAAGGCACGAGAACTCATCAGCGGAAATTGCCCGCCTTCGTCGACGTACATCCCCCTCGGAGCATCTTAGGGACACACCTTTTTTGTGTTTCGCGACTTGACGAAGGGCATTTAGAATTTTCTAATTCTGCGATCTGAATTGATGGCGTTTGGTCCCTACTGGGGAGTTTGAATCATGGCTAGATTAGCACGTGCGGAAATTTTCCA
>JAJTID010000109.1 GCA_021300155.1 Pirellula sp.
TCCGCGATACCTTCTGCGTTGGTACGTTGTGCGGTGGGTGGCCCCATTTGCTTCGTCGGCCAGAAATAATTCGAGTTTAGCCCCCAAGGCTTAAAGGATGCGTTGGCAATCGGTTTGTCGTCGGGGCCAACCACCAGGATACGTTGTTTCTTCTTGATGAGTTTGGCGGATTCAGGGTCGGTTTTGTCAGAATCCTGCGCGACTAGCATTGGGATCAGAAGAAGAGCAAAGCACACGATCGTCCAAAATACCGGTCGAAGTCTGATTAAGAGCATGGTGGCCTCCAGATGGCATGAGACGTTCTCGAATTAGTTTACACGTTACCAGACGCAAGGAGCGAGTAGGTTGATGTAGTGCGGGATACAAAATTCATACATAGAGGGGCGATGGCATTTGAGCAACCAATCGCATACACGGTACGAATCCAAGAAAGTGGTTCGGAGGGCCCAGGGGGATTCGCGATTGCTGAAAATTCCAATCTAAATGCGACCATCGGCGCCAGTAGAAGATTTTCACCCTTGATGTTGGAGCATGAGTCGAGCACAATACCTGATCTAGAGGCGTATTCGTCGCCTTAGTAATCATCTTTGGATTGGGAATTGGGAAAAGTAACGTGAGAAGTTTATTTTTTAGCCGAGCGAAACGTGGATTCACGCTGGTCGAGCTCTTGGTTGTTATCGCAATCATTGGGATTTTGGTTGGCTTGCTGTTGCCAGCAGTGCAATCGGCACGTGCAGCGGCTCGACGCATGCAATGCAGCAATAACGTGAAGCAGATCGTTTTGGCTGCTCATAACTTTGAGAGTGCATACAAGTCGTTTCCTGCCTATGTTCAAGCGACCGGGGCAATGACGGGGCCGACTGGCGTTAGGCCGACTCTTTTTGGGTCCGGGCACTTTGCGCTGCTCCCTTTCATCGAGCAGAACAATATCTACCAATTAGCAAACGGGATCAGTTTTGAGGTTCGCACCCAACGCGTACCAGCTTTTGCATGTCCAGATGACATTACGTTAGCAAGTGGCGCGTTCACAGGCCGTGCCATGACAAACAACACCCCACGTGTTAGCGTAGGCGGAAACGCGTATGGTGGTACGACCTATGCCTTGAATGCTGAGGCGTGCGCTCCGCAGTATACGAACGGACACCCAACTGGTTTGGCTGGAAAGATTGGATCCATCTCCGATGGCTTGAGCAACACGATTTTGGTCGGCGAAAGACAAGCGGCCTGTTATGGACACAACTATCCCGTCGCTGGGCAAACACCGAATCTTTCGACTGGATCTTTCACATTCAGTATTTGGTCACGCGGTGGACGTACAGCCACGCACAGCAATTGGGTAGACGGTGCTCCTGCCGCAGCTGATTTAACTGCAGTCAACGGGACAGCAACCGAGGTCTATGCTGGATACACTTGGTGGGACATGCCTGTCTTCAATGCTTCTTTAAGAAATCCCGCGAATCTAACCGCAGGTCCTGGTCCACGAACAAATACTGTTTTTCGTAACCCGTTCAACGGTGTACCAAACCCAGGCGGAATTCAAGGTGGTTCTATTCCGGAGGGAGGATGCGACTGGCGACGACTCCAGGCGATGCATACAGGAGTCATGACAGCAGGTTTGGCAGACGGTAGTGTTCGAACCGTTTCATCATCGATCAACTCCATTACCTTTGATCGTGTTGCCACTCCACGAGATGGCAACGTGAACGGAAACGACTGGGATCAACAGTAATTGCTGCACAAGACAGTTCCGGTCACGTCTCAGTTGCTGGAACTGCTCCCTCCAGATTGCACTCTCGAAATCTTTGAACGAAATTATGAAAAGCTCTGTTGTGATAGGTTTGCTGTTGTGTTGCGTGACATTGTTCGTGTCTGGTTGCGACAGCAAACCACCTATGGCGCAGATCTCTGGCACGGTTACGTTCAAAGGAAAGCCGATCCCGGCTGGTAACGTAATGTTTACGCCAGACGTGAATCTTTCTGGCGGACAGATCCGCATGTTCAACGTCAAGGACGGAGCGTATGACTCAACCAAAGACCCTTCGCCAGGCCTATTGCCTGGCAAGTACGAAGTGACAATCCAGGGATACGATGGCAAACAGATCCCCAACTTCTTTCAAGGAAAGCAAATCTTCAACGCGGTGAAGGAGCCTTTTGAGGTTCCTGCCGGGACTTCAAAGAAAGACTTTGTCGTTCCTGATTCAGCCGGCGTCAACGTGAAGATTTTTGAGACGGCAGACTTCTAAGCAATACACGAGATGCCGATAATTCTGCCGCGCATTTGCCTATGCGTTGCCTCGCTTTTCGCTTTGGGGCATCCCGCTGCAGGCGCACAGGAAGAACAGAATTCAATCGAAGCACTGCGAGCTCTGCGGAAAGAGTTTCAATCGCTCGAGCTGATTACCGCGCGCCAAGCGAGTTGGATCTTCCCTGTAGTCTTGCCTCCTAAGGTTGTTTGGAGGGATGCAGATGCCGCGAAGAAGTTCGGATTTACACAAGGGTTCGAGGTTCGTTGGTTTGATTCGAATCTTGACGAAGCCAAACTTCCGAACAAGGGTGGGCGTTGGATTGCTCTGCTAGATGGTACAGCTCCGAATAAGACGCCGTTCCGACGTGCCCTTACGTTTTACGCTCTACCACCCAAACTGGATGGTTCGAACATCTATGTTCCCGATTTGACCGTGCAACTTCCGAACTTTCCAGGAGCGGATGCTCCTCCCGCATGGAGAGAACATCAGGCAGAATTCGATCGGAGTTCGAAAGATTTCTTGGTGAAGTCGCTGATGGATCACGAACAAGGAGCGATTGTGGTTGCTGGGATAGCGGAGTCGACAGAGATGGGCCGCCCCAAAACGTTCCCTGAATGGACCGTTTCAATGAACGCTCAGCATCACTTGAATCTCAAGTTGAAGTTGATGGGCGTTGCGGGACAGCGCCAGCCACTCAATCTTCCTCGAAAGCTCTCGACGCCAGCACCAAGGATTCGTCCTGGCTCTGCCGAAGAGTCTAGAGTTCCGACGCATGCCAAGTCGGTCATCGATAAGTTTTGTCAGCAATGGTCCGAAGATACCAAAGAGCCGTTCGTGACTTTAGTAGCCAAGAATGGAGTCATTGTCACTCACGCCTCCTTTGGCCGTGATCCAAAAGGGAAGTCGATCGATTTGGATTATCGCTGCTGGGTCGCATCGATCACCAAAACGATAACTGCGATTCTGTTTAGCCAATTGGTCGATCAGGGATTGATAGAGCTAGATTGGACGTTGGATCGAGTCTTTCCTGACTATCCCGCCAACGTACCCTTCGTTCCGACTTTTCGTCAACTACTCAACCATACCAGCGGACTAAGCGGGCATGGCGAGTGGGGAGGAATGTTCAATCCTTACCTCGAAAACATTGTGCTCAATGGCATTGATGTAAACGAACCTGGCAAGAGGCATGAATACTGCGGTCTCGGTTTCGAATTGGCCGCCAAAGCGATGGAAATCACAACCGGGAAGTGTGCGGCAAGGATATATCATGAACATCTTTTTGCTCCATTGGGATTGCAGAATATCATCATGGGAAATGCCAGCTCCGATGGCGAGTTCACTGCCATAGAGTTGGCGATTATCGGACAGTGGCTAGCGAATCGAGGCAGCTATGGTGAGTATCAATTCATCTCGCCAGAAACATTTCAAGAGATGTTACCGAAGAGTACTGGCCAGTCATCCGTAGCTGGCGAGCATGGACTGGGGTTGCACCAAATAAGCCATCGCCGACAGGGTCCTCCCAAGAACCCCGAGAAACCCAACGAATTATTGTTTAGCGAAAACACGTTCGGCCATGGTTCCTTTTCCGGATGCATCTTAGTGGTTGACCCCGATCAGCAATTGGTGATCGTCCAAGCCAGAAAGCAGTTTCGACCAGAAGACAATAAATACTGGTCCCAGTTCTTTCAAGTCGTCGCAGATGCCATCAAGGATGAGAAGCAATAAAGCTCAGAGGTAGAACCGCTACCTTCATGTGTCAACCCGCATGGCTTGTGAGAGTCGCGACTCATACAGGACAGACGCCTTACCGGTTAGCTAAGCATTTGATGCAATCGCCGCCATGTCTTCATCACGCGCGGTAACAACGCTTGAGGACGGAAGGTGTGCATAAGACTGTACATGGCAAAACGATTTAGAAGCAGATGACGTAATGAGAGTTGAAAGCCATATTGCCAGTGTGTTGCGTCTACCTCCAGGCCAGTTGTTGCTGCCACTGCAACACAGTGATACTATCTTTGGATCCTCCCGAAACTACTTTGACCGAAGAAACGGCAATAGAATAATCCGTATGGTAGTTGCGCAGTACACGCCGAAAGAATGATACATCCGGACAGAAACAGTTGGCGATCGCGCCGGGAGTAGGCGCAAAGGCAGAAACAAAATCGCCACCGAAGTATGCGTTTCCGTCGTAGTCAGCTCGGTCCTGGAAGAGGCCCGAATTTTGACGGATCATTTTCGATACACCGAAAGATGCACCATCCCCAAGACCGTACGTGAAGTTGCACACTTGATCGAAGCCGTCACCGTTCCGGCCTGCGATCCAACCAAGAAAACTATTACCGGTGTACGGATTAGGTGGGTAGACCGTGGGTGGAGCGATCGGTGGCTCGCCTCCACTGGGTGGGGGTGGATTTGGATCGGGGCTGCCGTCGAGTAGATGCTCGTAGGAGTTGCGTGGGTCCCAATTCGTCGTGTCGTAATGTCGAACCGTCGGATCGTAGACTTCCGTGTAGGTCCCGGCACCCGTTACCAAATCA
>JAJTID010000148.1 GCA_021300155.1 Pirellula sp.
CCCGAAAAGCCATAGATTTGAGAGGAGCGGGGATGTTTTAGGCCAGCCTCGAATCTCTAACCCCAAACACATGACCAATACCATCATCGCCAATCGAATTGCCCAAATCGATGCGTGTTCGCCCACGGTGTGGGGGACAAGAATCTCGGCAAATGGTAGAAAATCAATGCACATGGTTCGAGTTCTAGGGCTTCCAGGGCTCGGAGACGGACTGTATAAAACGTGGTCCGTTAAAGCGGTTAGCGAGGTTCTAACTATAGAGTTTTGAGTTGGAGCCCGCTTCCTTGAATTTTCGCTCCCTTTTTTGGATCCGAAAGACCTGTCCGATGACAGAACCGATGAAACCTGACGACGTGTTTGATATCGATCGAATTCGCAAACTGATCGAACTAATGAAAGAACACGAGCTTGGCGAAATCGACTTGCGCCAAGATAGTCAACGGATTCGATTGTGTGGTGCAGGACATGGCCAACCGATCGTCACCTCATTTCCTCAGATGCAATCCGCTCCGGTTGGGTCGTCAGGTGCTCCCGTTGCAAGTTCTGCGTCGAACGCCCCTGTCGCCGCCGCACCGGCAGACGCGGACGGCCCACACATCGCGATCATCAAATCGCCTATGGTGGGAACGTTTTATGCCAGAGCGAATCCGACCGCCAAAAACTTTGTCGAGGTAGGTTCGACTGTTCAAGCGGATACGGTAGTTTGTATTATCGAAGCGATGAAGGTCTTCAACGAAATACCTGCCGAGATGCGAGGCAAGATTGTTCAAGTGCTAGTCAAAAATGAAGAAGCTGTCGACTTTGGCAAACCTCTCTTCAGAATTGATACTCGCGGTTAATCGATAAAGGCAGTTCATCATGTTCAAACGAGTTCTCATCGCCAATCGTGGCGAGATAGCCCTTCGAGTCATTCGAGCTTGCAAGGAGATGGGGATTGAAACCGTTGCGATTTTTAGCGAGGCAGACCGCGGCTCGCAATACCTCGACCTTGCCGACCAAGCGTTCTGTGTTGGCCCTCCCAAGTCGGTCGATAGCTACCTGCGATTTGAACGAGTGATCGCGGCAGCAGAAGCTAGCGGAGCTGATGCGATTCACCCCGGATACGGATTCTTGGCTGAGAACTCTCAGTTCAATGAAGCGTGTCGCAGCTCCAACTTTGAGTTCATCGGGCCATCACCCGAAGCCATGGAGAAACTGGGGGACAAAAACACCGCGCGCGAAATGGCAGTCGCTGCAGGCGTACCCGTCGTTCCAGGGAGCGAGGGGTTGCTGAACTCCGAAGCCGAAGCACTTCATGCAGCACGAAAGATCGGATTCCCTGTATTGATCAAAGCCACAGCGGGTGGTGGTGGGAAAGGAATGCGTGTGGCCGTTGATGAAGGCTCACTCCAAACCTCGCTATCTCAAGCACAGACCGAGGCGAAAGCTGCGTTCGGCAATGCAGGAGTTTATCTCGAAAAGTACATCGATCGCCCACGTCACGTGGAAGTGCAAGTCATCGCCGATCAGCATGGCAACGTAGTTCATCTTCATGAGAGAGATTGCTCCGTTCAGCGTCGTCACCAGAAGCTCGTAGAAGAAAGCCCGTCACCTCGATTGCCGGAAGCGACACGAAAAGAGATGTGCGACGCTGCGGTGCGGATGGTGAAACAAGCCAAGTATCACAATGCGGCAACCGTGGAGTTTATTGTCGATCAACAAGATCGTTTTTACTTCATCGAAGTGAATGCCCGCATCCAGGTGGAACATCCCGTCAGCGAAATGGTTTCTGGGATCGATTTGATAAAATCCCAAATATTGGTCGCATCCGGAGAAAAGCTCGCGTTTTCACAATCGGATATCAAGCCATTCGGCGCAGCAATCGAATGCCGAATCAACGCCGAAGATCCAGACAAGAATTTTCAACCCTGCCCTGGCCGAATCGAAAAAATGTTTATCCCAGGCGGACTAGGTGTCCGAGTCGATTCCCATGCACACCCGGGCTACACCGTACCACCGTACTACGATTCGATGATTGCAAAGATCATCGTGCATCGTCCCACACGCGAACAAGCTATCGAGTGCATGATTCGCAGCTTGGATGAACTACGCATCACGGGCATCAAGACGACCGCCAGCTTCCACCGAATCGTCCTACGGCAACCAGAATTCGTCGAAGGAACCGTGGATACCAAATGGGTGGAACGTGAGCTTTTGCCTAGGATCAAGGCCTAAGCGACGCTGGATGAAAAGTCCCTTAGAATTCGTACTTCCTCTTACGTTAGGTGATTGAGATGTGGACTGCAAAAGTTACTGCCGACAGACTCGCGAGTAGCGTCATCGCCGTACCCCCGATGGCGAGAAATGCTCAAGGAGTTCTGTGCCGCCACAACAATGAAAAGATCATCCGTTGGATTGAAGCAGGCGGGGTCACGACATTTCTCTACGGCGGAAATGCGGTTTTCTATCATATGCGCCTGTCAGAATATGCGGATGCGCTGACGATCATTGCAGAAAGTGCTGCTCCGACATCGCTGATGATACCGTCGGTCGGACCAACGTACGGAATCATGATGGACCAAGTGGAGATCTTGAAGCAATTCAAATTCCCAACCGTGATGATCTTGCCTCAAAAAGAGATCGCTGACGAAAAAGGGATCGCAACAGGAATCCGAAAGTTCGCCGAAGCTTATGGAAAGCCCATCGTTCTTTATCTCAAGCATGATCGCTGGTTGAGCCCTTCGATTGTTGACAAACTAGTCAAGGACGGCTTGGTAAGCTGGATTAAGTATGCTGTAGTCCTCGATCAACCCTTGGAGGATCGCTACCTTCGAGAAGTGCTCGATGTCGCTCCTGCGGATATCGTAGTTAGCGGTATCGGAGAGCAACCAGCCATCATTCACATGCGAGACTTCGGCGTCGGAAGCTACACCAGCGGTTGCGTGTGTGTCGCCCCCAGACTATCGATGGAGATGCTTCGAGCGATTCAATCGAAAGATTATGCTCAAGCGGAATCGATTCGAGAAGTCTTCCGACCTCTCGAGGATCTTCGAAATGGCATCCAACCCATCCGCGTGTTGCATCATGCCGTGAAGGCCGCCGGCATCGCGGACACTGGCCCGATGCAACCGTTGTTGGGTGAATTAGAAGCATATCAAGAGCAAAATGTCGCCGTTGCTTCCAAGGACTTGCGAGCTCATAGTTAGACGTTTCGACTCTTTGCCAATCTCTCGGCCGGCTCGCGCACCATGAGAAATGCAAAAGCTTCGCCTCAAGCGAATTGGCGATAAGCTTCGTAGACACCTATTCCGACAGACACAGCTAGATTGAGGCTTCTGACAGGCCCGATCATGGGCAAGCTGACGCATTGGGCTTCAAATTTGGTGCGAATCGACTCTGGTAGACCGCTAGTCTCACTCCCGAATACCAACCAATCGCTTGGCTGATAAGCGATGGTCGTATAAGACCGAGTAGCAAATTTGGTAAAGAACCAAGCTCGGTTTTGATCCATAACCGGAAGAAGATGTTCCCAAGAGTCGACCGCTTGCCATTGGAGATGTTGCCAATAATCGAGACCAGCCCGAAGCAATTGTTTTTCGTCCATCCGAAAGCCAGTTGGCTTGACGATCCAGAGCTTTGCGTTGAGCGCGACACAGGTACGGCCGATGTTGCCTGTGTTTTGTGGTATCTCGGGCTGGAAAAGTACGACGTTGAGCGTTGGCATCGAGAAACTACCCTGCGATATTTTTCAGCATATCATTAAATCCGGGGAAGATCTCGGCACCACCCGTGAGATCGCGAATCGCCTGGATGTGCAGTTCTTTGGCGGCTCGGTTCGCTTGGTTCATCGCATCCTTGGTGAGATGTTCCAACGTGGACTTATGTTCCGGTTGCAACAACGTGGACGAGATGTCGACGTTCGTAACAATTCCGAGTCCGCTCATTTCGACATTGACTGTTCCGTCGATTCCCTTGCTCGAGCCGTAGACACGAGCAGACTCAAGCTTCAATTGCATCGCGCGAACTTGAGGCCCGAGTTGGGTCAAGTTTTTCATCGCGCTGGCAAAGTTTGTCAGATTCTTGAACATGCCGTTTAGGTTTCTGTAAATCGATAACGACCGGGCATTGGCACTTCCACAACTGGTGCTTCTCCCCAAGTAGGTTTGTCCGGCCCAAGCTTCATTTCACTGGCCATCATCTGGTCCCAAGTAATCGCTTGTCCTGAGTAAGCCGCTTCACGACCCATGATAGCCATCATCGTACTCTTGCACATGTAGTCCCCATTGTTGATGGGCTCATTGCGCCGAATAGCATTCATCAACGCGACATGTTCCAAATCATACATGCTCGGTTTCTTGCCTTCGTAACTCCAGGTTTCTTGACCCGAAATCTTATTCGCTAGAACCTTGGCCGTTCCTTTCGTTCCGAAGACAAAGTCCTCAGTCTCATTGAAGCAGTCCGACATTTGACGGGTGGATGCAAAACAGCGTGTACCGTCTGCCCACTCGTAGACGATCGAGAAGTGATCGTAGATGTCGCCGTAATCCGTCGACGTTCGGACTTGTCGCCCCCCGGTTCCATAGCATTTGATCGGTGGAACATCGTGGTGCAACCACATGGCTTTGTCCAACGAATGGATGAACTGCTCGACGATGTGGTCTCCGCTCAACCATTTGTAGTAAAGCCAATTGAGAACTTGACGATGCATGGGCGTCCAATCGGGTTGTGGGTTCCTAAGCCACAATGTCGACGTGAGATAATTTTCTTGGATCGAAACGATCTCGCCGATCGCACCGGAGTGGATCTTTTCCATGGTCGCCTTAACACCGAGATCGTATCGCCAGCACAAACCGGAAACGACACTCAATCCCTTTTCTTTTGCTTTCTCGGATGCGGCCATCACTCTTCGCACGCCCACGGGGTCAACCGCAACAGGCTTTTCGCAAAACACGTGCTTACCAGCATTCACTGCCGCTTCCATTTGAGCGGGGCGGAAGCCTGGAGGAGTCGCGAGCAGAATCACATCGATGTCGGTTGCCAGAATTTGTTCCAATGCCTCCCAGCCGGTGAAGCATTGGTCGTCTGGAACTTCGTATTGATCGCCGAGCGATTTTCGAAGTTGTTTTTTCCCTTCTTCCATTCGATTGTAGAAAACTTCAGCGATCGCGGTGAGTCGGCAACCAGGATCGGCAGTCATGGCGTTTTTCGCTGCGCCATTTCCACGTCCCCCGCAACCCACCAGCCCAACCTTAATAATGTCACTACCGGATGCATGAGCGGAGCGGGCCAGGAAAGCATTGGTTGCACCGACCGCACCGACTGCTGCTGTCGACTTCAAAAAAGTGCGTCGTGGTTCCGCTGACGTTGTGTTGCCGGCTGGGTTTGAATTCGAGGAGCGGGTCATAGGTAGGTTCCCAAAAGTGAGGTAAGTGGCCGAATGAAGGTTGGCATTGGTAGGAGTGTTTATTACATTGCAGCGATGGGTTTCGACCGAATCAGGTGTTCTTTGCTCGCGTTCCTCGTCGCAATGGTTCCTTCCGGTTATAACCCAAGCGTTCCCAGATGCAACAAGGCTCGAATCACGAGCCGTACAATTTCAACTTTGCGGCCTTACAATTGAACAACGACGACGAAGATTTGAACGACGAAGTGGTGGATTTACCACAACCGACGCGAGGTCGTTTTTTTCGTGACGAGGATCCGCAATTGCTTCGTGAATGGCTCGCGAAAGGCAAAACGCTCGAAATCGAGATCGGATCCGGCAAAGGATTATTCTTGTTGAACGCTTCGCCAATGCACCCCCATACGACCTATTTGGGGTTCGAGTTGGCAGCAAAATACGCTTGGGAAGCCCAGACGAAAGTCGAACGACTGGGGCTTTCTAACGTTCATTTCTTTGCTTGTGATGCGGTGGCAGTCATCGATCAAGACATTGCCTCTGAATCGGTGGATGCGGTCCATTGTTACTTTCCTGACCCATGGTGGAAAGCCAAACACAAGAAACGTCGTGTGCTGAGTGAGCAGACACTTCGCAATATAGAGCGTGTGCTGAAACCATCGGGGCAATTTCATTTCTGGACCGATGTCTTGGACTACTACGAATTGACACTGCAAGCAGTCGACCACGTAACAACACTAACCGGTCCACTCTTTGTGTGCGAGCCACCGTCGAACCATGACATGGACTATCGCACCCACTTTGAACGACGCACTCGACTTAATGGACTACCGGTCTATCGCAGCCGATTTGTGAAGGCCAGCAGTACCTAGTACGAACTTTGCGCTCCTCGAAGAATGCTAGCTACGACTTACCTGAGAGGCAGCTTACTGGCCCCAAAAAGAGCTTTGCTCGCTGTTGACTACACTATCGATGCGCCGTTCGATCTCGGCCATTTTGGGATGATCGGTGTAGAAAACAGCTGATGGATTGATTCCAGCTTGTTCGAAGCGATCAATTCGATCTCGGACAGACTGCAATTGCGCTAGTTTAGGCAATACAAATCCCCAGCAAGCCGCAATTGCAACGACCGCAATCATCAACCTTCCCCAGCGTGATGTCTTTGATTTCACCGTGATGTCCTTGATTTCACTTGGACAACAGCTCCGTTGCCGTTTCGGGGAACAGGTAGGTGAATACGAGCCAAGCCATCAAGAAAGACAGTGTTAGATTGAGTGCTTGCCCACAAACATAAAGAACAACCGGTTTCCCCGAAGCGAGCATGTGGCGATACTCACGGAAATTGCTTTCTAAACCAATACTGACAAACGCTAAGCAAAACATCCACTCTCGCAACTGTTTCGTGGCTCCGTCGACGATGCTCGATACGAACATACGACCTTCTAAGCCCTGATACTGAATCGCCGATAGCAACAGCGAGATTCCAATGAAGCCCAATGTAAATCTGGGAAACCGAGTCCATACTTCCGAGATCTTCGGCCGCTCTCCGTCGCTATTTCGTTCGACAAACGAAACCCAGTAGAGAGACACACCAAAAGCGACGGCTCCGATCAAAATGTTTTGGATCATCTTCACGGTAGCAGCTACATCCTTTGCGGTTCCTCCCACTAGCGTGCCTGCCGCGGCTACCGCACCCGTCGAGTCGATGGTCCCTCCGATCCACGCGCCGCCGATCACCTCCCCCATGCCTGACCAAAGAACGATGTAGGGCTGAACGACAATCATGATCACGGTGAATATCAGTGAAAGGCCGATCGCTAGGGAAAGTTCTTCCTTCTTCGCCTTGCATGCGGCCGCCGTTGCCACGGCCGCCGAAACGCCGCACACAGACATATCGGCCGAGATGACCATATTCAACGACTTGGATGGGATCTTAAGAATGTATTGACCAAACAGATAGGTCCCGATCAACACAATCGGAGTGACCACCCAAGAAATGAGAATGCCGGGGAGGCCCAAAGCGAGCAGCTTGTTGAACAACACCTCGGCTCCGAGTAGTACCAGCCCTGTCTTGATGTAAAGTTCCGTTCTTGCGGCATAGGATAGCCATTTGGGCAATCCGACCGTGTTGCTAATGAGGAGCCCCAGCAACAACGCCCATAGGACGTATTCCAAGTTATAGTTCTTGATGACAGACTGACCAGCAAGCGTGTAAGCGATCAAAGCCATCGCAAACACCGCGACAAACGCAAAGGCGAAACGAAACGTCGAATCTCCCATGACGAAAACGCCCATGGAGAAAACGATGAGCAACACTATTCCAGTAACGATCAGCGAGCCAATCATTCCAGAACTCTTCGGTGGAGCGTCTTTCGACTTGCTCTTGCGAACGAAAGCGTCGCGTGGATCATTGTCCCAATCACTTGGCTTGACCAGCGACGTCTTGAGAGGCATGACAGCGATCTTCGATTCGATCTCTGTCAATTGCTTGTTCAGCTTCTCTTTGCTCTCGGCGTACGATTCCGAAGATTTGTCCAGGCGCTTTATCTGCTCCTTGGTCATGGTATGGTTCGCCGTCAACTCCTCCATGTTGTCGGGTCTCAAGACATAAGACCAGAAACCGATGATGGCGATCAATCCGAAGGCAATAATAATCGCAATGTAATCTTCCTTGCGATACCAAGGTCGAACGGGAGTCGTACTGGCGGGAGAATTCATCGAACAAGCTTTGGTGGGGGGGAATAACGAGAGGTGTTAGTTTAACTCACGATCCCTCGAAGTGTCGACCTGAACACACGGGACGATCCGAAACCATTTCGAGTCCAGTAAACGAATGGAGGTCTCGGAGTTTCCTTCGGCCAATTCACGTTTTGCAACAAAGAGCCTGTTTCGCAACTCAACACGTTCTGTCTCCAACAGGAATTTGGAGCTAGCTTCAAGGTTATCGATCGCCATTTCGCCATCCCCTTTTAGATCGATTTGCAGACGCACACGTAAGGCATCCCACGTGTCGGACTTCGTCATTTCGAATTTTGCTAAATCGGACGAGAAGTCAAAAGACCACCGATTCCAGCCAGTTTTCACTGACGCAGGCCGTTGCAGTACTCCTTCTTGCGTGGCAAGCCGTTCGAACCGCTGGGCTTCTTCATTCCAAACCAAGAGACTGACTTGAATCTCCATCTTGGCTCCAGCGGCGTTGATCGTTTGCAAAGAAAGATGAAATCGATTTGTCTCCAATTCGAAAGGGGCGGATTGCATCCAAGCTGATCCACCGGCGGGCTCAAACGAGACTCTCAAGCTTTTGTTCCCATGCGATGAACTGGTATCATCCGATCGAAACATCACTTTTGGGTTGAGTGAGGTTGCCCAATCCACCAGCTTGCCATCCCCCAATTCAAAGCTCGGGTTCGATAGGAGTTCCGGTTCCGGCGTGAATACACTTCGTTGGTTGACTTCTTTCTCAAGCGTCTGTATCGCGGATTGAACCGACTCCTCCGTCGATTTTTCATCCGAAATCCAGTTCACAAGCGATGCGTTCTGGTTCTGCCATTCCAACACAATCACGGAGTGTGCGGGAACAAGGTACGCATGCTCAGAAGCACGCTTTCCGATCTCAAACGAGTTGGGCAGTATTGAACGACGCTGAACGGATCCTGGCTCTGCATCCCATTTCAGTTCGACCATCGTATCGATCGGGTTCGCATTGATCATCAATGCTCGGCTTGTTCTGGACATCACCGGTGATTGCCAGACTTTGATTCTGTCCATGCTTCGCTGTAATGGAGATCGCGGTACACTCTGCGCTTGCTTCAGCCACGGTTCCCGCAAAGCGATGAGAAGCTCCTGCGAGTCTTGATGCAAAGGCTCGAAACTCGCCAGTTGGGAGCATTTTGAGATACCATCCGACCACCATTGCGAAACAACTTGGTGAATAGGTGACTTCGTAGATGGAAGAATCGTCACGACATCGATCGACTCCACTTTGAGACCGCTGAAATTGGTATTAGGTTGGTAATAGATGCGACGAATATCACGCTTCCATGCAACGATGGAATCGTACACTTGTTGACGTTGCCACAAATCAAACGCGTTCGCTCCAACACCGAGGATCGCTTCGCGACGACGCGCGGGCTCGGAAGGTAGGTTCCCTTTAAGCTTGGTCGCGAACCGATCGAGAATCATGTCTGGCAGCGAACTCAAGGGCGCAGCGATGTTCAAATGAGATTCCGGCTGAATGTGTAACGCATAGCCGGAATAGCCTGGTGCATTGCGATACCTTTGCTCAAATTCGATAAGCACCGATTGAATCTCTTTCTGAATCTTCGGATGCAATGGGTTCCAACGAGGACGGGATGAGGAATCGTCCGCCGACTGCAACATCTCCTCGGTAGCTTCGGGATTCGAAGCGAACGATGATAAAGAACCATTCCATTCAAACACAGGAAGAAACGTAAGCCCTAAGGAATGTGTTTGATGATAGAGCCAGCGAACGATGTCTTTCGGATTGGGGTCTCTGCCAAACTGGTCGAATCGGCCTGTGTCCAACCATGGGACCGAAACGAATTGGTTCGACGGATAGATCGTCGATTCCTGAGACAAAACGGGAATGGAAACGCTGGAGTAGCCTTCGCGTTGACACGATTGTAGCCAAGGAGTGAACGCGAGTTCGACGGACTCCCACGTGTCGTACGGAGTTCCTGCCACCCTCCGCCCTTGAGCCAGCATGCTGCGAAGCTGATCTGTCGACAGAACAGATGTCATCCACGCGCTACTTGCAGTCTGGTCTGTCTGCATTCTTTGCGGAGTATTGACTTGGCGCAATTGGAGGTTTTCTAGCCGAAGAGGAGTTGTTTTAGAAGGATTGTATATCTCCATAATTACGTTCTTGATGGGTGACGTAAATTGTAATTCCCTGTGATAGAGCGTTTCTGACTTCTGGTAGTAAGGACTGAGAAGTTCTCGGTTGCTAGGTGACAGGTGGGCTGTCATGATCGGCGCAACGGATTGTTTATTATTGCCAGATTGAAGAATGCGAATCTCGCATTTGTCCCATAACATAAGGAAATCCAATCCGAGCAAAACAGGTAGTTTATCCCGCGCTAGCTCGACGGGGACTCGAAAGGAACCACCGGGTTCTAGCTCGACGATCGGCTCATCGCTGGACCGCGAATTGCCTTTCCATAACGGAATCGTCGATGCGAATCTCTCCCAGACCAGTAACCTTCGGCGAGTGGTATGCGCCGAGTCAAGTTGTTGGTCTTTTTTGAGATAGCTCCGCTGCTTCCAGCGGATCTCTGCAGCGACTGACGCAGTGTCCGTGCTAGTATTTGTGAAATCCAACGCAGGACAAACCACGAATTGAATATTGCGACGAACAGCGGAACGTTGCGAGCCTAAGTTAGGCAAGAAGCGTTTTGGTTCAAGTGCTATTTGCAACTCATATACTCCCGGTATTGTCGGCGCGGTCAACGCGTGCATGGTCACGGGAGAAGCATTCCCAACAGAATCTAAACTTACTACTGTGGATTGTTCGAGGATCGTGGCATTGTCCGATTTGCGAATCATGCTCCATTCAAGATTCGCCGCTTGATTCTTCCAAGCAGTGGCTGACGGAATCATTTGGAATGCGAGAGGCTCGTTCGGTTCAAAAATCCAATCGTCTTGTTCGGATACCACACGTAGTCGGTCTCCGGGAATTCGATCCACTACCACGCGTGCAGGTGAAGCTAACGAGAGTTCTTTGGCTCCATCGATACAATCAGCGATCGATAGACGAACCTCCTCGTGCGATTGCCACACGTCCGTTTCGTTGACAGCGCGATCGGCTGTTTCCGAACGCAATCGAATGATGATTTGCCCATTCCATGCCCCTCGTACGACGAGATCACAACCTCCAAAACGAGTTTCACTGTCACGAATCAGATACTTGCCCTTTGAGTCCTTTGGGAACAATCCAGAATCGTCGGGGTCGATCCCTATTTGGACGGCGGACTTGATGTTGGACTGAACAGCTTCAATCTCACCAACATAGTTTCGAGACATCTCGTGCCCCCAAACAATGCGAATGCCAATTTCAAGCGGATTCGATCCCGCAGGTTGCTCGCTAGCGTAGAGTGAATCGCTCGCAATGAACCAAGATATCAAGAGAACAATAATCAAACGAAGATGCGCAGCAACGATCGAGCCGATCGAAATCGATAACGCTCGTCGACAAAGTCGGAACGAAGCAAGCCAAACAGCCAGCCAAACCATACGCTTTAGGGCATCCATGTCCGGGCAATCGAATAGGGTAAGTCATTCTAGAGAATACCCAAATTCCCTATTCGAAGACTATGGCAATCCTTTAGCTATCAAAACTCGGTGGAGTACTTACCGGCAGTCACTCGGTCATGCTGACCGCTCTGAGCAGCATGTTCTCGGGGCTACCAACAGAAAGGACTCAGTCAACATACCGAATAACACAGCCGATAGCCTTGGTTTCTGGTGTCGGAACCGATTTGCCTTCAACGATTGCTTGCATTGCAACTTTCAGGTCATGAGTCGAAGGTTCTGGACGTTTGCGACCGTAGTCTTGATAGCGATCATCGATACGCCCCCGATAGAGCACATCCCCTTTTGCATCCACGACTATCGCTTCAGGGGTAACCTTTGCTTCGACGTGCCTTGCGATCTTGTTGCCCGAGTCCAGCACGATGGGCCAAGTGATCTCATAATCTTTCTGATGCTTGCGGGCCGCATCTGTTTTCAGGTTGGCGTCGGCATGCACCATCACAAAGTCAAAACGACTGTCGGAAAACTCTTCGCGGAGCCGCCGAAGCGTAGGATGGTAGGCATTGGCAATCGGACATTCGGTATTGATGAAAACGAGTACAACTCCGCGTGTCCCTTTTTTGCAGGGAACCGCATGCTCATTCCCGTCTGTATCGGTGAAGTTGAGCACTCCCGTTTGCTCGCGGATAACAGCAACTGGCGGTTGTTGTGCAGAAACTGCCGAAGCAATGATCGATATAAGAGCCATGGCGATCGATTGGTTGTACGGATTCAGCATTACAGTCTTCCGATCAAATTCGATTGAAATTAGCAAGTTACAAAACTCACTACGAGACTCAGTTCACGTTCTTCTGCCAGCGATCTTCTGCTTCCAGGATCTTCGAGACCGATTCGCTATTCAGCCAGGCCTTGGCTGCTGCATCCTCTTTCAAGTATGCATCCCAGAACGCTGTCGACAGCGCCAGTATGACACGATGGTGATTCGGATTGCGAACGCCTTTTTCACCTGGCAAACTCCGATCCGTGAAAACCGAGTGTTCTGCGTCCTTCAGGACTAACTCGAATTTGTCGATCGACTTCGGCAAATTCGGATAAACTTCTAACCGCGATTCAACGGTTTGTCCGCCAATCGCTGCGACATCTTTTGTTCCAGTCATCAGCATCCAAGGAATCACGACACTACCAAAAGCTTTCGAATTCGAACCTGCAGCAGGAGAGCTTGGACTGAAGGCGATTGCGGCATCGATTCGTTTGTCGACGAAATCTCTTCCCAATGGAAATTTCTGCCCAGAAACCGCTTGAGTGGTATGAGCGCCGAATGAATGCCCGCTCATGCCGATACGCTCTAGATCCAATCGCCCGAACAACTCATGACCTTCGGTTCGGTTCCATTTTTCCAAGTGGTCCAGCGTGACTCGAACGTCTTCACATCGCAAAGCCAAGTTCTTCGCCGATGCAGCATCTTTCATCGCACTCATTCGTTCGCGAAGAGGCTTCTCTTGCCAAACTGAAGTGTCGCTGCCTGGGTGTTGCAAGAATACTGTTACATAACCTCTGCCCGCCCAGTGGTTTCCCAGAAAGTGATTTCCATTACGCGATCCACCTAAACCATGGCTGAAGAACAAAACCGGCGCAGGTGATTTTGAGACTGGCAAATCAACACGAATCGGAACTTCCCGCGACTGGTTACCGTACTTGACCGCCAGCTCAATCGACTTTGCTGTAAACTTCTCAGCGACCACCAACGGATCATATTGCGCAAATGTCTTATCAACGAGTACAAACCATACCAACAAGAGTGCAACTCGAAAGCCTGCACCTAACTTTGATTCGATCTTCATCATGGTATTACTTTCTATCTAAGATGCTATCCAGACTGCGACGACCAGCGGCCAATTCTTCCGTATCCAACTCGCCGTCGCCATTATTGTCCATAAAGTCGAATAGTCGGTCGCGGAGCTTTTCAGGGACTTCCTTTTCTTGTAACTTGCCATCTCGATTTCTATCCAACAGCTTCATCAACCCGCCCTTACCGAGGGGTCCACCTCCGAGCGCCGCCAAGCCAGTGGCTTGCGACTGAATGCGTTTTCTAAGGCTCTCGCGCGTTGCATTTCGAAGGTCCTCTTCCAGCACCTGGCGTTGGCTTTCATCCACCGCAATCACCTGCAGGGTGATCGATCCCATCTCATCATTCGATTCACGGCCCCAAGAGATGCGCTGTGGTGGCGAGAAGGGATTCTCAGGATTGTTCGCTGAGTTGTCATAAGTAATCGTAACGCTTAACTCCGTTCCTTTTGGTAGTACTTGGAAGGATGCGAATTGATACTGATCTTGCCAATCCAGATCCCACTCATCGATGTAAAGTAACTCAATTTTTTCTCCGCTGGGCAGTTTGGCTGTCATCCGCATCTCACGGCAAATGTAGTGAGCATGACCTCCAATCTCGACTCCTCGAACATCAATGGGTAAGACGTAGCTTCCATGAATTTGAAAGTTCGCTTCACCTGGTGCGATATCAAGTCCCGCGCCCATCCCGAATAATGGTGGTAACTGGATCGGTACCAAACGTTGTGCGGGCGGTTTGTCAGCAAAATACAAACCCAATTCCGCTTGCTCCACCTCGGCCTTACCACTTGGATGGAAGTGAGTCTGCATAATGATGTCGCTACCTTTCGGTAGAAAGCGAGCTAAGTCACCAGGAAGAGGATTTGGGACTGCGCCAGGAACATAACCTCCCAATCCACCTGCCAATCGATCCGGCCCTCGCTCCATGAAATTTCCACCAATGCCTCGGAGGAAGTTCATTCCCTTCAAACCCGGTTGTCCATCGCGCTCCGATTGATTGCGAACGCTGCCAGTTTCGTCAACGAAGAACAAAGCATGGTGTACTACACTGCGAGCAGTCGGACGCAATTCGTAGGCTTTGATCCACTTGTCTTCTGGCAATCCGACAGGCAAAACGAACGAGCGATACAAATCTCTACCTTCGGCAGGTACCTTGAATGGGCTTTGCATCTTCACGACGAGATCAGGCTTCCCCAGTGCCCAACCGTCCGTGAACTGAGGCGCAGCTGGCATTTGATCTTTTGGGCCTTCGGGACAGTTCGCGGCCACCCAGCTTGCAATCATCTTGATCTGCTCATCGCTCAATCTTCGGTGGTTTGCAAAGTCGATTCCGGTGTGAACCGGTTTCCAAGGCGGCATGTAACGATCTTTTGTCACGACAGCAATCGTCTCTGAGTGCTTGCGACAGTCCTCATAAGTCAGCAACGAAAACGGCCCCGACTGACCCGGCCGATGGCATGTCGAACAATGGTCGTACATGATCTTTGCAATATGAGTCGCAAAGGTTACTTCCCCCGCGTTCGCACTCGCATTGGCAACCAGCGACACGCCCCCTGCAATCACCACAGTCAAACAGCGCACAACAATCGTAAAACATGCAACTGAATGTTTCATCTCAATACTCCTAGTATCCAATTTCTATTATCCGCCATGGATTGGTGTCCTCTATTGATCATCGTTTTCAACATCTTCCAATTCCGCGATGGATTTGATCGAAACAACCCTGCGGCCTTCGTTGATATGCCCATCCAGAATAAACCAATTACTTGGCAACTCAGGTGAATCCATAAGGTCGATGGTCCAACGAATCGGACCTCGCTCGGACTCGGCTCGTTGCCATGTGAGTTCCAATCGCTGTGCTATCCCCGAATCAAGCTTGGCCCATAATTCAATCTTCGATGGAAGTGTTTTGTTGAATCCACGAAGCTCACCTATGATTTGCTGGCAAGCCACAATCTCTCCAGAATCAGCAAGCGTTAGAGTTGTATCGTCATTCATCGTAAGATGATAGACGCGGCTCATTCGATGCAGGATGGTAGATACATGCAAATAAGGGCTGGGAATATCTTTCTTTGCAAGCCAACTGCCAACGATCTCTTCGCCGCCGACAAAGGCGGGCCCAAATCGCGGCACAACCCAACGGCTTTTCGCGTCACCACCGATCCACACCTCACCGAACCGCGACCATCCAGGATGGCGCACCGCGAACTGATCTTGATCGTTAAGGTATAGGTCTGCAGTTACCTCGCGATTTCCCCATAACGGGTGTTGGTGTACCATCTGCATACGATAGGCCCGTATCTTCGGCGTAACTTCCAGCGAACGCATGACCACTGCGTACGCAGCATTGCCTCTACTGAAGAAAGTGAACACCAAACCCGCAACCAGTAACACGCACGCAGCTATCGCCAGGGAAACCCATCGATTCACTTGGAATCGCAAATTGACCAAGAGTTGCGTTGAAGAAGAATCTGTTGTAGTAGCTTCTGTTGCTTCGCATTCAATTGCGTTCAAGATGCTCGCAATGCGTCGCTCGTCGTTCGGATCGGCTACATAAAACTCTCGCAGAAGCGATTCGATGATGGCATCGTCGAGTGCTGATTGTCGTTCTGGTTCTAGGGTCATTTCATTCGCACTCAGGAAACATCAGCTTGGAGTTTTCGTTCTAAACAAGCTTGCAACTGCTGTTTCGCCCGCAGCAATCGCTTTTTCACTGTCTCCAACGCTATGCCAATTCGCTGACTCATTGCTGCTGGCATAAGATCTTCTCGAAATCGCAACTCGATACACTCGCGATCGGTTATCGATAACTTAGAAACGCAATCTCTCAGCGCATCAAGTTTTTCGTCCAACGTATCGCCATCGAATTGCTTGATTCGTTCCAATCGTTGGTTCAGGTAGTCCAGCGATTCCATGTCGTCGATCAAAACAACTTTGTTTGCCGATCGACGGCCGGCCAGGAGCGTTCGAGCCGCAATCCCTCGCAACCAGGGCCCAAATGGTTTCGAGCGATCGAACTCATCCAACTTTCGCCAAGCAACAATCATGGTTTCCTGCCATACATCATCCAAAAGCGTGTCGTCACAACCCGCCGCTCGAAGATAAGTGGTCAACATTCGCGAGTTTTCACGAACCAAGATCTCAAAAAGGTGTTTCGAGTGAACGTTCGGAAGCAAGATTTGCTTTCAAAATCAATGGAGGCTAGAACACTGCTGGCATGTTGAATATTGGCATGAGTTGGCATTTCGAGGACACGAAATTTCAAATTTCGCGATTCAGACTCCCCTTCCGTGCCATCCATATGGAAAATGGTTACCTTGATAGGTATAGGGCAATCCCGGTCGAGGTTACAAAAAAATTGGCTTTTTTGTCAATCTGTGACCAGAGGTGTCTGGACTTCGTTTACCTTTCCAGGGCCCTAATTACCTTGGATAATACATGTCTACGAGTGGCTTTTTGACGACAATGCGAAGGGATTCCATACGCACTTTTTTCGAAGCATCCCCCACAGTCAGGTTGCTCCGCTCAGATAACGCACCTTTGGTAATCGACTTTCTCCAGCGAGTCTTTAAGTCTGGTGAGTTGATATCGATTGGACAAACCGACTTACGAACACGGCTTGCTTCGTTCCAAGAAGAGATCCATGAGACGGAGCCAGAACTCCTCAAGGGACCGTCGGAACGTTACCTAACGCAATGGGCCGATTCTGGTTGGCTGCAACGATTTCTCGAAGCCGCTTCTATCGAGCCTCAGTTTCAACTCACTCGCTACGCCGAGGAGGCCATTCAATTTGTCGATTCTGCCGTAACCCGCGGCAAGAATATGGTTGGCACTGAGAGCCGATTGCGACTGGTCATGGACACGCTCGAAGACATTGTGCGCGGTGCCTCGGCGGATCCCGACCGCAGACTTGAATACTTGCGAGCCCAACGCGCGGCCATCGATGCCGAGATCGAGGCGATTCAATCTGGAAAGTCCGTTCAAGTTTATCGACCTGCCCAGATTCGCGAACGATTCCAAACAGCTGTAGAACTGTTACGTGCTTTGCAATCCGACTTTCGAGCCGTGGAAGAACGATTTCAAAACATCGCGCGCGAGGTTCAACAACTCCAAGCGTCGGGGCATGATTCTCGCGGCAACATCCTTGGCCACGCGCTCGACTCCGAAGATCTTCTCAAACAACAGGACGAAGGGATCAGTTTCTTTGCGTTTGTTAGCTTCTTGTTCTCCCCTACACAACAAGCCCAGCTTCGCAAGAACATCGAAGAGATCCAACGTCTCACTGCATTGTCGGATGAGAATGAGTCGATGCAACGAGTACGTCGTATGGTTCCTGCATTGCTCGCAGAAGCGGACAAGGTCATGCGAACGACCGCTCGACTTTCCGCCACTCTAAGACGATTGCTCGATGCCCAAGCTGCCGAGCATCGTGTTCGGCTCGCATCGGTCCTTCGAGATATTCGCCAAATGGCAATGCAGCTTCGGGGCAACCCGGCGTTAAGCACGATTCAACTTCAGATCCAAGCAGAAGCTGCCGTCCAATCTCCCATGGCTAGAACATTTTGGGTAGCACCGCAGTCATTTGATGAACGCGCTCTCACCGAACAAGTGATCGATCCAGGGCAAGCACAAGCGATTGCGAGTGCCTTTGCGAAACTGCATCGACTGGATCTTCGCAAACTTCGTCGCTTCATTCGCGAGATTACGTTGGATGGCGAAGAGCTTCGGCTCACGGAGTTGTTAGCGCGCCATCCAGTGACCGGAGGAGTTGTCGAACTGTTGGGCTATCTTCAAATCGCTCACGACGATTCCCATTCGATCGACCGAACGACCATCGACCATATTGTTATCCAAGAGGTTCGCGGACATAGCGGCCCGCTAACATTGTCGATTCCGAGAATTACGTTTCAGCCGAAAGCCTTAACCCGAGATATGGCGACGAAACCGAGATGAACCATCCACCTCTTCCCCCTCCTGCCGATTGGAGCCCTGTTGCGGTCCGACTTTTGCAAGGTGTCGTATACCATGACGACAATCTGGACCTTTGGGAGCAGCTTTTAGAAAACATTTCGCCACTGAGTGAGTATTTTGCCAAGCTAGGACTGCTGTTGGTCGTCGATGAGCCAGACGCGATGGCCTATTTACGCCAACTGGAAGATGACGAGATCAGCCCGGACTATCCTGCGGTTCCACGCCTTTTTCGTCGTACGCCTCTAGGTTACGACACGACATTGTTATGCGTGTTGCTGCGAGATGAACTGCGTCAGTATGAGGAAGAAGATGTACAGAACGAACGGTGCGTGATCAGCCAGTCGGATCTGTTGGCATTATGGGAAGCATTCTTTCCAAATGAAGAAGATGCAGTTCGACTCAACCGAACTTTAACTTCTGCTTTGCGGAAGCTCGAAGAACTCAAATTCGTTCGCCCCTTCGAGAAAGAGCCACCGACGTGGGAAATTCGTCGAATCCTCAAAGCCCGCGTGCCGCTGGCAGATCTTGAACGACTCCGTTTGTCATTGGCGGCCATGATTGGCAAACAACCTGATGCGACACCGGAAGAGTCCGCATGATTCGTAAGCCTACCAACACAACACCCGATTCAGATCGACCAGCGCTCGTTGGCTATCGACTCGCCAAATTGGAAATCTATAACTGGGGAACGTTCGACGGGTCAGTCTACTCGGTACAACCGCGTGGACTTACAACGTTACTCGTTGGGGAGAACGGTTCGGGGAAATCGACAGTGGTCGATGCTCTCTTGACGTTGCTGGTACGTCCACAAACAAGAAACTACAACGTCGCTGCAGGCGCAACCAAAAACGAACGTGATGAGAAGACCTACATTCGAGGGGCCTACGATCGTACGGTGGGTGAATCGGGGCGACCGCAAATCCAATACCTCCGTTCGGGCAGTGGACACTATACCGCGTTGCTCGCGACGTTCTCGAATGAAAATTCGAAGTCCGCTTTTACGATCGCTCAAGTTCTTTACTTGAACAACGAGAACGCTGTCGAAAAAGTATATGCGTACAGCGATGACGAACGGAGTATCGTGCGTGACTTGGGGGAATTAGGTTTAGGCAGTTCCATTGCGCGTTCTCTTAAAGACCGAGGGTTCCGAACGACCTCGAGTTACAAGGAGTACCTCAGTTGGATCCAACGCAAAACGAGCTTCAAAGCCAAAGCGATGGATATCTTCAATCAGACCGTGGCCGTGAAAGATGTTCAACGTCTCGACGATTTTATTCGGCAACATATGCTGGAGCGAAAACCATGGAACGAACGGGTCGGTCGATTGCTCAACCATTTTAACGAACTGAGCGAAGCACACCGTATGCTCGTTCGCGTCCGTCAACAAGACGAGTTGCTACGCCCCGTCGTGGAGTTGGGAGATCGCTTTGAGACTCGAAACGCGGAAGTGCAATTGGCAAAGATTCAGCTCGAAGCGATGAAGCCATTCTTCGACGAACAAACGATCCAGCTATTGGCGCCGATTTGCGATCAGTGGACGCAACAGATTATTAATCTAAACGAAGAGATCGATCGGCTTGAGAAAACGCAATCAAAACTCAGAAGCGAAATCGCACGACTCGAAATCGATATCGAGAACGCGGGAGGAGAACGACTGAAACAGCTTCCCGGGTTGATTGAGCAATCGGAAACACTTGCCCGCTTCAAATCGCAGTTTCGTGCAAGGCTCGAGAGTCAACTTGCGATGGCTGGCGTTCAAGTTCGAATCACGTCACCCGATCAATTTGCGAAAGTGCGAAAAGAAGGTTATTCGCGACGCGCGGCTCTTGCCGAAGAGCGGGCTGCAAAACGCAAACTGAATGACCAGGTCCAGTTTGAGGTAGGATCGTTGATTCGACAGCTTGCTGAAGATCGAGTTGAGCTCGAAGCGCTCGAGAAGCGAAAAGGCAATCTGCCAGAGACCTTTATCGCCATGCGCGACAGCATGTGCCGAGAGCTTAAATTGGCACCAAGCGATTTGCCGTTCGCTGCCGAATTGATGGCAGTTCAACTAAAAGAGCGGGAATGGGAATCAACGATCGAACAGGTGCTCCATTCCTTTTCACGCAGTTTGTTGGTTCCATCCGACTATTACTCGCGAGTTTCAGGGTATGTCGAGCGGACGCGTTTGGTGGACGGTCGCGGTCAGGGGCAACGGCTTGTTTATTTGAAGGTGTCACGACAAAATCGAGACGCATCCAATCCGCGTTCGAAAGAAACTGGCAGTCACGAGACGTTGTTAGCCAAACTGGAGTTTCCGAATCATCCACTTAGTCCGTGGGTGAAATCGGAGATTCAAAATCGATTCGATTATGTCGCATGTGACTCGATCGAAGAGTTTCAACGGATCGATGCGGCTGCCATGACTCGCAATCGGCATATCAAGTCAGGTTCGCAACGACACGAGAAAGACGATCGACAGATTCATGACGATAGACGGCACTACGTTTTGGGATGGGACAATCGGCAGAAGCGGTTGGCTCTCGCCGAAGCGATTCGAGCCTCGCAAAGCAACCTCACTCAACTAGAAGAGCGATCACAGCGTTTGAACCAAGAGATGGATTCCGCAACCGCAGCTATCGAAGCATTGGACCAAGCGTTGCTAGTCGAAGACTTTGATTCAATCGATTCCTATCGTCATGAGTTCGAAGCAAACCAACTGAAGCTGGAACGGCAGAGGCTCGAAGAGTCGGACGACAGTATTCGTGAACTCAAAAAGCAGGTCGCGTCACGTCGCGCGGAAGTCGACGGTTATCAACAAGACCGCGACAAAGCGATCGAGCAACGAACCGAGAAAGATCGTGAGCTTCGCGATGGTCGTCGCATGCTCGAGGCTTCGCAACGCTCACTCGCTTCAGCCAAGGCCTCGGACGATTATGAAAAATGGCAATCGCAATATGAGGCAATTGCATCAGGATTGGCCGAGCCTATCTCACTCGCGAACATCGGTTTGTTACCATCGGTTTGCATGCAGACACAACGCGAGTCAGTCGAGAAGATGCAGGAGAAGCTGGCACCACTGGGGCGCGAGCTGATCAGTGGTATGTCTCGTTTTCTCAAGCGATTTCCCGATGAACAAGCGGATTTAGATCCCAATATCGAATCGTTGAGCAGCTTCCGTGCTCTGTTTGAGCGAATCTCGATCGATGATTTGCCCAAACATGAAGAACGTTTCAAACGCCGATTGAATGAGAATGTGCTGAACGAAGTTGGGTTGTTGCATGGAAGCTTGGAAGACGAACGCGAAGAGATCAAAGACAAAATCGAGCAATTGAACGCCGCGTTAAAACTGCTCGATTGGAAGATCGGAACGTACATGCGTTTGGAACCGAGCGATGTTCAAGACCGAGAGATCCAAGATTTCCGCCGAGAGCTGGCAGGCTGTTTGTCTGGTACGCTGGATGGATCGCCCGAAGCGAATGAATCGACTTTTGTTCGGATCGAAAAGTTTGTGGCCAAGCTCCGCGACGATGGCAACACACGTTGGCGAGAGAAGGTGATCGACGTTCGCAATTGGTTCAACTTCGGTGCGCGCGAGATCGTGAAAGAGACTGGCGAGCAGAGAAGTTATTACGACGGGGGAACGGGGCAATCCGGCGGTGAGAAGGGGAAACTAGCGTTTCTCGTTTTGGTCGCTGCGATCGCGTATCAATACGATATCGATCCAGACAGTCCCTCGAGTGATAAATTCGCTTTTGTGATGGTCGATGAGATGTTTTCGAGAAGCGATGATGCACACGCAGAGTATGCACTCGATTTGTTCGATCGATTCGGCTTGCAACTATTGATCGTAGCACCGTTGGATGCCAAAGCTCGGGTATGCGAACCTTATGTCGGCACGTATTTGCATGTGATCAAGAACAAGCAAACCAACAAGAGTGAACTCGTATCGATCACCGCAGACTTCTTCCACGAAACCGCAGTATCTTAGGCAATCCCTCGCTTTCGCAGTTTGTCGCATTCATCCCAACCCGACGCGTGACGGCTTGTTGGTTTAATCCCAACCCGACGCGTAAGCGAGGGACGCAGAATCCCTCGCTCACGCTCTCACGCGTCGGGTTATAAGAGGTCCTTCGCCAACGGCAAATCCATTAAGCAACAACCCTTGATATCTTGGATAATGATCGGCATCTGAAGTACCGCATCTTGGTGGTTTATCCATATAGCCACGAAGATGTTACAGTCGGTTCTTCCACAGATTAAGGGTGAGATGTATTTGGCCTTGATGATGCGCTTCATGCCACGCGAGGACTTGCATCACCGTTCGAAGGGACCAACCGCGGTCTTTGATGGGTTCCGGAATCATGTTCAGATCTTCGTCGTTGAATGTCTCGATCGCGTTGAGCAATTGGCTCCGTGAAACCTCAAGTGATTCCCGAAGTGTCAAGAGATCTGGAATTTCATCATCCGGTGTACTTCCACCCCGAAACCGTTCAATAAATGGACTTAGTCCAGGCTCTTGGCCAAAGAGTCTAGCCGTCGCGAACAGCTCTTCGGTCACTGCGATATGCATCCACTGCCAAGCACAATGCGCACGCCCTACTCCTGGTCTCCAACCGAGAATTGCCGACGGATTCGGCAACTTCTCAACTTGCTCCAACGATTGAAGTGTCTTCGTTCGGTTAAACTTCCAAGCGGTAATGTACGTTTCGATTTCAAATCGGCTCATGGTCATTCTCATTCAAAAGGCGTGATTCGATGGAGTATCAAGCAAACTATGATATCGTGTTCAATGAATTATCGTAGAATCAAGCTAGTCTTAGTGCCAGCTTTGCAACTTAGTACATTGACAACTTCTCTTTAGCCGGGAACAAAGCTCTGAAATCCTCCTTTCACCCTCTCACAAGGAAATTCTCCATGCTCTATGCTCCATGCTCCATGCAGGAATTGTAGCCGCTCTAGTCGTTCTTGGTGTAGGCAGTACAAACGCGCAAGTACCTATTTCTGCACCTGCAAAAATCTATCGCGACCCCTGCACGGATTGGGGCACATGGGATTACGAGTACGGCTCCGCAACTCTTTTGCGAGACGACGACATGGTCGGGCTGATGACAGCTACAGGCACCCTGGCATTTACTCGTGAAATAGACATTTTCTCTGGTACAACAAAGCTCGCAACGATTCGCATCAAGCAGCCATATGGCGGTGTTGCAACCTTTGAAAAAGTTACACAACATGTATCCGGGAGTTTTAATCTTGAGATTGAGGCGAATTCCTATAGCCCCGCGACATTTTACGACGACGTTTATGAGTATACTGCTTCTACTCCGTTCATCAACATAATCACTGGCGTTGTGCAGGCTGCCGCCGGAACGAGAAGGGTCACACTCCGAGCTATTGCGGGTAGCTATGCCAGAATAAAGGTCGGAATCGTAACGAATCCCGGGACCGATGCGGAAGAAACCCTACATGGAGAAGAAGACTATTCGGAGTACGTCACCGAGAGAAACGCGTATTATAAAGTCGACTGAGTACTAGATTATTCTTGGTTTGTAAATCGATTCTTTGGTTCGTTAGCATTGCTTGACATGGAGGTAATCAAAATGAATTTGACTTCTAGTATCTTCGTTTTTTTCGTTCTTGGAGTAAGCGGTGTCTGTCAAGAAAAAAAGGTTGATGGAAAACTAGCTGAGAAAATGTCTGAACGCGTAGACCGAGCATTTAGGGATGCAATGGAGCATCAAGCTCCGCGTTCTCCATTGCCCTTTTCCGTTTCCCATGATCTGGATGCATTCAAAGCTGAGCCATCGATTCGCGCGAGGCTTAGTCTCATTGAGCAAGCATCACCCAGTTTGAGTTGGTTTACAACTCGGGAATACAGAGAGGTAAATGGCAAAGAACAGGAGTTTTTACTGCGCAATACGCTCTTGAACCTCATGAGGACAACTTCAGAAGAAACGAAAGAACTGGACAGGCTCTTCGAAAAACGACATTTGAAGCATCAAGAGAATTTGTTGGTACTGAAGGGGGCTGATCGGCGTGAGGTAGATGAACTGTTTCTTAAAAAGGGAATGCCGCCCGAACGGCTCGCGCATCTTCACTTACCACTACTATCGAAAAAGGAGTTAACGAACGCTATCGAAGAGTTCAAGCAACTCGAAAGAAAAGCTGAAACGAACCTCTGTGAAGAGCTTGTCGAGGCAATTGATCCAATGCAGTTTGAAATTCTTGTCCACAAGTGGGTTAACGTCTATATTCTGCATAGCCCAATGGCCGCAAAATACCTTGATCTATCCGACGATCAAGTAGCTGAATTGGAGCCCGCATGTACTGAGGCGTTCAGAATGATGCAGGAAAGAGCGCGACTCTATGGAGACGAAGAAAAACGCAAAGCCTTGCTTGATGAGAACTATTTCCGAGTGCGATACGCTCCTTTTTCAAAGCTTAAGCCTGACCAGTTCCGAAAAGTCGCCCGCTTGCTGCCAGGTTGGAAAACGTGTCGCTCGTTCTCTGAACGATTGTTGGCTCTTGAAAGTGATCACGAAATCGCGGCTAAGTGCGAAATGGCCGTTCTTGGCGATCTCTATCGTACTGGTCGCGCACTCGAATAAGCACCTGCCATTCACAATACTGTTCTTTCTGGTGGACAGTCTCATCAAACGTTTGTTCTGCTAATTTCTTTGGCAGAACTAAGTTTGCAAAATAGCTTCCCGGTAGCTGACGCTTCGCTTGAAGCCGAGTAGCCTTGCTTTGCGCCACAAATGAATGAAATATCTCCGCACCTTAATTGCTCATACCAATTTTTGATGCGGCAACTGGTAAAGATATGCGGGCCTCTACTTCCAAAGTGGATCTGACTGTTCGGCGTTCCAACGATCCCATAAGGAGGAAAGCTCCTTCACGAGTGTCGGTTCACTGCTAGCGAGGTTGTTGGCTTCACCAACATCTTTGGCCAGATTGAAGAGTTGCCAATCGTTGTTTTCGCGAAGGATTTTCCAATCTCCCTTTCGCATTGCGTGCCTCGAACCGACTCGCCAATACAAATTGCGTGACGGCAACTCCTTTACAGAACCAGACAAAAGAGGCAATAGATTGATGCCATCCAATTTGCTGTTGCCGATGGTTGATACGCCAACGATATCAAGCGAAGTCGCTGCAATATCCATGGAAATCACCGGTGCATCGATAACTTGTGAATGTATGCGCCCCTTCCAGGAAGCAATAAATGGAACGCGTATTCCACCTTCGAACAGTTCCCCTTTACCGCCACGTAATGGATCATTGCGCGACGTGAGTTCTTTGGTAGGACCTCCGTTGTCGCTGAGGAAGAAGATTATCGTACGGTTTTCTATCCCGCTTTGTTGAATCTGCTGAAGCACTTGGCCGACGCTATCGTCCAGATGCGAGAGCATCCCCGCAAAAATGCGGCGATGGATATCGTCGATGGCCGAGAATTTTTTCATGTACTTGTCCGATGCCTGCATCGGGCTGTGTACGGCGTTGTATGCCAGGTAAAGGAAGAATGGCTGTTCGCGATGGCGATCGATAAAGTTACATGACTCGCGCGTAAATGCATCCGTGAGGTTTGATCT
This sequence comes from Pirellula sp., assembly GCA_021300155.1. Taxonomy (GTDB): domain Bacteria; phylum Planctomycetota; class Planctomycetia; order Pirellulales; family Pirellulaceae; genus JBKCUI01. The sequence goes on from JAJTID010000148.1 coordinate 26,035, forward strand.
CTCATCTACAGGTTGGCTACCTCGCAAAATCGGATTGTCTGCATCGTATTCCGGTTCGTTGCTACCAAGGTGCGTGCTCCATACGATGCGGCCATCGGACGATGTCCAGCGTCCCTGGTTGCTACCGTCGGGAAGCGATTTTCGTCGTAGCCAAGTTGTAACCTCGCTCCAGGGATGAGGTACAAAATAATGCCCTTCATGCAAGAATCCGAAAAACTCATCAAATCCTCGCCGTTGAGGATGAAACGGCGCCGTTCCGCCGAGATGCCACTTGCCGATCAACGCAGTGGCGTAACCAGAGTCTCGAAGTCGCTGGGCTATCGTCCTTTCTTCGACCGGCAATCCAATGCCAGGTGCCGAGTTCTTGGCACCAATCGGGTTAAACTCGAATCCAAAACGCGTCTGATATCGCCCCGTCAGTAGTGCAGCACGAGAAGCGGCACAGAATGCGGCGGTAACATAGCCGTTGGTAAATCTCACTCCGCCCGCAGCCAACGCATCGAGATTGGGAGTCGGAATATCTTTGCCTCCGAAACACCCTAACTCACCATAACCCAAATCATCAGCAACGATCAGCACGATATTGGGGCGAACCACTGCATCGCTCGCTTGAACAGCATCAAGAAATCCGGTAACAATGCGTCCTACTAAAGGAAAGTATAGAAAGAACACCGCCCAAGATTTTTTCATGTTTCAATTCTTTCCTCTGCGACTCGACTTGCCAATTGCATCACAATCCCGTTTGGAACTCTGCATAGTCTAATGACTGGAGCAATTTGGAGTGCGACTGATACTATGAAATGGGGTTCAGAATAGCGGTTTTCTACGGCCGCAATGCTTTGGCGTAGTGCTTGAATTGTCGCATTTCGGACTACGTAGAGTGATTTCGTCTGGTACAATTGCACGCAATGGAGTTGAACCATTGTTCAGCATATAGCTTCCAACACATGAGCCCTTCATTATGTCTACTCTCCCGCGAATGGACCGAACGATTGTCAAACGTTCGACACTCGAATTGCAAGGTCGTGATAGTGGTGTACATGCAGCAACATTGGTAGAGCGGATAATGATGGTTTGGCCGTTGACCCTTACGGCGTGGGCATTCAAGGAACCGAATTTTGTTCAACCAAGACTTCAAAGACATGTTGTTCGCATTATCCGAAGCAAAAGCTGATTTCCTGTTAGTGGGTGCATATGCGATGGCCGTGCATGGACATCCACGAGCGACGGGAGATTTGGATATCTGGGTTCGGGCCGATATTGAAAATGCCCCAAGAGTCCTTTGTTCTCTTGCCGC
>JAJTID010000042.1 GCA_021300155.1 Pirellula sp.
AGAACACGTCGAATATCAGACTCGCCACACAATCCCAATAGACCGCTTTCTTTGTTGAGAATGCGATCGATGTCGTCTGCGGTTCGTGGTGTATTGCGAAGCATGTAGAGAATGATTCCTGGATCGATATCACCGCATCGCGTTCCCATGACCAATCCTTCCATGGGCGTTAGGCCCATGCTGGTGTCGATAGGTCGATTTCCTCGAATGGCAGCCGCGCTCGCTCCACCTCCTAGATGCAATGTGATGAGCCTTAGTTGCATTGGATCCAAATCGCGATCCGCAAAGTAGCTTGTGGCCCGCTCCATCAAGTATTCGTGTGATGTTCCGTGCGCACCATACCGACGAATTTGGTGCTGCTCCAGCCACGAGTCAGGAATTGCATATCGATAAGCGACGGGTGGCAATGCTCCGAAAAACGACGTATCAAAGACCATGTACTGCGACGTACTCGAACGAGTCTGCCAAACGTACTCAATCACACACCGTGCAGGCGGATTGTGCAACGGAGCCAGTTGATCGAGCTTGCCTAGCAATTTAAGATTTGAACGATTCACCAATGAAGGTTGTTGGAAAAAATCGCCGCCGTGAACGACGCGATATCCAATCGCATCAAAAGGTGAATTTGCTAGCCGACGGAAGAGCTTTTCTACAGCATCGATTGCATTTGCTGCATCGCCATCCGGTTGTCCAATTCGATCGAAGATTCCATGTTCGTTACGGATCTGCGAATCGGGATCTAGAATCGCATACTTGAGCGACGTGCTCCCAACATTGATGACGAGAATTCTCATCCTCAGCTTTTCTCGCTTTAGAACAATTCGCGGATCTCTTTGAAACCGAAGTCCACGAGAGGAAATGGTCGACCTGCGGGGCCAGGGAGATGGGTCTCGACGTCAAGACCAAGGGAATGGAATATAGTGGCAACGATCTCAGGCGGTTCGGTAGGTCGATCGACGGGAACGGCACCGATCGGATCACTTGCTCCTACAATACGCCCTCCCTGCACGCCACCGCCAGCAAAATAGACGGTGAAACATTGAGGCCAATGGTCTCGTCCACCTGCTGGATTGACTTTCGGGGTTCGTCCAAACTCGGCTAGATTGCAAACCATCGTGTCGTCCAATAGTCCTCGTTGATCGAGATCTTCAATCAATGCGGAGTAGCCTTGATCGTACATCGGCGCAACCACATTCTTCATCCCTTCGATGGAGGTAAATGGTTTGCTGCCATGGATATCCCAACTGATTTCATCGAACACAGTGAGGAACGTATTGATCGTGACAAATCGAACCCCCGACTCCACAAGTCGCCGCGCAAGCAAACAACATTGGCCGAATCGATTCATGCCGTATCGTTCTCGAACGGATGTCGGCTCTTTGGTCAAATCGAATGCATCGCGGGCTTGGGAGCTGGTCATCAATCGATAGGCCGATTGAAAATTATCGTCCATCATTTTGGCGGATTCACTTGCTTCAAAATTCTTGATGGTGCTTTCCACGACATCTCGCATGCGTCGACGTCGATCAATGCGAGCGATTCCGATGTTATCGGGTGGAAGCAAATCGGGTACTTTGAAATCCGATTTCGATGGATCAGCCATCAATGCGAAGGGGTCGTGCGATTTGCCTAAGAACCCACCCGCTTGTCCATTAGGAAGATTGCCGCCGCCACGGCCCATAGTCTCAGGCAAGACCACGTGAGCAGGCAAATCGGAACGTCTACCTAGCAAATAACCTGCTGCCGAGCCGACATGGGGAGTATTGACGCCTCCCGCAAATTGACGCCCAGTTTGCATGATCTGCCAGCCGGCGTCATGCACAGCAGCTCCGCGATGGAAGCAGGAACGTACTTGTGAAAACTTGTCCGCAATCTTAGCATGGAGTGGCAGGATCTCGGAGATTTGGATGCCAGGTGCACTGGTTGCGATGGGTTGAAACGGGCCGCGAATTTCGGCGGGTGCGTCGGGCTTCATGTCAAACGTATCGAGTTGGCTCGGAGCGCCCAAGTTAAAGATCATAATGACCGATCGCTTGCTCTTGGTCGGATCCGCTTTCCCTGCCTCTCTGGCGGCCAGAAGTTGCGGCAATCCTAGACCGATTGCACCCAGCGTACCGACCTGCAAAAAATCACGACGGGTCGTACCATTGCATGTTTGTGCGGAACCATTTCCAGTAAAGGTAAGCATAGCGATGTGGGATACTGAGAGGTTGGAAGTCTGTTCAACGACCAACTACTGTACCATGAGTTCCCGCGGAAATCCTAGAACCCGCTTCAGCAATTAACACGAGTTAGGCTACTTTTTCTTGCGAGGATCCGGCCCCTTGATCTCGTAATCCGCTTTGGTGGTTCGGATACGGCTATCAAAAACGCAATCAAGCCTGGGTCAAAAGCAAAAAGAAATAGAATTGTGGCCCTGATTTCGCAGATGCGCGATAGCCCTTCGATCAATCCAAACGCAATTTGATACGCAGGACGATGCTCAATCCCTCAATGCTTCGTCGAAATCACTCTCGGCTAGCATCGTCGGATTCTTGAGAGGTTGCCATCGCAATAAGAATTTCGGCGTCAATCAACCTGCTAATCGGTGCGACAGACCCATCAACGAAGCAACAGGGCAAGACCTCGGGGTGCGACGAGAATGGCTCACCCGACACATTGGAAACATTCATGACTCCTTTGCTTTGCTTATGGACAGAACCCGCTCGAAAACCCGTCCACGAAAGTACGTAGGACTTGTACGATCCTAACGTCGTAGAGTACATCCTGTGCTGTGGATTAGGGTCGATCCAATACGCAAAGGAGTGGAGCCCGAGTTCTTCCGGGGCTCCTCTTCTTCCAGGAGAAAACAAATTGTCTCCACGACTCTCCCAGAAAAGAAGTGTATGCGTGGTTCCGTCTCGCACTTCGTGAACTCGAAACTCTTTGACGATATCTCCGACTCTAACTCGCACAGTTCCTGGCAAGAGCTTTTGCCCTACAAAACAGCCATCATTTCCAACGTAATCGCACGCAACTCCGTCTAAGCCAACAATTTCAGGTCCTGAGAAAAAACCGGAAAGGAGGCTTAGAGACATTGAGACCTCCGAGTTGGGGCATTTAAGGATCGCGGGCCTCCTTGGCAGCAAATGTCGGTTCGGAATCGAATTGGACGGTGATGTCGTATCAAACTGAGCGTGGAACTCGCCATGATCAAGAAAAGGAAGTAGGTTAACAAACACCCCCGAATCAGTTCGGTATGCTCTCGATGCAGGATGGGCATTCATCCGGCCACCTGGAAGATGTCGGGTCGCAGATTCCATTGACATCGACGCTAACGCGAGATTCCTCAGATTGTTCATGCATTGCACACGTCGAGCAGACTCGCGAGCTTGATGAACAGCCGGCAACAGCAAGGCAACTAGTAGACCGATAATGGAGATCGTTAGCAAAACATCGAAGAGACTGAATCCGCGCGTCTTCCGTTTCATGAGTTTATTATTCCCCCTTCGAAATCAAAGCAATATTTCATTCGATTCCCGACCTCGCCACGTAAGGACACAACTCACGATTCCAATCGCCGAAAGGATTGCTGTTCGACCGATGGTCACCCATGTTATCGGGTCTTCGTTGTTATTTGAAAAACAGCCGCAAGAGATATTCAGTCCTCGCAAGTGAGCCTGCAATTGGAAGCAGGTAAATGCCAACAACAATGCAGTGGCTCCAAGGAAGCAAAACGGGCGAAGGCCTGGGAAGAAAAGAATCGCGATCCCAATCACTAGCTGCACACTAGGCAAAACACTGGCGACTACAACCCCAATCGTTTCTGATACTACGTCATACGAGTATGTGTGAGAAAGAAAACTATAGGGATTGCTCAAATGAACATTCGCTGAATACAAAAAGACGAAACCGAAAAGCAGCGATGCAACGAACAAAAATGAAGCCCGCGATCGACTACTTTCCTTCTCTCGAATGCCATCCATTCAAACCCTCCGCATACACAAAGACGGGAATCGCTGCTCGTTTGGAAATAAGGTTTCCCATGCTGTCAGCCCAGCCACAACGGATGCCCTGACAATAGGTTATAACACGCTTACTCCGATTTTTTTGTAATTCTGCCAGTGCGTTCTGCAAACTGATTTCGCTGCTGCTGATCGGGATATTGATTGCTCTAGGAATGCTACCACTTTGGAACATGTCGGCTGGCCTGGTGTCAATCAAAACGACTTGTTCGCTTTCCAAAAGATTCATCAGTTCTTCATGACTAATTTCGGGAAGTTTGATGCGGAAATGAGCCGACGACACAAGGCGAACCGCATTGCGATTCCAGATGAATCCAGAAGGGAGCGCAAGAGTTACACAGCTGAGACATAGACCTACTATCGGTACCTGCCATCCCTTTGGACACCATCTACGAATCAACAATAGGCCGCAAAATGCGGTTGCCCCCAGAGCAATGTTACTAAGGTTGAATGGTAAAGATACGACTCCATTCTTCTCTCGCGAAACGTCGATCGCAATTCCGTCCCAGATGGAAAGCAATGTTGCTTTTGAGAGCCTGCCTTTCCCCACGGGAGGATCAAAGATCTTTGCCTGACCGTTCTCGTCGAATCCAAGGAACAGCGACCAATGATAGTATCCCTTGCTCCCAGGAGATCGGACGTGCAAGATCATTGGACAATTCGCGATCATCAAATCCTCTACCGCCAGCCCGCTTCGAGCTTTGGCGTACATCCCGTTCGCCCGACTCGCGTTGACGAGATCACCAATACTGCTCCCATCGCGACCAGTAAGGTAATCCTCTCGGACCAAGTCTTCCATCCGAAGCTCCACACCAATCGACTTCGCGGCAACAAAGACGCAGTAGAGACCGCAATAGCTTGTCGGAGTCTTCGAATGAATAAATTCCGTCGTGGATAGATTCTGCCGCGATTCATCTGCTGCATGTGTCGAGCAATGAATCAAACATAAAAGAACTAAAGTCAAGACCCTTTTTGTGCCCATCTCAGATATCCAATCAAGCCAAAGATGACAAGAAAAAAGAGTACGATCGCGTAATAGTAGAAAGAAGGGCTTCCGTTAGCGAATTGTGCTTCATCCACACGTTCGACGTCACGATCGAGAGCGACTTTTTGCTTTCCTCCATCCAGGACAGTTGTTATCTCTGAATTAGAAATGATCCGCTCGGTGTTGGGGACTTTTGCAAGAAAAGCATTGATGAATTTCCTAGCCGCTCTGGCATCGGCACGTTCTGTTACTTGGATTTCGATCTCGGTTTTCCGAGTTCTGTTATCCGGATGGGTTTCAACAATGGTTCCCACACAGCGGAACGGCTCATAATCACCAAATCTTCTTTCGGGAGTAAACGAGTACTCCTGCACTATGGATTGCAACCCATTTGGAATTCGCGAATTCGAAATCTTTGACAAGGGAAGCCACCCAGGAGAATGCAGATCTGAACTCGACTTTCTCAGAACAATCTTCTCGATTCCGTTCGTTCCGAGAATCTCCAGCGATCCCAATTCGTTCGTCCCCCGATAGTTTACACCTCGTTGCGCATCCAAAAATACATCTTTGGAAATTCCCACGGTGTGCCATGAAAGATAAACGGGCAGAGCAATTGACTGATTCGACATAAAGCCAGTGGCTTGGTATCGTGACTCAAAAGTATCATTCAACTTCAA
>JAJTID010000259.1 GCA_021300155.1 Pirellula sp.
ATCCTCATGACGAACGCGATGGAACTCCAGAACTCCTGGCCAAGTATGGCGCAACCAATCATACAGATAAGACGAATCCGCCACCGGCCAATCCGAAGCAGCCCCGGTTGCCATCGAACTATCTACCGTCGCATCCTTTCCCACACGGTCACCCTGGATTACGCGACGAAGTTGCCGTCAGTGGTGTTTGGGAACGGCGTGACGAACGGACCATTCGAAATGAGGTTGGTCGTCAATTCGCATGTAGCGAAAATATCGATATCCAGATCGGTCGTGTGCTGAAGAAACTCGAGGCAATGGGAGAGTTGGACAACACGTATGTCGTCTATACCGCCGATCACGGGATGGCGATCGGACGGCATGGTTTGCAGGGAAAGCAAAATCTCTATCAACATACGTGGCGTGTCCCGTTCATCGTCAAGGGTCCCGACATCCAGCCTGGCTCGCGTGTCGAAGGGAACATTTACCTGCTCGATGTCCTCTCAACGTTGTGCGATCTAGCTGGAATTGCTCCACCCGAAACGAATGAAGGGACCAGTTTCAAATCGGTTCTCACGGGGCAAAAGCAAACCGTGCGAGACGTTCTTTACGGGGTTTACAACGGTGGCACCAAGCCTGGCATGCGATCGGTGAAAAAGGGGGATTGGAAACTGATCAAAGTCGATGCGATGAACGGTTCAGTGCGCGAGACACAGCTATTTCATCTCAAGGACAATCCTAATGAATTCGTAACAGAGCATCACGACGAAAAAGTCTATTCGCTTACCGGTGCGAAACCAGCATCGCATCAAGTGAATTTGGCAGCGGATCCGAAGTACGCCGACAAATTGTCGGAGATGGAAACGTTGTTACTTGCCGAGATGCGACGCTTGGATGATCCATGGCGATTATGGAATCAACCCAACGACGGTCTTACCCCACCCCCCGAAGGCCCACTCTCGGGCCAGGGTAAAGGGAAAAAGAAAAAGTAAGCTCGCCAGCACTTTCCGTGTTCGGATCGAGGAAGCCACAAGCGTCCTACTCGCTATAGCTGACCAGTGACCGAGAAATCTGACGCGTTCCACGACCATGGTGCGGAATCTACGAGAATTTGGTGACAGATCCAGCCTGCGTATGGGTGTAGATTGGTAAGAGCACGATTCACGAACGATTTGTGCAAATGCTCCTTTTTCGCGATCTTCGTACAATTCCATCGACCATGCCGGCACCTGACAATGAGCAGTAGACCAGAAACCATGTGAGTCGTTGTGCTTGGTTTGAAATAATCCAGGATGACAAGCACTCCGTTGTCATCGATCAAATCAATCACGCTGCGTACCATACAACCAATCGCGCGAGCTCCCCAGAACTTGCCAAAGTTCGAAGTCGACTGCGTTGCACCTTACCCGTCAATTGCGTTGCACCTTGTCCACGTTCCAACGCAACAACAATATCCAACATGTCCTTTTCTGTTGGCTCTCGGCCAATCGACGACCAACGCAAGAGCCATAATCCTACCGGAAAGGTTGCTGCTAATCCAAGGACGCTTTCGATAATCGACCAATGACCACGATCGGCTATCGCGTACATATAAGATGCAGATGTCGTTTCGATCATTCGAGCCAGGGGAAGATCGATCGACGGATCGATTCGACCCAAGGCGTGCTCTAAGTCTTCGTAGGACCCGGCAGGCAAAGCAGGCTTCAAGTCAGGCAACGCGCCTCGACCGCGAAAAATCGAAATAGCATTTCGGAATAATTTGATTCTTTCCCCCATTCCTTTCTTGGCCCGATACTTGGGATGGAGCCTTGCGTAATCGCTCGCCATGGAGCGAAACAGAATTCTTGCAGAAGCGTTCGGAGCCGCGCGTTCCGAAAAGTATGGTTTAGCTTCCTCGTACACCAGAGTGCAAATGGTCGCAATGAGTTCTTCGACCTTGGCATCGCTCAAGGATGCGGTCTTAGCACGGTGAAGCAATTCTGCCAATCGTATCGCATGAACAAGCCGTCGCACCGGAGGGTAGCGTTCGTCTCTCAGTAGTTCTGATACAGCATTCAAGAGAACACGTACGATTTTCCAGTCACGTTTTTCCCCCTGTTTGAAGATCGGCGCCGGTGCAGCACTTGGGAATAACTTTCCTTCCTCCACCATCTTCCTCATCCAGGGCAAGTGATCGTCGACGGATGCTCCTAAGTCTGCAGCCGCCGATGGGCAGGCACGACGAATCGTGAGGGCGATGTCTTTGTCTCTCGGTATCAATTGCAACGGGAAGACACGACAGATCTTCGGTTTGGCATCGAAACCTAGTTCAGCGTGAATACGGCACAAACCATCGTTTTGAAGAAAAACACAGCTACCATCGTCTCGATGAGCCAGGCGACGTCGATTCGCCCCAAGGGACAGTTTGGTCGTAACTGCGATACCCTTGAAGTCCGGATGCTCTTCCCATTTCTGCCCAGCCAATCGTTGCAAATCAGCGTCGTCTAATGGAACAAGGCTCCCTCGGCAGCAAATTCCACATTGATGGCAACTCCATCTCTCCTGTGTCGAAAGCGTGACAATAGGCAGTCGCATAGATTGTTATAGTCTGGGAAATCGTCAAAATGAGGGGAATCCAGGAGCCAATTGCCTCGATTCGCTCCAAGAGGCTCCGCAAGAAACAAGCTGCGTTACGACTAGAGTTGAATTCACAGTTCGGCAACAGGTGTATAATAGTACTGGAGCCGTCGAAAGTTTACAGGTTGCCCCTATTCGGGTAACAAATTCGATGTGTACTCCCCTTTTTTGTTTCTCGTTCAGGGATCGCTGCTATCAACCCTTCTCAAGATGTTGTTCTTTTTGATGGACAGTGCAACTTCTGTTGTCGTCAGATCGACAACCTTCGACGATTTGACGGCAAGGATCGATTACGGTTCCTATCGCTTCACGACCCGAGCGTGGCGGAGCTGTATTCCGATCTGAGCTTCGAGCAGTTGATGGACCAAATGTGGGTCGTTTCTCCGTCGGGAGAAAAGTTCGGTGGGGCTGATGCGATTCGATATTTATCGAAACGTTTGCCATTGCTGTGGCCTATTATGCCTATGCTACATCTTCCCTTTAGCATGCCGCTCTGGCGATATCTGTACAAACAAATTGCCAAGCGTCGTTACAAGATCGCGGGTCGTAACTGTGACGAGGGCGGAACGTGCACGCTTCATCAATGAAGCATGTAGCGGACGCTTTGCGACTCAAAGCAGCAGACGAAGGCTTTGTTCGAGTCGGAATGGTCCCAGCGCAACGCGCACCCGGCTACGAGAATTTTTGCGAATGGCTATCGTTGCATTTCCATGGCACGATGGGCTATCTGGAAACGCGGAAACAGGCCTATGAACATCCTGACTCCATCCTGGATGGATGCCAAAGTGTTGTTATGCTCGCCATGCCTTACGATCGAAATCCGCGGACGCAGACTCGCAAGCCAGAAGCACAACCATGCGAGCGGTTAAAGCAGATCGATGCACCTAAGTTAGAGTCCCAAATCGGAGCGTATGCATGTGGGGAGATCGACTACCATGAACTCATATGGGAAAAACTCCGAAGTTTGACAGACGAAGCGAAACGACTTGCTCCAGGGTCACATTGGCGGGGCGTTGTCGATACCGCTCCACTTTTGGAAAGGGATTTTGCTCGATTGGCTGGACTTGGTTGGATCGGCAAGAATACGTTACTGCTGAACAGAGAGTTAGGAAGCTATTTCTTCCTAGCAGCACTTTTGACGGACCTTGATCTACCCACTTCCGATGCGCCCACCACAGATCACTGTGGTTCGTGCACAGCATGCCTCGATGCTTGCCCGACGAAAGCGTTCGCAGGTCCACACGTCCTGAACGCGTCGAGGTGTATAAGCTACCTGACGATTGAGCATCGAGGCGATATTGCTCATGAACTGCGTGACCAAATGGAAGACTGGATCTTTGGTTGCGACGTTTGCCAAATCGTCTGCCCTTGGAATCGGAAACGAACTGCAGATGTCTTGCAACCACTTCTTTCGATTGACATCGATCGAAAAACTTCGCTCAAACATTGGCTTGAGATAGACGAGGATGCGTTTCGACGGCTTTATCGTAAGACACCGTTTTGGCGCACGAAGTTGGTAGGTATGCAACGCAATGCCTTAATCGCAGCAGCCAACACACATCGAATAGACTTGCTACCATTCATCGATCGGCTTCTCAACAGTGCATCGCCTGTTGTTGCAGAAACAGCCGCATGGGCGAAAGCTAAGCTGGAGAGACCGGTTCCCACCTGAAGTCTGAACCCCGGAGGGGTGACACAAACCTTACGTCTTTCAGACTCGCCACGGTCCTCGTCGCCCCCACAGCCCCACATGGAGCAATGACTTGCTAGAGATCTTCCCTCAAGCCTCAAGGCTTGCCCCTGCGATCAACCGCTTGCCTGCCAAGATCTGGGAAGTCTGTAAAGAATCCATCGACTCGCAATTCATCTATCAGGAAGCGATGCGTTTCGTCGAGCGAGGGCGACCATGAGGGTTGGCTATTTTTGCGCACGGTGTAGGGATGTAGCTTTAGACCAGCAGCCTTCGCCCTCTCGACGAAGCCCGTGCTCACGATCTTGCTTTCTTCGTTACGTGCTAGCATCTGCAACGACGGACCAACTCCGTAGGCGTAGGAGGCGATCTGTTGAAAGTCGAACTCACTCCCTCTTCCTCCCATCAACAGAACCAACGCATAGGGACACTTCAATCGATTCTTCAAATCGATCAATGCGTTCTCTTCAAAACACTGAATGAAACAGTCTTTCGGATCGGTCGAGACTTCTAAGCGATTCAACTCGCCGAGAAGCATCTCACCCATCTTCACTCCGAGTTCTTTCTCGTAAAAGCTGGGGCCTTTCAATTCGATATAAAGACCGGTACTCCGGCCTAAAGTTTGATCAAGACCTCGAAGTAGTTTGATTTCATTTTCCAACGTCAATATCTTCTGGCCGCATGCGACTCCAGGACCAGTAGCGACTCGACCACCAGAACGTTCCATGCGAGGACGAAGCGAAACAGATTGCAATTCGCTCCAAGTGAAGTCAGCAAAGTAGAACTTGCCATCTGCCCGTCTGCGCATTGGGAATACTTCATCGACATTCGTTGTAGCTTCCATCGTAATGTCGTGAGAAACAATGAGCACTCGGTCCTTGGTCAAGACAACATCTTGCTCGATGTAATCCGCATTCTGGGCATGTGCCAAGACTTTAGCTGCTTCGGAATGCTCGATGCAGTATCCACTTGCACCTCGATGCGCGATGACGACCGGAGACTCTGCCACCAGATCTACGCTGAGTACCGTCGCAATCACAAACGCCGCGCCCTGTTGGACCTTTTTCATTGCCACACGACTCCTTGACATTGTCTCAGCTCCAATCTTACCTATGTATCTAGCGATCGCATACCGGACAAACAAACGGGATCAAGATCACTGGAATTGGGCCTCTTACTTCACACAAACAACATTTTGTAACCGCTCGCTGAACACGTGAAGCGTTATTCACCAATTATTCACGACTGAGTGTCGTACAACTAGCCATTCTTCCGAGAGCCCAGCTGGAGGATGACTCAACTGTACAGAGAATTGCCTATTTCGCGGTTAGCATTTCGCCTAATTTGCCAACGATCAGTTTGCTCCAGATTTTGTAGCCTACTTCGTTTTGATGGAGTTGATCGTTGACAAACAACTCTGGACGCGGCTGTCCATAAGACGTCAAGTACTCAGAACTTGTATCCAGAAAATCCACGTTCTCTATCTCATCGCCGAGCTTTCGAAGCTCAGTATTCACCTTTTGGATCTCTTCCCAAACCTTGAATCGCGACGGAGTGGGTGTGACGCTGACCAAAAGGACGGGAATCGAACTTCGTTCATGTCGTACCGAAGCGATGACGGACTTTGCCAGGCGCAAAACCTCTTGGGCCGATTTATCTTCTTTCGAACCCGTAACATCATTGCCAACGAAAATCACGCAAGCACGATACTGAAGATCCTTTACAAGTGTCGGGGCATAAATCGCAACATCACAATAACGAGAACCACCAAACCCTCGTCGTACAGGTTTGAAGGGTGCAATATCCTGCGCGATATTCTCCCAACGCCGTACGCTCGAACTACCCAGAAAAAGAATGGCCTCCGAGCTACCTTCGGTTTTATTGTTTGCAGTTAACTGCGTAATGTCTTTCCTCCACTTCGCAGCCCGTTCGAGATAAGGCTCAAGCTTATTGGCGGCGATGTGTTCTGACGTGAAGAGCTTAGGCTCGGCAGCAGGCGGTTGCGTTTCTTGCGCAACGCTTTCGATTCCACAAGTCACCCATTTAACGCTCATCATGGCACAAACCGTCCACAGAAGCGCCCGGCGGATACGTAGGTTCATGTGATAACTCCGTGTTTGGAAAGATAATCAATCACTTGTTTTGCCAGCATGTCAGCCGAGCTAATCTCGCTTCTCAAATGCAACTCGGGAGTCTCAGGTGCTTCGTAAGGATCGGAGATGCCGGTGAAGTTCTTGATCTTGCCTTCGATCGCTTGTTGATAAAGCCCCTTCGGGTCGCGAGCGATGCAGACTTCAAGAGGCGTATCTACGAATACCTCGACAAAGGTGCCACCCCCATTCTGTTTATCGACACACGATCTGACCAATTCGCGATCACGTCGATAGGGACTGACAAACGCAGTCAAGCAGATAAAGCCAGCAGACGCAAACAGTTCGGTTATCGCACCGACACGACGAATATTCTCTTCGCGATCTTGTTGACCGAACCCTAGTCCGAATCGTTTCGAAAACTCGGCACCGTAAACCGGTTCCAGTAGATTCGGACCTGCACACAAACCGTGGCGTACATTGTCGCCATCGAGAAGAAACGATTGGCAACCTCGTTCAAAGAGCATCCGATCCACGATGTTCGCGATCGTACTCTTTCCCGATCCGCTGAGCCCAGTGAACCACAAGACGGCTGGCTTGTGTCCGTTGCGCTGCGTCCGTTGTTGCAGGGTAACGGACTGCGTATGCCAAACGACTTGTGGAGCATCACTCATGTCAGAATGATCTCGATCATGCGCGGGTTAGAGCAGCAATGATCCGGTTCATCACAGCATGTTCGCCTTGCGATACCGAGGCCCAGCCTAGCAATCCACCGCTCGCTGATGCCACTGTCTTTATTTCGCCAACGATCGTTTCGCGGAGCGCTTCTGCCTCTTCTGCCGAAAGAGACTCGACAAGTGCCTTTGCGTACGACTCCCACGCTGCAAGCAAGTCGGACGAAGGTTTCGTTTCGAGCCAACTCTTCAACAAATCGGACGCTGGGCTGGTCCCTTTGAGAAAATGAGTCGCTGCCAACGAGTGAATTGTGGAAGATTCGGACTCATCGACCGTGCCGTCCGCCCAAGCGACCGCGACCATCGGAAACACTCGCATGGCGGCCAAGCTCTGTGCGGTAACCCCCAGTTTGACGATCCCTTCCAGGACTTTTGGCTCCTTGATGCCTGAAATGCGAGAGATTTCCGCAGAAGTCTGTTCGGCCCCGACCTTGGCCTTCAGTTCTTCTAATAGTTTTGCGTCCAAGTCTGCAAAGAACTGGTTTTCCAGGGCTGTTCCTCGTTGTTTCAAAGAATCGCCGTTCGACATCGTTTCGCCTATTCGAAAAGGGGTGGATCGTGAAAAATAGAGGCTTACAGCATATCCTCGCCAGTCTCCCTGGAACACCCCCAGCCGAGTCTTTGCCATTTCACCCTTTAGCTATCTGTATGTCGACCAACAAGGCTCCAAGAAATACCTTCCAGAAAATCTGGGACAATCACGTTGTCCACTCGGAATCAGGGAAGCAAACCGTACTCTACATCGATCTGCATCTCGTTCATGAAGTTACGAGCGCTCAAGCGTTTGAAGGGCTTCGGCTGGCCAATCGCACGGTTCGCCGACCCGAACGCACCGTTGCGACACCGGATCACAACGTTCCGACAAGCGATCGCAGTTTGCCCATCGCGGACCCGATTGCAAAACAGCAAGTGGATACGCTTCGAAACAACTGCAAAGAGTTCGGCATTCGGCTTTACGATTTGAACGACCGAGACCAAGGGATTGTTCACATCATCGGCCCCGAGCAAGGCTACACCCAACCGGGCATGACGATCGTTTGCGGGGACTCGCACACCGCGACGCACGGGGCGTTTGGTGCGTTGGCATTCGGAATCGGCACTAGCGAAGTGGAGCATGTGCTCGCAACACAAACATTGCTTCAAAGTTTGCCAAAGACGTACGAACTGCGAGTCGATGGCAATCTGGCTCCTGGAGTGACTGCCAAAGACCTGATCCTTTACTTGATCGGAAAGCTGACGACGGCAGGCGGAACTGGATACGTGTTGGAATATACCGGCGAAGTCATCCGACGATTGAGCATGGAAGAACGAATGACCGTTTGCAACATGTCGATCGAGGCAGGAGCTCGCGCAGGGATGATCGCTCCCGATCAAACCACATACGACTATCTGCGAGGTCGTCCTTTTGTACCCAAGAACTTCGATGCAGCCGTCGAACTTTGGAAGCAACTACCGAGTGACCCCGGTGCGACCTACGATCGTGTCAGTATCTATCAAGGCTCCGAGATTGAGCCTCAAGTGACGTGGGGGACCAACCCAGGGCAAGTGACTTCGATCAGTCAGCGAGTTCCCGATCCACGTTCGCTCGGAGATGAAACAGAACAAAAGTCCGCAGCGAGTGCACTCGAATATATGGGGCTCCAAGCTGGAGTTCCGTTGACCGATGTTTCTATTGATCGTGTCTTTATCGGCTCTTGCACCAATGCTCGTATCGAAGATCTTCGCGCTGCAGCTAGTGTCGTCAAGGGATACCGCGTGAGCGACAAAGTCTACGCGATGGTCGTACCCGGAAGCGGTCAAGTGAAGCGTCAAGCCGAAGCGGAGGGGCTCGACAAGATTTTCCGGGAATCTGGCTTCGATTGGCGTGAAGCAGGTTGCAGTATGTGCTTGGCAATGAACCCCGACCGTTTACAACCTGGTGAGCGATGTGCATCCACCTCCAATCGAAACTTTGAAGGTCGACAAGGAAAGGGAGGCCGTACACACCTCGTTTCCCCCGCGATGGCCGCCGCCGCCGCGGTCTCTGGTAAATTTGTCGATATCCGCGATTGGTCTTACAAGTCTTAATCGAACTACATACGGTTCCAAACCGATCGCAATCCTTAATTAAAACTCACCACCACAAATAGCCACTGCAAATCCATGAAACCATTTTTAAAGCATACCGGTGTTGTTGCGGCGATGGACCGCGCGAATGTAGATACCGATCAAATCATCCCAAAGCAATTCTTGAAGCGAATTGAACGAAGCGGATTCGGTCAGTACCTTTTCTTTGACTGGCGATTTCTGGAAGATGGCTCTCCGAACCCTACCTTCGAATTGAACCTCGCTCGCAACAAGGACGCCTCGATCCTGTTGGCTCGACGAAATTTTGGTAGCGGCTCGTCGCGAGAGCATGCGGTCTGGTCGATCGAAGACTACGGTATTCGCTGCGTCATCGCTCCATCGTTTGCTGATATTTTTTATAACAACTGCTTCAAGAATGGTACTCTGCCGATCGTCTTGAGCGAGAGCCAAGTCGATGAACTGTTCAAACGGCACACGTCACAATCGCCCTATAGCCTATCGATCGATTTGGATACATGCCGAGTGTTTGATTCCGGCGGTTTCGAAGCGACATTTGCCGTCGAACCGTTCCGTCGCCATTGTTTGATGCATGGCCTCGATGATATTAGTTTGACGCTTGAACACGCAGCCAAGATCGACGCTTACGAAGCGTCTCATCCAGCGTTGACCTAATGATGAACTTGCATTGAAACCTGCGATCCTCTTTTCCACGACCTACACGAATTACGACTTCCTGAGACAATTGCCTCGGGAAACGGACCGTTGGTGTCAGTTTGAGTTCACGACGGATCCAACTCATCCGCATCTCTTTGGTTGGGTGGTGTACGACAATATTCACGAGCCGATTCGTGCCCCGGTCCCACACTCGCATCTGATGCTCGTTACCGGCGAACCACCTTCGCTGAGAACATATCGACCTCGCTACACGTCCCAATTCGGAGCTGTGCGGACTAGCCATCCAGGACTAGTGCATCCGAAAAAAAATGTGGATCACGAGGGGCAACCGTGGTACTACGGAATCGGTGAAAGTCAATCGCACGGATCGGTAGTCGACTACGATTTTCTTCGACGATTGGAACGACCAGCGAAGCCACGTCTAATCAGTGTCATTGCGAGCAACAAAGTCACCACGGACGACCACCGACAACGGTTACGATTCGTCGAACGGCTCAAAGAAGCTTTTCCTAGCCAACTGGATGTGTTCGGTCGTGGCATCCGAGATGTATCGGACAAAGCAGATGCCATCTATCCGTATCAGTATCACATCGTGCTAGAGAATGATCACTCTGGCTATTATGTCTCGGAGAAGCTTACTGACTCGTATCTAGGTTGGGCGTTCCCATTCTATTCTGGCAGCATTCGAGCCGACGAATTGTTGCCGAAGGGGAGCTTTGAGCGAATCGATATGTATGATACTGATCGATCCATCGCGATCATACGAGCATCGCTCGATTTAGATATCGCGAACCAACGCCATACGTTATTCGCAGAGGGGAGAGAGCGAGTACTCGACACGCTCAATCTCTTTGCCATTTTGAATCGCCACTTTTCCAAATTGCCGAGCCACCCACCAATGTTTCGACGCTCCTGCATTTATCCAAAAAAACTGACGCTCCGATTAATCGCCTCGCAAGTGTGGCGTCGTGTGATCACGCAAAAATGGTCGGAACTGAGCAACTAAGAAAGAAAGGTCCACTCCGTAACAGAAGTGGTTTACACTCGAGCCGAATCGAGGATCGCGATCGCTTCGCCGAACATAGATCCGATACCCTCTGAGGGATTAAAGCGGCAAATAAAAGCTGAGTGCTATCTCTTTCTTCCGCAATACGGTGCTAAAGCCACCCACGGATACGAAAAGATTTCTCTTGAGTTCTTTGAGCCTCTGGTCGATCCATTCTTTCCGTTGGAATCCGTTCTCATCGAAAAGCAGATGCACATTGCGGCAGCATCTAGAAATGCAGTGATACCGAAGACTTACGGTCGTGTCCACCAGTCGGCAGCGAGCTTTAGTCGTCGCGCCAGGATAGGATTCACGCGCGTTGCAAAACATTGAGATTAAGAGCTCGCCGGGAATCGCTGAGGGCTTGCGAGCAGGCCATTTTTAGTGTAGGTTGCATTGCTGACGGGATTCTATGTTCAGTGTAAGTCGCTTCAGCGGTGGACAATCCGCCTGTGTTTCTGGGCACGACAAAACTCGGAGACTGAGTGGTTCGTTTTCGTTGAGTCTTGAGATAGAATAACTCATTGCTGTTTTGATTTCATTTGATGATTGAGGATTTGATCGTGCGAAAGCTTCCTTTGAGTCGAGGTTTCACTCTCGTTGAACTTTTAGTTGTTATTGCCATCATTGGCATTTTGGTTGGACTGCTTCTTCCAGCTGTTCAGGCTGCTCGAGAAGCGGCCCGCCGAATGCAGTGCACAAATAATCTTAAACAAATTGGATTAGCAATTCACAACTACGAAAGCACCTTCAAAAGACTACCGAACAAATCTGGAGGGACGGCTAGTTTGACAGGAAGCGCAGAGCGATTGAATGGCAACTACAACCGTTTGAGCCCGTTCGTTCCAATGTTGGCGTTCATTGAGCAGAACAATCTGTATACGAGAATTCAGGCTGGAAACGAAACGACTGCATTGGGGGTCGTTGCACCTGGTGGTCCCTCTGCATGGTTTCCTCGCATTGACGGAACAACGACTACCAATCGCTACTTTCCGTGGACAGTATCTGTTCCATCATACCAATGCCCCTCGGACAATATCATTCCAATTGCAACTGGTGAGCATGGCACAAACTCCTATGCAGTCAACATGGGTGATTTGATTGTCAATGTCAACGGTGCTCAGAAAATGCGAGGACCGCTCGGTGGTACCGGCATTTATAAGACGATGGGGGCAATTTCCGATGGCACGAGCAACACCATCGTGTTTAGTGAGCGGGTTGCGCACAATGCCAATAACTTCAACGACGGCACCTTCAAGACAGCAACGGGAAGCGAGCTGGTGACTCGATTTGCAGCACAACAACTGACGATCCAAACAAGTCCAAGCAGTTGCTTGGCTAGGGCAATTGGCAATAAGTGGGCTCCGGGAACACAGCTAAAAGCTCGCTTTGGAATTCTCTGGACAGACGGTCAAGCGGAACGCACTGGATTCAATACTGTTCTTGGGCCCAACAAACCATCTTGTTTCGGTGACACGAACAACGCTGCTGACTCGAATGTTGTTGTTCTTCCTGCAAGCTCTATGCATACGGGCGGCGTGAACATTGTTTCTATGGATGGATCTGTTCGATTCATTTCCGACGGAATTGATACTGGTAATACAGCGGCAATCAATACTGCACCGACTGGGCCAAGCTTGTACGGTGTCTGGGGTGCGCTCGGTACTATCAGTGGTGGCGAAGTGGCTGCAATTGATCAATAACCTCTTGCGATCGAGTATACAAAGTTGAATTGCAGCCGCACTCGGCGAGACTTTCTTTAGTCAGTGAAGGGTTTTGAGTCGATGACGTACCGAAAAATGTTGGCGACAGGGTTTTTTATTTTTGTGATCGGATGCAGTGGCGGTGACGGCGACGAACGGCCTACTGCACCCGTCGAAATCACAGTCAGTTATAAAGGTAGACCTCTTGAAGGTGCAATCGTCCAGTTTATCACGGTTCAGGACCCCCATCCTGCTACCGGAACAACTGACAGTGCCGGAAAATGTTCTCTGACAACGTATCGCCCAAATGATGGAGCCATCGTTGGGGAGAACTTGGTTACAATCACCAAGCACGAAATTGATAAGACAAATATCAAACCGGTGAAGCCTGAAGATCAGGACTTGATTGGCGTTTCACCTATTCCAACTCTCAAAAGCTTGATACCAGAAAAGTACTCCGCACCTGGCTCATCGGGACTCAAAGAGGATGTAAAGAAGGGAAAGAATACTTTTTCCTTTGAGCTCAAAGATAAGTAATCGATTTTAGTAATCTCCTTTCGGATCGTAAAACGATCCACCGAGGTGCTATGTGTCGTTCCGACTTCCCATTCTCCGTCGATCCGTCCGCTTTTGGACATTCACCGACATACGAGGTGGATGGAGAAGAGGACAAGAGCGGAAACGCAAAGGACACGCACAGCAATTAAAATGACGCCGTACAATTCGAATGCTAGTTGAACAAGCTCAGAAATTCTTTTGGCAATCGCTTCTTTAGCATCGTTGTGATCTGCTTCTCGTCTATCGCCTGCGATGTAAGGACATAGACGGCTTTTTCTAGAAGATAATTTCGCGGGGTACATTGTCTGGACCTGGGGATCCTGAACAACGTTGACCCATCCATGTTTGTTGACTGCATCAGCAAGCTGTTCGATCCAGCCGCCGAAGCAGCCAAGCGATTCGGAGTCTACGGGAATGGATTGTTGCACTCGTGAAATGAGCATGCTGTCCCTTGTTCAGCGCGCAAGGAGATTACAGTATTACAGTTAGCCGAAACAAATGATGGTCAAACGATCACGGTCCAGCAAGCGGAATTACAAAATGGCCCCAGTTCGCATTGCATCTCAGATTGATACACGAGTTGCGTCAGTTGAATCCAATTATCCCGTCGGTGCAGAAAAAACTACGTCTGTCGCTCGGCGATATCGAGTCAGCAATTTCATCAAAGCGGGTGATGGGATTCGAACCCACGACTTTCAGCTTGGGAAACGACTCGTAATAACGGGTAAAAACGCTGTTTTCACTGGTTTTATCGACATTCTATGCCAACAAACCACTTGCAAAACGTAGCAAAAGACATCAAAAA
>JAJTID010000171.1 GCA_021300155.1 Pirellula sp.
GGTTGAATGCAGATCCCAATGACCTGCAAACTGACCCATTGTTATGCAGACTCGACAATTCAAAAAACCAAGCATTTAATACTCAAATCCGCTTAACTCCGCATAATCCCGAACTCCGCATAATCAATTCCGAAGGCGATTTCGTTTGCGTTTATCATTCTGTTCCTTTGCGGTTCGAGGTGTGCTTTGCGTCGCGTTTTCTGCGTCGCGATGACACACATGAGCCATGTGTTTCGAGGAACATCCAGCCGATTCCTGCATGTTTTGCCGGTAATTCTGCATGTTTCCTGACATGCCACCGGTGCCCCAACATTACGCCACTGTCGCGTCCAAACATGCTCCGCATAACGAGGCGAACATGCGAATAAAACGCGACCGTGCGCAAACGGTGGCCCCACGATTCGAGATGCCAAACCATGGAGGAATGCGATGAGTGAAGGAAACAACCAGGTCGATCCAACGAGGCTTTCGGTAGAGCAAGCGGCGAAACTACTTTCAGCGGCTTACCGCGAACGCATCGAGCCAGAGAAGATCCGACTAGACCTACAAGACGGTGCGCCGGTCAACGTTGATGGAACGATCAACCTCGTGCATTACAGCGCATGGCAAGCAAAGGAGATGGGACGTGGCGAGTGATCCAAGGAAGCTAAAACCAAGCGAGCTATGTCGACTACTCAACTCGTCGCCGCTGGGCGAGGTGATCAGCGAACGACAACTCTATCGGCATCGTCAACGCGCCGGCGCACGCATCGGCGACAACAAGACCGTTGACTTACTTCGCTATTGTGCATGGATGCATGTCGTACGACATACGCCTCGTACGACAAACGGTGTCGATCCATACGATGCGATGAAGGAACGAGCGCGTGCTCGCAATGCAGCGCTCGCACTTGCCGGTCGCGACATTGGTGAACTACCAGAGGTCGATAATCCAGATCGCAAGGATCGTGCATCGCGTGACTTCAGGTACTTTTGTGAGACATACTTTCCGCTCACGTTTCATCTCGCCTGGTCGCCGGACCATATCAAGGTCATTAATAAGATTGAGCAAGCCGTCGTGCATGGAGGTTTGTTCGCATTGGCGATGGCACGCGGCAGTGGTAAAAGCTCGATTGCTGAAGTGGCTTGCATTTGGGCAGTGCTTTATGGGCATCGCAACTTCGTTTGTTTGATCGGCAGCGATGAAGGGCACGCATGTGATATGCTCGACTCAATCAAAACAGAACTCGACAGCAACGAGCTGCTCTTAGCCGACTTCCCCGAGGTCTGCTTCCCGATTCAAGCCCTCGATGGAATCTCGAATCGAGCCAATGGCCAGCTCTATAAAGGCAAACGCACTCAGATTGGATGGACCGCAAAAGAAGTCGTACTGCCAACGATCGAAGGCAGCAGCGCCAGCGGAGCTATTATCAAGGTCGCCGGCCTAACTGGCCGCATCCGAGGTATGAAGTTCAAGCGTCCTGACGGTAGAACAGTGCGTCCAAGTCTCGTGGTACTGGATGACCCGCAAACGGATGAGAGTGCTCGATCGCTTTCGCAATGTGCGAATCGCGAAAGTATCCTCGCCGGCGCAGTGCTTGGCTTAGCTGGTCCTGGCAAGAAGATCTCTGGCATCATGCCCTGTACGGTAATTCGCCCAGGTGATATGGCCGACAATATCCTCGATAGGAATCGACACCCAGAGTGGAATGGTGAACGCACCAAGATGGTCTACGCATTCCCTAAGAATGAAGCTCTATGGGAACGCTATGCCGAGATCCGCGCCGAAGGGATGCGTGGCGGTGATGGAGGTGAAGCGGCGACCGATTTTTATCGGCAGAACCAAGTCGCGATGGATGAAGGTGCTATTGTCGCTTGGCAGGAGCGATTCAACTACGACGAACTTTCCGCGATCCAGCACGCGATGAATCTCAAACTGCAAGACGAGGCAGCGTTCTTCGCCGAGTACCAGAACCAACCATTGCCTGCAGAAACGGTGGTTGATGGGATGCTCAAGCCAGAAGAAGTGTCGACGAAGATCAACCGCATGGATCGTGGCTTGGTTTCGATTGGGGCGAATCATCTCACCGCCTTCATCGACGTCCAGCAGAAGTTGCTTTTCTATGTGGTGGCGGCCTGGGAAGACGATTTCACGGGTTATGTGATCGACTATGGTTGTTATCCTGACCAGCAGCGTCCGTACTTCACGCTGCGCGAAGCACGCCAGACGCTGAGCTCCGAAGCGACGGGAACGGGACTCGAGGGATCGATCTACGCTGGCCTCGAATCGCTAACATCGAAGCTACTCGATCGCGAGTGGCAACGAGACGATGGTGCTGCAATGCGAATCAGTCGCTGTTTGATCGACGCCAACTGGGGACAATCGACGGATGTGGTCTACCAATTCTGCCGGCAGTCCAAGCACGCCGCTGTGATCATTCCCAGCCACGGTCGTTTTGTCGGCGCTTCGAGTTTGCCCTTCAGCGAGTATCGTCGCCGGCCAGGTGATCGCGTAGGACTCAACTGGCGTATCCCGAACGTGCATGGCAAACGAGCCATACGACACGTGGTCTACGATACCAACTGGTGGAAGTCGTTTATCAACGCTCGGCTTCGTGTTTCGATGGGTGATCGCGGCTGCCTCTCGCTGTTCGGTACCAACGCCGAAACTCACCGCATGCTCGCCGAGCATTTGACCTCAGAGTACTTCGTCAAGACGGAAGCCCGCGGCCGAAGCGTCGACGAATGGAAGCAGCGCCCCGAGCAGCCCGACAACCACTGGTTCGACTGCATGGTCGGTTCGGCAGTCGCGGCATCCATGCAAGGAGTTGTGCTTTTCGGCACTGATCGAGACGTCCCAGAGAAGCGAAATCGCCTGAGTTTCAAGGAAATGCAGGGACGAAGACGAGGATGATTTTGTTTTGAGCTTTGGCAGCCAAATAGATTCAAATCAACTGGTACGGAAAAATGCCGTACAATTGAGCCGAATAAAGAGCAATTGATGGCAACTGCGAAAAGTACCTCAGGCGGCGGATTCGATAGCCTGCCGGTAGAGACTTTTCGTAATTGTTCCAAGTTCTGAACGATACGCCACCTGTGCACTTCAAAAACTTGAATTCTTCATAAAGATTTGAATCCTTCCGAAAGTCACCTGTACAATCCGAAGCGTGAATCAACACGAAATTGATGTAGCTAACCTCTCCATCAAAGATAACTTTTTTTATTGGATTGCTCAAAACGTAGAAGAAGCGGAATAATGTTAGCGCCTCGTAAAGACCGGAACTACGATTACGGTGTCTCCGTGATGTTGGCCTTCGCGTGCAGATATTGTTGGTTCTATGAATTCAAACTTGCACTCTTCGGTAAGTCATAACATGGCAAGTCAGATTTCACTTCCGAGAATGAGTCGAATTGAGTTCTATCGCCATCGTAATGACGAGTTAGCGTGCGCGATTTCCAGAGCGATTACCGGACATGTCGAACTCTATCCCGACACACACTTAACTGACCTTCACGCGGCCATTTCAGCCTGGTGCTCAGCAGCGAGCAATGTACCCAACGGTGGGTTCACTCAGTTTTTTTATAACCGCCAAGGTGATGAGGGCGTCCAAGAACTGGCTGCGTTGCTTGATACGCTTGACTTATCCAAAGCCGCCAAAATTCTGCGAGATGCAGCTACCATTTATCAGCAACACCGCGACGAGTTTCTGAGTAGCAATCCATGGGACGAACTGTTCGGTAGTGTTAAAGAATTGGAAAAGCTGGATCGCCCGTTTATCAGATTTATTCTTCGCTGTAGTCGAGCAATCGACTCGTGGATTCTTGTTCATATCAACCGTTTGGTGGTGGATGAAGCAGGAAATTCGATCGATCTAAAGTTTACTGGAACCGTTGAGATCTGTTATGCGAACGGTCATGTCAAAGAATCAATGGAAGTAAAGAACGGTAAGCCCCACGGCATTCACCGCGAGTACTTTGAAGATGGCTGCATACGAGAGGCCGTTTACTACAAACTCGGCAAAGTCAGCGGCGATTTCTGGCCAGATGGAAAAGTCAAACGAGAGGAATCCAAACGAGGTACGCAAAGAGTCATCCAGTGGTTCTATCCCAGCGGCGCTCTACAGAAATGTTTTGTCATGGACAAAGGAGGCTATGCGGTCGAACCGATTCGGCTTTACCACGAAAACGGCCAGTTGGCAGAGGAACTCAACACAGTTCATGGTAAAAAAATTGGGCCCTGGCGAAAGTTCTTCGACGACGGTTCACCAGAACTGCAAGCGGAATACGGGGAGGGCGAAAAGCTCACCGTGCATAACGCTTGGAACAAAGATCGTGTGCAGATCGTCAAGAATGGCACAGGTAAGTTTCGAGAATATCTGTACCAAATCGATTGTCGACATGACATCTTCATTAAAAACTACTGGCCGCGCGAAGTCGAGTTGGTGAATGGTATCCCGGACGGAAAAGTGATTACCTACATGCATGGAGTAATTTGGAGCATCGAAGAATTCGTCGCTGGTCAGCGAGACGGAGTATCGACGACCTATTGGGCCAATGGTCGAGTTCGCCTTCTGACGCGTTTCACGCAAGGGAAAGAGGAAGAGACCACGGAGTTCCCTAGGGCAGAGAAACTTGTGCCTGCCGTCGTGCTCACTGTACAGGCAGATGAAGAACTCTATAAAGCTTGGAAGCATCAGCGAGTCGAAGAATATCCTCGTCCCTTGAATTTGGAAGAGATACAAAAACAAATAATCATCCCGCATTTTTTGCTCGATTTGCATGAACGTAACCAAGCTGGAACGTTGCGCAACTCGTATGAAAATTGGAATACTTTCAATGACGGAATTGCCTACTTCTTGACGCTGGATGACTCTGGAACGGTTATCGAAGCATTCGCTAACGGAAGTGGTGTTTATTCGGGCGGCCATTGGGACACTTACCTACCATTGCTGCGTCAACTTCGCTTCACTCCCGCCCGAGTATCTGGGCATTCCATCAAATGTAAAGTTCTCGCACGTGTGGACCATAAATTCATTGAGGTGTCTTCTTAGCATAACATCTTTGCAAGTAGCTTAATAAGTGCGAGTTGGATCGTCGCATAAATTCTCATGTTGGCTTCTAGCACCTCAGTGGTTCTTGCGCACTGGATATGCCTACAGAGCCATAGGAACGGAGACTTCAGAGTAGCTTCAAACTGCCCCCAGTCAGTGTTCATAGACGTACCCGAACCAAGATACTAGTGGTTTGAGCAAACGCGGCTTCGATGCAAGGAGCAATTTTATTTGGAACGGAGTCAACTCGCGAAATGTCTCAAGAAAGCTTGAGTTTTAAGGACATCCAGCAGAACCGACGTAAATATTTTTGGGACGTCGTTCGGACAAATTGCATAGTTAGTACTGGAAGAGGCTATCGAGTTTCTTTTTCACTCGAAGAGGGTTTCCAGGTACGTGTTTACCGTGTCAAACTGGTATTTTAGTGGCAGGTGAGAATGAGTTATGTTGTGGCGATGGAAACGGAATCGCCACGAACAGATTGTAGCCGCTGCAAGGAGCTTGAAACAAAAGTTGCTGAGCTTGCTGCTGAA
>JAJTID010000172.1 GCA_021300155.1 Pirellula sp.
AATGTCATAATTGAGTCGATTGCGACAAAGAGTTTCGAATTGATAGAAGAAGAAGCCTTGCCGATTGTCGGATCGACCGCGATAGTCCGCTTCGTGCTTGAGGATGCTGAGTGCAGTACGAAAGTCAAATCGGCCGCGATCGGTTTCCGATTGTTCAACAATAAAGGTTTGAAACGGGGTGAAGTAGTGAGCCAGCTTTTTCATGGCGGGAGCCATCACGCCCAAGTGTTTCAACTCGGCTGACAGAAAGTCGATAGCCATGGGAAGTTTGGTGGTTGCCAACACTTCGTAGCGGCATTGCGCTAGCAGTTCTTGGAGTGTGATATCCTGCCCGAGTCGTTCGAGGAGAACTCCGTACAGATACGCTTGTTCCACATACTCTTCACGTTCAATCATGGCTCGGCTCAATCCTGTGTCGGCACAGTGTTTCCATTCTTCCAAAAAAAAGAGCCGGCACATAACGTACCGGCTCTCAGAAGCGTTTACAGTCTAATGGCTTGCAGCGCCACCGTCCAGCGATTTCATTTCGGTCCAGTAGCTTGCCGCGACAGTCAAGGTGACCGACGTTTGGCGATCAGTCGTAGAGGTAAAGTCGCATGCAGGTGTCAATTTCTTTCCTAGAATAGTCACGGCATCTATACTTTTAGGTATGAGTACACTAGATCAAATATTGGATGCAGCTCAATTGCTCAATTCGCGTGAGAGGGCTCAGTTGATTGCAGCGCTATGGGACAATGTCGCTACATCCGATTGGGTGCCTCCTGAGCCGCATTGGATTGCCGAAGCGAACCGCCGCAGCGATGCATACGACGCAGGTCAATTGACGGCGTCAACATGGGAGGAGGTTCGTGAAAGGGCCCGTCGCAAGGCTGGGCTCGATGGCTAGTCTTCTGGTTTGCTCCGCTGCCGACCCCTGAGTTGTTTCCAATGTGCGATTCACGGCATCGATTCTATCTTCTAAAACGCTTCCCTTTTCAAGTCATATACCGTGTGCTACTGAGCGAAGTTCTGGTTATCGCGATTGCACATAACTCACGTTCGAACGACTATTAGCAATCAAGATAGAATCTTGCGGTTCCCACACTGAAAGCATTTGGCAATCAATAGTTTTGGAATGCCTCTCGAGCAATTGGGAACTTCAAAAAATAGCCGGCACATGACGTACCGGCTTATTATATCGACTGTGTTATAGATGCCTGCTTCATGGTCCCATTCAACTAAGGACAAAGCTCAGGAAATCTTCCTCACTACTCCTTTAGGGATACAACCTTATATCCGCCGATAGACTTGAAGTACAACAACAATATGAGATAGATCACGGCCATGGTCGCTGGAATAATAGCGTCCACTTGTAGTGTTGTTCGATCCCCTTGCTGATCAGCTTGAACTACCTTTTCTTGGTCCGCTGTACGTCGTTCTTCTCCTTCCTTCAGATCTTTGCCCTCAGGAACTGCTTTCTTCGCAGCGCCCAGTTTCGTTCCGTCTAGTCCGTAGATCTCTGTGGCAGGTATATTGAGGAATCGGCTTGGTTTCTCCGATTTGTATTCATCGGCTAGTTCCGGGCTGACCTTTCGAAGCTCGATTCCCGCGAATCGATCTTTTCCATATCCGAGACCAGGGCCACCGATCAAACCTGCCGAAAGCATTCCGATCCCACCCATGATCGACATCGCAACAGCACCTGTTTGCGGGAATCGATCACCAACAACAGCCAACATGGTTGGCCAAAAGAAGGTTTTTCCAACAGCATAGATTCCTAAAGCGACGAGTGCCATTGTGAATGTCTGCATGCCACTGGCAAGCGTTAGACCGATACATCCGAGCACCGAACAAACCAGAAGCAGCCCAATTGGGGAAAGCTTTAGGGTGTTTTCGATCCAATGAGCACAGAACCGTAATCCAAACATGATTGCGGATGTCCATAGGAACAAGTACTTACCTTGCTCCGAGCTGAACAAGTTGCCCGTGATGTTTTGGATCCAACTGTCCGTGCCTAATTCTACAGATCCAACCAAAGCATGTGTAACAAACAGAATGAAGAGTAAGAAAGAGCCTAGGGAGAATCCTGTCATTAGTCCGACTGCAATCAGCAACGCCCCACCGATGCCGTAACCGACCCACGGAGCATAACCACCAGGAATGAGGTCCTTGAAAATATCTCCAAAGAACAAGGCGATTAAGTAACATGCAACAAGCGAACCCAACATGCCAACAGACTTGTACATTTCCACAAAACTACTGCCGCTGGCAGCCGCTTCAGATTTCGGAAACTTCTGCCCGATGAACATCAATGCATAGAGAACCGTTGGCACCAGATACAGTGCTAGTTGTAGCTTCCAGTGCACCTTCAACATGTCATCCAGGAGCCAGCCTGCTGCCGATCCTAGAATCAAACCAGCGGGCCAACTAGCATGAAGAATGTTCAGATAGTGTGTTCGGTTGTTTGGGAAAACTGTCGCAACGAGGGGGTTGGCAACCGCTTCCAACGTGCCGTTGGCATATGCAAATATAAACATTCCCCAAAACAAGAACGTGTAAGCGTTGTCCGGAGTCGTAGCAGCAAAGGTAACAAATGCAGAAATGATATGGCCCAGTAAAGCCAAAGCGACAAGTTTGCCGTAGCCAATCTTATCAACAATCACACCCCCAATGATGATGCCGAAACAGAACCCGGAAAACCCCGCACCGCCGATGGCTCCGAGTTGAGTTGAATTGAATCCGTATTCTGCTCCCCAGTTATCAAGGATACCACCGCGTATCGCGAAACCGACGCCTGCGGCTAGGATCGCCATGAATCCGGCCCACAAGAGCCGGTGAGCGTTGGGGGCTGCCGGCCCATCGATTGAATTGGATTTGCTCATATGTGTGAATGTCTCAATTTGGAGAGGTACAACGCAAACGACCGTGCTGAGAGGTAAACGCCACTCGGCAGTTTTCGCACGGGTATCAAGGGTGGAAGTGTAATCCGCAACGTTTCGTTTTGCTACGGTACCGAAGCACTAAAGAGGCCTGATTTCCCTTTGCTTCCCGATTTCAGCAAACGATTTTGTCGTCCGTCGATAATCTAGGGAAATTGTAGTGCCGAACCAGGTCGATCAAAACGCAAAAATAACCGAGTCGATTTCTTTGGTTCCAGCAGAGCGTGCGGACACTCCGGCTGCCGAGATGTCTTATCTTGAAATCACGTGCTACGGTTGAATTGGCAGCTTGCTGGCGGCTCCCAGGGGTAACGCGTCCTCTTGGTAGGTGTTCACGTGATAGTTGTGGCACTGCGTGCAATTGTCTCCTGCCGACTCTTTCGTGTGGCATTTCGAACAATTCTGAAGGAGCATCGATTGAAATTCATGATGCAGGATCATTCCTGATTGTGACCAACCATGTGTTCCTGCTGCCGACGAGTTCTGGGAGTGAAGCACATGGCACGATTTGCAATCACTCAACGCGGGGATGGTCAAATGTGGAGTGTGGCTGAATTTGGTGATGGTACGTTCGGCACTCGGTCGTTGGGAAATTTTCCAACAACTATTGATTTGCTCCGATACCTTAAAGTCGTTATTGCGTCCCAACGACACGAACCTTGCCGTTGCGCTCTGGTTACCATCCTCTTGAAGCATTCCGCGGACTCGGTCTCCTGAAACAGTGTGGCACTGGATGCATTGCTGAGCTGTCGTAAGCTCTCCGACTGAACCGTTAGGTGAATCTGACGAGAGTTTCTGCCATTCAATCCATCTCGATAGCCACGGGTCGCCATGTCCCTGAGGTACGTAAACGATCGCAACGCGACTCTCATCGAGCATCCAGCCTCCGTACGGAAGGTGATCCCACGGTTTAATCGGCTTGTCCTTTCCCACGTTTGGTTGCGATGAGTCCGGTCCTCGATCGGCTGGAGTTGTTAGCAACGATTCGCTACCCAGTAAATCTCCTCCCAGAAGATCCGAATCTCCCGATGTCCCCTTGGAGAGTTGGCTCGGACTAGCCAATAGATCATCGGACTGAGATTGAGATCTTGTGCTGACAACGATGCTACTGGGTTGTCGAACAAATGTGTCTGCGAGTGGCGGTCGATTTTGTGGTTTCGAATTCTCTCGCGCGCGGAACCAACGTTCGCGCGCGGTTCGAACCAGGTCCGGTGAAAATCCACTACTGAAGTTGTTGAGCCAGTTCGACATCATGGAGTGCCTCGGCGCATCGAGCTTGACCGATGCCATCTGCGACGAGTTGAGACCAACGGTATTCGCACTCACTAGTTTCTGCGTTGTGGTAGGCTGGATCGATATCTCGGACAACTGTTGTTCCAAACTGTTTCGAAGAAAAGGCTGACCGTTGCTTGCAAGTTGATCGAGGATAACTCGAACAGTCTCGGCTAGCTTCACAACAGTTTTCGCTTGTTCGCGATCCGATAAGTTGACATCTCGAAGTTTACCGGAAGCTGGTAGCTTCGCGAGAATATCGGTCCCCTCCGGTTGGCGTCGTAGAAGTTCCATGAGCAGGGGAGATAAACTACCATCCATGAGTTGACTTGCGCTTTCAGGCCATTCTCCTAATTCGAATCCGGCTAGCTTCAGCTTGGAACGATCTAGACTGGGCACTTGAAGAACAACCAATCCTTCAGAGATTGCAGAACGCAAGGGTTGGTCGTGGCATTGAGCGCATGCTTGTTCGTAAGACACGCTTCGAAACACACTTCCAATTGCCCCTGTTTCACTCGTGTTGACGTGACAAGTTCGGCAATCAAATGTAGTGTCATTCTTTTGGAAATGAAGATCTTTATGGCGTCCGTGATCAAATGCGATACTACGAAGTTTCGCTTGTGGATAGTTTTGAAACTCTGGATGACCATGCGAAAAAGACTGAAACTGCCGACTGTGACATGACTGGCATCGCTCCGAAGTGATCGCTTGAAGATTCTCGCCTGAGCCTCGATGCTCACGATGGCACTGGCTGCATTCGGTCACGCGATTGGCTAATCGAGGACGACTCGCTGTCGCGGACGTCCTTTGCAATGCGAGCAATGATTCACCAACCAGGTCGTGGGGCGAACCATCGAAGCCATTCGGCATGCTTTGTTGATGGCAATTCATGCAAAGCTGTGATTGAGCCCCGACTTTTGCTGTGATCAGTTGTCCTGGAATCTTGGCTGATTCCGCGTTTGTATCATTGGAGGAGGGGTGGCATGCTTTGCATCTGTTATCGCTGTTGATCGTCATGGTCAGATGCGGATCGCCTTCTGCTCCATTACTGTTCAGCAACTGCGCATGCGGGTTCGACAAGGCACCAGGAGCAATCGCAGTCTGTAGCCTCGTGGATGGCACCACGATGAGTAGTATTGCTATAGCGCCCAGCGTTCCGATGCTCGAGACGATTCGTGTCCAACCGGCAAGAGTCCTCGCGGGATAGCATTTCTCTTGGTCTTTATCGCTTTGACCGCACGAGCCACCGATGGGGCCATGGAGGCATGGTCGTCCGGCATTCGTGAGTCCGCAGCGGAAAGGTTGGCCCGGTTTGCGATAGAATTTTGTTGGCTCTGTCATGGCTTACCAGTGACTGGAATATCGATGGGCCAATACGATGTGCATCATGGAGAAAACCACAAACGCACCGAGTAGCCATGTATGGAATGCGGCACACATCCTCACACGTTGTTGGATCGCCGACTGAAAATCGAGGTCGTCTTTCTCCAAGACGAGGGTACTCAATTGCGACTTCAGCTCTCGACCTATCTCGTCAAGATAGCGGTCCAGTCGCTCCAAGCCTGAAAGGAGATTTCTTTTCTTCTTTCCTGTTGGGAGGAGTCGATACCATATGCTTCGGGGTTTCGAAAAATACGAAGTCAAATTGCTTCGGTAGTAGTCCGCAATCGCCATAGAACCCTTGCTGCCCGCCGCCTGCAAGGCAATCTGGTATGCTTGCTCCGACACTCGCATCTTGACGATTGGAATATCGCTGCGCAGTATCGCGTAGCCTGCAGTTCGCAACATGCGAGGGGATTTTTTGTTGACATACCAACTCAAAAAACCGCTTAGCAAAATGGTCCAAAACAATATCGCCAAAGCGGA
>JAJTID010000220.1 GCA_021300155.1 Pirellula sp.
GCTCGGAAAATACTGGTATTCCCGGTACGTGTATTTGTGGATGGGGAGAACCGGTAGATTCATGACGAACTCCTTGCTGAGAGACAACTCACCCCTCAGTTTACCGACTGCGATTTCCTGAGTCGAATCAAAAACGAGTGGGGTGGTAACATTCCATTGGAAAGAACCACAGATGCTTCGAATCGACCTCGGTCGATGCTATAATTGTCACATCGAATTCCTGTGCACGCTGCTACGTTCGCTTTTTAACGCAGAACGTGCGGACTGAGCCGCTCTACTCTTTGATTTTGTAATCGATGCCAATCCAAGTTACTTGCCCCAGTTGCCTCGCCCGATTTTCCGTCAGTGATAAATACGCAGGCAAGAAAGGGCCGTGCCCGAAGTGCCAAAAAGAGATCACGGTTCCCGACAAATCGCAAGAAGTCATCATTCATGCGCCCGAGCCGACTGGGCCAAAGGACTCCAAGGGCGTCTCCGTACTCAAACCGATCAAGCGAACGGAGTTTAGTCTCACCAATGTGCAGTTAGCGATCGCAGGTGGAATCACCTTTGTTGCAATCGTGATGGCCTTTGTCGGTCGATTCGCATTCGCTCCGGTTCCTTGGTGGTATTTAGCGCTAGGGGCGGTCGCCCTTTCTTATCCCGTGGCCTGGGCTGGTTACACCTTTTTGAAGGACGACGAACTGGGTGGTTACTTTGGCAAGGAACTCGCTATCAGGTTGGGAGCTTGTTCGGCAATCTTTGCCCTCACATGGGGGCTCTACTGGTTCCTCGCCTATTATCTGGGGAATAAAACTCTGGCCGATGTCGACGGTATCTCGTTTGCAATTTTTCTCGGAGTCATGATTGTTGGTGGTGCACTCGGCTCGTTGGCATGCTTAGAGCTAGAATTCGGACAGAGCCTTTTGCATTACGTTTTGTATCTAGGCATCACCTTTTTGCTAGCCGTGGTTGCCGGAGTAGAACTTGCCGAACCGCTGTCTAGCAACCAGAAGAGCAATCCTTACGGACTGCCAAATGCACAGAAGCCAAATCCAGCCAAGAAATAGGTTTTGTGCGAGTGTTTGACGACTTATCGTCGCCCCTGACGCAGGATGAACAGTCCGACAATTGCAATCGCTCCGCCAACAATCTGCAATGGTAGAACGGGTTCGGCAAGTACCAACCAACTAACGATCACGGCCACCATCGTGACCACGTTCTGATAAGCCGCAGCATGTGAGCCGCCCAGTTTGCGCACTCCATAATGCCAAGTCGCGTATGCCACCCCGGTCGATAAAATGCCTGAGAAGAGCAAACTACCGAGTACATCGATCCGACGCAGAATGTACCATTGCTCTGCAATCGTCTCGACGTTCATAACGAGATGAATCGGCGTCGTAAAAAATGCGCTTACAAAAGCCAATTTCAGTGGGCTCAAAAATTTGAGGATAGGAGTGCTCACTACCGTTGCGGTTGCCCAAACCATGGCACCCAAGAGAATCAGCAAGTTCCCCAGCAGATAGACTTCGGACAGGTCAATGCTCCCTTTGGCTTGGATAATCAACGCGGTACCGATGAAGGTCACGACAAGCCCGATCCACGTCAACCGCACAAGTCTCTCCGACAGAAAGATCATGGAAAGCAATGCGGTCCACATAGGCATGCTGGCAAGCAAGAGCGCCGTGTTTCCTGCCGTTGTGCGATGAATGCCATGCATAAAGGCGAGTGGATAAACCAATCCGCTCAAAAGAGAGAATGCGACCACTTGCATTAGAACGATGACGGCGAATCGATGGGTTGACTGCCGTTGGTCTGGAGTTCGAGCTGTTTCATTGACTCGATTTACAAAAAGCTCCAGCCACAAGATGAGTCCCAGTGTTAGCGTGGAAAGCACCATGCGCAATGCGTTAAACGCCAATCCATCCATGTTGCTCGTCGCAAACTTGACAACCGGGATGTTGATTCCCCACAACAATGCAGTAACAAGCAAGCACAGATCGGCATGATGCCTTACGAACCACTGAACGCGACTTTTTGGTTCCGACGCTGACAAATGAGCATCCGTAAATCTAATGGAGCCCGCGATCGTCGAGACGCACCAGTAACTTCACGATTTCGACGGGTCTAATTAATCCGAAGAGATCCATGATTTTTTGTCTGCGATTCTTCACGGATCGTGCAGTCATACTAACCTTGGCAGCGAATTTGGAAAAGTCCAACGCCTTGGTCCGGCTTCCCATTCCCCATTCCAGAATGTGCTCCAAAACTTTTGCCTTTTCCTCGTCGAAGGGAAGGGAGAAAGAGAACTCACCGTCTGATTCCATATGTGACGTCACAGTGTACGCACCTAACTAGCTCCTAATGAGCGTATAGTATGAGGCAAAAGCATAAAAAGGGAATGTAAAAAGAATGAAGCGGGGAACCTTGAATGCAGATCGAAGGAGATGAGCTGCACAGGGATTCCCCGCTTCAAATTCCTTTATCGCTAAACTCGTCCTTATCGTTAAGTCCTCCTTATCGTTAAGTCCTCCTTATCGTTAAGTCCAAGTGGCGACCCATGCTGGGGGCAGCAGGTTGTTTTGTCCGAACAGAATAAATCGAACGTACTAGGTCAGTTTCTGATTGACGAACGATACCCACCTGATCGGTCAAATGCAAATACGTGCAAAAAGAAAACTACTGTTTTGCAAAATGGGACTATTTTGTGTTCCGGTCGCAACGGTTAGAACGGAGCGTAGCTTTGCGCGAGCGTATTGCAAGTCTCGATAGCTTATGTCTTGCTTCCGCGTACAATCTGAATCGGTCAGGCAACCGAGGGCAGCGGGGAATCTTTCGCGATATTGTCGATAAAGAGGTTTCCTTTATTGCTAAACTAATCATACCGCAGTGGGCGTTCTAGCGCTCCAAGTCACTTCCTTAAAGGCTTTTCGTGTCCAAAATTTACCTCGACAATCATGCAACCACACGCATTGATCCGGTTGTGGTGGAAGCGATGTTGCCATGGATGGACCGATTTTATGCCAATCCCGGCAGCACGACCCATGAAGCAGGGCGGGAAGTCAAACAACTGATGGAAGATGCGGTTACTTCGATCGCTTCCCAATTTGATGCGTCTCCGGATGAAGTCATCATCACCAGCGGCGCGACAGAGAGCAACAATTTAGCCGTTTTTGGCGTCTGCCAGCATCCCAGACAAAAGAAACGAAAGATTGTATCGTTGGTAACGGAGCATCAAGCTCTCCTGGGGCCGCTTGAGCGATTAGCCAAGAGTGGTTTCGACGTCGTATACCTGCCAGTTCAGAAACATCCGTCGGCCGAAGCTGGCATCGTCGATTTGCAACGAGTAGCGGATGCAGTCGATTCGGAAACGGCGATGGTAAGCGTGATGCTGTCAAACAATGAAATCGGAGCGATTCAACCGATCCGCGAGATAGCAAATATCTGTTCTCGATTTCACGTACCGTTGCATACGGATGCCTCCCAAGCCGTGGGCAGAATGCCGATCGACATAAAGAAACTCGGAGTCAATTTGCTTAGCTTTTCAGGTCATAAGGTGTATGGTCCGAAAGGAATCGGTGGTTTGGTCGTTCATTCTACTTCAGCGCCCCTTCGTATTTATCCCCAAATAGTAGGCGGCGGACAGCAGCAGAATTTGCGTTCCGGAACCCTCAACACCATGGGAATTATTGGCCTGGCTAAAGCTCTGGAATTGGCAGCGAAATATTGCGAGCGCGACACAAAACACGTTTTTGGATTAAGGAATTTGATGTGGTCTCGCCTCTCGGCAGCCGTGGACGGATTGTTGTTCAACGGCCCCTCATGGGAGGAGGAATCGGCATCTCCAACGCTCGACCAAGTTAAAGTATCTCGAAGACTCGCGGGTAACCTGAGTCTATGCTTTCCAAAGGTCGAAGGCCAATCGTTAATGCTGGAGACTCCGAATCTGGCGTTAAGTAGTGGCAGCGCCTGCACGTCGACGGACTCCGCCCCTAGTCACGTATTGCGGGCAATCGGCAGATCCGAAGACCAATCGAGGGCGACTCTCCGAGTGGGATTTGGCAGATTCAATACTCGGGAAGAAGTTGAATTCGCGGTAGATTTGTTGATTCGTGCTTACGAGAAACTATCCACCTTTGTCGCTTGACCCTCACGCAAAGTGGATTGACAATACGAGCGTTGATTTTTGCACTCCAACCAAAGCCATCGAATGAGCTTAGCTCCTCCCAATCCAATACCTGTGGCCCCTGAACATGCATCGAAACAAGTCCCGGACCGAGCGGGTCGTTTTGGAGATTTTGGAGGTCGTTACGTCCCCGAGACACTGACGCGTGCTTTGGATGAATTGGTCGTCGAATACGAACGAGCCAAGAAAGATCCAGACTTTCATGCAGAGCTGAACGACCTGTTGCACCGATTTGTTGGAAGGCCTTCACCTCTTTACCATGCAAAACGATTGAGTAATCAATTGGGTGGCGCCCAAATATGGCTCAAGCGTGAAGACCTGAACCATACCGGCGCACACAAGATCAATAACACGTTAGGTCAAGCGTTGTTGACTCTACGGATGAAGAAGACGCGAGTGATCGCCGAAACAGGCGCCGGGCAACATGGGGTTGCTTCAGCGACAGCCTGCGCGCACTTCGGATTGCCGTGCGTTGTCTATATGGGTGCCGAAGACGTGCGACGACAGAAGCCAAACGTTTTCAGTATGCGACTGATGGGAGCAGAGGTGCGCCCCGTGGAGAGCGGTTCACGAACACTGCGAGATGCCGTCAACGAAGCAATGCGCGATTGGATGTCTTCGGTCGAACATACGCACTATATCATCGGCTCAGTCATTGGCCCTCATCCGTTTCCGATGATGGTTCGGGACTTTCAGAGCGTGATCGGCAAGGAGTGTCGCGAACAATGCTTGACATCGATCGGTCGATTGCCAGATACGATTGTTGCATGTGTCGGAGGCGGCAGTAATGCTGCAGGGATGTTCTATCCATTTGTGGAAGATACCGACGTAAAGTTGATCGGTGTGGAAGCGGGTGGACGCGGAGCCAATCCGGGGGACCACGCTTCGCCTCTCACCTATGGTAGCCCGGGTGTTCTACATGGTTCTTACAGCTATGTAATGCAAGACGATGATGGCCAAACGAGCGATGTTCATTCGATGTCGGCGGGTCTCGACTATCCCGGTGTTGGCCCCGAGCATAGCTACTGGAAAGATATGCATCGCGTCGAGTACACTTCCTGTCGAGACGATGAAGCACTGGGCGCGTTTGACTACCTAGCCCGCAATGAAGGAATCCTTACCGCATTGGAGACTTGTCACGCCGTAGCCAAAGCGACCGAGATTGCGAAAACAATGTCTCCCGACCAACACTTGGTGATCTGCCTATCAGGTCGCGGCGACAAAGATGCGGCTGAGTTAGCTCGACTTCGCGGTCAAGAGTGGTAAGCTTTCGACGCTCTACGATCGATCGCCTGATCTCTCACGCTCCTAAATGTTCTTTTGTTATAACTGGATTGAGTTGCATACTTCATGACCGCTATTGACCAACTGTTTGCACGTCTTAAGACCGAAAGGCGAAAAGCCTTCATGCCTTTCATTACCGCCGGCGATCCGAGCGTCGCGTTCACGTGCAAAGTTTTACAGTTGCTCGATAGATTAGGTTGTTCGATGGCGGAGGTCGGGATTCCATATAGCGACCCAATTGCGGATGGTCCTGTGATTCAGGCTTCTTACACGCGAGCATTGAACCATAAAATCAAACTGGCTGAGATCTTTGAAGCCACCGCATCGGTCAAGAAAACATTATCGATGCCGTTGGTGTCGATGGTCAGCTACGCCATCATTCATCGCGTTGGTCCAGAAAAGTATATAGATGATGCGATCCATGCCGGTTTTTCCGGTGCAATCGTTCCCGATCTGCTTGTAGAGGAGAGTTCTGCTCTTTCTAAGCGATGCAAAGAACGAGATTTCAATCTCATTCAATTGGTCACGCCTACCACGCCGCAAGAACGAGCGTTACGAATCGCGGAACAGTCATCTGGATTTCTTTATTTTGTAAGCGTTACTGGGATTACGGGCGAGCGAACCGAATTGCCTCCCGATTTGGTGGATCGAGTCAGTTGGCTTCGGGAGCGTTCCGCATTGCCGATTTGCATCGGCTTTGGGATTTCGAAACCGGAACATGTAAGGCTACTGGCACCGGTGAGTGATGGTGTTATAGTGGGATCCGCGATTGTGCGTATGATGGAAAACGCTGGGACCAATGAAGCCAGCGCGTTAGATAGTATAGAGGCTCTCGTCCAAGCATTGATGGCAGCCTTGTAATTGAAAATCAACTAAATACTCGTTGGACTTTGTTATGAAAACCTATTTTCGAATCGTCGTCTTGACCAGCATGTGGCTTCCTTTAATGGGATGCACATCAGAAAACAACAAGAGTGGTAATGCACCAGCGAACGTCGCAGTCCAAGCGGATACCCTTCAGGCTGATACACTGACCGTAGAACTCGACGATGAATCAAAGAAGGAAATACTTACGGAACAACTCAAAAAGAAGGAAGAAGAATCAAGTATGGCCAAGAAGGAAACCAATACATCGCCAGGCAAGGAACCGGATGTCATCACCGTTCAACACTGTTTGATCGGTTTCCAAGGCTCCGTTCCAGGCAAACCCATAACACGAACCAAGGAGGAAGCCAAAGAATTAGCAGAACGGTTGTTCAAGCTTCTCAAAGATGGCGACAAGTTTGAAGAGATTATCAATCAATTCACCGACGATTCGCCACCCGGTATCTACAAAATGACCAACAATGGCGTCCGTCAAGTTCCTGGGGCATATGCTCGAGCAGGAATGGTTCCGGCATTCGGCGATACAGGCTTTCCGCTGCAAGTGGGTGAGTATGGATTGGCAGAGCATGATAGCAAGAAGAGCCCGTATGGGTGGCACATTGTGAAACGCATCGAGTAGTCATGCTATTCCTCCGCAGATCCTTCGCTGGACTATTCGCTTTTTGTGCGGTCGTTTCGCTCTGTCGTTCCGATTTACTCTCGCAAGAGAGAGGACTGCAGAGGCGCCATGGTGATGAAATCATGGTGTGCGGACAACTTTATAGAATCGGAACGCCGGTCAAATTGTGGCTTGATCCAGGTGGATTCGATGCGTATCGAACCGATCGTCGCTTTTCGTCTCTGGAAGAACGCAAATGGAGTCGCATCGTCGAGGACATGAAATCGGGGAAAGTCGATTTCGTCACCAAGCCTCAAGAAGTGAATCCCGATCGATACGGACTGCGATACGAAAAGGATGCAACACAACACTTCTCTCCTGCGGAACTAGATCAAATCCGCGGTGGAGGTTGGAGCATCGATCTACTACGGAAGAAGGTTGATCAATTCGTTCTTCATTTCGACGTGTGCGGAACAAGCGCACAGTGCTTTTATGTGCTGCATGATCGACGTGGACTTAGCGTTCACTTTATGCTCGATGTGGACGGCACCATCTATCAGACACTTGACCTGAAAGAGAGAGCATGGCATGCGACCAAGAGCAATGATCGAAGCATCGGCATTGAGATCGCTAACATCGGAGCGTATCCACTGAACGATCGTAGCAAACCATTCGAAAAGTGGTATCGAAAAGACGAGCAAGGCAAGACAATGTTGATTTTCCCGGAGACGGTACGGGGCCGGGATGCATTGATCTCACAAACGTTGCGCCCTCGCAAAAACGAACCTGCTGTCGGATCGATCCGTGACAAGCAATATGAACAATACGACTTCACGCAGCAGCAGTATGACGCCCTCGCAAAGTTGACTGCAGCCCTCTGTGACATCTTCCCCGAGTTGAAGCCAGATGCGCCGAGATCACCGGATAAGCGAATTATCGAGCATACGTTGAGCGATGAACAATGGGCTTCGTTCGGAGGAATTCTTGGACACTTTCACGTGCAAACCAATAAGATCGATCCCGGCCCAGCATTCGATTGGGAGTACTATCTAGAAGAAGTCCACAACCAACTAAAGCAGTTTGCGACGCCACGCACATTCTGAAGACGAGGCGTCAGGCTACCGGGTACCACAAAACTATCTCGTGATGACTGTAAAACGGCAACCGAAGCTTTTGCTTCGAGCTCGTATCGTTTGCGCGCGTTCGGATGACTGTAGAGGTGGGGTGCCATGACTTTTAACGCAACGATCCGATTGAGCGAAAGGTTTGGATTCTGTCAGCGGTCCAAATGCTCAAGGATCTTACGCATCCGATTGCAAGTTGTCGGTTGACGGAGAAGACCCAAACGACGCGAGCAGCAAGAATAGTATTGCCTAGCTTTTTGGAGACAAATCCAATGAAGGATCCATGCTTGATGAGGAAACCAGTTTTCTTGCAATGTGGGCAAGGGGAGATTTTGAGCTTTGCAAAACAGCGACAATTCGGCCAGTCTGCAACAAACGCTTCGAACTACGAAAACGATTCGGTCAAACACAGCGGGTAATGCGACCACACCTCGGCCCGGAACAGTTTGCTCGGATTGCAGCCAAGGGCGTTGTTCGGAAATGCCAGCGGTAACAGGCTTTTGGTCAGCGATTCGAGGTGACAGCGCACCTTCAATCCTTCGCGCGTCAGCGGGAATCTCGTCGCGCCAAAAGGCCACCAACTTCATGCGGTTTGATCCATCAGTAATAAGGACAAGTTTGTCATCATCGTCACCGAATCCCATTAAAGTTGGAGTGGATCCTGTTCCCGTGCCGGCTTTAATCGCTGGAGGCCAATCGCCTCCATCATACTGAGCTTTCCACGCGCCGTCCTT
The DNA here is from genome assembly GCA_021300155.1 of Pirellula sp. Lineage (GTDB taxonomy): Bacteria > Planctomycetota > Planctomycetia > Pirellulales > Pirellulaceae > JBKCUI01. The sequence goes on from JAJTID010000220.1 coordinate 8,791, forward strand.
TTCATCCTTCGATATCGAGTTACCGGTCCAGACGAACTTGTGCATCACGCCTGGCAGTCGCGGCTTTTTCGAACCGGTCGCCACATAGATGCCACCATCTTTATCAACCGCCAAAGAGTTGGTGGCCATCTGATTGTCATCGCCAAAGCTTTGGAAACGCCCATTGGTAAATGCAGTATCAATAACGGCAATCCCATTCAAAGCTCCGATGACAAGGTGGCCATCGTACGTCATGTTCATGCCGACTAGGCCCACTCTCGGCTCTTCGCCGAAAACGCTCGTTGGCGGGATGATCGTCGCGGTGTCAAATTGTGCAACGACCTTTAGTCCCTTAGAAACATCGTTGGGGTCAACTCGTCCGATGGCCGATACGATCGTTCCAGCGTTGGCATAGACCAAATCCTCGTTGGATACCAATGCATAAATTCCGGCTGGCATGATACTTCCCGGCGCGTCTCCTAAAATACTCTTGAGATGCTCTTCTGCCTTCGACATGTCACTGTAAGAGTATCTGACGATCTTGTTCAGTGCATCCAATGACCTCCGCCGCGCGCCCGGCAGGTCTATATCAGCAACCGTTTTCCAGCTCTTTCCCCTCGCATCGATCAAGGCGATTCGATCTGTGGACACAGACCAAAAATAGCCGGGAGTCGCAGAGGCATACGTGGAATTGTTGACTGGCCCGCCCCACACGGGAACCAAAGTTTCAAGATCGATGTGCTGTGTCTTGAGCGGAATTTTATATGGAATACTGTTTTGCTTGGCCGGGTTGATATGGGTAACCCCGTAGATATCCGCCGACAGAAACGGATTCCGTTCAGGTCGCTGTTGCGCGATAGCAGAGCATGAAATAGATGCGAGCATCACAAACACCAACGAAGACACCCTAGCCGATTTATCGATTGTTTTCATTGCCAATTTTCATTTTCTGATAACTGAACATTCTGATTATCACTTCCGCAGTCAAGCACTCGCAAGCACTCGATCAATCCTTCGAACGCGGGGCGTGGGAGTCTTCCTTTTGCCGCGCGGCAATGACATCCTGCGACTGACCACACCAATCAGCATGGCAATTTCGTTGTTCCTCTGCCCGTCATGATGATTGAATGAATTCATCCGCAGGCTAACTGCCAACGCTGCCGTTGTATTGTATTCGAAAAAAACCGCAACGGGTTTGGAAGTATGACTACCAGTTGCCTATTCGAATCGCGGACAAGCTGTTTTCGATATTGCAGTAGACGCTGTTTCGCCCTGAGGGATCATCGCCAATCCGTTGAAATTGTCTTGAATTAGTAGTCCGCAGAATTCTCCCGTAACAATCTACCCCACAAAACTAATCGATATACTTCTGCCGGAAGAGGTCTTTACTGCCTTTTGCTCACTTTTCAAAAAGTTTTTCCTTTCGTACATGTCGTGGTCCGCGCGACCGAGAATGGATCCCCTTGTTTCATGTTCATCGGCGGGGATCGCAAAGCCTGCCGCAACACCGACTTGTACCAGTGCAGAACCAACATCGATCTTCTCGTACATGGTCGATTCAATTCTGTCCCGAACCGAAATCGCGTCTTCCATCGATAGTCGCCGAGGAACAATGATCGCGAACTCATCGCCTCCGAATCTAGTAACATAATCGTGCTGCGACATCACGTCCCGAAATCGTTGGGCGGCGACTCTTAAAAGAGTATCTCCGGCGCCGTGTCCATAACGATCGTTTACAGCTTTGAACCCGTTCATGTCCATGAAGAACACGGTAAAGTCACGAGTTTGCTGAGCATCAATTTTCTGCAGGGTTAATTCAAACCCTCGACGATTAAGGGCTCCTGTAAGAGGGTCCGTGGTCAATTGGAATTGAAGTCCTTCCAATTCCTCATGCTGATCTGTAACATCTGTGAAGATCGCAATCGGCAGATGCTTGCATGGCCATTCCACATCCCAAACCTTCCTTGCTTCTTTCGCAAAGACCAGCCGATTGCACCGTTCTCCTAGGGATGGCATACACTTTTTTGCAAGTTCTGAAACACTTTGATGAAGATCTTTTTGATCCAACTGGAACTCAACCAGTGCGGCTGGGTTTGCTTTTTTGATATAACCCATGGCATCGAAAAGGATGGCAGGAGAATTTCTGTCGCTATGTGTACGCCACAACCAGACTTCTTCTGGACTTAGCACACCGGAAAGAAGGCTTTTGAATAACTCGAAAACCTTAAGCCGATGGGCAAGCGATACGCTTATGACTGCAATACAAGTCATGATGTTTGCGGCAGGTTTGGTCGGGATGCCACCAAAATACGTTCCGAACCAGCTAACAACCATCGCAAGCGTGATCAATCGAAAAAGACCAAGGAAGACGTTGGTGATATTGGCCGTTTTATAACCGACATAAACACTCGCTAGAGTAAGCACTGCAGGGAGCATCGACATCAGTTTGAGCTTGTGCTCGAAGCTCGTCGAGTACCCCGCCAGAGTCGACGCTGTCCCCATCGCTAAGACGGTCCCACGGTCCGTTGGGCCGTAAAGCGGAAGCGTCGCGCGAGTACGGGAAAGCTCGCGATCGTGGGAAATGATAGCAAGACAATTTTCCAATTGCTCTATCGGGATCTTTCCTGCATGAAGCTCGGAAAGCGACACCCTTCGGATGGATCTCGGATCGTACCTCAAATCAATAGTGGAGGAGTTATAGCTTTTTTCTCCAGAAGCCATCCATATACAAGGATTGGGGACCTTCAGCGATTTTGACGCTTCGATCGATCGTATCCTACCGTCATAGTCTGGGTTGAGAGACAGGTTCACTGCACTCGCTTGCGATAAGAGTATTTGCCCTGGACGCAATTCGGAAGTAGCTTCGTATGCAAAGCCAATTCGAGATGGGCCAAACAGTTTAAGAGCACCCAAGACTTCAGCTTCCTCCTCTGGAGTAGACATACGCGCCATATTGAAATCGATTAAAACGCGTTTTACCTTCGCTTCAGCTAAGAGAGTAAGTGTGGCGGCGAAGTATTTTCTGCTCAGCCGTTCCACCCCGTGCGCGATCACATCTTCAGGAGTCACGTTGATCACCACAATCGCACTCTTCATCGGAGTAACCTGGCGAGCCAAGATGACATCAGACCAAAATACGTCTAGCCTCTCTAATGGGCTCAACAGCCATAGAGGTATGCAAATCAATATAGAAAAAAGAAGTTGGTGAGGGAAATGGCGCAGATGCCTAGTCCCAGCGAAAAATGAGCTGGTTTTCGCATTTTCAGACGTTTTAGTATCACCTGTGAACATCAATAAGCAGCAAACGTTTTGATTTTGAAGGCAAGCTCACGTATGAGACAATCTCGTGATTGGACATAGGTACAAAGGTACTACTGCAGCGAGGGATCTTCAGGGGCCGGTAAGAGAGGTTGCGTTGGAAGCGGTGGGTCCTCGGCCGCTGATGCAAATGCATCAGTAACTTTTCGGCTTACGCCGCTCACTTTTTCTCCGAGCGATTGGATCACAGGAAAAAGCGTGGCGCAAATCACACCCAACATGGTCGCATATTCCATCGTCGAGCTGCCCTCGTCGTTTTCTAGGAATCGACGGAAGGATCGTATTGCTCTGTTTTTGTGTTGCATGTCCATCGATATACCTACACACTGAAATCCACAACTCGTGTTTCTTGATAACGAAGGAACTCTATGTTGTCGTTTCTCGTTGTGTATGGTTGCCGGTCGTTCCCACCAATCGAATTTAAAGCCTCGCGTTGAAGCGAAAGCGAATATAACGACTGTAGCGATTAAAGAACCAGCTGGAAGCTGAGTACTTGAACAGGTTCGTCGCAATTGAGCCTATCTCAAGCGAATGTTTCGGCGGTGACACGATGAGTAAAGCAATTGGCAATTCAA
>JAJTID010000041.1 GCA_021300155.1 Pirellula sp.
AACATGCCAACATTCTAAACGTTGCAGCATCTCACTGCAACGTTTTGCCAAGATTCTCTCACTAACTCGCTCACGCCACGATTATGCCTCAGGTGGAACGTCAGGCGGTGCTGATTCCGTTGGCGGTGCTGGTGGAACTGCTGTCGTTGGTGGCAACGGCGGGACGTCTGGTTTGGCGGGATGCGTTGCGTCGTGCACGGCCCTCAAGCGATCGATCGTGATGTGCGTATAAATCTGAGTGGTGTTCAAACTCGCATGACCAAGCAACGTTTGCAACGAGAGTGCATTCACTAAAGGATTTGATAGAGAGGCTTCCGTACTACCGAAAAGGGGAAATCGCTTTCTCAATCGGCTGCAGATCGATTGGTAAGGAGCGAGGAGCTGGATGGTTTAATACCAGACCGCTGGCTTCTGACGCATCCGGATTGCAAATGGGAGATTGATGCAATCCGCCGCGAGGAGCGCCGCTGCAATGAAATTCGTACGCGCCAACTCCGAAACCAAGAAATCAAAGTAGCCTCACGTCCCCTGTAAAGATGCGGTTGTTCGGACGCTCACTTTTTCTTTGCCATACTGTATCGCTTCGTTTGCAGTCAGAGAACTGTAGGCGAGCCGTGGAAATGCGAGATAGCCAGAACGTATAGCAAGGTTTCGCATTTTCAACCTCATGTGCACTCATGGAAAAGAAATAGAATTTGACTAACTTTCTACGGAAACGTTTTGACGTTCTCTGACAAGACTTTACAAACTTATCGACCGAATCCTATGATCGTCGCCTCTTCTTGTTTTTCGAGTGGCTCTTCGGGCCTTCTTGGTTGCGTGGAGACCCGCGTTTTGGGCGGTCCGTTTTGGAACGGTCGGACCGTGGCTTGAGTGGGATCGCGTCGGAACGATGGGTAACTTTCTCCAGTTGGAACTGCAATCGACGCCGAATCATGTCGACTTTATCAATCCGGACGATGATCTCGTCACCCAATCGGAATCGATTCCCTGTTCGAAAACCTTCTAGCGTATGAGTGTCGCGATCGAATCGATATCGATCCTTGGGTAGGAGACTTAAGGGTATCATTCCATCGATAGGAACCTCGATGGCTCGGACGGTAAGTCCATCGGACTTTACACCCGCAACGACTCCACTCATCAACTCCCCTTGCTTCTTTGACAAGAAGTGTAAGAGCTTGACGCGAATCAACTCACGTTCAGCCGCTTCAGCATTCTGTTCCATCGCACTACAGTGTTCGCCGAGCCGTTCGAGAATTTGGTCATTCTCGCGAGCGGGTTGGTTGTGAATCAATTTGTTGACAATGCGATGAACTACCAAATCGGGATAACGTCTGATGGGACTGGTGAAATGGCAATAGTGAGACATGTTGAGTGCATAGTGCCTTTCGAACTCCGATTGATAAACAGCTTTGGACATGCTCTTTAGAATCGCATAATTTACAGCGAACTCAGTCGGTTTATTTCTAACTGCATTAACAACTCGTTGGATCTCGAATCTGCTTTCTAGGTTGTCCGCATCAATTCCGAGAGCTCGTACAAAACCGTTCAGTTGACGAAGTTTCAATCGATTGGGCGGGGCGTGAGCGCGACGCAGAAACGGTAACTCCAAGCCGTCGAGCCAAGTCGCTACCGCCTGATTGGCAGCAAGCATGAACTCTTCGATCATTTGATGGCTTTCCGTATGGTGTACCAAATGTGCACCTTTGACCTTGCCAAGCTTGTCGAGATCTATTTTGACTTCGGGCAACGTTAGTTCCAACGCACCTTTTTCGTTTCTCAAACGTCGAAGCTGCATCGCCAGAACATGCATGTCGGCGACCAGTTGGAAAATCTCAGGCTTTAACTTTTCCTTCCATGGTTCTCGATCTCCGAGGAACTGATCGATCTGTTCGTAATTGAATCGATGCTGGTTTCGGATAACACTGTTAAAGACTCTCGTGTGAATGATCATCCCATCTGGCGTATACTCCATGAATACCGTTTTCGCCAGACGATTTTTGTTCGGTTGCAAAGATGCGAGGTGGTTACTGATTGATTCCGGAATCATCGGAATGACGCGATCGGGCAGATAGACGCTGGTCGCACGGCGCTGTGCCTCTATATCGAGTGCGCTACCAGCAGGTACAAAGAAAGAGACATCTGCGATGTGAACTTGAAGCTCCCAATTTCCTTTCTCATTCTTGGAAAGTGAAATCGCATCGTCAAAATCTCTCGCATCGATCGGATCGATTGTCAAGGTTGGGACAGATGTTAAGTCCGTTCGGCCTTCGGGTATAACATCTTCGTTAAACACGTCGGCTTGTTGACGAGCCGCTTCGATTGCGACTGCCGGGAACTCTTCAACGAGATTGAATTGATGCATCACCGCCAAGGTGTCGACCGCGGGGTTGCTGTTACTGCCGAGTACTCGAAGAATGACTGCTTCGCCAGGTTGAAAAAAATCGGGATAGCGGACAAGTTCGACGATGATTTTGTCATTGTTGTTAACGGGTAGTCCCCGCACATCGCCGATATTGACGGGATGCGAAAGATTCGCACCATCCAGCCAAACCATAGCTTGATTCTCGATCATCTGAAACGTGCCGGTGAATTCGCGTCGACCACGAGATACGATCTCGATTACCTTCCCCTCTGTCTTGTCTGGGCCATTGGGTGCAACACGAATACGAACGGTATCGCCGTCCATTGCGCCTTTGGTATCGCGCGGAGGTATGAAGACTTCATCGAGAGCGGCTTCGCCAGCGATTCGGGGGAGCTTTACAAATCCGAATTGACGGTTGGGGGCGATACGAAAAATCCCGATGGTATCTTGTGAAACGGAAAGGCGTTTTCTTCGTTTAGCTAGGTTTGCCTTCGATGTGTCGATAGAGTCGAATTCAACGGCGGACTCGGGCTCGTCAAGTGGTTCGTACTCCGATAGTGTTAGACCCTCGTCGTCGTGAGAATCCTTCAAATCTTTTGCCGGGGGCGTTGAAGCGGAGCGAGATGGGCGAAAGACCAAGTGATTCGCGCCGAATTGAATTTGCCCCGCGCGGACTAGCCTCTTGATGGCCCGACGTAAATCAGGGTACGCTTCATCCTCTAGCTTCAGTGCTTTATGAATAGCTTTTGGTTTAGCGGGGCGATACTCCGGAGCAAAAACGTACTTCAGGATTTGTTGAGCAATGGTTTCTGAATTCATATCTCCTAGGATAACTCAGAGTCCCCGGCGAATCTAGGCATACTCCATCGACAACAGTTGATTGGCTTCTGTTGGCTAGAATCGCTCTGGATCGATTTATACCGATAAGGAAGTGGTATCATCCTTCTCGAGAATAACCACACGAAAGACATGCTCGTCACACTGGAACGCGGTCTCGCTGATCGGAATGGATCCAAAGTTTCGAACATGAAAGTCGTTGCCTTTGGTAATCGTTGGGAGTGATAGATTGGAGGGACCAGGAACGATACTCTTGATGTTTCCGCCAATCATATTGGTCAATTCAGCTAGGGAGTCTTGACGCTCCACATCTGCAACATCGTTCTCATCGATTCCAAACATTCGAGAGCCGGCTGTCGACGCGAGGGCAACCGAGGTCTTTAGGAGTACGGTGCCACACCATTCACCAACGATCTGAATGCAACCCACCATTTCCATCTCGGGTTCGCCGCAAGCGTCCATTGAAATAGGATACGCATCCATCTGAATCATGGTGCTGAATACATTCTGAGTTATTGCGACGACATCATCTGTTTCTATCATGAATCATGCGGTTCTGGGGTGATGAGTGAGGGGACATGTGATTAGCCGATGAGTTGGGATATGGATCCCTCGCTCACGAGCTTCTTAGTTTTGTCTGAACCCGAAGCGTACGAGCGTAAGCGAGGCGTTTCCTCGTTCCTCGCCCACGCTTCAGGTTAGGTATTTTGTCTGATGTAAATCAACGAATTCGACAGGCGATCACGCATCGGCTAAGGTGACTCTCTGCCAATAGGGCATACTCAACAAAGCCTCAAACTCGCACGCTGCAGACTTTCAAGTTGGGTGATGCCCATGTTTAGCATGGTTGGTAGTAAACGGCATTGCCGATTTGCTGTTTTTCAAACTTTACTTTTAGGTTCATGGTTGTCTCTGACCCTCCGAGAAACAAATATCCATCGCTTCGTAGAGAGGCTCGAATACGAGTCAGTATCGATGACTTTGTTTCCGGACTAAAGTAGATCAGAACATTTCTTAGAAAGACGATATCCATTTGGCTAATCGCAGTAGGAAACGTTTCGATCAAGTTTATTGTCCGAAACTCGACCATCGAACGAATTTCATCATTGAGCTTCCATTGAATTCCTTGCTTGCTGAAATACTTCAGCATAAGGGGCATCGGTAGTCCGCGGTTGATCTCTGTTTGCGTGAATACTCCAGCTTTTGCCCTTTCTAGAATCTTGGTCGATAGATCACTCGCCACCAGCCGTACCTTCCAGCCTCCCAGTTCCGGAAAGTTCTCTTTTATCAACATCGCGATCGAATAGACTTCTTGGCCACTGGAGCATGCGTTGGACCAAATATTGAGAACTCTCTCACTTGCCCGAGCCTTGATGAGACTGGGAATAATATCTGTCTTCAACGCCTGAAAGGGATGCAGGTCGCGGAAAAAGCTTGTCTCATTCGTGGTCATGGCATCCACTACTTTTTGAGTCAACCCTTGCGAGTTAGGCTCTTGAAGTTTTTCAATGAGTTTGCCTATCGTTTCCAGACCACATTCGCGTGCAATTGGAGAAAGTCGAGACTCCACCAAGTAGGCTTTGCTACTCTCCAAGACGATTGCTGATCGATCTCTTACCAGTTTGGCGATGTAATCGAATGATCTGGGCTCTAGAACAGTTGTTGTCATCTTGTTTAGGCTTTCGTTAACATTCGTGTCGTTCGTCCAATAGTCGTCGCAGTTGTGATCTCGTCGGCAACTTGTGATAGCGGAAGTACTTCATCGGCTAGCCCGGATTGTACGACGGCTCTGGGCATTCCCCATACCACAGAAGTCGCCTCATCCTGAGCAAATATCCGCCCGCCAGCATCACGAATCATCTCTGCCCCCAGTTTTCCGTCCCGGCCCATTCCTGTCAGTACTACAGCGAGCGCATTTGCACCAAAGTTTTCAGCCACACTTCGAAATAGAACGTCGACAGCTGGACGGCAGGAGTTCTCCGGTGGCATCTGATTTAACTGCATGCGAAGTCTTGCACCATCCGAATGGATGAGCATGTGATAATCGCCAGGGGCGATCGCGACCATACCAGACTGAATCACTAAACCGGGACTCGCTTCAACGACTTCGAGTGCACAATTCTGGTTGAGACGGTTTGCTAGGTGTTTTGTAAACACGGGTGGCATATGTTGAACAATGAGAATGGGCACGGGAAATGACTGTGGCAGTTCCTTGAGAACCGCGGTCAGTGCATTCGGCCCACCCGTTGAAGAGCCGATGGCAACGACATCGATACGATTCTTGGCTCGGGGGGAGCGAGATACAGGTAGTTGCGAATTGGCCCGCGGCTTGCCAGGAAATGTTGACGTAACCTGAGCTTTATCATTGTACCATTTACAAAGAGACTTGATTTTTGGAATAAGTTGTTCTCGAACACTTTGCATAGCCTCGTTCACGCTGCCGACATTCGCGGGTTTGGTAACGTAGTCATTGGCGCCGTTGGCGAGAGCATCTAGCGTAGCTTCGGCTCCCCTCTGAGTAAGCGTGCTAAACATGATGACTGGCAAAGTAGGATAGAGTTTTCGCAACTCTAAGATAGTTGCCAATCCATCCATTTCAGGCATTTCGATATCGAGCGTAACGATATCTGGCGTGAGTTGTAACAGCTTGGCAATCGCAATTTTACCATTGGGTGCCGTGCCAACGACCTCGATCTCGGGGTCGCTCACAAGTGCACTTGAAAGAAGCCTGCGAATGACCGTGGAATCATCCACGATGAGAACACGAATTTTACGCATTGAACTAAACTCCGATTCCGAGAATCGAGAGCTTTTCTTCTATCATGGTCCTAGAAAATGGCTTCATGATGTACTCATTAACGCCAGCCAAGAATGCCAATGCCATCCGTTCCATCTCCGTTTCGGTCGTCAACATGATGATCGGTAGATCCCGATTTGCTTTGTCGGACCGAACCGCCTTAATGAAATCGAGCCCATTCATTACTGGCATGTTCCAGTCCACCATCACAACGTCAGGCAATCCATGCTCAACGAGAGCATCGAGTGCTTGTTGCCCATCCCCCGCCTCAAGAATATCGAAGCCGAGTTCCTTCAGGTAGAGGCCTACAATTCGCCTGGTTGCTCGAGAGTCATCAATCACTAAAGCTTGCATGTTATGAATTGCCGGAGTAACGTAAAAGAAAGATGTTTTTCATGGCGTCGCAGTTCTCCGAGGTGCGAACAATCGTAACGCACGGAGAACTGCGACTACTGGTTTACAAGTCAAGGCTAGAACTTAAAGCGTGCAACCAAGTTCTGAAGCTCGGACGCCATTCGCGAAAGCTCACTCGAAGCTTGCTGCGTGTTGCTTGCTCCCTGCGTGGTGCTTTCGGCAGCAGAAGCAACCGAAGTAATGTTCTGGGCGATCTCACCAGACCCCTTGGAGGCTTCTGCGACGTTTCGGCCCATCTCGTTCGCTGTCGCGGTCTGCTCTTCGACGGCGCTCGCAATCGTGCTGGATATGTCGTTGATTTGATTGATCACATCACTGATTTGGCGAATCGCGTCAACGGCACCACGCGTATCTGATTGGATCGTCTCGATCTTGCGACTGATGTCTTCGGTTGCTTTCGCTGTTTCCTTGGCGAGTTCTTTCACTTCATTCGCGACAACAGCGAAACCTTTCCCTGCCTCTCCTGCCCGTGCCGCTTCGATAGTTGCATTAAGAGCAAGGAGATTTGTTTGCTCAGCAATCGAGGTAATGACCTTGACGACCTTGCCGATTTCCGCACTGCTCACACCGAGCTTGGCGATCGTTGTATTTGTCGTATTGGCAACAACGACAGCTTGCTGCGATACTTTGGCAGCGTCAGTCGCGTTCTTTGCAATCTCACGGATCGCGGAATTGAGTTCGTCGACTCCCGTCGCAACTGTCTGAACATTTTGGCTAACTTGTTCCGAAGCGGCTGAAACAATGTTAGCCTGAGCAGAAGTTTCTTCAGCATTAGAACTCATCTGTTTACTTACAGAGGAGAGTTCCTCGGAGGCACCTGCTAGAGCGGACGCATTGTCGGCAATCGACGCAATGCTCTTGCGTAGGTCTACGAAGAAGCTTGCTAGTCCTTCTCCCATTTGGCCGATTGGGTCGTCCCCTGTGACGTGGATAGTTTGTGTTAGATCTCCCTGAGTTGCCAAAGTGACAACGCCCAGCATTTGAAATACTTTCGACTTCAGCTCTTCGTTCGCGCGGACGGACTCGGTGTTATCCGTTGCGATCTTCACCACTTTGAAGACGCGGCCCATCTCGTCCTTCACGGGAGCATAAATAGACTGAAGCCAAATTTCCTTCCCGTCTTTTGCGAAACGTTTGTATAGCGCGGACTTACTCTTCCCTGCATTCAAATCCTCCCAAAACTGAACATATTCGTGAGAGCTGCTAAAACTGGGATCAACGAATGTTCGATGATGTTTGCCAACGACCTCGTCGAGCCGGTAGCCCATTGTCTTGCAGAAGTTATTGTTAGCACTTAACACATGGCCTTTCGGGTCGAACTCAATAAAGGCGATTTCATTCTTGATCGCTTCTAATATGCCCTGTGAGTTTTGACGCTCGAGTTCGGAGGTGGTTATATCGTAACGAACCCCGATGTACTTGCGTGGCTTGCCATTCTCCCCCATCACAGGCGCGATCACAGCGTCTACATAATAAGGTGTGCCATCCTTTGCTTGGTTCTTGATGACCCCTCTAAATGTCTTTCCTCTGCCAATCGATGCCCAAAGTTCCTTAAAAACTTCCTTGGGCATGTCTGGGTGGCGAGTGGTGTTGTGAGGTTGTCCGATCAGCTCTTCTCTGGAATATTTCGAAACCTCACAAAACTTCTCGTTGACAGTGAGAATGTCTCCTTTGAGGTCCGACTCCGAGACAATGCTTGTTAGATTCATGATATCGACTCGAACGCGAAGTTCTTCTGCTTCCAGTTCGAGGGCTTTTTTCTCTGAGATATCCGAAGCAATGCATATGACTCGATTCGGTTGGCCATTCGATTCATCAACGGGTGCAAATGTCGCTTTGAACCAAACGACCTTCCCCTCTTTACTCAGGAATTTATATTCTCCAGATTGCAATTTGCCACTTCCCAGAGTACGAAACAACTCCTTGTAAGTTGTGGTCTCGCGCGAGTGGGACTCGGCCAAACTAGCCAATGCACGACCAGCGACTTCATCTGCTTCAAAGCCCATCAAATCGAGGAACTGAGCGTTCGCAGACCGAATAGTTCCATCGATGTCCAGCTCGAGCATACATTGGGTAGCTTGGAGCGCATTCATGTGGCTCTTGTACAATGCCATCTCGGAACTTGCTGATTTGCTGGTGCTTGCTTTGTTAGCACTTTTCGTTTTTTGGGGCGCGACTTTAGTGGTTGCGGATCTGCTGGAGCTGGTAGCTGTAGTCATAATTATTTCCAATGGAGAAAGTGTTATTTAATTTGTTATGATTGCTAGTGAAGTTAGAAACGGCTTGTTTGCGGACAGAGATCGAGACGGGGGGCCGGTGATCAGTCGCTAGGCGAAGTGATGTTCATGGCACGCTCCGTATCGAGGATTAGTAGCAACTGATCTTTCATTTTGTATGCACCGCTCAACATGTCGCGTGATACGCCCTCCAGTGTGTCGGGCAGCGGCTCTAAGTTTTCTTGATCGATCTGCTGGACATCTCCTATTTGATCGACCAAGAAGCTGATCGCACCGTCTTCACCTCGAACGACCACATTCATTGGCAGTTGCTCCGTCGGACGGTCTTGTATCCCAAGCCGTCTTCGGAGATCAATTGCTGTCACGATTTGTCCACGCAGATTGATGAGTCCAACGACTGAGGTTGGTGCCAGAGGTACATCCGTCATGTGCTGGTAACGAATGACTTCTTGTACCGACTCAACCGGGACTCCGTACATTTGCGCATCCAAATAAAAAGTACAAACCTGATTTGCGACTATCATGATCGACCTCTAAATGGAGAGAGAATGGGAATGTGTTAAATCAGGAGCCAACTGATCTATCATGGCTGGCAAGTTCACAAAATCGGTAACGCAATCCTCGATGATCGCCGAACCGAGGAGCCCCGGACGATGACTCCGTTTGTGAATTGCGATAGACGTTTCGACGATGTCAACGATGCGATTGACGACCAGTCCATAACTTTGCGAGTCTTGGTTGTATACGATGACGTTTAACAGTCCATCTTCAGGAGGTGTGTCGTCGCAAATACCTAACATATCTGCCAATCGAATCATCGGTAGAATTTGCCCTCGGTACTGCACAACTTCTTTGTTTTCGGAATACTCGATCGAGTCGGAAGGTATCTTTTCAAGCCTCGCGACTTCGGAGATTGGAATGGCGAGCCGGCGGTCAGTGCCTGTGGCAATCAACAGCAGATTCTGGCTTTCCACCCCCGTTTCTTTCGCGTAACCATGGGAGTCTTGTACAGAGCGGCTTCGATCTTTCATAATCAAGTTCGCGTTATGTGCGAGACCGAGGACGTCCAATATCAATGCCACTTTGCCATCTCCCATAATCGTTGCACCTGAATAAACGGCAACATTCTTAAGTTGGCTACTGAGTGGCTTCACAACAATTTCTTCGGTGTCATTGATCCGATCGACAACTAATCCGAACTGTCGATCATCCGCACGCAAGACCACAATGTTGACGACATCCGTTGGAGCCTCGGTTTGTTCTTTGTTACCGAGCACCTTCTTCAAATGGAGGAGTGGCAACAAACGACCTCGCAGACGGTACACGGGTGCCCCCCGAATCCATTCGATGTTCTCAGCCGCCTTTTCCCCTTCCAGTCGAACGAGTTCCAATAGATTCACCTGTGGTATCGCAAAACGATCGACTCCGTTCGTAACAATCAAGGCAGGGATGATTGCGAGTGTCAGTGGAATCTTGATTTTGATCGTAGTACCAACACCGCTTTGCGTTTGGAGATCAACAGTACCGCCAATTTTTTCAATGTTCGTTTTGACAACGTCCATGCCAACGCCACGGCCAGAAACGTTGGAGACTGTTTCTGCAGTTGAAAAGCCTGGTAGGAAAATCAACTGCGCAATTTCTCGTTCCGACAATCGAGTCGCAGTATCCTGGCTGATCAAGTTCTTCTCCAGTGCCTTTTCCTTGATACGATTCAAGTTCAATCCAGCCCCATCGTCTGAAATTTCGATATTCACTTGCCCCCCTTCGTGAAATGCACGAAGAGTGAGGCAACCTTCCGTTGGCTTTCCTTTGGCCGCTCTGACACTTGGTTTCTCGATTCCGTGGTCTACTGTATTGCGGACTAGGTGTGTGAGTGGATCCTTGATCGATTCGATAATAGTTTTGTCGAGCTCAGTCTCTTTCCCTTCCATTTCAATCCGAACCTCTTTCCCGCAAACAGCAGCCAGATCACGCACCATCCGAGGGAATTTTGACCAGACATTTCCGATCTGTTGCATTCGGGTTTTCATCACACCTTCTTGAAGTTCGGTCGTGATCAAGTTGATGCGTTGCGAAGTACTGAGCAGATCGCTGTTCCCCAGTAGATTCGAGAGCTGAATGATTTGGTTTCGTGCCAATACCAATTCGCCGACTCGAGTCATGAGTTTGTCAAGCAGCGCGACATCGACTCGAATCGTGCTATCGATCGATAGATTGTTTTGACAATCGCCTTTCGTAGTCGAGGCAGAAGCAATCGGATTACTCCCGTCTATTTGCTCGTGCAGAACCACTGTGTTGGGAACAGGGGTGACTGGAGTGATGCTTCGGACTGATGTTGCTTCCGCAGAAGTAGTCGACGTCGCTGGCTTTGTAATTGATGGCTGAGACGCTTGCTTTGCTAGTAGATTATCGAGGAGTTGTGTCATTCTTGAGACCTGCGATTCACAGGATTTGTCTCCGTCTTTCCCGGTTAGTTCGACATTTGCTAGGTACTGCTTCAATGTGTCGACCATCGAAAGCAACTCGGTGCAAATGCTGGAGTCAAACCCTAGTTGATTGTTTCGAATCGCCCCGAGAATATTCTCGCCTGCATGCGTCAGTTTCTCGATCTGTCGAAAGGCGAGAAACCCGGCAGTTCCTTTGATGGTATGGACGCGTCGAAACACGTTGTTAATGATCGAAGGATTTTCTGGCTCTTTCTCGAGCAGCACCATGTCGCCTTCTATCTGCGATAGACTATCCTGGGATTCGATCAGGAAGTCGCGAACAGCTTCTCGCATCGTTTCCGACGCTATGTCTCTCGAGGCAATGGCTTCTTCTGTTTTCGCAGTTTGTATTTCGTTTTCAATTTCGGATACGCTGGAACTTTCGAGCGACGAGTCATTAGAATCGCTTGAAGGATCCGAATCTCGCATGAGTTGTTCAAGCGCTCTTACATGCTCCGAAACGTCTTGTTCGTTAGAATCGTGTATGGCTTCTATCAGTGCTTTTAGACGATCCGTCGCCTTGAGCAGTGTATTGATTACTTCCTTCGTAGGACGAACGGTCTCGTTTCGCAATCGATCGAGAACTTCCTCTTCACGATGGGCTAGGGTTTCAAGTGTTTTGAATCCAAGAAATCCAGCTGCTCCTTTCAGTGAGTGGATAGCTCGAAAAACTTTATTCACGAGTGGAACGTCAATCGCACCTTCGGAATCTTCGAGACTGAGGAGCTGGCTTTCGACGTCAGCCAGATGTTCTTGTGACTCTATGACAAAGTCTTGGATCAGTTCTGGGTCATCGAATATCATGAGTGAATCTTGCAAGGACCAAGTGGATTGAAGTAAGAAGTGAAGAACTATGGATTACGAAAGATGGCTATGCAAGAAAGTTATCAACGAATGCAGTGCGAAACGATCAATCGATCTAAGACACCAGCTTGGTCGATCCTAAAGACTCCTTTGGTCGATTTGTGATGACGAAAATTGCGCAAATCGCTCATTTAGCAATTGGACTGTAAGTTCGAGAGTGGCTCATGGAGTCGCTCGATGCGAGACATTTCGTTACATTCGTTGTCGTCGCGCGTCGATTGTGTACAGTCGTTCCCCACTCCAACAAGTTCCTCGGATCGAGCGATTGCAAGAAACCAGGCTCGCTGCAGATCTCTTGGCGGAACGTAAAGTACCAATATGACGATCCCTTGCTGTGCAAAATGTGCAAAACACGTCCCACGAAATCATTCTCTTTAGTTTTCGATTCATTTCATTCGACCGACATCAAATGACTGCATAGGTCTACACCAAGATGACTATTTGCTGAGAGTCATTAATTTCAGCGAGAAATGAACGATGACGAAAAACGAAATTGAACGCTGGATGTCTTCCAAAGAAGCTGCAACACGGATGGGAATCAGTCCATCCACTTTCAAGCGGTTGTGCGATGCGAACGATATCCCTGTCATCCGAACACCGGGAGGTCACCGGCGAATTGACAGTTCTCAGTTTGAAGTAGTCTCGCGGCTAATGCAGCGGAAAGGACATGGAACGGAAAATTCCATCATTACGCCGGAGGAAGTCTTTTCTCTGTTGCTAGAAGCAGATCCTTTTCCTTTGATCGAAAGATTCTATCGCGCCGCACCTACCATTCAGCGACAGATCGAACTGATAGAAGATGTGTTCGTTCCCGCATTGTGGCATATCGGTGATCAATGGCAACGGAGCGTCATCTCTGTATCTCAAGAGAAAATTTGCACGAGCACAGCATCGATGGTTCTCGATGGGCTGACCGCTCGTTTCTCAACATCAACCAATAGAGAACGAACATTTGTTGGAGCATCGTTTGCTTCTAGTCACGACACTTTAGCATCGAAGATCGTAGCCTTAGGTCTCATGTCGATCGATGTTCGACCAATCTTCCTTGGGTGCGGTATCGCTCCTGAGTACATTGCTGAATGTGCTGCGCTATCGAACGCAGAAGCAGTTTGGATATCACACACGCATGTTTTGGATCTCGATCAAGTCGTTCGTGATCACAAGGTGTTGCGAGAACTACTTCCCTCGAGAATCCGAGTGATCATCGGAGGAGGTGGGCTGTCACCATCCGCTCGTCGCTTGATGGACGATTGTACCTATCATGAATCGATACTTGCTTGGCTAGAGCAAGAGAACAGCTTGCGAGTTTCGTAACGGTATCGCGGTTGAACAAAACATTCTGCTAACTTTCGAACACACCGTTCCTCAGAAAGTGGATCATGAGCCGAGCCGCCTTTCGCGAGACCAAAAGTGAATTGTGTGTTTCGGCAAGAGTCTGATGGCAGGTCTCGTTTGCAAAGTGAGTTTTGGAAAGCGGAACGAGAAAATCGTACCTAGCCGCCAACACCCCGATTTGGAAATCATTTGTCGATTTGATTTTATTAACATAACTCTCTCGCTGATCGGAAAGCTCGCGAGCTGGCGCAATTCGTTGACCGGAAAGTTTGGAGATGATTCGAGCGACTGGTGAACCCGCGTTGGGCGGTGCCAACAAGACGATTCTACCAATTCTTGAAGGTTCGATGCGCCTTAACGCGGCGCGAACCACAATCGATCCCATACTGTGTGCAACGATATGCACTTTTGGCTCGTTCGCCAAATTCGTTGAAAGGTACGCGGCAAAACGTTCCGCGTGTGATTCAATCGGACGAAAGAAAGTGATGTAAGGCCAAGTCTCTGGACGAAATCCGTCGCGCCACAGTCGGTACGCAATAGGCCACATTACACATCGATGCGAAGCGACACCGTGGACAAGCACCACCTTCTCTGAGTTTTGTTCCATGCTTGGGATTCTTGTGTAGAATAAGGCTCTTATCGTTTGACCTGTCCTGCTTTTTCCGCTTTGGCCAATCTATGATGAATCGATACCTACGATGGATTCCTGCCTCCTTGTGCATCGCCATTTGTTCGCACGCATTTTCCGATGAAGGTATGTATCCCGTCAGCGAATTACCTCGACTGAAATTGGAAACGAAAGGACTGAAGATCGGTTCCGAAGAACTCTTCAACGCTGACAAGGTAAGTGTCGTTGATGGAATTTGCAAGGTGAATGGTTGTACCGGTTCCTTTGTGTCGGCCGACGGTCTGATCATAACCAACCATCATTGCGCATTCGATGCAATCCAAAAGGGTAGTTCGTCGTCGAACGATATCCTGCAAGACGGATTCATCGCGAAGACGCGAGCGGATGAAATTCGGGCTGTCGGGTATACCGTACGAATCACGGAGTCCTATTCAGACGTCTCGAAAGAAGTGCTCCAGGTAGCGAGCGATACCATGCCGTTCCTCGATAGAACAAAGGCAATCGATAAACGACGAAAAGAACTCGAAAAAGAAGCAGAACAAAAGAACGCAGGCTTGCGCGCTGAAGTTGCCGAGATGTTTCCTGGCAAGACTTATGTTTTGTTTCTGTACACTTATCTAAAGGATGTTCGGCTCGTTTTCGCTCCCCCCATATCGATCGGTGCCTTTGGTGGCGAAACGGATAACTGGGAGTGGCCAAGGCATACCGGTGACTTTTCCTTCATGCGAGCTTACACCGCACCCAATGGATCGGCGGCGGAATACTCACCCGAGAACGTCCCTTTCAAGCCAAAGCGACCGATACGGGTGAACGCGCAAGGTGTCAACGAAGAGGACTTCGTGTTTATCCTTGGTTACCCTGGTCGCACAGTTCGTCAAAAGACTGCGAGCTTTTTTCGCTATGAACAGAACATTCGGCTCCCCATCGTCGCAGAACTCTATGCATGGCAGATTGCCGAGATGGAGAAAGCGGGCGCTGTCGATCGTGGCGTTGCGATCAAACATTCGTCTCGTTCCAAATCACTGGCGAATGTTGAGAAACGCTCGCGCGGCCAAGTCCTGGGGCTGAAACGAACCGATCTCGTTTCCAAGCGTGTCGATGAGGAGACGAAGCTGAAGGAGTTTGTGAATGCAAAGCCGGAGTTCAAAGCAAAGTACAGCAATCTATTTCGCGAGATCGATTCCGTTTACGAAGAGATGTCTGCAAACGGGCCGGTAGAGCTCCATTTCAAAGAACTGCGTTCCGCATGTAGGACCCTATCTTTTGCGTTCACATTGCTCGATGCTGCTGTCGAACGTCAAAAAGAGGACCTCGATCGCGAAGCGCCCTATATGGAACGAAACTTCAGCCTGACGATGCAACAACTGAAGCTGGATGTTGGAGATTTGGATCGCAATACAGACGTCGTGATGATGAATGGAATGCTTGAACGCCTTCAAAAATTAAACGCAAACAAAGCAATTCCAGAATTGAACGTAATCGTTGGCGGTTCACCCGAAGATAGCAAATCTGTGAAAACGGCTTTGCAACAGGCAATCATGAACACCAGACTCGGAGATGTTGCATTCATCGAGGAGTGTTCGAAAAAGACACCTGCAGAATTAGAGCGAGTGCAAGATGGTGTTTTGCAGGTCATGATAAGGTTGTATCCCGCATATCGCAAATTGCGTGACCTCGACAAAGAGCGAGATGGAAAGCTTAATCAACTTTATGGTTCGTTGGTGGAAGTCAAGCAAGCATACGAACCAACAACCTTTGTGCCCGATGCCAACGCAACGCTCCGCATTACCTATGGTCGAGTGCGTGGGTATTCTCCCGCTGATGCCGTGCAACGCACGCCTATCTCGACGTTGGATGGTGTATTGGAAAAAACTACCGGTTCTGAACCATATATTTCACCGAAGAAGCTCCTAGCTACCGTGGCTGCCAAAGATTTTGGACCATTCGTGCATCCCAAACTTGGTAAAGTGCCAGTGGCGATTCTATACGATACAGATACAACTGGCGGGAATTCGGGGAGTCCAGTACTAAACGCGAATGCGGAATTAGTAGCTGTCAATTTTGACCGAACCTTTGAAGCGACGATCAACGACTTTGCATGGAATTCCAGCTACAGTCGCTCGATCGGTGTTGATATTCGCTACGTACTCTGGGTCACCGGTCGGGTATACGGAGCCAATCATCTGTTGGAAGAGATGGGCGTATCCT
Source organism: Pirellula sp. (assembly GCA_021300155.1). Classification (GTDB taxonomy): domain Bacteria; phylum Planctomycetota; class Planctomycetia; order Pirellulales; family Pirellulaceae; genus JBKCUI01. The sequence goes on from JAJTID010000041.1 coordinate 16,172, forward strand.
CAAGATAGGCTTGCTTGGGTGGTGTAAGCGGCTATCCTGGCAGCTTCGAGAGATGACACTTATTTTGTGGATGGTTGGATGGCAATCGTTTGGACCGAAGAAAACGCTTCTCAGGAGCGAGTGAACACTTGCACACATGGTTTCGGCTTTGCGGTTAGTGTTCCTGCTGGGATTGCGATGGTTACGGCCGGTTGGCAAAAATCCACACTCATCGTCGCAGCTTGCACCGTTTATGCGTTGAGTTTGTCGTTCATGTATTTGTTTTCCACCCTTTCGCACTGGGTAAAAGAGCCATTGCTGCGGCATCGAGTGCGATCCCTGGACCAAGGGTTCGTCTACACACTGATCGCAGGTACATTCACACCTTTCATTTGTGCATTCTTGAATGGCTGGCTGTGCTTTGGAATGTTGGCTTTCGTTTGGGGAGCGGCTTCTGCCGGGTTCTATTCGAAAGTTTTTTCTAGGCACCGCATCAACAATATGGCGAGCCTGACTTATCTGCTATTGGGTTGGGTACCGGCGATGATTCTGTTTGGGTACGTGCCACCTGGTTGTTTTACGATGATGGCGGTCGGAGGGGTGATTTACTCTTTGGGGGTTTGGTTTCTTCAAAATGATCATCTCTCAGAATATCATCACGCGATTTGGCATGTGGCAGTCATAATTGCGAGCGGCTGGCACTACGCGGCAATTTGGATTTATGCGGTTTCGCGGTAAAGAGAATAACCGATAGAGTTGCGGGCTAATCAATATTGGCCTAAGGTGGATTTTCATCACAACCCGTAGCATGAGCGAGGGACGTACAATCCCACAGAATTACGCGATTATGCGTCGGGTTGGGATTAAAGCAACAAGCCCTCACGCATCGGGTTGAGATGATGCACAGGCTGCTCGAGTGGCCGAAGCCGCAATCCGTCGCTTTTTGAGTTGAGTTGTGATGTATAGTTACACACTACTAATTTCATTGGAGGACAGAGTTTGAATCGACATTCGTTACGCGTCTCGTTCCCAAGTGGCCCCTGGAAACTGTCTGGGATTTTGGAGCAACCCATGACAACTCCGAAGGGAACGATTCTCTTTTCGCATTGCTTTACTTGCAACAAAGACTTGAAAGCCATCGTCCGGATCGGTCGAGCTTTGGCGGAGTTGGGTTGGAATGTGTTACGGTATGACTTTCGTGGCTTAGGGAACAGCGAAGGGATCTTTTCTCAATCGAACTTCACAACGAACTGCGAAGATCTGCAATCAGCTGCCTTTTACCTAACGAGTACGGTTGGTGGGCCTCATTTTCTGCTGGGGCATAGCTTCGGAGGTGCCGCAAGTCTCGCGAACGCGATGCGTATCGAGTCGGTCCGCGGAGTCATGACATTAGCTGCTCCGAGTGACACGCATCACTTGGCCAGTTTACTCGATCGTATGGACCCGAAGATCTCCAGTGAAGGCAAAGGTTCCGTGACTATCGGTGGTTTTCGGTATGATATCGAGCAACAAATGCTAGAAGATTTTCGTAGCCATGATTTATCGACAAGCCTGCAATCTCTCATCAAACCCGTCTTAGCATTCCATTCTCCCTCGGATGAGACGGTATCGTACGAACATGCGATTCGCATTTGTGGATTCAACAACGAGAATGAAAAAAGAGAGCCTCGATCGTTGATCACTCTTCCCGGAAGTAATCACTTGTTGACCGACGAATCGCATTGTCAGTGGGTGGCACAATTGATGGATACATGGTGCAAAGGAATCTAAGATTGTTCAATATTGTTCAGGAATGGGATCCAACGCGATAATATACTTCGTTCGGAGTAGTTCGATATCCTGCGAGGAAAACTGCCCCTGCGACAAGCGAATGTTGCAACGCGGAGGTAAGGGGCAATTCAAGATCCCTTTGACTGTCACAGCCGTATTCGACAAATCGATCGAGTAGACATTCGGCTTCAATTTTTCTAGTCCGATATCGGTCAGGGCTGTGTCCGAGAGATTAAGGGTGCCAAATACCGTCGGCAGGGAGCCAACGTTCTCATCAACCAGGCCAGATCCTTTCATACTAAGAAAACTGAGGTTCTGCTGCCAATCTCGGAAACATGCGCCGGTAAATTGCTTTCCAGTCAGCGACAGATCATACAAACTAGTCGCATTTACGAGGAAATCCGAGATACCTTTGTCGGTAAAATTGCCATCCCCGAGCTCCAGCCTGTAGATATTGGTACCAAAATTGACAAGATAAGAATCTGTCAATTGTGTGTTCTTTAGAATCAACTTTGTCGAATTCTGGAACTGTAGGAGTGCCGGAGAAAACGAGCTGTCGGTAAGCGGGCAGCCGTCTAGGATCAATTCATTTACTTGCATTATTTGGCTGAATGCACGACTGAATTCGCTCCCGTCGATAGGATTTCCCGACACATCTAGCTTCTGGTAGTGCCCTCCCCCTAAACGTAAGAAGTCGGCGAGCCCTTTGTCGGTAATTTGATTACGTGACAAGTTCAGTGAACGGTATCGCAGCATAACGACACTGAGATCTTCGTCCTTGAGTCCGAGGTTGCTCAAATCGATCGACCTGAGGCGATGGTAAACCAATGTCTGTCCTGAGCCGAGAAGACGAAGGATCGATTCTGGTGTCAAAGGATTACCCGCGATCGACAAATGAACCAAGCTAGGATATCTCCATGTGAAGTTGAGTTCATTCAACTGTGACTCGTTTAGACCCGTGTTGCTCAGATCTAACGAACTTAGATTAGGGTATCGAGCGAGCATCGCCGAAAAATCTTGAGGAAGCGGTCCACCTGACAGCGAGATTTTCTTAATCTTGAGTTTGGGCTCAAAACTCTCAAGCAACCTCCGATCTGCATTGGGAGCGAAGACTAGACTGACCACTTCTCGATTTCGCGTCTCAATCGCAACACCTTGTTCTCCAAGCGAGTGTCGCAGCGCTGCAAGACTTTGATCAACATTCTTGCGGTGAGTTCGGATCGCAACAATGGTGAAACTTAAAACCAGTGTGATTATCGCAAATAGCGCAGTCCAACGGAAATGAACGCTTTGAAAGAACCGTTGAGTCGGCTCGAACTCTTCAACATCCTTCAAGGGGACATGCAATTTCGCGGTTGCACTCTTTGGTTCGTACCGTTGCAATACAAAGCCGATTCGCCGCAGCAAGATAAGTGCCAATGTAAAAATCGAACACGCGAAAACGCTCGGTAGAAGAATAAACACAAAGTTCGACGGCATAGAGTATGTATAAATGATGGCAAGTACTAACGGAGCAAGCATACTTGCCAAGAAAGAAAGCACTCCGGCTGTCCAATAACTCTTGATGCGGAAAGCAAAGTAGGCCGATGGCAACACGACCAATGCATTGAACGCCCCCCAAACAAGCCCTAAACCTGTTAGGGTTAAAATAGAAGAGAGTTCATTGCCATTTTCCAAGACTAGTCTTGGAGCCGTCGTCATCCAAAGGGCACATGCAACCGAAGTCATCAGCAGAAAGAAATCAACAACGACGAGTGGCTCACGCTTCGCTGTCGCTAAACCGAAGGAGAACCGCCAACCGAGCAAAAAGCGTGTAAGGTAGAGCGGAAGTGAACAAACTATGACAATCCACGGGACCACAAATGCGATGCACAACGCACTGAACGGTTCTTGATCCAAAGTGATGCCGAAAATGAAAAAGCTTGAGCCGCTACTTCCGATGCTCATTCCCATTAAACTCAGACCAGCAAAAAGTACAAATCCCAAAACACCTGCGAATAGACCTGCAAGCCAAGACTTCCCTACCAAGCCAGCAACACTAGCGATCGCTGCAAGATGAGTAATGAACCACGTAGGAATAAGAATTCCATCCCACCACAAACCGAAACCGCCGATCATGCTGTACAAACATGGCACGAAGAAATCGATGATCGCGGCAAAAACAACTAACGCGATATAGGCCGAACGAGAAATCGATTTAAGGGAAAGAGTTTCCGATGCCTGAACTTTAGACTTAATCATCTGCTTCCTCGTTGTGATCTGATTCTAATAGCGTCAAATCAATGCTCAGGATCACCGATGGACATTGTTCCAGCCCAGAATTTTGGCAAGCTACCTGAGACTCGTTCCGCTGGCATTTGAAATCCTTGCAACGATGGTTCAGTACTGACATCGAATTCCTCAATCCATAAGTTCGCCACCGCTCGCTGCCAAGCGCGGGAGAACGTCGTCCCCTCCAAGCCATCCTGTAGTGATTGCAGTAGCGTGCAAGTGCTTTCACCGCCAACATGCCAACGCGTTACGACGATATGCCGAGTTCCTTGGCCAATCATGGATAAGCTCAATCGAAGCCACTCGTCCCCCGTTGTTGTCGATGGATCGAAAGTGCATTGAGCACCAAAAAACCATTGTTCTCTCGGCATCCCCCAAGGCAGTTGATTCCAGCCTGCCATCGTCGCGAAGCCAGGAGTCCGATCAATCCCTGTCACAAACGCATTAGGATCACTCCATGGATTCATCATCAACGAAACAACGCGGTCGGAAGCCAGTTTTGTATACCGGGCCGGCGGCAGGGACTGAGACGAAGTTACATCTACCGTTTGCGCTTTTGGAACAAGCGCAACGGTACGTTCCATCAACGAAGTCGCAGATGATTTCGCCTTGCCCCAGAACTCTGCGCTCTGCAGAACTAATGGACTAGAGGCCGCACTTGCACCGGGTTGAATAAGCTGCGGAATGCAACCAAGTGTCGGTGAGTAGCAGATCGCATGATTGGAGATGGCAGCGACATAACCGCGTGCCGAATCCATCGGAAATAACTCCAATGGCATTTGCCAAAGGCTCTCATCTGGCACAATGATCCATCGTTCTTGGCGTTTCAAGACGTTCCAGACCTCATCTGGCAACAAAACCGATCGGAGTTCGACAATCAATTTTTTCAAATTGGGTTGGTCCACAGTTCCACCCGTTCCGATCGCAGCCAGCATCGCATTGAGTCCATTAAGCCAGCCGGATTTTTCGGCCACTTGCCATGATTGCATCCCTTGCGGAGTAACGATAAAACCGACAACCGTTTTGTCTAAGACACCGAACATCACAACGGCATCGTTTGGTTGCATCGATTTGCGAAGTGCAGGAAGATCGAGTCTCGTCGGGAACGATGCTGGGATAGCCAGGGGACCCGCGGAGGCAGCCCAGAGCAATGACTCTTGGGTGGTGCTCAATCGAATCAACGCATCCCACCGTTTACTTTCTTCTTCATTCCATCGGCGTGTATCCCACTGGGGAGATCTCTCAAACGGGTCGATCCACTCTCGCATCAAGCTTGCGTTTTGACTCAGCTTCGGAAGATTACGGCGTAAAGACTCTATCTCTTTTGCTTCGCGAGGCGACAGATTTGTTATGTCAGTGTGGATCGCACGGCGCAACTCAAACAATCGACCACCGAGAAGACTCGAACGTCGAAAACGATATCCCGCCCATGCGTCCCATGCCAAAAGTTGCTCTTCAAAATCCGTCGATAACTGAACTGTTCGAAGATACGATTTCCAAACCTCTGATTTATCCGTAGTTTGGAATACGAGTTGTTCTAAGACATGAGTTCGCCATAGTCCTGGTCGATCTCGTTGCAACAAATCTCCCAGCACACGCCTGCCAATCTCAGGAGTGAGTTGCTTTCCCTCGACCAAACTATGGGCCAAGTTGAGTTGGTAGAGCAGCCTCGATCCTGTGTTTAGGGGCGTGGTGCCACGGAGATCGACTAACGATTCTTCCAGTTTCTGAAGTCCCTGCGAATCATTCCCTTCCAAGAATGCAATGCGCGACTGAGAGTATGCGACTGAAGCCATCATTTTTGGCAACGATATTTGTTTAGGCAAAAGCATCGCTGTTGCGTTGCTCGCTTGTTTGCGTACGACTTCTGCATCACCGCGCAATGCCGCTTGGCGAACCACTTCTACTTGTGAGCGAATGGTGACTAAACGACTTCTTGCATTGGCCCACTTTGCGGTTTGTTGAAGCGTCTTACCTACCGCTGCGCCCTCCTTTTGATTTTGAAACGAGCACATCGACCATAGTTCTAAAGCCTCGTCAACATGATCTGCTTGTTCGGCCTTGGCTGCACTGAGGCTCGCTTCCAGCGCGAACTCCTCTGCACTAAGCATCTCGTTCGAATCGATAGCCATATCAGCCAAAGACAACAGAGCGATCGATGTCAATGCATGGTCGTGGCCACTACTGAGGGTCAAGTTCTTCTTTAGTGCCATCGCAGTCGTTGAGCGATTGGCAGTAGGGCTGCGCGCTAATGTGGAGCAAATCGAGAGGCCAACCCTCACCGGTTCATGCATTTGCGGCGCGTTGGGGACAACGAAGACTTGGGCAAGCAACGGGGTGACCGGATTATGTTCAACGAGTCCACCCATCAACTGGAGGCGTCGTCGAAGTGCAATCGCTTGGCAACGCAGTATTTCGGTAGCATCGATTGGAACTAGTTTTCCTTCGACTCCTCTCCCTGATTGTCGCTCTAACAACAAGTCGGTAGATCCCAATGCGATCGACCAGGGATCGGAATAGGAAAGGAACGTCGCGTTTCGACTATTCGAAGCCCCCCAAGTTACGTCCTTTCCCTTCGATTCGACACGGTCGTTTGGTACTGGGTTGCTCATTAGCGAAATCCAACCCGAGCATTGAATCGAGATTGCTAGTGCGGATTCAAACTTATCCAAGGCGGCACCGATGTCCCCTTGCGTGAGCAAGCATTCACCCATCATGACTAAGGGCGGAATACTATCGATTCCACGTTCTCCGTTCACTTGTCGAGATTGAGCGAGAGCTTGTTGAAATCCTTCGAATGCCTGCGAGGTCTGGGCATCTTCGTAAAAATCAATCGAAGCGTAATACTCAGGGCGAATAAGATTGCTTGCAATGGTGCCCTTGCGAGGTGCCTTTGCGGTTTGAGCGAAACATGGTTCACAGAACAGGGTAATTAGGACACAGAATGCAATGGAAAGGAGGGGGAATCGAAGCGAGACCATAGGAAAGCAAACCAGCTCGGCAGATGAGAGAAAACGAAATGCTGCCATTCATTATGGCCACAATCCAGCCTACGTCACCATGGACAAACCTAGAATCTGCAATACAACCCGCAGACTTTGCCTCAAGAGTGCGATCCTATTTCCCGATACTACCATCAAGGAATAACACCCGAGCAACAAATCCATTGGTGCACAGTTTTTATCCCATCGCGGAGCTTAGGATTAAAATGGCAAGAAAAAGCAACGACCTCAAAGTTTGGATGGCAGTTGCCGCATGTGTGGGATTATGCGGATTGAACACTGGATGCCAAGTTCACGTTGCTGGCCAAACGCTACCTAGCCCATACTATCTAGATGACGATGTCCAGTACTTCCCTGCCGGGCCAGAGAACAAACTCGCAAACGAAACCGCTGCATTGAAGGCAGCCCGCGAAGAAGCTAAAGCTCGCCGCTAGGCTTTGGTTTTCGCTCCGCCCCATCATGTAGCACATAAGACTGAAGCAGCACGGTGTGTGTTGGTTCAAAAAAATGCAAGTCGAGCGTTCGTTCGGGTGATTTCTAGGGACGATGAACAATCGAGGCAGGTTTGGGCCGGATGTTTCTCGGGTATGGAAAGATCGATTCACGCATGATTAGCGGTTGACGCTGGACTGGATCAACAACCAGCCTCGGAACGCAACAATCTAACTAGCCAATGCAACCGCTCGATCATCCGTTCGGTAGAGGCATCATCGAAAGTTAACATGAGCCGTCTAGGGCTAAGCCTCAATAGCGACGGATTCAGTGATGGGATGAGATTGACATGCAAGGATGAATCCGTCGTCCTCTTCTGCCTTTGAGAGTGCATCGCGGCTATCCATTCGTACTCGTCCAGTCGAGCAGCGGACTTTGCATTGTCCACAGATCCCTGCACGGCACTCCCAAGGCAACGCCACACCTGCCTGTTCTGCCGCTTCAAGAATAGTGGAGGAGGCTTCAATATCCACAGATTGACTTGATAACTCAAAGCTGACGATCGCAGATTGTACCTCTCCAGCATCACTTTCGGATTGGCCTTCGGAAAGACCTGCCGTAGTCTGTTCGAGGGCGTATGCGTTTCCTCTTGGCGAAACGAACTCTTCTGTTGAAATCTGTTCGTTGGGTACGCCCATAGAAATGATAGTCTTGAGAACAGCCTGCATCATTTGGTCTGGCCCGCAAAGAAAGATTGGGAGTTCTAGTAATTCAGGTACGAAAACACGTAAGTCGTCTGCGTTGATGTAGCCTGACTTCTCCAGCCATCTGTTTGATGGAATAGCAACATCATCTGACGGCTTGGACAGGCTGTAATAGGTGAGGACTTTCAAGTTATCAAACCGATTCGCCAAGTGAGAGAGTTCTGCATCGTAGATTAAATCGAATTTGGATCGAACCGCATTGATGAAGTAGATCTTTCCTCGCCATGAGCGATCTGTGAGATAGCGAAGGATCGACATCAATGGCGTGATTCCTACTCCACCTGCGATCAACACTACGCCTTGGGCTTGGTGGTCGTCAAAGAAGAATTTTCCTCCTGGTGCGCCGATGCGAATCTTGTCACCTACCTTCAATTCATCGTGCATGTAGCGGGAAACTAGGCCTTCGGGATTGCGTTTGATAGTCAATTCCACATGACCACGTTGAGAAGGCGATGAAGCGATCGTATACAACCGTTTTACTGGATTTCCATGAACGTTGAGTGACACGGTCATGTACTGTCCAGGCCGATGGATGAATGGAACATCACCTTCTGGCAGGACAAACCGAAAGGTTTTCACATCATGGGTTTCCCGATGGATGTTTTGAACGGTTAGATACCCATTCCAGGATTTTCGGTTCATCTCGGATTTGGCAGTTTGACGCGAATTCGACCTCGATGCCTCGCGTCGTAAGTCCAAATAGTGTTTTACGCTCCGAAATCCTAGAATCGGGGCGAGCACTGCGGCAAATGCAAGGGGCTGTCGTGCATCGCTTTTCACGAGCATGCAGTAGTGAACCACTCCCAAAATGGCTGCCACGTACGCGAATCGATGAAGAAGCTTCCAACGGACTGGACCTAATCTGCGAATCATCGCATTCGTACTGGTAACTGCCAGCGGCAACATCGATGCGAGAGCGACAAATCCCACCAAGAGAAATCGACGCGATACGATCTCTTCGATCGCACTGCTAATATTCCCCATTCGATCAAATACGACATAGATCACGAAGTGAAGTGCGGCGTAGGCGAATCCGTATAGCCCAAGCGCTCGCCGGTAGGCGATGATACTGCTCCATCCAGTTAACGCTCGCAAGGGAGTAATGGCCAGCGTTATAAATAAGAAGACAAGGGAAAGGATTCCTGTGATATGGAGAGCACTGTTGATACCATTTGCCCCCAGTTGATCGTGCCACGCATCCCACCAAAGCATTAGCAATGGGCCAAGTCCAGCCAAGATGACAAGATTACGAAGGTAGTTGATGTTGTTCATCGAGCAGAGCATTTCCATTAATAGTTGACAGAGAGATCAAGTCCCGCGTAGAGAGACGCGACCTGGGCTTCATACCCGTTGAACATGAGAGTCTTCCTTCTGCCGTTTTCACCTATCCTTTGCTCTGTCGCTTGACTCCAGCGGGGGTGTGAGACGTTCGGGTTGACGTTCGCCAGAAAACCATACTCCAATGGCGCGAATCGTTTCCAACTCGTCGGTGGTTCATCGGAGACGAGTGTTATCTTTACAATCGATTTTATCCCCTTGAAACCATACTTCCAAGGCGTAACCAACCGAACCGGTGCTCCATCCTGAGCAGGCATTTCTTTTCCGTAAAGCCCAACGGCAAGTAGCGTAAGAGGATGCATGGCTTCGTCAAGTCGAAGACCTTCCACATATGGCCATTGCAAAACTGAAGTCTTCTGGCCGGGCATTCGCTCTGGGGCGAAGAGTGTTTCAAATGCGACATACTTAGCCTCAGCCGTGGGCTCGACGGCATCGAGTAGATGGGAAAGTTGCAGACCTGCCCATGGTATTACCATCGACCAAGCTTCGACGCAGCGCATTCGATAGATTCGCTCTTCAATGGGGCCTACCGATTTTAGCTGAGGAATCGTGAAGGTCCTGGGCTTATGAACCAACCCCTCCACCCGAATCTGCCAGCCGGTAGTGTCAAAGTTCTTCGCTGCCTCGGCAACTGCATTCTTATCCGTGCTAAACTCGTAGAAGTTGTTGTAGCTGATGATGTTTGACTCGTTAGTCATCGCCTCATCTATCAAAAAGCCTCGTTCAAGACGCTGCTCCTTTGTCAGTTCTACCGATGCTAGGTCATCGATGGTGGCAGTATCGAGCTCTGTGTTGCGAACTGGATTGAACCAACGGTACACGGCGGCCGACGCGGCCAGCGTTCCGACGGCTCCGACACCTTTCAGGAAGCGTCGACGATTTGCGTAAAGTGGATAAGGAGTAATTTCATTTTGAAGTTCTCTACCCGAAATATGCTCATTCACTCGCTAAGTCTCCACTTTGAAACGTCATCTTCTCGTTAGTGTCCCGTTTAATTTAAACTCAGCTCTCTTCCAAAAGGTAGACGAAAACAGGCTATTGGTTGAAAAGACGCTCGATAGCGAGGTCGCTATCTTCAGGACAGGAAGCATGGGCTTCTTGCTTCAACATCACTACCATAAAGATTGGGATGGATACTTCATGATGCAATTGATGGTAGATGACCTAGATGCATGGTGGTCGCAGAGCGCCGGGATGGAGTGATTCATGACAAACAACGCAATTTGAAGCCATAGGCCTTCGTGCAGACTCGATTATCGCTTAAGCAGTTCTTGACAAGGTGAAGTGTTCTTCCCGTGTGTCAAAGAGTAGCTGATTGTGGGATGAGGGATTGCTGTTTGTAGCGATTAGCGACTAGCGAAGAACGAGGAAAAACAGCCCGCAACTGGGTAGAGTCTGTAGCGATTCCTAATTTGTTCGAACGTGGACTCTTCATCTTCCCATTCCTGGGCGATCGCTTGCCATTGAACTCCATGCTCGATTGCGATTCGTTCGCGCGAGGAACCGAACAACAGATCGATGGCGATAGGATTCTCGACGAATTCATAGACTTCGGTTCGCCATGAAAATCGTTCGACGTCCTGCGCTCGCATCGCGATCAACAACGCCAGACTAGCTCTCACCGGTTGATAGGTGTCGCGATCGATAACGTGTATCTGTACGCCTCCGCAATCCTGCCCTGCATGCTTCTGAAAGGTGGGGCGAAACCAAACTGGCCGGAAAATGACACCCTCAATCTGCTGATCATTCATTTCCTTTGCAAGTCGAATCGCATCGATCCACGGTGCTCCGCAAATCTCAAAAGGGCGCGTCGTGCCACGACCTTCGCTGAAGTTGGTCCCTTCGAAAAGGCACTGACCAGGATATACGACCGCCGTGTCGACCGTCGGCATATTTGGTGATGGCAACACCCACGGAGCTCCAGTCGCTTCAAAATAGTCGCTTTCCTTCAAACCTTGGCACGGCACGATGGTGAGCTCCCCTGGCCCTAATGGAAGCTGGTCTCGATACATCAAGGCTAACTCACCCATCGTCATGCCATGTCGAACAGCCATTGGATAAGCTCCGACGAAACTATGAAAACCCGGACAGAGCATCGGCCCCTCGATTCGTTGTCCACTTAACGGATTCGGACGATCCAAGACCAGCACCGAGAGGCCCATCGGCAAAGCGACTTGCATGCAATAAAGCATGGTAGCCTGGAATGTATAGAATCGCGTTCCCACATCCTGCATATCGATGACCAACACGTCGAGACCGGCTAGTTGCTCCTGCGTAGGATGAAGGCTCGCTTCCGTCGATCCATACAAACTCACGACCTGAGTTGTCGACTTGGATTCCTCTTCGGAGACTCCGATAAGATCTTGTGCTTGACCATGAAGCCCATGTTCCGGCCCGAACACAGTTACCAGATCAAGCCTTGCATCGTGGAAGAGATCCACGGAATTTCTAAAACGGGAGTCCACAGCCGCAGAATGGGTAACGAGACCGATCTTTTTCCCTCGCAAAGATTCGAACCCTTGCGAAATCAACACATCCAATCCCGTGAGTGTTTTCTGCATCATGCTATTTAAAGTTATTGTTGGCGAAAGTCCCATGCCGACGTCACGACTAACGTTGATCTAGCTCATCTTGCAGGAGCGAATCCACCCATACCACCTGCTCCCATGTTCGCTGCGGCTGCAGCCTGAACTTGCTTGACAATCCCCCCGATTATGTCGTCTACGTCCTCTTGCGTCTCCGCTTCTGCCAGAATGCCAAGCGGAATCTTGGCTGCAGCCAATGCTTGCTTCACCTGGAGGTTAATTGTTTTTGCTTCGAGAGAATTGATGGCTTGCTCCGCTTGCGCTTTCATAGTCTTCCAACTACTCCATAGTTTCTTGCTCACCCATCGCCCCTCGACCTTGATGTACGTCTCTTCTATCGGAGGTCCGTCTTGAGAAGTCATCTTTGTTGAGACTTCACTGTCCGATACGGTCTTGATTTGCATTTCCTTGAGCGAGGTCAATGCAGTTCCTGTGATGGTAGCCATCGGATCCCCCGGGAACGGTATCATCTTCAACAATGCATCTAATTTGACAACGATTCTCGACGAGTAATCTTGAATGAACTCGCGGGGCTTGGCTGATTTTAGTTTGTCGAGCGTTAGTAAATCTGCCGAAAGAACTACGTCCAAAACACCCAAGGCAGGCTCGTAAGCTTGGCTGATGATAGGTCGCATGTTGTTATCAATCGGTAATGCTTTACTGTTCAATATAAAAGTTTTCTTGGCTTGTAATGTACCCACGACCTCTTTCTTGAATTTCCCAATCTCATCCAACGACTTCTGGTCGACCTTGGTCAATGCGAGCTGAACCAGTTGTTCGAGATCTGCCTGTTGCGACGGAGGCATGGCATCCCAAAAGATGGCAAAGTTCTTCTTCTCAAGTTCGCGAACAACGATGTCGAAGAACTCTCTTGCCGTTGCATTGGGTGGGAAAATATCGCCGCCGCTACCTCCGCTCGATGATGTTGTAGTTACGGCCTCAGTATCCGAACTTGTGGAGCTAGCGGATGCTGTGCTTCGCGGAGTCTTCGCCAGTTTTCGTGCAAGCAAACGACTCGTGTTATCCAATTTGTAAAGAGGAATGACAATCTCTTTGCCATCGCTCTTCTTGATCGTTAGCTGAATTCCGTCAAGCTTCACAAAATCAGCTTCGATTGTTTTCGTCCCGCTGCTGTCCGTCCATTTATCACCGGCAAATCCAACAACACTACCGTTAAAAGCGAGGGCCGATGCGAAGAGCAAGCTTCGAAGATATCGATTCATAATGAAACTAAAATGGCGGAAGGAAAAAAAGGGAGATTCGGTATTGTATTCGAAATCTATCGCACCACAAAAGGAGACGGATTTTTAGAAGGAGCTGCCTATGTCTCCTGCGACTCGGTTGCCTCCGGGGCCAGCCAAATCACGACCATTCCCAATGAGTAGATCGAGGCGCAGATCGCCCCCACACGCGGGAAACTACCACCAAACCAACTAAAAATGGCTCCCGAAGCCAGAACTCCCGCTGCAGTCGCAAACCGCCCAGAATTGTAAGCCAACCCACTGCCGGTCGCCCGAACCCGCACCGGAAATAACTCGGGAAGAAACAACGCCAACCACCCAAAAAACAATGTGGCGATAAACCCCTGGGCAAAAACCACCGGATGAAACGACGGTTGCAATGGCTCAGTCCATTGAAACATCGCGACAGTGATGATCAAGGTCGCGAGCGAAATCACAAAGTAACTGATACGCTTTCCAAACCATCCAGCAACTTGAGCCCCGATAAAACTTCCCAACGTTGCTCCCAATGCCCACCACCCTTGCGTCGCCGCCTTGTACGTGAGATTGGTAGCCCCGGCGACCGTGTCCGCCCACGGTATCATCCATTTGCTAGCCGACCAAGCGCCAATCATTGGAATCGCACTCACAGCCACTCCCACCAGCGTGCAACGAATCAGACTCGGCTGAAACAAATCGAACAGTGGCGACGATTTCTTTTTCGAACTTCCACGCGACTCCAGCCATTTCGGAGACTCTGGAAGGAAAAGCAGAACGACGACTCCGAGCACAGCAGGTAGGCCAGCGATTTGAAACAACCATCGCCACGAATCGGTAGTGATAGGCCAGTGTTGTGCGAATTGAGAAAGGAGCAAGATTCCAAAATTCAATCCTGCCATCGTTGCGCCGGATACAAACGGCCGCGAAGTTTTCGGCCAACACTCTGCAACCAGCGCAACACCATTGGGCCACAACCCTCCCACTCCGAGCCCAACCAAGAATCGCAAGACGAGCATCTGTTGTTGTGTCTCGACGAATGCTCCCAGTGCTGCGAATACGGAATAGATCAAAATACAAACGCCCATTGCTCGCGTTCTTCCAATTCGATCTCCAAGATTGCCCAACGCAATGCCACCAATCGCCGCACCTAACATCAATGCCGCAGTAAACCGCGCAAACCATACTCCACCGAGCTTATCCGTATACGCATCCCCGAGCAAATCTTTCGAAACGGACATCGATGCGATTGGCATCAATCCTAGCTCGACTCCATCAAAGACGAGTGCCAAGAAGGCTGCCAACAAAACGAATCGACGTTGATTCGGCGTTATTCCAAAGTCCGTCATTTCTGCGGCCTTTCGTCATAAGCCAAGATAACCGCACAATTGTCCAAGTCTCCGTGCCCGAGTCCCTCTGCCTTTTCCAATAGTTGTTGGTGGGCTTCGGTCAACGGTAAGCGAATCGTGCTCTCGGATTGCATCACGCGTACATCCTTGAGATGCTGAGAAAGGCGACCTTGCGGACGAAAATCTTTGTCAATCATCTTGTCTCCCTTGGTGTCCATCATGCGAGAGTAGGCCATGCTTCGCCGAAGTGCCTCCAAGGTTAGCTTCGCATCTAATTGCAATGCATCTGCAAACGCCAACCCCTCTGCTAACGCAGCTCGATTCAAGCCCAGCACCAGATTCGAAACAAGCTTCATTCGCAGCCCACTCCCGCAGGGACCAACATGCATCCAATCGTTGGCAATGGCCCGAAACAGAGGCTCACATCGCTGGATCGCAACCGAAGTGCCTCCTGCCAGGATCGTCACTTCACCGCGATACAATTGATCGCTGCTTCCTGAAATGGTTGCGTCCACCCAACCAACACCCTTTGCAGCGAGTCTTGCGGCAATCGCTTCGGCAATCGATGGAGAACCCGTGGTTGTATCGATAACAAGCATTCCTGACCGAAGTGCTGGCGTAAGCTGATCGATGACTGATTGAGCAATGTCATGATTGGGCAAGGAAAGCAAAACAATCTCGCATAACTTCGCTACCGATTGCGCATTTGGAGCTAATTCAACTCCCTTTCCTGCCGCATCATCTCTCGATGCTTGGGCAATATCAAAACCAATCAGCCGGTATCCTGCCGATTGCAGCCTCGCGATCAACGCCTGGCCCACCAATCCCATCCCAATAAGGCCAATCGTGGCTTCGTTTAAAGACTTTTCCAGCTCAGAATTCATTAGTGACATCATTCCATCGGAATCGTGGGTGAGATGTTTGGCTTTCGAATCGCCTCTGCAAAATGTGCATACTCCGCGTCTCTTTCTAAGCCTGGCCCTGAGTGGATCAACGCACCGAAGGTCAACTCGAGACTCTTTTCCTGTTTGATAAGAACAGCACTCAGCTCTCCCTGCTTCATCGCCTTCCGTCCAAAAGGATTGGCGACCATCAGCCCGTAATTTCGATTGTGCCACCAAGACTCGCGAAAGTTCGCAGAACTCGCCATCAACATCACTCCCATTTCACGCTCTGCCACAGTGCCGTAATAATCGCACCAAACCGAAGGCTGCCCCCATGTCTTCGCTGCTGATGCTAAGCCTTTTGAGTTCAACATAGTGCCGCCGTTCTTTTCTGTTAGCTCCGTTGCAACTCGGGCCCCGAAACCCATCTCTTCTTGATCGCCAAAGACAATGTCTCGCTCAGCTTGAAAAGTTGCAGCCCAAACGATCATCCATCCCGCAGGCCGAGCAAGCAATCGAATGCGATTCGTCATCACACTCAGCACGCGTCCGTCCGTTCCAAGCATGTCCGACTCCGTCGTGAATCTCAGCTCGTTACCTGACACGACTGGTTTCTCCGAAAAAACCCGATGCACTACACTCGCTTTGTTTCGCCAAAAGTCGTTTCCACTGATGTCACCAAAGGCCAACCAAATGCCTGGATGCATCGTGTCGTGGTCCATTGCATCCTGGCCTTCACGCGGTGGATGATTGCGAGTCACTTGTTGCCCATCGCTCGTTTTCAGATTGGAGAAATAGGGTCGAAGTATCTTCGGATCTTGAAAGACGAAATCGGCGATAGCTTGTTTCCCGAACGAAATCGAGAGGCGATCTTCTTGCGAGACAAAAGAAAAGAACTTTGCGTTGCTATCTTGTTCAGCTACGACTGGATCCGCTACGACTCGACTCTGTACAACAGGTTGAACTTCTTGCGCTAGAATCGGTGCAGAGAAAGCCAACAACAATACGACTACATCAAAAACGATTCTCATGGAAGCTCTTTCCAAATGGATTTACATTGTACCGATACCAATCGAACCAAGCTCGCTGGCAATGTCTCCTTGGTCAATGGTACAACCAAGAAGTCTTCGCCTCGCGCCTCGCCTGCCATTCGGCCATACTTGTACTGACTCGTGAATCCACTCTCTGCGGATTGCTCTGCTTTATGCCGTGGATTCGGCACTGATAAAAACATTCCTTCGACTAGCGGCGGTACATCGGTTGAGTCGCTTGATCGAAGCTTACTCAACGTCAATGTCCGAAAAAGCTGCTTGGCGGTCAATGCGCCTGGGTCCACCAATTGCACGTCAGGACTGATCAGACTCTCAAAGGGTGATGTACCATCCGCAGCTCGGTACTGTCGCAACCGCTGAAGATTCTCTGCGATTCGTTCAGACTCGAACGGAAAGTGAGTGCAACCCAAAATCACGCGTTCGATCGGAGCTGTTGCACCAGACTGTCGATAGCTCTCAACCATTGAAACAACATCATACTTGACGTAATTCTCCACAGAGTTGAGGCGCACGTCCTCCGCAGAACCACCACTCACCCCGTTCGCATCAAATGCATAGAGGGGCATGAGTCCTGGTTGAATGGGTGCTTTGGTGTTGGTCAACGAGGGCCCTTGGTAGTCGGCAGCCTGCCCCGTGGAAGTGTCATCGTCTCGGATAAAAGAACGATTCCCTTCGATTGCACCGGCCAAACCGAGGCTTCCTTGTTGCCAAACCACTGGTTGCCGTTTTCCAGCTTGGCCCGCAGACTTGGCGATCGCTTTCGGGTAAGCTCCACTACTGCACGTTCCCAACGTCGCCATCACCGCAACAGCCCCGGAAGAGCGATTCGACGGTAGCTCTTGCACGACCGCATTCGCACCTGCTTCTACCACTCCAATCACAGGTATCGATACCTGCCAGTCTTGCAACGCGCTTCGAATATCTTCTAAACCGTAAGCTGTAGCCGTATTACATGCAATCACGATTGCCTTCACGGGTAGCTTGGTCAGCTTCGGTGCAGCCGAATGCTTATTCTCCCAGTATCGACACCCCAGAAGAAACATGGCGTCGCGGAGAATAAACTCCCGCAGCAAATCCTCCTTCCCGACTACCGCATAGTTTCCATACGGCATATTCGCTTGATCACCTAAATAGATAAATCGCTCGTTCTGAAAGTCTGGCACTCCATCTTTGCCTGGTTGCCCTGTGCGATTGTTATGCTCGTCTAAGCTCAAAATCGTTTCGAGTACCGTCAACCCCCCTATGCCCGAGTCGAATACTCCGATCGGCAGATCATTTGTTGGAGTCGAGTATCGTTCCAACGGAATGGAATAGTACGTCCCTCGCCCACGATTGACTTTCACTTCTGCAATCAGTTTTTTGACCGCATGATTGGCATTGAGCGTCGCGCGGGATGCTTCTTGAGCGCGTACTAGACCAATAAGACAATACAGAACGACGCACGAGGATAGGAGCAAATAGCGTTCGATAAAAAATTTCATGATTGATGATGTTTTCTATTCGACCGATCAGCAGTTGACCGATTAATTGACGATCGTAAATCCATAAAGCGGCGAACCCATGGTAGCGGATGAAGGAATGGTACGGTAACCAACCGATTGCCAAAGTCTCGTATCGCTTTCGTGTTGTATCATATCGACCCAGGCTGCGATGGGATCGGACGTCCCCTCGACCACTTCGTGCGACGTCAAGTGACTTTCCAGGCGTCGCTCGCCAGCATGATACGTTCGCCTCGGATCGCGTAGCGGCAAGGAAGGTGTTTCGTTCCAACCCGAGGGCGGATCCCAATCGAATAACCGGCCGGGATGCATCAAAACGCGTGCTCGAACCCTGCGATTCCCCTCGGGGCCTGTCCCAACGAAATGATGCACTCCATGCTCTTCGCCAAGCCAATTGCCGATCCGACCATTGTCCATTTGCAACGCGATTCCCATCGTACCTTTGGGCAATTGGTCGAGCTCACACCATGAAGCCACACGGAAGACATCGATTTCCTTGACCCGATTCCGTTGCTCTATTTCTATCAGAAGCATATTCTCCGAAGAATTGCTTTCCACCGTACGAAGCAAACGAAATGCAGGTGAAAACTGGTCAGGAATCTCGATGCTCTTTCGGCTCGCAGCCTGCCTCTCCAAGAACTCTCTCGATAGAGGATCGTGCATCGAGTTGTAGTTCGCTAAACGGAATGGAAGCACGCGCCATCCATTTAAGTCGGCCATCCGTCGATAAGCTTCCCATAGCGGTTTCGCGGCGGTGATCGGATTGCAAAGGATGATGACTGAATACATTTCCTTCACACTGACATCAAGGCGTTGCATGGAGATCAGATAGGTCTTCAATACTCCAGCAAGCTTGCGAGCTTCATCCGTCGTGTAGTCGACTTCCAACGATTGATTCTGATACCAACTGCTAAAGACACGGCTCTGCAATCGTTCCACTTGCTCGACGATGGAAATAAACTCCGAAATCGACTTGGCGGTTTCTCCTTCTTCACGACGCAGCAACTGTATCTGATAATTTACCCCCTGCTTCCGTCTCGCCGAGGTCAGTTTTTTGAGTCTGCGTTTGTTTCGATCAATTTGACGTCGAATACGTTCCAGATCATTCTGAATCGAGTAAAACTGAGACGAATGCCGCAATAGCCTCGCTCGATATCCGAGATCTCGAACTTCTTCGATCGCACGATGTTGAGGAGCTTGGGACGAATCGCGTTTGCTCAATCGCTCCATCCTTACGTTCATCTCCAAACGCGATCGATCCGCCGAAGCATCAAACATAACATGCGGGACGGCAAGCTCGTTAGCGAGATGCATCGTGTCTGCAATCGGGATCGCAATATGCCTTTCCAACTCTCGCTTCAATGGACGAGCACCATAAGCAGGCTCATATCCACCAGCAGCCAACGTATCGCGACCATCCAGAGTAATCGACCAATCTACGGTTCGGTACCTCAACCCGCTGCGCGTCGCAAGCTTATCGAGTTCACGATCCACGATCTTGCGAACGACCACCGGTGCAAGCGGCTGATACGGAATAATCTGATCAATACGACCGAGGAACTCTGGCCGAACGAACCGCTTGACCTCGCGAAGAAAATGTTCATTCGCTCGCACCGACTGGGAATCGAAACCAAGCGATCTTCCGTGAAAACTCTCGACTCCCAAGTTGCTCGTCAAGAGGATGACCGCGTTGCGGAAGTCTGCGATTCGTCCCATCGAATCGGTCAATCTCCCTTCGCCGAGCACCTGCAGGAGCAGATCCAATACCGATGCGTGGGACTTTTCAAACTCGTCCAACAATACCACGGAGAACGGTTGATCTCGAATCGGGCTCGTCAATGTTCCGTCCCCACCATTATTCACACCGATCATTCGTGCCCCCGACCAGGGGTGAGCATACTCGCTCATGTCGATGCGAATCATTCGACTTGGGTCACGATAAAGCAGTTTTGCTAGGGCTTTCGCTGTCTCGGTCTTGCCAACTCCAGTGGGCCCAATCAACAACAACGATGCCAGCGGCCGATCGATGCGGTTCATGCGTGCCTTTAATACGGTCATCAACTCTACAACGCGCCGAATCGGTTCCGGCTGTCCGATCACATCGGACTCCAGTTGGGTTCGTATCTCTTCTTCCTGGAATCGCACGGAATCATCGAGCAAGAACAACGGCAACCCGGTATCTTGAGAGAATCGTTTCGATACAGCAACACGATCGATCGACCCCTCGGATTCCCACGTCTCTAACATGCTTTGCAACATGGAGAGAGGTTGCCCCGGCATCGACGAGTATGTCGCAAATCGCAAGTGCAATCGAATCAATTCGTCCGTCGCGGAGTCTTCCCAGCGAATGCGATGCACTTTCGAAAGTCGCTCGGCGCACCTCGACAAAATCTTCTTTGCTTTCTCAACACTCGGTACTGCGACATCGATACGAGCAAAACTACGGAGTAGCAGAGGTTCTTCCCTTTGAATAATAGTGATTTGCTCTGGCGTGCACTCGAGTATTGAAACTAACTCTCCACTCTCCAGCGAATTGCGCAGATGCGCGGCGACTCCCGGTTGTCCATTAATCTTCCCCGACTCCAGTAGCTCAACCGCAGAGCCTAAGTGCAACAAAATCTTCGCCTGTCTCGCCTCTTTTACGACATCGAGACATCGCTGCTGCCACATCCCGAATCCCGAAGCACCAGAAACTAATCGAGCACCATTTGTCGTCCATACGTCGAGAATTGCGGCATCTGACGGATGTGGTCGATGCGCGAACTGTCTAGCCCACTCAAAAACGATAGCTGACTTGCCTACCCCTGGTGGCCCGACCAATAAAACGTTGGAAGGTTTCTCTCCCAGCAATTGTTCATTCAATCGCTCCACATAATCGTCGTATTCGAAGACATGGTGTCCACGCCAACGCGCAATCGGCGTTCCAACCGATCGCATTGTTTTCAAACTCGGACCTTTCTTCTTCAACTTTCGCAATTGATACTTTTCGGCAATATCCGTAACCGACAAATCGGTGACTTTGCGGACTTCCAACGAACGATCACAGAAAGCGTCCCGCACTTCGCTCAGTGTCAGATCATCAAACTGCCGGGATAGGATGCCTCTTAATTGGCTTTGCAGATGGGTATCGCTTACTTCCAATTTCTCCGTCAAAAAGGAGGCATTTAGATTGGGCACATACCAATGAAAATGCTTCGGCGAAATCGGCCAACAGAAAAGCGAGATGGAAACGGTGATGCCTTCATCCCATCCGATCATTCGCTCTGGCGGATTGATTGAGAGGGCCACCTTTCTTTCTCGCGGTTTGTTTCTTGGACAAGCCCCTAACCAACGCGAGGGCCGAACCTTCTTCAAATGCTGATGCCACTTCGAAGTCAGCAGAACTTTTGCCTGCTGCCAATTGCTGGTAACCACTTCCATCGACAGAGGCGGCAACAACTTTGCACGACAGAGCTCTGATTCATGCTGTTCGACCAAAGCAAAAAGAGAGATTCGCCGTTCGTGAGCCATGGGCAGCCGGGTCAATTCACCGTAACTTGAAGGAACTTGTTCAGAGGATTCTTTCGTGTCATGACGCAATAAAACGATGTCTCGAGAAACGACATTGTACACTAACCAATGGTTCGGAGGTTACTCTTTGATAGGCGAAATCTAGTCACCGACGAGTTGATCAACCATAGAGATAAGCTCACTGACTGGATTCGCTTCACCAAGTTGAATGGAAATGAAACGATTCCATCGCTGAGCCTCGCATTTCGGGTTCAGCTGAAGACTTTCAATGGTGGCGTCTCTTGGTCGACGGACTTAATTAGAACCCAACAGCCATGCTTCAGTAAACTCGGAGTGCTTCATGCTTTTTCCTTCGGGAACAAAGTAACTGTAGACAGCATGAATCCTACCGTCTTTCCCTTGAGTCATGGCCGGATAATGGAAAGAGCCGCCAGGTTGATTCTCAAGGGAGCGAGTCCATTTCCAGCTCTTTCCTTCATCGTCCGACAACGACACCACCAAGCTCGATCGCCCTTCTTCAGTATCGTTGTAAACCAAGGCCCATTTGCCACTTGAAAGTCGTAAAGCATCGACGCCGGAGCCAGGATTCGGAAGCGACGTCGAATAGACATCACCCCACGTCTCCCCTCGATCGACGGACTCGCACGCTTGTATTTTTCCAGTGACTCCATTCTCTCGCATGTAAGCTATGAGACTCCCGTCTGCACGCTCTAGAACTGCAGGCTGAATGTTACCAAACCCGATCAGAGGCTCGCTTGCTTTCCATGTCACACCAGAGTCATCGCTATATGCCATCAACGAAATTGAATAGGTGTCAGTATAAAGTGGCAATAGAATGCGTCCATTCTTCAATACAGTCGGCTTGCATCTCGGTTGCCAACCTAGCCGTTGATAAAGTTTGTCATCCAATCGCGACTTCAATAGAGCGACGACTTCTTTTTGCTTGTCTGTAAGTGGCACGTTTGCTTTTGCCAGAAACTGTTCAAGCTTGATCTTGGCTGATGGTCCAAAGTCTTTAGGCTTGAGAAACAAAACATCCCTTCGTTTCCATACCGGTGCTCCGTCCGATGTGTAGTCCTCGGAAACTAAAGCGTTGGTCAAGCAAGACTCCCAAGTGTTTGCAATGATCACCGGCCAGAATAGCCATAGCCGATTTGAAGAGTCGATCATCATGCAAGTATTGCAATCAGGGAAATCTGGAGTGTCGACCATCAAAAAGGGCTCTGACCACTTCGACTCTCCTTTCTTTTTGCGACTTCCCAATACCACAACATCATCGGCTTTGCGTTCGCCTGATCCGCGATACCAAGAGGTCAATAAATCGCCGTTTGGCAATTCGACGATACCTGGCGCATGATTGTGATTGGCATCCAATGGAAAAACCAATTCAGCGGAATACTGGGTTTGAAACGCTGTGGCCAAAAATACACAGCACATGGAGAAGAAAGAAAACACAGTACGAAGAACTCCGATCAAAGAATATTATCAAGTGTAATTTCAACGATTCCAAACCAGCCCAACAATGGCGCCCGTTACCAATCCACCCAAGTGAGCAACATTAGCCATCCCAAGTCCATTGGGCATAGCAAAGCCGAGCACCAATAGCATGCCGATCATGACGTAGGCATCGGGTGGAAAAAAGAATCCACAATCTGGGCGAAGCCTGGATTTGACCGCCAAATAACCAAACAATCCCATGATAACACCTGAGATCCCCACGAAATTCGGGTTCCCAAAAAACTGTGGTGGCAACAACCCTTGTGGCAAATGGGACCCCAGCGCCATGATAATCAACAGGATCGAATACTTTCCGACTCCTTCTAGCTTTTCCGTGAGCCGTCCGAGCGACGCCAACGAAAACATATTGAGCAATAAGTGAATGGCGTCTCCATGAAGAAACGCAGGGGTCAGCAACCGCCACAACTCGAATTTCTTCAATGAGGCCGCTGGGTCATTTGTCTCCATGTACAAACGCATATCAACAAACTTCAGTTCTTGCATGGCAATTCTCCCGAGCACATTGCCTTGCCCCAGATTATTGGCGAAGCCAGCGACAAATCCGAGTGCCACACAAATGATCACCAGCGCCAAAGTCAATGGTGGTAGCCGACCGCCCATCATCGGGTTCCCCGTGGGCCGAAGCGTTCGTATGTTCTTCTCTCTCAATTTTTGTTCCGTTTGTTTTTGCTGAACGATGGCTCTCGCCTCTTGGATCGCTTGGCTGTACTTTGGATTGTCTGGTTCGCTCTGGAATCGATTCCATTCGGCAATTGCCTCAGGTAGTCGATCTTCGTCCCGAACCCAGAGAGACCAGCACTCACTGCTCTCTCCCCAGCTTCCATCGCTCTGTTTGATGGCACCTTCGTGTTCAACATGTGTTGATATTCCTAGGGTCAACAGGTGAGCCACGAACGACTCGGCGTGTTTCTTGTTCTTTACGTCTGCAAGGTGTCTCATGCGATGGTCAGGCTATCGGTCGTAATTGATGAATGGGGACATAGTATTTTAGGTAACGTTTGCCGTCGCTGAATCGTTCACCGCGACTGTCTTCCACCAGGATAGTGGCTCGTCGAGTGATTCGGTTCACGACTCCAACGATGGTTTTTCCTTCAAAGCGAAAAGCGACACGGTTCCCCGCTCGAATGTTGTAATCCTTTGCGGCTCGCTGCTGCTGGGTGATCAATTCGTGCCGATGTTCCGTGTGACCAAACATGCCATGGGCAATCGACTGAAATCTTCCGGCAGCACAATCACTTTGGATCCAAACCAACATCTCGCAAAGGTGGATCAGCTCATGTTCAACAATTCGCTGCATCGCGGTCAACCTATCACGGCAATCGTAACCGCATACCCGAATATTGTCATCCGCTCCACGAAAGGACTGAAAAAGCAACGAGGTAGAAAGTGCGATTTCATAATGCGTGCGACTTGGACGCCCCGCAGTGGCCGGATAAACTGTCCGGGTAGTCTTGCCCCCGGCTCGGGTCATACGCGAACTCAACCGGAACGACAATCCATACGATTCCGCTAAAGGCAATGCAATACCGCCCAAAAACTGTTCGTCATATAGATAAGCCATCAGCTCTAGATCGTTTTTTGCCACCGATTGAAAATTGCGGCTGGTCATCACTTTGGATCTCGAAAGCACTCGATCCGCGATTACTTGCTGTTTTTGATGTTTGTCCGCCCAAACGTGCGGCGAGGAATAGAGCAACTCTGCAAGCCGCTTTTGACGCTCGATCCTGGTCGCTACGGTCGTACCGACAATTTTGAGATCCCAACCCACGTTCTTTTTCCCAGCACCGCTTTCCACAGCCATCTGGCGTTTCGCTCGCGCATCCGATTCCTGGGGGGCGGGATCGGATCCCGACGGTCTTTTCTGTGGTTGCCTCATCCGAGTCGTCCGTGATCCAAAAGGCTAAAAGGGGAAACTGAATCGGAACATAGTATAGCTTCAATCCGAATGCTGCGCCATCTCCAACAATTGGCTCAAAAGAGGTATACTCCAGGGCTTCAACATTCCAACTCTGAAGACACCCATTTTATGCGACTGTTTCTTGCCCTAAGAGCTTTTTTCACAGTATTGTCCGACAAGCAAAAAGCGACCGAGATTCAGAATTTCTTAATTGCTCCTGAGCCTGCGGCATTACCCTCGAAACCAGAAAAGGCGTCCACCGACTTTTTACCGCTGAAAACTCCCTCCACCCAAGCTGCGTTGCAAAAATCGACTCGGAGTGAAGCGTTGACTCTGCTCAGTGCATTGCAGCGAGAAGCGCGACTGCTGGATTTGATGAGCGAGCCTCTAGACCAATATTCCGACTCTCAGATTGGAGCTGCTGCTCGCGACGTTATTCGCGATTCGAAAAAATGTATTGATAAGCTCTTTTCTCTTCGTCCGATCGTTGAGCAACCCGAAGGCGAACGAATCGAAATTCCCAATCAGCCGTCCCCGGTCCGATGGAAGATTGTTGGAGGAACCGGCGATAAAGGTACGATTGTCCATCCCGGTTGGATCGCGGGCAAAGTAGAACTCCCCTCATGGACCGGTGGCCCAGAAGATGATCTCGTCCTCTCGGCAGTTGAAGTAGAAGTTCAATAGGTCCCTGTTCGTGTCGTCGGAGTTATTTATCAATGAACGGTGAACGGAGCCTTGTCGGTAAAGAGCATTGCCGAATCGAGGCTCATGGTCGATTGCATTTCGGATTGCTGGAAATCTGCGATCAATCCCCCAATCTGTTCGGTGGTATCGGATTGATGTTGGCCGCCCCGATCGCAGTCTTGGAAGCTTGTGTTTCGGACACTTCAATCGATGACCTGCAGATCAAGTCTGATCTACATTGGAAAGATCGCATATTAACCGTTTGCAAAAACTGGCTCGATCGACACCAATCTAACACGTTGCCAGTCTCCAAACTTCAATTGAGCGCCCCACTTCCTCACCAAGGCTTAGGATCGGGAACGCAAATTGCTTCGATGATGGCTTTTTTGCTTTGGCAAGTCTCTCGTTCGTACAAAGTTAACACTCTGGCCGACGACTACAATTCCGATGCGCAACAAACAATTGAGTATCCAACCCTTTCGGAGTTGGCTGCATGGAGCCTTCGCGGCCTCCGTTCCCACATCGGACTGGCAGGATTTTTGCGTGGTGGCTTTGTGATCGATCTAGGAAAATCCGCTAGCGATCTCACGAGAACCAAGACGATTCCTTTTCCGGAAGCCTGGCCGGTTTTGCTCCTTCGAGATCCACTGTCGATTGGCACGCACGGACCTCTTGAAAAGAAGTGGTTCGAGGAATGCTCGCGAACTCCAAACTTGCATCGCCCTAGAATGTTACAATTAATCGAGGATTTGATCGTCCCCTCTATTGAACACGGGGACTGGGCAACATTTGATCACGCGATCGGTGAATACGGTAGACTCGCTGGCTCTGTGTTTTCCAAAGCCCAGGGTGGCATGTATCGCACGCCTCACATGGAGCAACTCGTTGCCTTCGGTGATTCACTCGGATTCCACGGTGTTGTTCAGACCAGTTGGGGCCCTACGGTCGCGTTGATTACAAAAGACGAAGATCAAGTGTACTGGCTCATCGACAAGTATCGAAGTCGATGGCCCGAGTTGACGCTAGAAAAAACCTATGCATGCAACACCCCCGCATCGTTTCGATGGCTATGAGCACGAGCCCCTACATTGGAAGACTGGCCCCCTCACCTACCGGCGCTCAACATCTTGGAAACGCGAGAACCTACATCGCCGCGTGGCTCATCGCCCGGTCGCGTTCGGGCCAACTGCTCCTTCGTATCGAAGATCTCGATACTCCACGCACTAAAACGGGAGCAGATGAACAAATACTCGTGGATCTTGAATGGCTAGGTTTGGATTGGGATTGGAGCGAAAACTTGCAACGATTTACTTTGCAATCGCAACGTGCATCACGCTACCATGAACTTCTCGAAGATCTAAAGCGTCGAGAACTGGTCTACCCCTGCATTTGCTCTCGAACGGATATAGAAAATGCCTCCAGCGCTCCGCACGAGTCTCACTTGGACGGCGCTGTGTACCCTGGAACTTGCGCGGGAAACGACGTTTCGGATGCCAAGCAGTTGGATAGCCTTGATAAAAAGTATGCATGGCGTTTTCGGTTTTCCAAAGACGAAAACATGACATGGGTAGACGAGTTCTGTGGCATTCAAAGCTGCATACCTTCGCAGGTGCTTGGAGACTTCATCGTTGCACGCAATTATGGCCCCATCGCATATCAGCTCGCTGTCGTCGCCGATGATCATGATTCTGGTATCAACCATGTCGTTCGGGGAAATGATTTGATCTACAGTACCTACCGGCAAATAGCGATCTACAACGCTTTTCAATGGCAGCCTCCAATCTGGTTGCATATCCCGCTGGTCGTTGGGCCTGATGGAAAACGACTTGCCAAGAGACATGGTGACACTCGGATCAGCGCACTACGATCGCTAGGTTGGAAGCCAGAAAGCATCGTTGGAATGATCGCCAAGAGCTTGGGGCTGTTAGACTCGGAACGTCCGATCCCACTTGCGGAACTTCTCGACCTAGCCCTTACCAATCCGGATTGGCTAAGGAAAGTTCCAACTACAAACGTTCAATTCAACATCTAGATTACACGTATCAAACATTATCCAACGGCACTGAAGCATCACCAAACTGAGTTGCTGCAACTCCCATCCGATTCATCAACGACAAATACAAACTGCAAAGTTTCTTTTCTGACTCGGGCCGATCGACAAAATTCATGACCCTGCCGGTATTCAACGTCCCAGTGAGGCCTCCCAACGTTAGCAACGGCACCTTGCTGGAATCATGTTTGCTTCCTGAGAACATGTTGTTGACAAACATCAAGCACGAGTGATCAAGGACTGTTCCGTCCCC
Source organism: Pirellula sp. (assembly GCA_021300155.1). Taxonomy (GTDB): domain Bacteria; phylum Planctomycetota; class Planctomycetia; order Pirellulales; family Pirellulaceae; genus JBKCUI01. The sequence continues at coordinate 44,226 of JAJTID010000041.1, forward strand.
TTCGGGCATTGCATCCAGTTTCTTCCCCAGATAGGCGAGTTGACTGCAATAGTATGTCGTAACACGCTCCCACTCCTCCGACAATTCGTCGTGCGACGCCAAGTGATGTGGCTTGCGAACTTGCAAGAATGGATAGAGCAACCCTGAAATGTCTCGACAAAGCAGAAGCGAAGCAACCCTGGTTTTGTTCGATTGAAATGCCAAAGCGATTATGTCGCACATCAATCGCATGTGTTCGCGAATATCTTCAGGGAGCCCGTTATCAGGACGTTCCATCGCGAAAATGGACTTCCCTTTTTGCTCGACCGCATCCGCAGCCTTGGCGACCGGGCCACGCTGTCGATCGATTCGTTTCTCCACTTCGCGAATACTGGTCAAGTATTCTTCCAACTTTGCTTTGTCGTTCGCGCTTGCTTGTCGCTGAAGTACGCTGGCCTCTTCGGTGATGCGATCCAAAATGCTTTTATTACGTTGCGAACCACGGTTCTCAAATAGACTATCGAATGCCAGCGACGGATACACTTCCATCGGCACAGGCGAGGTCGCATTCTGCCACGAGATATGCGAACTATAAGCCATCGAAAAATTCGTTTCGTGATAGCCCGTGGTCGGTTGCTCGCAACCCAGCACCAAACTAGGCACGATGTCGTCCTGTCCAATGGCATTCGCAATTGCCTGGTCCACGCTGATGCCACCTCGCAACTCAGCACCTTTCTTCAACGCGGCACCCGACAAGATGTTGCCTGTTTGCCCAGGATGGATCCCAACGCCCGTCGCATTCTTGTTGAACAGACCATCGATCACGTTAAGCTTGCTCTGCAACCCATCGAGCGGTTGCAAACAGCGGCTCAACTCCATCTCTTTGCCGCTTCCTTTTGCCCACCAATGTTCGGGGTGTACACCGCACGCCATGAACATCACGCCAAATCGTTTCGGAAATTCGCCGGCTGAGTGATTGGAGTCATTCGACTGTCCCCATACTGGCATCGACTCCAACCAAGGAAGCCCAACAACGACGCCAGCACCTCGAAGCCATTTGCGGCGAGACAATGTTTCATTCTTCATGATCTTCATTTCCTATCACGGCGTTGTGCTTATCGTTGCAGAACTCAAAGCAGTTGTGCCACTTCGTTTGGTTCGGAACTGTGGACTTGCGACGATCGTTTCGAACGCCGATTGAATCTTATCGTCATTCCGTCGTAGGTTATCAAGCATTTCTTCGACCAGTAGATCATCGGGAATGATTAGACTTCTTCCTAAGGCATAAGACAACAAACTCTTGCAGAAATGCCTTCGGAAATCATTGAGCCTATCTTCCAGAATAAAGGACCTGAGACCTGCTAAACCGCTAGCTTGTCGCCCGTTCGGTAGAACAGCATCGACCAACACATCCCTCCCACCCAAATCTTTCGTCCGCGGTTTTCCAATGGGATCGAAACCTTCTAGCAATAAACCGATCGCGTCAAATCGATTGTGACACGCAGCACACGAAGCGTGCTCTCGATGCTTTGCCAGCAACTCTCGAAGCGTTAAATCCCCAAGCTGATGTTCGGACGCAGGCAATTCAGGCACATTCGGTGGCGGTGGCGGAATAATCTCCCCAAGCAGTTTACGAACCACCCAATAGCCTCTCTTCACCGGACTCGTGCGTTGCCCCGGCGAATTCTGCGTCAAGAAGACTGCCATCGATAACAACCCACCTCGCCCTACTTTCGAAGCGTCCTCAACTCTCTCCCAACGGTTTGTCGACTCGTGAGGAATCTCGCCGATGCCATAATGCTGAGACAACGGACCATTGATGATCACATGGTCGGATTGAAGTAGTTCCAGTATCGAACCGTTTCGCCTCAAGAGATCCAGAAAATACTCGACAGGTTCGTCTGCCATCGATTGCCGAAGCGTATCGCTGAACGTTGGAAACTGACCTCGATCGACTCCGTTGTGATTGTCAAAACGCCGAAAGTCTAACCAGTTTCCCATGAACTCGAGAACCATCCCTCGCGCTCGCTCATCGGCTAACATCTTCTTCAACAACGACTTGGAGTCAGTACTGCCAGCGACGCCATACAATGACTCGATTGCCTTTTGTAATGGGCTATCCGGTTTGCTTGCCCACAAGAAATAACTCCAACGAGACGCTAGTTCGACTTCCTTTAGTTCCGTTACTTTCTCCGACGAACATTGCAAATCCCATCGATAGAGAAATGTTGGGGAGACTAGAATAGAAACGAGAGTGTCTTCTATCGCTGATCGATGGTCAGCGTTCGGCAGCGATAGGCACCGATTGTAGAAATCGACTACAGAATCGCGTTCAGACCGAGTCATCGGCCGACGATACGCAGATTGGGCGAACTCGAGAAGAGACTCCAACTGCATCGGTTTCGATTCCTCGAGCCGGGATTCCAATGTACGAATTTGACGATTCATATCCTCGAAGTGATACTCCACCGCTTCGATGGCTCGCGCATTTGCTTTTCGCGAACGAACCTTATCTAAGTAAAGCTCTTTGAATCGCTGTATGACTGGTTCGGAGGCAGCAGATCGATCCTCGGCACGAATAAATTGGAACTGTGCATCGTTGATGAAGGATGCTTCTGCCCGCTCAAACCAAATGAAACCGCTGAACTGCCTCAATGGCGCGAGTGCAATAAAATCTAACTCGCCCCACAATCGATCTAACTCTCGCTTCTTCTCATCCGAAAGAATCAACTCACAGAGCGGTTGATCGTCACGGAAGTATCCCATCATGCTATGAAAGCCGGCACTTAAAAGACGTCCTTTTCCTTCACGATCCGACTCTTTCGGATCAACGTTCGCCCTACCACGCTCCAGGATAAAGAAGTTGTCTGGGAATACGGAACAAAAAGTTCGGTACGATGACAAAACGGCCTCGCGTTCTTCGTTTGTTCCTGTCTTGAGCAGCATGCGATCTTCGCTCGGCGCCATCGCGTTTTCTCCATCCAGCGCCAGATCTTCTTCGGGATACAATCGGCGATGCGAAGCCATCTCGCGATTCTTCCAAAGGATGAACGACTGCGTTCCTCCGTGCATTCCCGGACTTCGAACATTGGAGGCTCGCCATCGAAGCTTCGACCGTGTATCGCGAATAAACTTTGCGATCTCAGAACATTGTTTTCGAGAGATTTCGATATCAACAGGATTAGTCGGTAACTGTTTCCAATGCTCGCGAAGCTTTGCCATCGGACCAACCTGCACACTTGGATCATGAAGCGATTTCCAAATGATCGACAAGTACTTTTCACTCAATCCAAATTGAGACGCTGCTGACGCAAGAAGTTCCTTCTCGCGAGCATTATCTCTCTGCAACTCTGCTCTAGTTTGTTCATGGAGTTCCGTTTGCACTGTCCAACAAGCAAACAAATAGGCTTCATAGCTAACCGGCTGCCGCAAATAGAAATCCACGATTCGTTGCACACAATACTTGTCACGATCGGTATCTGTGACCACCGGAAACGGGGCGAATCGAATGCCATCTGGCGTAAGTAGCATGTGGTCTGCGACAAACCGCGCTGCATCGATGTACTTGGATACCAGAGCTGGTGAAATTGTAAGGGACTCTGAGGAGTTATCGAACCCAGATTCATTAGCGGGATCGATCGGAAAATTCTTTGTTGGGCGTATGTCGACTCCAGTCAAATCCCGAATCGTGTAGTTGTACTCGGCGTTGTTGAGCCGCCGCGTGCTGATCAATCCAGGGTCACCTCGAAGTCGCTCCGCTTCGGATTTTCGAAAAAGCGAAGTCCATTCTTTCAATTGCTGTTTCTCGAGTTGAGTTGGTTGCTGAGCATCGACAGGTGGCATCTCCGACTCGTGAACACGCGAAACGATCGCTTGCCATGTTGACCAAGTAGAAGCAACATCGCTAGGGCTTCGGAAGATCGTTGTATCAAGCTTTGCCTCAGGAGATTCACCCGAGTGGCAATCGGTGCAATACTTTGTGAGGAACGGCCGAACTCGTGTCTCGAATGATTGCGATAACTCTTGTGCCCAGAGAAATGAGTTGCCAGCGCACAAAATCACAGCCATGCATGTGTAAGTCCAAAACATACTGCATCGTATTCCCGTACAAAACCGAATTCCTGTACAAAGAGCACAAAGAAATCGTCGAATTTGTACGACGGCTGATGTATTCGGTACGATGTCAATCACCTGCGGTGGGTTGAAATGCATGAATCTTCGGTGAGTTCTTGGTGAAATGGATATTTCGTCAGTTTACTACATGTTGATTGCAAAGTCGACAAACGATCCCAAGCACAGAAAGTTCAGGCTATGGTGCATCGAATCCCAAACGCTTAGGAAAAGCCCTCAAGCAAAACAGAGTTGAGTTCATTCCAGCCAAGACGATTGAGAAGGACGATTTTCTTTATTCTGTTCTTGCTGAGCGAATGAACAACGTTCTTCAGCAATCGGAAGATGGTCAAAGGATTCAAATTGATAGCGAGCAGCAATTTCCGCATACTCGTTTGAACTCAGGTCAGAAGAAAGCAAATAGTATTTATGTCCCCACAGCTACTTTCTGGTGCCAGTTCAAGTTCCTTCGAATCGCGGGATGCGTGGGAGTTGTTCGTTCGCAAACAACCGTACTTATCCTATGTACCATTCCGGATGTCAGCTCAAGGCCTAACTATTGCAGATCAGAAGTATGAGCTTGTTCAGATCCTTGCTGTTTGGCAATTCTCATTTCTGGCTTCGCTCCATCATCATTTGAATGTGGATTCTGATCGACGGTCCAACTAACAATCCATCGTTCAAACCATCGTCCGCCGATCAACAAAAACCAAGCGATTGAAAAGATGCTGATCGCTAATAAAAACTGACCAGCACCGCATATTACGCCGACAATCGCGCTGATCCAAATCGTTGCCGCAGTGGTCAAACCATGTACCTCATCTTTCCCCTGTGCATGCATGATAACGCCTGCTCCGAGGAAACCAATGCCGGTCAAGACTCCTTGAACCGCACGCAGTAGTCCGTCACTCGTGGAATGATCCAACATGGTGCTCGCCATAACTACCCCGCAAGCCCCAAGACCGACCATTGCCAACACACGTAGACCAGCAGGCTTACGATGTAGATCTCGATCAACCCCGAGGATTGCCCCGAGCAGTGTTGCAAGTCCTAAACGAAAAAGTATCTCATGTATCTCATCTATCCCAGCAGGATGCATTTGGTGTTCCTAATCCAAAACGTGATCCCCAACATCATGGACAATTTAATAATTCGAACAGTAGGTAGTCCATATGGAGAATAGACACGGTATCGAACCGGAAAACCACCCAGGGTCGCTATAAAGTTATAACTGGCAACGAAGCCCGTGAAGGAAGCGAATGCGACGTCGGCGAATTCCAATCGAACGCCGATTGCAACGTAGGTATGCTGGAAGGAACAACGGAATTCTTACTTTCCAACGGTCTCTATTTTTCAACCGAAACCTACACATTGTTGGGATTCGGATGCATAACTCCTTAAGGCCTCATCAGGATCCTAGTCGGAGTTGATGCGTTGAACGGACTACTTTTGATCGGTTGGTCAACATCCTGTACCGACCTCGCAATGGAACGATTCTGGGATTCAATGTAATATGCGGGATGGTCCGAAAGGAACACGATTAGTTTCTAAACGGCTACATCAAATAGTTTCTAAACGGCTACATCAAACAGTGCCCCAATCGCGGCTGTGGCGATCATGGCCAGGGCGCCCCAAAAGGTAATGCGAAAGACAGCCCGACCGACAGGAGCTCCTCCCATCGATGCAGACAATCCACCTAATGAAGCTAAAAAGAAAAGAGATAGGATCGAGACGAACCACGGGATTGCATTGATCGGAGTGAGATAAGCTGCGATCAGTGGCAAGATTGCTCCAAACGCAAAGGAACCCGCGGACGCTAACGCAGCTTGGATTGGCTTTGCCGTGGTTAAGTCCGATATGCCTAGTTCATCGCGAGCATGCGCACCCAGTGCATCGTGCTTGGTAAGTTGAATCGCAACCTGTTGAGCTAAATCCTTGTCTAATCCTCTCGAAACATAAATGGATGCAATTTCGTTCAGCTCTTTATCGGGAACGGTTGCGAGTTCTTTACGTTCACGATTGAGATCCGCATTCTCCGTGTCGGATTGAGAACTAACAGACACATACTCCCCCGCAGCCATCGACATGGCACCCGCGACCAAGCCTGCGACACCCGCAATCAGTACGCTGCCGTGTGTTGTTTCGGCCGCTGCGACGCCGACAATGAGACTAGAAGTCGAGACGATGCCGTCATTTGCACCTAATACTGCAGCACGAAGCCATCCGATCCTGTCGGTGCGATGTAATTCTGTGTGACGCATGGGAATCATACTCTTTTGGGTAGATGGTTCGAGGTGATCATAGATTTTTAAAGCGCTTCCCACCTGTCGATATCCAACACATATACTCTCCTAGATCATGGCTTTGATTCATCGGTAACCATAGGTCGATGACGCTCGATCATCGATCGGAAATCACCGAGATTCCAGGGCCCGATATACGGTTGACTCAGTTCTACTTCGGCGATCGCAACGGTTCCCCATGTCTCTGCAACTGCGATCGGCTCGCCAGTTCGATCGTAAATGGCTGAAAGCATCCAGCCATCCTTGGGTTGCATGAACGTGCTGCTTACGATATGGACGTGATTCTCGCAAGCTCGCGCTTTGGCTAGTAGCGGATTGCATCCCCAGACGGGCCAAGCGATGATCTCGGCACCGCGATTCGATAGTTCGCGAGCGACTTCTGGAAAGAAACCATCGTAACAAACCATCAATCCGACTTTTCCAAACGATGTTTCGAAAACAGGGTAGTTATTTCCAGGAGCGATTCCTTTTTCGACTTCACCGTGGGGTAGGCATACTTTCCGATACTTGCCAACCAACTGCCCATTGGGTCCCAATAAGACAGCCGTATTATAGATTAGGTGCCGATCACGTTCATAAAGACTTAACACGATGTGTATATGATGTTCTTTGGCGAGTTTGCCAAAATAGTCCGTCGACGGTCCAGGAATGGGTTCAGCCGTCTCAGCTACTTGCTGCCGATTCATGTTAGGGGAAGCGGAAGGGACTGTTTCTCCGAGCACGACGAGATCCGCTTTCGATTGAGCAGCTTGGGAGATCAAGGGGGAAAATTGTTCACAGTTCTCGCGAGCAGTCGTTCCGGATGGCTTGAAGTGAACCGATGCCAACCGAACCTTCCGTGGAAGAGGAGGTGAGGTTTTGACAAAGTCAATTTCACTCCATTGAACACTTCCATTCGGTGCCCATTGCAGATGCAATTCGACGATCGCTTTCGTTGCTTTCTTTGGAACTCGGTAGGTACCGTGAACCGTTGTCCATCCATCCGCACTCGTCGGACCGTCCCCCGGATGCTCAGGTTCGGCAGTTGGGACATGTCCTAGTTTTTGAACCTGAGTTTCTGGAACGTCCGCCGAAACCATCCGCCCGTTCTCCGACTGCCAGAGAATTCGCACGAGCGCGCTTCGTCGCGGCAAATCTACCTTGTTCAGTTTGCGCAAAGCTTGAAAGCGAACGAAGTCTCCACCGCTCACATCAAAGGACTTCTGAATCCAACCGTCCAATCCTTCGCGATCATCGTGTGAAATGGCAAACACGCCCTTTCCCTTTGGACCACCATAAGGGTCATAGGAAAAGTCCGGTCTAATCTCTGGACGCGATGATTCTGCGGACCATCCCGGAGGAAAGGGAGCCTTGTCCTCGGATCGTGCGATGTTGCAAAGGAGCAAACAGAGAGAGACGGAAGCAAGCCACATACTAAAGTTTCTGAGCATTGGAATTCCTTTCGGAAACGAAATAAGGATTTCGCCCTCAATCAGCTCTGCGACTTAACTCACTTCGGCGGAAAGCGTTTACGGGCATATAGTTTTAGGCCAGCGAGGGCGTGGTAGATCCCGCCGCATTCGAGGTCATCGTCTTTGACTAATTCGAGCATCTGACAGAGTTTAACGACGCCATTTTCAACCCACGTTTCCGACAACTCGTCGCTGTTGAGGGCGTAAGCGAGGAACTCAAGCGTATGGCCTGTTGCGCTCAAGCATGTACCTAGGTCCGCGCTGTTTCCCGGTCGCATGGTGTACCGAGTGGAAAAGGAACCATCCGTGTTTTGAAACCTTTTCGCTTTGTCGATCGAGGCTTGAACGACTTGTTTCGCTTTTAACCAACCGCCCTCCATTCGACCTCCTGTTTTCTCCCGACAACGGACAGCATGCGCCAGTCCCATGAGGCGATGCATTCCCCCGCACGCGCTACTACCAAGGTCTTGTTCTGCTTCGAAAGCAACAAACGACTCGAGGGACCATATGTTGCCATCGGTTCCTTGCCACTGAGAATCGTTGGGAAAGTAATTGCACATGGCAATGAGAGTCCAAGAGTACTCTCTGTAAGGGTTTCGGCAGATGTCTCGCTGCGCTTGACGAGCTACGTCCTCGAGAAGAAATTCTTTGCCGTTCACTTGAAGCGGCGTAGTTAACGGAATTTCAACTTGCGAGAGATAACCCAAGAACTGATCCACATGTCCCTGGCCGGTAAAGCTCCCTTCCTCGACAGTGGTTCGAATTCCAACACGCTTTGTGGCAGGGATCACGTCGCCCGCTCTCAAGTCCCAACCAGGTAGTTCGCCACCGGCAAAGAGATACTCCAATGCCGGTACTACCTGTCCATCTACTTGTAGAGGTAAGTCTGAACCAAAAGCAACGGCCCCATGGAGCACTTGCCAAGCGGCGTTGCGATCGGCCCGCAAAATTCGATGATGAAGATTGTATTCGATGGTCGATTCCACCAATTGCTGAAGTTTTCCAGCTGCTTCAGGGGTAACGAGTTCCTTCTTCGTTGCCTCGGCTGGAAATGGCTCGGTCGGCAGGCAACCTACGAATACGCCAGCGACTACCGGCACGACAAAAACAAGCAGTAGATATCGGATCAGGGCACGCATTTTGGCAATGGATCGAAAACTTGATCAATTCTAGGAAAACAGTCTCGAGATTCTAATTCGGATTGAGAATTCCCCCACCTCTCCTTGGAGATATTTACTATCTTTTCAAGTCTGGCAGAGCAATGACCGAGACTCTGTGACCGGATAATGTATATTTCGAAGAGTGGCCAAAACCAGTTCCTCAAGAAAGGCAACAACCATGGCGATGGAAAACTTTACGCGACATCAGCAAGGCATTATTCGTTCGTATTACCAAAATCGCGACACGGTTTCTTTTCAACGCGTCCAAGAGCTGTTGACAGATATCTACCTGGCAGAGGGAAAGAAAAAGGAAAAACTTTGGGACAGTATGTTCAATCATCTTGAGAAGTTGGGTGTGCCAGCAGATCAAATCAATCATATCAAGACCAAGCGGGACCCCGAATTAATCGCGCAGATCATTCAGAAAAAGATCTAGCTTCCACCAATTCCGACTAACCAATATCACAGCGGTTCCATATGTCGAGCAGTTCTGTCATTCGGTCCGAGATGCGGTTTCGATATAGATTATACTGCTCTTCGTTTTGCAGCCTATCGTTCCAAAAGGCTAGAGCGATGGCGGTTGAGATTCGGTGCAACATCAAACATACGGCCAACTCTGGAAGTGTTGAGGACGGCAGCAAAGTTTGATAAGCATCGTATGCATTGGACCATGACATCACGGACGACTTTAAACTGCCAATGAGTCGAACAAAATCAAAAACCGGCCATTCGACTCTCGAGGCCCCTAAATCGACGATACTCAACAATTCGCATTCGTCGTTCACCAACAGATTGTCACGCCAAAGGTCCCGAACAATCCAGTGTTGTTTGTGGTTACGGTGCAATTCTTGCCGAAGAAATTTCTCCCAACAGGGCAGTTCCCTTTGAGCCTGTAACAATACTGCAAAGCAATTCCAATGGTTTGGGGTGGATGGCGATTGGTTGAGCGATACCCTGGCAATCGAATTCAGGCCGTCTAGCCTTTCCTGGATCGCCAGTGAACGGCCAGTGTGAGAATGAAACATTACGGTTTCACGATGCAAAATCGCAAGCCGCTCGCTAAGCTGAAGCCGTATCGGATCTGAGATTCTCTCCGCTTGTAGTGGGGCTCCGTCCATCCACGAAGCGAGAGTCCAATGCTTATCGTCGATCGTCTGGATGAGTGGCATCTGGATATCCCCTCGCCATTTTTCGATACGGGGAAACAAGTTTCGGTTCGACGCGGAGCTAGAAAGATGCGTTACGACTTGATCCCAATACTCCACTTTCATTATGGAACTAGGTGAGTTCGGCCAAGCCCTCAGCGCAAATTGCTGACCATTGCATTGGATCCGATAAATAGGCAGTCCGCTAAAACCGGGCTTGTCGATTTGAGCCGCGTGCCAATCGGATGTTCCGAAGTGTCGAGCGAGACGAATGCGGAGTTTCTCCGAAAGCATATTCACTTCAACCGTTCGACTCGACCTCCCTTGAGTCGTACGAGTGCATCGCATTGACTCGCGATCGATTCATCGTGTGTCACCATGACGATAGTTAAGTTCCGAGTTTCGTTTAGAGAACGCAACAGCTTCAAAATGGATGAGCCCGTTTCCTGATCTAGGTTACCCGTTGGTTCATCAGCCAAAAGGAGAGCAGGGTCGGAGATTAGAGCGCGTGCAATCGCTGTACGCTGCATCTCACCACCCGAAAGTTGGCTCGGGCGATGGTTTAATCGATGATCCAACCCGACCGTCTTCGCAAGTTCCTTTGCACGGTCCAAAATATTGGAACGATTGCGCCAGTAACTAAATAACCCGTGCCCAATCAAGGATGGGGCCATGATGTTTTCTAATAACGTGAGTTCAGGTAATAAGTGATAGAACTGGAAAATCATTCCTAAATTCTGATTTCGAAACGCGTCGCGTTGAGCGTTTGGAACATTATCGATCCGTTGGCCGTCGAAGAAAATCTCGCCACTGTCAGGGCGATCCAATGTTCCCAACAGGTGTAGCAATGTACTTTTGCCAGATCCACTTTGCCCGACAATTGCGGTCACTCTGCCGACTTCGGCTTGGAAATCAACTCCTTTAAGGACATCGACTTTCATGTTGTGACGTTTGTATGCTTTTGCAACATCGCGTGCTTGAAGGATGCTTTTGTTCGATTCGGTTACTGGCACTCCCAGATCCGATTCATTGCGAATCACCCGGTACCGCGATTGTTCTTCTGAGTAAGGAGCGGTCTGTTTTTTGGTAGGTTTTAAGCTATTCATAACGCAATGCCTCAACTGGGTGCATTCGTGCGGCACGAATGGAGGGAAGAACACTTGCCAAGACTGCAATAAGCACGGAACCGATCGACACCCAAACGAGCATACTCGGGTGGATAATAGTCGGGATCTTGTCAAAGTAATACACGGTAGGATCGAAAACTTCTCGACCAGAAATGAACTCTACGACCCGAGCAATTTCATTGATCTTCCAAACAAAGATGAGCCCAGCGACCACCCCTGCTCCTGCTCCCACCGTGCCCAATAGAACGCCGTAGCCCAGGAAAATGGTTGCGATCCCTCGACCAGGAGCACCTAACGCTTTTAGCACACCGATATCTCTAGTCTTCTCAACCACAATCATGAAAAACGTCGCCAAGATCCCAAATCCGGCAACCGCGATGATCATGAACAAAAGGATGTTGAGAATGGTGGTTTCCATCGCCACGGCGGCTAACAAAGGCCCTTGCGTATCTTTCCACGAGTTCACGGAGATCATCGATTCGGGAGGGAATTCGGAACGGAGCAAATCGCGAGCCGCAGCGAGATCGGCGCCTTTTTTAAGTTTGATCTGCAACGAAGTAACCGCCATCGCTCCTGTCTGTGGATCGATGAGCCCTCTCGCCTTTTGCAAAGCTCGAATTGGTACGAATGCAAAAGTCGAGTCGTACTCACTCATCTTGCTCTCGTAGAAATCCACGATGGTAAAAGAGTGGTCGATCGCTTTCGGCGGAGTTCCTGCGTTTGGAAATGCGACGCTCACGTCATCACCCGGACGCAGGTAGAAGTGATCGCGAACTTTACCTTCCGCATCTCGGCCTCGCAAACTTCCGAGTCCTATGCCGAGCACGATTCCCGTTCGTTGTTCTTTTTCCGCGTCAAAAACATATCCTTCGCCGGAGGTTGCCGACTGAACCATCGGAGAGCTCAGCAAACTCTGAACGTCCGAGTCTGTAGCAGCAGACAAGGAAAGCCGCGTATCTTCAGCAGCATCGATAGGTTCTGTATCGCTGAGGGAGACCTTTACCGCAGGATCTTCAGCTAAGCCAGGTAGCTCGTTGGCCAGTTGTTTCTTTTGAATCTGCCGTTGAAGCTCCTGGTAGCGTTCCAGTTCTGTTTTGAACTGTTGCTGCTGTTTGATCAAATCTTTTTTTAATTTTTCGGCGTATCGTCGATGCTCCCAGCCCGCAGGCTGCAACGCTTCACGACCTTCGGCATACCCAGTTTCTCGGAGCTGGAAATCAAGCTTCTTTTGGTTCTCAGGATGCAAAAGATACTTGCTGAAATCGCTCACACTGGCGTAGGTTTCATCGTCGATCCCGATCAGATTGATCTGCTGTGTGTGCGACTGTCCATTGACTGTAAAGGTCATCATCGCCGGCAACGTCACTACCGACGTAATCCCAGCAACATCGTCACCGAGGCATTCTCGAATTCGTTTTACGTACCAATCGGGCTGATCCAGCCCTGTAGTCGATCGTGCCTCGACAACCAGATCACTCAATATGCCATGCATACGGTCCTGCATTTGGGTGGTGAAGCCATCCATGACGCTGTTCACCACAACCAGGGTAGCCACACCGAGGGTTACCGAGACGATCGAGGCTAAAGCGATCCACCTCGTTCGGAGATAACGCCAGCATAGCAGTAATTTGTACATACGGTCTTCCTGATCAAATCCGTGGAACTATCCCTCGTCGACGACAATAACAAATCCCGCGGCGACGATGCAAGGCTAGCTCTCCCCTCTAATGGAAAGGTCGCCACCCCCCATTCAAAGCGGAAATAGAACAGTGTTGGGTGGCTGCGGGCATCGCAGATGGATAGCGACGTTCGGTGAACCACTGTATTATTAGCGGGCAGATCAATTATTAGCGGGTTGATCAGACGTTCGGAACGTGGCCTTTCTCATTCCCATGAGCGAGTGCGGTGCGATGTCTGCATCTTTGGTTCAAATCGGAGTAGTCCATGCCAATTCAAATCCTACTAGTAGACGATCATGAAATCGTCCGAATTGGCTTGAAACATGTTTTATCGAAATCAGATATCGTTGTGTCGGCAGAAGCTGGCAATATGGCGACGGGATTTCCAGTGTATAGAACAGCGAAGTTTGATGTTGTTCTTGTAGACGTGCGATTTCCAGACGGAGACGGTCTTCAATTGCTATCAAAAATCAAGCTAGAAAAGCCGACCCAAAACTCTCTTGTCATGTCTGCGTATGACAATCCCACATGCTTGGCCAAAGCTGTGGCGTATGGAGCGAATGGCTTCCTGGTGAAGTCGGATCCGATCAGTCGGATTGTTGACTCGATCAAAAGAGCCGCAGCAGGTGAGAACCTGTGGACGAAGGAGGAGATGCGCCGAATCTCAGCAGGTTTGTCGGGGATTCAGAAAAGCGAGAGCGAGATTCTGCTTACGATCCGCGAAAATGAAGTCCTACAGCAGTTGTCAAATGGCCTTACCAATAAAGAGATCGCCTTGGCGCTCGGGATCAGTTACGAGACGGTAAAGGAACATGTCCAGCATCTTCTTCGAAAGATTGGTGTTTCTGACCGGACACAGGCGGCCGTTTGGGCTGTTCGTCGCAATTTGGTTTGATAGTCTTCTGCTTAGCCTCGAGCGATCAACAAATCGAGGCGAAATGTTCCTTTCATCCCAAAGAGTTTCGAATGCAACTTCGGCAGCTTGGCAATTCAGATTTACACATTAGCCCGATAGGAATTGGTGCATGGGCAATGGGTGGGGCGGGTTGGGCGTTTTCGTGGAGCAAGCAAGAAGACTCTGACTCCATAAGTGCTATTCATGCCGCCCTCGATCTAGGAGTGAATTGGATAGATACTGCGGCAGTGTACGGCCTGGGGCATTCCGAAGAAGTCGTTTCGAAGGCTTTAGCAGCATACCGTGGCCCGCGGCCGTTGGTCTTTACCAAATGCGAACGCGCCTGGGATTCCACCGGACAGATTATCAAGTCGCTTGCGCCGGCCTCGATTCGCAAGGAATGCGAGGAAAGCCTACGTCGGCTGAATGTCGATACGATTGATCTATATCAAATCCATTGGCCTGAACCTGATGAAGATATAGAAGAGGGCTGGGAAACCCTCGGCCAACTGCAGAAGGAGGGCAAAGTTCGCTGGATCGGAGTGTCGAATTTTAATGTTGCTCAACTGGAGCGGATCATGAAAATCGCCCCGGTCACCTCGCTCCAGCCACCTTACTCTTTGATTCGACGTGAAGTCGAACCAGAGGTTCTCCCTTTTGTTCGAAAGAACAATATTGGTGTGATCGCTTACTCACCCATGGGCTCAGGTATGCTTACGGGCAAGATGACGCGTGAGCGAGTTCAGTCGTTGCCTGCGGACGATTGGAGAATTCGTAGTCCGATGTTTCAAGAGCCATCGCTCACACGTAACTTAGAAATTGCTTCGAAAGTGATTCAGCTTGCAGAAAAGCTAGGAAGATCTCCCGGCGAAGTTGCAATTGGTTACGTACTGCAGAACCCAGCCATCACAGGCGCGATCGTTGGTTTTCGCAACGCAGAACAAGTGACATCGCTGAAAGGGGTGATGGATATCGCATTGACAGCCGATGAAATGGCGTATCTCTCCGGCCGGTAACGTCAGCGTGCATTGAAGACAGTTTGGTGCATAAGTGCTATGCGTTGGCGATGCATCGCATTACGTAGTTGAAGTCTACGATCGAAACGGCTGAATCAGATAATAGAAGCTAACCGTCAAACCAATCGCAATGACCATGTAGCGCACCCATTTACGATTCAATCTCCTGGCCGCTCTAGCTCCAAGATAACCGCCGGCGATCGATGAGAAAATCATCGGCCCGGCAAGCGACCAGTCGACCAGTCCAAAAGCGATAAACATCGCGACAGAAATCAAGTTGATCGCGGATGCAAGATAGGTTTTTAACGCATTCAAACGATGTATGTCTTGTATCCCTAGCAAAGACAGGGCCGAAAGCATGAGAATTCCAATCCCCGCTCCAAAATAACCGCCATAGAGGGCGATAAAAAACTGAAACACGACGATGGATGCGTAGCCGATTTTAGTAAGGTTTTCGTTTGGCTCAGTGCGAAGTCCTTTGACGCGAGCAAGGAGAGGTTGGGCGATGAAGAGCAGCGTGGCTCCCAGGATAAGCCATGGTACGAGGACTCGAAATTCATTTGGATCGCGCTGAGCAACGAGCGCTGTTCCTAGGATCGCTCCGGCGAACGATGGGATCGTCAATCGAATTAACCAATGCCGCACCAATTTCAATTCTTGCCGGTAACCCCACGCGGAGGCTACCGAACCGGGGAAAATGGCAACGGTACTCGTTGCATTGGCAATCACACTCGACACCGATGCCGGCCCCAAAACCCAGAGCAAAGCCGGAAATGTTAGCAGTGTCCCACCACCCGCAATCGAATTAACTGCCCCGGCGAGAAATGCAGAAACGCAAAGAAAGATCCAGGAGTTCATTCGCAAAATTAGTGTTGGATGCTGCAATGAACCAATACTGTACGGGTCCCGCTCCTCAATCGTAGTATCAAAAGGCACAAACCTGAAGCCGAAAAGGGGATTTCGATTGGAAGTGCAAGGAAACAGGGATTTGCTAGAATGACGTTCTTACGCAAATTTACCACAAACCCAACCTGACGAATGTCGGCTTGTTGCTTTAATGGATTTGCCATACGGCAAACGACCTATCCCAACCCGAAGCGTTAGCGAGGGACGGATTATCCCTCGCTAACGCTTCGGGTTAGGTTAAAGGCAACAAGCTCGCAAACACGGGGCAACCTTCATTAGATCTTGATGAGCACAACAATTCCGATGAGCACAACGTCATTCGGCATAGAAGCGACTCCATTTGGAAAATCCAATTCAGGTGAATTGGTTACCCTTTACCGCCTTACCAACTCACACGGCAACTCCATCACAATGATGGATCTCGGTGCTATTCTGGTTTCCATCGAGGTGCCGGACCGAAAAGGTGTCAGAGCCAACATCAACGCTGGCTTCCCGACCATCGATGGTTATCTACAGCGTCATCCGTACTTCGGCTCCACGGTCGGTCGATTCTGCAACCGAATTGCGAACGGAAAATTCAGTATCGATGGAAAATCATATTCACTTTTTGTCAACAATGGCCCCAATCATCTTCACGGCGGCAAAATTGGTTTCGATCAGATGCTATGGAGTACCGAAAGGCTCGTTAACGAAAACAGTGTCGGTCTGCGATTTTCATTGATCAGTCCCGACGGGCAAGAAGGCTATCCCGGCACATTGCAGGTAACTGCAGAGTATGTTTGGGACAATAGAAACACTCTGTCCATTCGATTCCAAGCGTCCACGGATCAAGCGACGCATGTCAACTTGACGAACCATGCCTACTTTAATCTTGGGGGAGTAGAAAGCGGAACTGTCTACGATCATTCTCTATCGATTGAGTCCCGAGAGTACGTTCCTGTCGATGAAAACATGATTCCAACGGGAAGTACTGCCTCAGTGATCGGAACGCCTCTCGACTTTATCAAGCCGACCGACATCGGCGATCGCATCCATCAACTGGGACAAACGCGGGGCTACGATCATTGTTTTGTCGTCAACGGTACAGCCGGAACGTTGCGCCCTGCAGCGACCGTTTACCATCCAGGTTCAGGCAGAACAATGGTCGTGCGAACAACCCAACCAGGTGTCCAGCTCTACACCGGCAATTTCTTGGATGGTACATCTGCCTCAGGTGGCTTCAAGCAACATGAGGCATTTTGTCTTGAAACACAGCACTATCCTGACACTCCCAATCAAGGCAACTTTCCAACGACACTCGTAAAGCCTGACGAAAAGATTGACGAAACAACCACTTTTGAATTTGGTATTAGAACCTAATTCATAAGCCATTACCTTGAATATTTCCTTGTCCAAAGAGAATTGAAATGACACAAGCGATCGTCGATCCAGAGCAGCTTCGCAACTTTGCGATGCAGCTCAAGCGATTCTCCGGAATGCTTGGAGATGCCTCGACAAAGCTCTCGCAGCAAATGCAGCATCTGGCTACTTCTTGGAGAGATCAAGAGCATCAGAAGTTCTCGCAAGAGTTTGAACAAGAACTCAAACAGCTCAACCGTCTAATTGATGCGAGCGAGCGACATGTTCCCTATTTGCTTCGCAAAGCCGAATTGATCGACGAGTATCAACGCGGAAATGGCTGAAGCAAATGTTAAGAACATAGAAGCGCTCGAGCTTTTTCTGGATGCAATCGTAAGCCTGAGAACCGGTACGCGCAAACAAGCAGATGAGATTCGGGAGCAGTTGCAGCGAGTCTCCAATTGGATAGAGAAAGAGCTTCCTGAATATTGGCGGAATGAACATCGCATCTCAGAAAACAAATGGATTGCCGCACGCGAAGAGCTGATGCGTTGCGAATCGAAAACGAGAGCCGAGGACGAACGGTCCTGTTCCGTACAAAGGAAAATGCTCGCCAAAGCGACCGAACGACGGGCACTTTGCGAACATCGCGTTCGAACGATTCCGCTACTCGCTCGTCAATGGAATCAGTTCTACCAGGAAATTTCTTTGTCTGTTCGGCATTTGGATGATCTTTCCGAGTCGACTCTACAAAATGCGATTTCCCGATTGCAGTCCATCGTGGATACTCTGAAAAAGTATTTGGAGCTCTAAATCCGACAGCACTTTACTCGACTGTTGTTCCTTTCGAATATCCTGGACAAAAGTCATTGAAGTACGCGTCGCCAGTCGACAAAAACATTATTTGGGTAAATGTGATGCAACTAGGTCGAATCAAAACCTCTCATGGTCCCGCCGTTGTCAAAATCGAAAACGGCCATGCCTCCATCTTGGATCTAAAGTCGGCAGGCATGAATGCTCTTCAAGATCTTTTATCTTCCCCTGAGCTCGAGCGATTGTCGAGCTCCATGCCAACCATTGGCCAGCCGATGCCGGTGAAGTCAATAGCCTGGTTGCCTCCGATCGATCATCAAGAGGTTTGGGCTGCCGGCGTGACCTACAAGCGCTCACAAACGGCCAGGATGGAAGAGAGCGAAGCGGCGGCAAGTTGCTATGATCGCGTTTACACTGCGGCCCGTCCCGAAATATTTTTCAAAGCCACGCCGCACCGTTGTGAAGGAAATGGTGGAAATCTCAGAATCCGCACTGACGCAACTTGGAATGTTCCTGAACCAGAATTGGCATTAGTGATATCGAGTTCAGGCCGTATCGTTGGCTACACGATCGGTAACGATATGAGCAGCCGAGACATCGAGGGGGACAATCCGCTCTATCTGCCACAGGCTAAGCTTTACAATCAATGTTGTGGTCTCGGGCCATGGATCACACTTGCGTCTGCTATGCCAGAACGCATGTCGATAGGAATCCGCCTTGAGATTGTTCGAGACGGATCCAGCATATTCAAGGGTGAAACGTCCGTATCACAAATGGCTCGTCAATTCGAAGACTTAGTAAACTGGCTACTCCGTGACAACGATATGCCCAACGGTGTATTTTTGTTAACCGGTACGGGCATCGTTCCCGATGCTCCTTTTACCTTGGCCAAAGGAGACGTCGTTCATATTTCAATCGACGGAATTGGCATGCTGACAAATACAATCGTTCAAGGATCATAGCACTCGTACATCGAAGATCGAACCATGGAAAAAATATACATCAATGGCACTTTCCGCGACTCTGTTGCGGCCTCCTCGTTTCGAGCCTCAAACCCATCGACAGGAGAAGCACTGGAACGTGATTTCCCTGTAAGTGAGTGGAAAGAAATCGACGAGGCTCTCGACGTTGCGTCTAGCTGTTTCAAAGAGATGCGATCAATGTCGCCTGAAAAGATCGCCACATTTCTCGATACCTTTGCAGATCTGATCCAATCTGACAAAGATGCATTGGTTGATTTAGCGCATGAAGAAACAGGTCTTCCGAAAACGCCTCGCCTAGGGGACGTCGAACTCCCTCGCACGGTCAATCAATTGAAGCTGGCAGCAGCAGCAGCGAGATCTGGTTCGTGGTCTATGCCAACAATCGATACCAAAGCAAACATCCGTTCATGCTATCAGTCTATTGGCCCGGTTTGCGTATTCGGTCCCAATAACTTCCCGTTTGCGTTTAATAGCTTGGCTGGGGGTGACTTTGCTGCTGCTATTGCATCAGGTAACCCTGTTATCGGGAAAGCGAACTCCTCACACCCAGCGACTACCAAGAGATTCGCCGAACTTGCTCATCAAGCGATCGAGAAAACCGGAATGCCTAAAGGATTGGTCCAGTTACTCTACAGAACTTCACATGTCGATGGGGAGCGAATGGTCGGAGACCCACGTTTGGCGGCCATTGGCTACACAGGTTCTAGGAATGCAGGATTGCAATTGAAGTCCGTTGCGGACAAAGTGGGTAAGCCTTTTTATGCAGAGCTTTCCAGTGTGAACCCCATCGTATACTTGCCAGGCGCCATGAAGGAACGGGGCGAGAAACTCATGGATGAATATGTCGCGAGCGGTTTGATGGGCGCTGGCCAATTCTGCACGAACCCTGGATTGTTGATTATGCTCAAGTCGCAGGAAGCCGATCGCTTCGTTGCTGGAGTTACGGACAAGTACAAGTCTAGTCCGGCAGGAACACTGTTGTCCAAGAGCGTCGAGAGTAGTTTGGTGAAGAGCATCTCTATTCTTTGTGCGGCTGGTGCTGAGTTACTCACAGGTGGCAGCAAGGTCGAGGGTGGTCGTTGTGCGGTTGCCAACACTGCATTGCGAGTCACAGGCCAGAAATTCCTGAGCGATCCTCATGCATTTCAGACAGAAGCGTTTGGGAATGCTGTACTGATCGTGGTTTGCGAATCCATGACAGAACTGAAGCAGGTACTTGAACAGCTCGAAGGTAATCTAACAGCTGCCATCTATTCTGCGACCGACGGGAGCGACGATGGAATCTATCAGCCAATCGCTGATGAGCTTGCTCAGAAGGTCGGAAGACTGCTAAACGACAAGATGCCGACCGGAGTTGCGGTCAGTCCAGCTATGAATCATGGTGGTCCATTTCCTGCAACTGGCCATCCAGGATTCACTGCCGTCGGGATACCTGCGAGCATGATTCGTTTTGCAAAGCTAACGTGCTTTGACGCCGTTCGTCCCAGCCGATTGCCTGCAGTGTTGCAGGATTCCAATCCGCAAAAGGCGTGGCGTTCGGTCGATGGTGTTTGGACTCAATCTTAGTTCGGCATTCGGATCTATCCAGTATCCATGAGACACTTTGCTTTAACCGTTGCATACGATGGCACGTCGTATGGAGGCTGGCAAATACAAGCGAATTCTGTTGCTGTGCAACAGATCCTGATGGAAGCAATAGCAAAAGGCACCGGCGAACACGTTCATGCTCAGGGAAGCGGCAGGACGGATGCCGGAGTACACGCGACCGGCCAGGTCGTGTCGATATCATTGCAAAATTGGCGGGCACCGGCGGATTCGTTGGTGCCATCCATCAATCGCAATCTTCCAAAGTCGATTGTCGTTCGAGGATGCCGCGAAGCTCATTTGCGATTTGATCCAATTCGAGCCGCTACAAGCAAACGCTATCGGTATAGTATTCGCAACTCACGTATTCCTGATCCGCTTCACCACCCGTTTCATTGGTTTTATCCTCGACCGCTCGACCTTGCGGTAATGCGAGAGGCAGCAAGTCTTTTAATAGGAACCCATGACTTCAAAGCATTTGAGTCCAATGGGTCGCCACGAAAGTCGACGACGCGTACCGTACACGATTTGGTGATCACATCGACACTCGTGAATGATGGATCTCTCTTTGAGATAGAAATCGAAGCGGATGGGTTTCTCTACAATATGGTTCGGAACATCACTGGTGCTCTTTGTGAAGTGGGGGTAGGGCGACTGAGCACGAGATGGTTGTTGAGTGTCCTTGAAGGCCGAGTTCGAGATCCCTCGAGCCAAACCGCACCAGCACAAGGGCTCTGCCTCGTCGAAGTTAAGTACCCATCGAGTTTGTTCTTGTAATGCAATCAGACCATTCGCGACTTAAGCTTTGGGGACGAATCATGGGTACCAAGCCGTCTGCACGCGACTCTAGAATGCTCGATCTAATTCGTGATCTTTGGCGAGAAGCACTGAATGGCTACCTACCCGATTTTGCTTCACTGAGGACTCTGCAAGATCTTATGATAGCATCGTGGAATGGTGAATTCGGACCTCCGACTCGCCTCAGTGCGAACAGATTTGCTACAATTAGAGAGTCGACAATGAAGATGAGAGATTGGTTGGCTAATGGTTTGGCTTCAAGAATCGCTATTTATCGGGACAGGCACCAGGGGCATGTTAGGACGTTTCAATGTTTGGAATCGTATGCAGTGGCTAGTATTTGCAACAGTAGCATTCATAGTTGCCTATCCCTCCTTTGCTCAGGAGCCCAAGGAATTGACGATCGGCTCCATAGCTCCCCCGCTGAAGATCGAGCATTGGGTTCAGAACGGAAAGGGGAAACTTCCAAAAGTAGAGAATTTTGAAAAGGGCAAAGTCTACCTTGTTGAATTTTGGGCTACCTGGTGTGGGCCATGCATCCAGAGTATTCCACATTTGGCAGATACACAACTCAAGTATGCCAATAAGGGACTTCAAGTTATCGGTGTAAGTAATGAAAGCCTAGAAGAAGTAAAAGCTTTTTTACCGAGAAAGGCTAAGAACACCGACGGTAGCCCGACCACAATCGATGAACTGACGAAGAACTACAGTTTGACCACAGACCCTGACGGATCGACGGACGAAGACTACATGTTAGCCGCGAAACAGAGCGGCATTCCGACAGCCTTTATCGTCGGGAAGGATTCGAAGATTGAATGGATTGGAAGCCCTTTTGAAATGGATGATGTGCTTGACGATGTCATCAACGACAAATGGGATCGAAAGAAATACAAAGAGGAACAAGATCTGTTCAACGAGATCCAAAATACCATTTCAAAACTAGCACGAGCAAAGAAGTTTCCGGAAGCGATCGAAGCACTGGACGGTTTCTTGAAGAGAACGAACGAAGCGCGTATCCAATTTGTGTTGCTCAAGACAAAGATTGACATGCAAGTTAATGGCGGTTTGGCCAAAAAAGACGCTCCGAAGGTTTACAGTGAACTCTTCAAGATTTGCGAAGGCGAACCCATGTTCATTCAAGATGTCGCTTGGACTGCCTATGAGCAATTTATCGAAGAGGTAATTGATGACAAAGCGACGATCATTGCCGCCATCAAAGCTCTGGAGAAATCTCAGAATGATCTATCAGGCGGGATAAAAGCGAACTATTTGGACACTTTGTCCCATCTGAAGTTCGTTGCGGGTGATCTTGCCGGGGCTATTCGCTCACAAAGGGAAGCCGTAAAGCTCGCCGAAGAGGATCAGAAAGAGGAGTTTGCTGCGTTTCTTAAAGATCTCGAGTCTCAGAAGTAGTTTTGAAAATGACTTTACTTCCAATTGCGGTTCTCATCTCCGGTGGAGGAACGACTCTCAGGAATTTGTTAGGGAAACGCGACTCAGGCAAGCTTGATGTTGATTTTCGACTCGTGATTAGCTCGCGCTCGGACGCAAAGGGACTGGTGTATGCCGAACAAGCAAAGATCCCAACTCTTGTTGCACCGAAGCGTAAAACGCAGTCTGCGGAGCAACACTCGGAGAGTGTTTTCGGTCCGATCCGAGAGTCTGGGGCACAGCTTGTTGTCATGGGTGGTTACTTGCAGCATGTTTTGATTCCAAAGGACTTTGAGAATCGGGTAATCAACATTCATCCATCGTTGATCCCTGCGTTTTGCGGTAAGGGAATGTACGGGTTGAACGTGCATCAGGCCGCGATCGACTTTGGCGTAAAGGTAACAGGTTGTACGGTTCATTTCGTGGATAACCAATACGACCATGGCCCAATCCTTCTTCAGTCCGTTTGCGAAGTATTCGAGGATGATACCGCA
Source organism: Pirellula sp. (assembly GCA_021300155.1). GTDB lineage: Bacteria > Planctomycetota > Planctomycetia > Pirellulales > Pirellulaceae > JBKCUI01. Next base: position 67,438 of record JAJTID010000041.1, read on the forward strand.
GAGTCGCTTCAGCAACGCGTTTTTGGGCTAGAGTGCGAAGCCTTGCCTGAAGCGATTCGTCGGTATGCGAAAAAATTGACCCTAGTTAGGGAATGGAATCAAGAGGCCTCACTTTAATGAATGCATCTGAATAGCCAAAAACCTCGTGACCGAATAGAGAATTTTGTACAGGCCTGGCCCATGCGGTCGGCGCATGGTGGCGTAATCCTTTCCATGGTCAGTCCAATAGATGACCTGCTCTTTAAATTATTTAACTTCGAGACTCAGAATACGAACCGCATTCATCGATCATTTTTTTGAGAAGCCCAAGGGAATGGTGCTATCCTGCTTTTCGGGTCTGCTTTTGCAATGTTTCCGTGAGTTCGTTGACGGACTTACCCTTGACTTGGTACACATACTTGAGAACTTCGGCGACGGCAGCATACTCGCTCAAGGGAATTGGCTTGCCCACATCCACTTGTTTGAAGAGTGCTTGCGCTAATGGCTTTCTTTCGACGATGGGGATACCATTTTCTAATGCGATCTTTCGAATTTTTGCCGCAACTAGATCCGCACCTTTGGCCAATACGATCGGCGCCTTCATCGTTTTAGGATCGTACTGCAAGGCGATGGCAAGCTCAGTTGGGTTTGTCACTACAACATCCGCTTTTGGGACATCTACCGAGAGACGCTGTTGCGCTAATTCACGCTGCACTTTTCGGCGACGCGACTTTGTATGCGGATCGCCTTGGGTCATTTTCATTTCTTCCCGAAGATCCTCGTCGGTCATACGCAGATCCTGTTCATATTTCCATCGTTGAAAGGCATAATCAACAACCGAGAGAACCACGAGGGCGATGGCGACATTACGACAGAGCTCTATCATCGTCGTCCAGACAAATTTGCCGACGACTGATAGTTCGGCCGTCCCCAATGCGAGGATTGCATCCCAGCGTCCCCATACCCCGCCGATCAAAATTCCTGCGACCAGGCTGATTTTGACCAAGCCGAACCCGAGACGAGTCGTGTTGGAGAGAGACAGCAACCGTTGAAAGCCTTTCAATGGATTGATGTGCGATATATCGAAGTTGAGTTTATCTGGGAGCCAGAGCGGCCCAACTTGCGCGAAGTGGACGATGAGTGACGTTAGAAGCATCCCGCCCATCAAAGGCAATAATGCAAGCCCCGATTGCAATACGTAACGCGTCAGTTGCAGTACCTCAGTTCTTGAGTCGGAATGAAGATCGACACGACTGCCGATTCCGTCCTCCACCAATTGCCGCAAAGCATCACCAAGCGTGGGCCCCGTCGAATCCAACAAGATGACGCCGACGAGCAGCAAAACTGCCGATGTTAGGTCCGTCGATTTGGCAACATTCCCTTCCTCACGAGCCCGTTGCCTACGGTACTCGGTTGCTTCGTGTTTCTTTTCTCCTGATCCCTCAGCCATTCTGCATGATCATCCTTGCTGGGGTGACGGGAAAAGCAGTGCTGTTCGTTCAATCCATCCAGCCAATTCGTCCTGAAAGACCCAGCCAATGCTTGTGATCGAAAGCGCCATTACCAGTAGCATGATGGTCACATTGAGGCTGAAACCAATTGCCATAATGTTCAACTGTGGCAAGGTGCGACCGATCAACGCCGTAACAAAATTCGCGAGCAACAGAGCGATTGCGGGTGGTGCGGAGGCTCGCAATCCGACATTGACACTATGCCCCAGCAGTTCGTGCAAATGCATCAGCCAGTATTCCTCGAGAAGAATGCCCCCAGCGGGATACGTCGCAAAACTATCGACGCATACACCGACAACGATTCGATGCCCTCCCAACGTAATGAATAATGCCATCGCTAACCACGACAGCATTTGGCTTACTACGGTGACAGTTTCCTCTGTGGTCGGGTCGGCAGCTTGGGCAACATCCATGCTCGCTAAAGAACTTATGACTTGCCCGCCAATTTGAAGTGAAGTCACGATGATCATTACGGCTGAGCCAAAGAGCAAGCCTAGCAACAGTTCCTTGACAATCCCAAACGCCATATCCATCAAGTGCGTCGGCAGTGGAGTCGTAAACTCCATGACAACTGGGGTGATTACGAACGCGATCATAATCACGAGCAATGCCTTGAATCGGTTGGGGATCGTCGCTCCTTGAAGAGGAGGCATCATCACCAGCATTGGACCAATGCGACTGAGCACGCACAAAAACGTCCACATAGGGCCGTAAAATAATGGGGCGATCGCTTCAAGACTCGTCATGGAACGGCCCTTGTTTTGACCTTACTTACTCGCCACATGGATAGGAATCTCTAGAAACAAATTGCGAGAGTAATCGATCATTCGATCGGCCAACCAGGGCATGCAAACGACAATGGCAAGTGTCATGGCAACCAGTTTTGGAACGGTACTAACCGTTTGATCTTGAATTTGCGTCAAGGCTTGAAGGAGTCCGATGGCCAAACCGACGATCATACCGATCACAAGCAATGGAGCCCCTAGAATTAGGGTCATCATGATCGCATCACGAATGAGGTCGACAGCTTCGCTGGATGTCATGAATTGGCTTTACCGTTGGAGAAGTTTTGGCGGGATGTAAAAAAATCGTAAACACGGGGCATGCCGAAGCTAGCTCGGTAAAGTGCCGAAACTATCGAGTAAGATTTGCACGACAAGCCGCCAACCATCGACGAGCACAAACAATAGCAATTTGAAAGGAGTAGATATCAACGCTGGAGGCAGCATCATCATCCCCATAGAGACAGTGACAGAGGCAATCACGATATCGAGGATCAAGAAGGGCAAATAAATTTTGAATCCCATCAAGAATGCAATTTTGAGTTCACTCAACATGTATGCCGGCAACAGAACTTGAAGCGGAACATCTTCGAAAGACTTTGGCCCAGGGCTGTCTGGCGAATAGCGACTATAGAAAAGAAAAACGTCGTCGTGATTCTCCGCCATGTCGATTTGCATCGCCATAAATTCCCGTATGGGGGTAGTTCCTCGATCCCAAGCCTCCGAGGTACTCATCTTCGAACCAGGTTTCGTGTAGGGCTCAACCGCTTCGTTGTATACACGGTTCCAGACAGGAGCCATGACAAAGAGCGTGATGAAAAGTGAGATCGAAGTAATGACTTGACTGGGCGGGAGTTGTTGCGCGCCGAGGGCCTGTTTGAGTAGTCCGAACACAACGATGATTCGAACATAGCAGGTTGTCATCAACAGAATGGCAGGTGCTAAGCTCAGCACTGTCAGGAGCAGCAATATTTGTAGGGAGCTTGATAATCCGCGAGGGCTCAACCAAGCTTCGGGGCCACCTGCCAATTGGTTGGTTAGTTGCTCAACGGCATTTGTTCCTGCGTTTCCGCTCGCCGTTTGAGTTTCCTCCGTGGACGAACGCACGGAGCTATTTTCTCGTATGTTTTGGGTGCGCTGGAGGACGGGATCGGAAACCGACGAAGAAAAACCAGATTGACCGAACGCAGGTTGAACAAGCAGCGCGTTGCAGAGAAACAGAACAAGGAAAAGGAGGAGCCCGAACTTGCAATCGCCTGCGGCAACAGGATGGCTCTTGAGCTTCGAGGATCTGCAATTTGCTAGCATCGGCGTTGCCTGGGTCGGGATATTTCGTCTTTTTTTCGCGATTTACTCAAGTACACGATTCCCGCCACCAAAGCTAGACAGAATCAACCTAGAACTGGCGGGAGGGCTGATTCTTAGAAGCAGTTCGAATGGCTCCGAAGCACCGCGAAAGCCCGTCTTCCTTGAGGGCGTTGACGCAAAATTCGGTGCATACTATGCTTACGCGAGAAGTTTTGGGACCGTAGCTCAACGGTTAGAGCAGGGGACTTAAGCGGTTGGCACCTAAAGCATTTTGAGATAGTCAGACGAACCGGCGACAAGAGTTGCTTGGTGGTCCAGGAGATCCAAAAGCCAAGGTGCTACCATATGGGTTGCTCTTTGAGGAGCATACGATCTTCAAAGGGTAGAATCTGTCAAACTCGGGGAAGGCTTCGCGTTGAAATACGTATGTTAATCCCGAGCCAAGCTGCAACTAGTCAGCCTTTCCTAGCGAGTAGACTTGACAAAGTCGTTTTGCGGGAACGGTGTTCCGTTGCGGAAGGTGTAGAGACCAGACGGCAGACACTGGATACGTTTTTGGTCAAATGGCTCCTGAATAAGTAGCTAGATGACCTGGGCAGATACATGTGAAGGTATGGTCCAGACCACAAACCCGAAAGGGGCGGCGAAAGCCGTAGTCGGTATGCATAATCCCTTGGTTGCAGGTTCGAATCCTGCCGGTCCTACTTTCGAAAAACCACGTGTTGTTTTGCGTGGATATTTTCTTGGTTACTTGCATGCGACCTGCATATGCATGCGGCGATGAAGATCCCTTTGGTTGTTGAGAATCGAAATTGCTTGAGACAGAATTGACCGATGACCTTCGCCCTTTTTCTCATCAAATCGCTGGATTGCAACGTGCAGGTCAACAATTCTGGACCCGCGGCTGGTCGCTCGGTACTTCGAGCAACTACAGTGTCGTTGTGGAACGGAACCCGATAAAGCTTCTTCTTACCGCGAGTGGCAAAGACAAAGGGCATTTGCAGCCCAACGATTTTGTCCTTGTAGACGGGGAGGGGAAACCCACGTCTCCAGGTCAGCCCAAGAGTAGCGCTGAGACTCTTCTTCACTGTTTGGCGGCAACTCGAAACGGTGCTGGTGCGGTTCTTCACACGCATTCAGTCTGGTCAACGATTCTCTCTCAGCACTATTTCCCTCTAGGGGGCATTCGAATCGAAGGCTTCGAGATGTTGAAAGGCCTCGAGGGCATAACAACACATGAATCCGTTTGTTGGATCCCAATTTTTGACAACACACAAGACATTGCCGAGCTATCTTCGCGTGTCTCCAGTTATCTGGATGCCAATCCGGATCAACCTTGCTGGGGCTATCTTATTCGGCAGCATGGACTCTATACTTGGGGCAAGGATTTAGATTCCGCGATGCGTCACATGGAAGTCATCGAGTTTTTGTTGGAGTGCCTTGGGCGGAAAACGAAACTATAGTCCTGAGTGAGGCCAATCGACGTGGACAGTCTATTTAAACGGGCGATTGCGATAAGCAAGATTGTTGATCAATCGCAGTGGGATTATTGCTTGCGACTGCTACGACATCGCTTGGCTAGCGAGTCCAGTTCCAGCGGAGATGTCGATGAAGATCGCTTGCTCAAGGCCATCCTGATAGAGCAAGGGGCTTTGACCAAATACCAAGCTGACCAGCTCATGGAGGGAAGGCAGGGGCTAACACTCGGTCCGTACATCATCACGGACTTTATCGGCCAGGGAGGAATGGGGCAAGTCTACAAGGCGGTCCATCAAGTTCTCGGACGAGAGTGTGCCATCAAAGTACTTCCTCCGCAAAAATCTGCGATGGATTCTGTGGCAATCGAAGGATTCATGCGAGAGATTCAGCTCCAGGCCAAACTGGATTCCAAGTACCTCGTGAGAGCTTATGACGCGGGCCAGGATCGCAAGGTGCATTATCTTGTTACGGAATATGTTCCTGGCATGGATTTAAGAAAGCTGGTAAAGTCGCAAGGGGCTCTTTCCCAGGGAAGAGCCGCGCATATCATTATGCAGGCTGCGTTAGGGCTCGATTATGCACATCAACAAGGCATGGTGCATCGAGATGTGAAGCCTGGAAACATACTGGTCACACCCGACGGCCAGGCGAAAGTCTCTGATGTTGGCCTAGCCGCAATCTTTGTTGACTCTCCGGCTGCAACATTCCGCTATTCCAGTGACAATCGAGGCGAATCGAATTCCTTAAGCTTATTTGATGATCCACGCGCTGGAAAAATCCTAGGTACCGCCGACTATCTTTCGCCGGAGCAGATAAAAACACCATTGGAGGTAGGACCTGTTAGTGATGTGTATTCATTGGGATGCACGCTCTACTATGCGGTATGTGCTAAAGTGCCCTTTCCTGGTGGAGATACTGCAACCAAGCTGCGAAGGCATTTAGAAGAAATCCCGATGCATCCCCGGCGTTTCGCAACTGGTCTTCACGATGATTTCGTCGATATTGTTGCGGAGATGCTGGAAAAGGATGTTCACAAACGTATTCAATCGTGCGCGGAGGTTGCCGCTCGCCTCGAACCGTGGGCAAATCAAGAGTGGACTGCAACTTCTTATCCAACCATCGCGAAAAGCCCCTGGGCAGCTCCGCCTCCACCTTCGATCGAATCCGAACAACATCCGCTCGCCGAAGACAGTCTTCATGAGACATCCCAACCATCAAACGAGACCGGCGCATCGCAAGCTTCCAGTAAAAAACTAAATAACAACCCATCGCTTCCGGCCCCATCCGTGTTGCACGACGACTCGATCTCGGGGCACGCACAGTCCCCTGAGAGAACATCTCTCAGCATGACCATTGCACTTACTGCAGCCGTTGTGGTCCCACCCTCGCTGGTGATTGGAGCGATATTGGGCTATTTGATTGCTATGCGTCCGTAACCCTTCGGATTAATGGATTGGTTGCCTCGGTGAGAACTGAATAATCCTGTTGTAACGGCTAAACAGAGTAAAGCGATTCAACAAACTCAAAGCTTTTTCTGCCTGATTGGCTTTCATGCACTAAATTGTAGCAGTCTCGTTTTTACTTGTTTGGCCAAACCATGTCCAAAAAGAAAATAGCCGTTCATCCGCTAACCCTCATTCCCAACCATAATGTTGGCTTGGAAATCTCCTCCTGGGACGAGCGAAAAAAATCCTATGAGGTAATCGTCGCTGCCGACGAATCCTTGAGCACAGAGACGCAAAACCAGTTGGCCATGCTTTCGAAACCCAACTGCTTCATCCCCGCCGATTCGCTGGGACTTTATCGCGAGATTTTAGCGAAAAACCTGAACTACTTGGCAAACGACAATTCGTTGTCCGATCTTATCAAGCTTTCGATCATTTGCGAGTACACTCGTCTTCGCTTATCCGACGCCCTGGATTCACTGAGCTTCGAACAATGGATAACAGCGGCCTACTCGAATGCTAAGGACTTCGATCAATATGTGGAAAATGCGACGAAAGGTAAGACCGAATCGTTGGGGCGAAAAGTTCTATTTGCTCTTTGGAAAGAAGGTACATACGTAAATCATTCTTTCAATGTTGGATTCTATTGTTACCTATTATCGAAGTGCATGCCGAAGAAACTCGTCGAAGGGTTGGATCCTGTGGAGTGTATGGTGAGTGGGATTCTTCATGATGTCGGGAAATTGACTAACGACATCGGTGAGGAAGACACCCCCACAATGATTCCGCCAGTCGGACCTCTCGTGATCAACCCTATCAAGAAGTATGATGCACACCCATCGATTGGCTTCAAACTTTTGTTGCGATATCCGATCATCACAAAGTTGCCGCTCTTGGCCTGTTACCAGCATCACGAGCGACACAATGGAAAGGGCTATCCTGTTGGACTTTACTCGGAAGAGATTCCAATCGGCTCAAGCATTTGCGCTGCTGCGAATCGATGGGACGGTCTGACGACCGAAAGAAGAGGCAGTAAAGCGATTTCCAGAGTCGGCGCACTTCAAACCATACAATCGGAAAAGTCACTTTATTGGAATGCGGAAGTTGTGCAATGTCTAGCGAAGCTGATGAGTTAATATTCGAACAGCAACTAAAGCAGTACCCGCTCAAGTTCGTGGTACCAGCGTTCATCACCCAAGAGCTCAAGAAGCGGGGTGTCATGCCTTCCCCACAAAACGAGACACGCGGTGCGGCACGGTTTTACTGTAGCGGACATGTGATCGTTAAGTGCGAGGAACCGATGAGTGTGCTCGGAATCCAACACCCGACGGCCAGGGGTATCGTAAGAAACGTATCGAAATCAGGGATGTCCTTTCTCTCGGCTTTCCAATTCTATCCGTGCCAAAAACTAACGCTTAGTCTCCCCATTTCGGAAGCCTTGGTCCAAGTCGTTCGATGCAATCAGGTCGGCAAAGGCTGTTTTGATATCGGTGTCCGGGTTGTTCGCTACTCAACCTGTTACTAGCTAGACCATCCGAAAACATGCTCTGTCGCCATAATCGATACGACCCCTAGCGAAGATAGCAAAAATCAGAGGGGAGAATCAAATAGCTCCAAGGAAGCGAGCTGACTTGCCGAGAACCAATTCTTGTACCGAACCGATCTGTGGCGGCATGATTTTTCGGTACGAGTTTCTCCCCCGATTACTCAATTCTCTTGCATACTTCCTTTATGCTGTCGACTAAAAACCAGAGTATCTCCCCGAACACCAAGAATGGCGCCAAGTCAAGCGGTGATGATTCGGCAAATCCTACCGCCAAAGTTATTGGTGTTGTCGAACAATTGGCGACGACGATGCAAAGTGCGATCAGTGAGATTCGTGAGATTAACGAAAATGCCAAATTGCTTTCGCTCAACGCGCGAATCGAGGCTGCCCGCGCCGGTTCGAGCGGGGCTGCTTTTGGAGTTGTAGCTCAGGAAATGCAGGATCTCTCGAGCAAGACAGCCAGCGTAGCCGACGAAATGGCAAACAAAACTCGGGACTCCATCGACACGCTTATCCAAATTATCGGTGGAAACGTAAAGGGAACTAGATTAGCAGACGTTGCACTAACCAACATCGATCTGGTCGATAGAAATCTTTATGAGCGAACCTGTGATGTCCGATGGTGGGCCACGGACTCGGCATTGGTTGATGCGTTGAATTCACAATCTCAAGAGTCTATCGACTTTGCAACACGCCGAATGGGGATCATTCTCAATGCGTACACCGTCTATTTCGATTTAGTGCTATGCGACACTCATGGAATGGTAATCGCAAACGGGCGACCGAACTCATTTCATTCCGTCGGTCGCAACGAGTCAAAATCACTTTGGTTTACTCGTGCGATGGCCACTCAAAATGGAGATCAATTTGCTTCCCAACCGCCCCATCGCTCGATGTTGGTAGACGACCAAAATACTGCAATTTATTCGGCTGCAGTTCGTCGAGATGGCGAGACGAGAGGGCAGGCGATCGGAGTCCTTGGAGTCCTCTTCAACTGGGAAGCTCTAGCAAATGCGATTTTGAACAACGCTTCGTTTGATGCGAACGAGTCGCTGAAAATGAAGCGATTGTTATTGGATGAAAGCGGCAATGTCTTGGCTGCGTCATCGACAACCCCTCGGGAGTTTCGATTTCCGCTTCAACGATTCGAAAAGCTTTACCAGTCCAAAAAAGGATACGTGTTGGATCAGATCGATGGGATTTCTGTTTGCATTGCAAATGCAATCTCTCCTGGGTTTGAGACGTACGCAACGGGTTGGCATTCTGTCATCATAGAAGAATTGACATAGTCTTTGCCCGAAGACGATACCAATCTAAGCCGTCACACGGATCTCGTTGATCAAATCAGTACACCTAACCACAGATCGCACCGTCTCCTGTGCAACCTGCTTAAGGTAGAACGAGTCAACAGATCCGTTGAGTCGAAAATGCTCCCCTTCAACCTTGACATCGAGCCGTCGAATACTCGGAAACGGGCTCTCCTGAAAGAGCCTCCTGACTTGTCCTAGCGCGTCATGGAATCCTGCGTCAATCATGGATTGAGCCCTTTATCGATTAGAAAATCGCCTTTGCTCCAACCAACACTATGAGCTGAAGATAGGGAAGTTGCATCCCGTGTCAAGCATTTTCTCGGCAGAATCCGCACAGTTAAATTAATCCCACTTGCTAGCGTTTTCTGCACAAGCGAGCACCTGGAGACAGAATTTTTACGGAATAGAAACAGTCGACGAAAGGCTCTGTTACCGAAGATGAAAAACGCCCGAAGAACAGATTATGCCCACGTTCGTAGTGGGCTGCGAACTTTCGTAGTTTAGGCCTATGTCATTTCTGAGATTCATCACTGTCGACATGTTGTGCATAGCAGCAGAGATTACGGCTGCACTTCTGCTATTGGCATTCGCCATTCCAGACAAGAAGAAAATTGCTCAACCAGACTCCAACAGTGAAGAACTTGATCGCCTTTCGAGCCAGGCGAAACAGTATTGTGTTGATGCTGCCGTTTTTCGAGGACTCGCTATTCTTCGCGATCCTTCCAGAGCAAGCTTTCATGACTCTGAAGAGATGGCTGAAAATCTGCGGTTGGTGGGCTATGAAGATAAATTGACCCACACTGCAAATCATGCATTTGCAGACGCATTTCTCTCCGAATGGCTTCGCTTGCCGATCGAGCATAGAATGGGATCTTCTCTAGCCATGATTGTGGTCGATGAGTATTCCGACCTACTGCGTGCAAAGGGAGCGATGGAGCTAGAGGCCATCCTGCGTAGACTCAGCGAAATGATCAAGGCAGATTTTGGCTCTACTTCGATCATCAGCAGGTACCAACCAGATCGATTCCTGATCGTAAGCTTCAATGGCGACATTGGACACGCGTATACCGGCTTGATTGCTTTACGAAAGCAGATATGTGAAACTGTGCCGGATGAATCGACTGGGCACGGTGCGTTTGATTGCACCAACAGTATCATTCATTTGGGTGAAGAGGAAGTGAACCTTTCGCAAGCGATTGAGGACCTTGATGAAGGTATCAGTCAAGCGAGCGGTGTTACTGGCAGGTGCGTAGCGAAATCTGCAAATCAGGAATGGAGTGCCTCGGCGCCGACCATAGCCTCCGTCCGCGATCATGATGCCAGTCGAAAGGCAGATAAGCTGACGGGCCATTCAGGATCTCCGTCTTCTTCAACTTCTTCTTCGAACAGCATCGAGAAACATGGCGAAAAAGCCTCTCGAACTACAGAAGAACCAAGCGAAACAACCGCTATTACAGGAAACGGTAGTTCAATCCCAACAGATCTGGAGAAAGTCGTCGCGGGTGCGTCTGTAACGCAAGAAACGAAACCACAATCCGATGTCCAGGCTGTTGCGAAAAACGAAGATATCGAAGCATTGTTCGCACAAATCAACAAGAATAAGAAATCGAACGCGTCCCAATCTGAGCAACCATACCAACCGATTCCGCAAGAAACAGTAAGCGAAACACCGACGGTTTCAGAATCGGACGCATCCGAAAGCGCTACTGCAGATGATATTGCAGCTCTCTTTGCGACGGTGAAGAGCGCAACTCAACCTTCATCGCAGAAACCTAGCAAGGCCCCGAATCCTAAGCCAGCCCCCGATGCCATCGAGGATGAGAATGGAGCCGCATCGGCAGACGACATCGCCGCTTTGTTTGCATCTGCTCAGAGCGCACCAAAGGCTCAGCAAGCTGCCGTCAAAGCTCCAGCCACGACAAAACCAGCCCCGGCACCTCCAGCTCCTTCCACTGCTTCAGAAAACCCCGACGAAGTAGCATCGGCAGACGACATCGCCGCTTTGTTTGCATCTGCTCAGAGCGCACCAAAGGCTCAGCAAGCTGCCGTCAAAGCTCCAGCCACGACTACGCCAGTCCCGGCTCCTCCTGTTCCTTCCGCGGCCGTGGAAGACCTCGAAGAGGCCGCGTCGGCAGATGATATCGCATCACTCTTCGCGATGGCAAAAAGTGGTAAGCAAGAAACGAAGCCGCCAGCAACGCCAACAGCAGTTCCAACTCCCGTTTCAACTCCTTCCATTGCTGCAAAACCAGCGTCGGAAGAACTGAGTGAAGCTGCGTCGGCAAACGATATTGCGGCTTTGTTCGCTGCAGCCAAGAAGCCCAATTCATCTAGTAAATCAAATGGTGAGACCGCCGATAAGTCGAATCCTCTACCTATCCATAAAACGCCTGAAGGCATGAAGAATATTGAAGCGCTGGTCCAAAACCTGAATGAGAGCGCATCCGCTGATGAAATAGAAGCCCTCTTTGCGAACCTCAAATAGGTACATCTAGAACATCATGATGATTCGGACCGTTCATGTATTGGACCGCCATTCAAGAGTCCGCGCCCATCGAAAAACGATCGAGCTCAATCGACTATTGGCTGCGAAAGTGGATCTTCACCTTCCATTTTTGCAACGTAAACAGCACCGCATGCATCTCCGAAAACATTCACTGCGGTTCGGCACATATCAAGCGGTCGGTCCAAAATCAACAGAATCGGAAGACCTTTTGCCAAGTCGACTCCACCACCGATTTGCTTTGAAACCGAATCAAGAATAATCAGAATGGCAACCAACGATGCCGACGGAACCCCCGCAACGCCAACACTCGTGAGCAAGGAAATGAGCACGACCATAAACTGCTGCGAGACATCCAAGGGAAATCCAAACAACTGAACGATAAACAACGCTGCTACACATTCGTAGAGGGCTGTGCCATTCATATTTACGGTCGCTCCGAGTGGAATCACAAAGCTCGCAATATCATTGCTTACCCTCGCTCGCTTCTCAGCACATTCCATATTGACCGAAATCGTTGCATTACTACTGGCTGTTGAGAATGCCGTGAGTAGTGCAGGTGCAAAAGCTTGTAAATTCCGTATTGGATTCACTTTAGCAAATGCATACATGATGAATGACATCACGCCAAACGCGTGAATCGCTAATGCACACACGACGGTGAATGCAAAATAAGTTAATGCTGTCCCGAACTCACCAATGCGATTGTCACCAGACAGTTTGACAAAATTGTCTGACAAGGAAGCTATCAGCAACATCATCACGCCGATGGGTGCAAAACGCAGTACAAGCTCGGTCATTCCCAAGCTGATTTCGTATATACCTTGCCAGAATCCTTTTTGGATCGTAAGTAACTCTGGCGTTAATCGATTCGTGAAGAAACCGAACAAAATTGCCCAAACAATGATCCCCAGCAAATCAAGGTCAACCATCGACTTGAAGATATTCGACGGAATCAACTGCTCGAAAACTGCCAATACTCTAGTAAAGAGCGTATCGCCTGCCTTCTCAGCATCGATCGCGGCACTTTTCTTCAGTTTTTCACTTTCTACATTGAAGCTCGATGAAAAGGACTCGATGCCTTCCATTTGAAGCAAAGGCTTTCCAGTGCTCGAAACTCCTGGACGAATTGTGTTGACCAACACAATACCAATGAGAATTGCGACGATCCCCGTCAACGCATAGAAGACTAGCGTGCGTATACCCATCCTAGCAAAACCGCTTCTGCCTGCGATGGAAGCGATAGAAAGGATGATCGAACTAAGCACGAGCGGAATTACGATCATCTTCAGCGCCGCCAGAAACATATCACCAATCGTCTGCGCTAGCTGCCACAAAGGATGCTCTACCAATAGCTTTGCAGCCGGAAGCGTCTCCGTAGCCCTCGACTGAATGTAAGAGGCAAGCGCCCAGCCGCCGAGAACTCCGAACAGCAACCCTAGCAGTATTTGCCAATGAAGCTTCCATGTCCATGGTTTCCACAAGGAGCTAGAGCCAACTGTCGCAATGTCTGTCATATTTTCTTTTCGACTTGGGAAAGTGATTCTGTGATGGAGCGGTTTTTGGATTTATCGCCGCTCGTTTTACTTCACGCCTGGTGGACAGTGCTCGCGAAGCCACGAAAAAATCTCACGATGCCAATGAAGACTATTCGCCGATTTATTGACCCAATGTCCTTCGTCTGGAAAGTTGATGAACTTGCTCGGAACACCCTGACGTTGAAGTGCTTGAAACAGTTCGTGCCCCTGGCCTATGGGGCAGCGAAAATCAAGGTCATTATGAATGACCAGCATTGGCGTTTTGTACTTCCCCAAATTGCCTGCCAATCTTTGCGGACTAAACTCTCTATATTTTTCAGGCAACTCCCAGGGCAATCCACCGTGCTCGAATTCGTCGAACCATAGCTCGTCAGTTGTTCCCCACATGCTCTCAAAGTTGTAGACGCTGCAATGCGTTACCAAGCAACGAAACTCTTTTGCTATCTCATTGACAGCAAACCAATTTTGCATGTATCCGCCGAAGCTTGCACCAGCCGAAGCGATTCGCGAGGTATCAACATAGTCCAACGACTTAATCACTTTCAATCCAGCGAGCAAATCGCGATAGCATTTGCCTCCCCAATCACCGCTAATCTCGTCGCAGAACTTTTGGCCAAAGCTCGTGGAACCTCGAGGATTTGGAAGAACGACAATGTAACCCTGCGCGGCCCAAAGTTGAGGATTCCATCGAAAACTCCAACCATCCTCCCATGCCCCTTGAGGTCCACCGTGAACAAGATAAACGACAGGCCATTTCTTTGCAGGATCGAAAGCAGGCGGTTTGAGAATCCACATCTGCATGTTAACGGCGCCCTCGACGGCAACCAGCAAACTCTCGGGCTTAGGACGTTCCCAGGAGTCAAGTAGCTTTTTGTTGTGTTGTGTAATCGCTGTGAGTTTTGGGCCTGTAAGTGTTCCAAAGTACAACTCCGCTGGTTCGTTCATCGTGGCGCGGGCCAAGACGAATTGTTCTCCTCGCACCGAATGCCCAGTGAGTTGCCCCATCCGACCAGCCTCGAATGGCACAGTCATTCGGCTCGGTTTGGCACCTTTCGAGACTCGGTACAGGACACTTGATGCAAACTCGTCCGATGTGAATATCAACTCGTTGTTGTTGACCCAACTAAAGTCGGTGACTGGGCTGTCCAGGTCATGTGTGAGTGATACGGGTTCCCCCCGGAGTGTTCCATCCAGATTGCAATCTTGAATCATTAACTCCCATTTGTCTGCTTCATATCCCGGTTTGAACTGCATGCGAAACGCGGCCTGTTTTCCGTCAGGGCTGAACTTCAACAGACTCTCTGCAGCCTTGCCGGTCGTAATCGCTTGCCAGTCTTTACTTTTGTTGTCGATCCCAACGCGACAAATGTCATGATTCGTAGACCATGACTCACCGTCTTTCGGAACGGCCGTGAAAAAGAGACTCTTGCTATCGGGAGAAAAGGTGAACTCATCTCCAGCGCTAAATGTCGAACTCGTAGGATATGCGTCTCGATCACCGGGCGTCACGTCTCGGCAATCGGAACCGTCGATGTTAATGACGTACAGATGGTTTCTCTTGTCTTCAACATAAGAGTCCCAATGTCGATAGAACAATCGCTTGAACGTTTTCGCTTTCACCAAATTGCTAGATGCTGCATCATCTGCTTCTTTGTTCTTTGTATCCGATTCGGCAAACGAGAGCTCACTAAACTCTGGACGCACCGTAGAAAGGAAAGCAACCGACTTTCCATCGGGTGACCAGACCGCATTGCTGGCTCCAGTAGAAATCGCCGTTAGCTTCTTTGCTTCACCACCGTGAACAACGTCGAGAATATACAATTGTTGCGATCCATCTCGATTCGATTCAAACAGAATCATACTCCCGTCTGGCGACCATCGCGGATGCGAATCCGCTTTTTGAGAATGGGTTAACTGACGGACTTCCGATCCATCAGTATGCGAAAGCCACAACTGTGTCGTCTTTTGATTCTTCGCTGCATCCAAAATGCGCGTCACTTGATAAACGACGCGTTTCCCATCGGGGCTAAGCTGAGGATCCGCAACTCGATCCAATTGATATAGCCCTTCCAATGACATGGGGGCAGTTGTCTGACCTTGCACGGGAACAACATTCATGGTTGCGAAAAGTCCAATGGCTAGAACGCCACGAAGAAGTATGGCTCGATGCATGAGGTACTTTGATGAGTTTATCGAGATTCGAAGGAAATCAAAAAAGCCATCATACTTGTTGTGCTCGAGAAGAACAATTCGTTAAGAGTTTCGTCCTTCTAGACATGCAAACTTTCATTCTCTCCATTCACCGCCCAGAAACGAAGCGAGAGGACCACCCACGATCCTCTCGACATAGCAGTCAACGCTTTTTCGAGAGACCAGCATCCCCAGTCCATTAGTTTTTTTCTTGGACGAAGAACTGCTTGAAATCAGCCGGAGAGCGTTACTCAACAATTTGCGGCGTGGAACCGGACGCTAAGTCGTACTGTCTGATTCATACGGCAAGCTGCTTTTGAGCAATTGGTAGCTTCAACGCCCAGAGTCGCTAGATCTTGCTGGTTCCCTCGGGGAGGATTCTGGTCGTGGCCCCCTTCCTTCCGGTCGTTGCGTGCCTTCCTCAGGTCGCGATCCACCTTCAGGGCGTAGTCTACTCTCAACTCGTGGCCCTCGATCGGGTCGCGGTCCACCCTCAGGTCGCGGTCCACCTTCAGGTCGTGGTCCACCCTCAGGTCGTGGTCCACCCTCAGGTCGTGGTCCACCCTCAGGTCGTGGTCCACCCTCAGGTCGT
>JAJTID010000243.1 GCA_021300155.1 Pirellula sp.
TTCTTCATTCTGGATCAGTGCGGAAATAGCAGTGGGGTGGTACGAGATCGACAGGGCTCCCTCGAATCGATCGTATTGAACTCGAGAGACCAGCAACTCCATCATTTGCACGCGTTCCTTCGCGCGTAGTATTGCCCAGAGTTGATCGAAGTCGCTTACCGCTTCCTCAACGTCACTTCGACCGAAGCGACATTGCTTCAAATGCTCGAGGTCTTTTTCAACCTCAACAATCCGGGCTTGCGTCTTGGCAAGCCGCGTCTTCAGATCCTTACGTCTAACGTCGTTTAGATCGCCAGCTTCGCCCTCCGTGGCCATACGTTTAAGCTCCGCCTCGTCGCGAGAACGTTGGCTGGTTAGTTGGCGAAACTGCAAGTCGTGCCGTTGTTGATGTTGCTGCAGAAGTTGCTCCGATTGTTCAAAAACGGCTCGACGCACTCCCTCGTCGTCAACGACACATCGGATTGAGTCGACAACCGCAGCTTCAATCGCCGGCGCGGGGATCGAACCGGTGCGACACTGGCTGTGCCCGCGCTTGATGGCGGTTTGGCAGACGTAGTAACGATAGACTTTGCTTTTCTTTTTGGTAGGGCAATGCACCATGGCATATCCACAGGCAGGGCAATGAAGCAGTCCCTTCAACAACGCATTGTGGCGATTGACTAGTCGCTTGCCTTTGCCACGACCGTGTTCTTTCAACTGTGTTTGCACTTTATCGAAAACGCTCTGATCGATGATCGGCTCGTGCTGGCCATCGTAGATCTGGTCCTTGTGCCTGATCTTGCCTGCGTAAATCACGTTGGTTAGCAACGCGTGCAGCGAACACTTGTCGAATGGTCGTCCGCCTTTGTAACGGCCTTTGCGAGTCAGCCATCTCTTGTTAGCCCAGCCAAGTTGATCCAGTTTCTGGACTACCGGCAAAAGCGACTGCAGACTTAGATACGAATCAAAGATCTCGCGGACCATCTCTGCTTCTTGTGCGTTGACGACCAGCTTGGGGCTCGTCGAAGAGCGATCGACGTCGTAACCAAGCACTTGCTGTCCACCGCACCATAGCCCCTTCTGTCGCTGGGCCGCGATCTTGTCGCTGATGCGTTCGCTGATGATCTCACGTTCGAACTGTGCAAAGGACAGCAGAATGTTCAGTGTCAGTCGCCCCATCGAGTTGGTCGTATTGAACTGCTGTGTTACAGAGACAAAGGAAACCCCGGAGGCATCGAATGCTTTCATAGTTTCGGCGAAGTCAAACAGCGAGCGGCTTAATCGGTCGGCCTTGTAAACAATGACGCAGTCTATTTCGCCCGCCGCGACGTCCTTCATCAACTCGTTGTAGGCAGGTCGATCGAGGTTGCCACCCGAGAAGCCTGCGTCGTCATACCGCTTGGGCAGACAAATCCAGCCTTCGGACTTCTGGCTAGCGATGAATGACTCCGCCGCCTCTCGTTGAGCGTCTAGCGAGTTAAACTCGAGGTCCAGTCGCTCCTCAGTGGATTTGCGAGTGTAGATTGCACAACGAATGCGACTTCGATCCTCTTCAGGTTTGTTGCGATTCATTTGGATTGTCCTAGTTGGAAGAAATGAAAACCGTTGCAGTGCGATCCGGTGATGGCACGTGCGACTGCGGTTAGGGACTTGTAACGTTCACCCTCGAACTCAAAGCAGTCGGTCATGACCATCACGATCAGTAGCTTGCCTTTGTAGTGACGCTCGATCACTTGGCCCGGAGGTGGGATGCGAATGTCCCAATTCGCCGGAATGGACGCAGGGACTTCTTTCCTGGATTTGCGGGTATTGGGTGGTGTGACCCGAAGCAGCGATTCGCCGGCAATGACCGTGGCTCGCAGAATGGCGCGTTCGCTCAATCCGCCTTCGTCGTCCGCTTGCATCTTCCAAGCGACTCGGCGATAGACATAGCGCCGGTTCCTCGATCGGCATTTCTCGCCGAACAGCTTTTCGTATTTGGCAGCGAGCTGGCCGATGGATAGCTCGGACAATTCTGCCAGTTTGATTTTCGTATCAGGACTCATCGTCGTCCCCCTTGTCGCTGAACATCGTTGCGTCGCTTGGTGGCGTGGCTGGCTCTTTCGATGCGACCGCCTGTTGCTCGACCAGTTTGTTCGCGTGTCGCCAGATCGCTTCGACGATCAAGGCCGCGATCTTTGTTTGTTGCTCCTCGCACATGGTTGTTTGGATTCGTCTCGGAGTCTGAACGGGTCTCTTCAAGGCCCGTTGCCTCGTCGTTTTGACCAGTCACAGAGAGCGAGGAAACCGGACTAAACTCAAGCCGTTTGGGTAGAGAGTCCGAGACGATTTCCGAGATTTCTGACGATTGTTCTTTTTCGCGTTTCCACCGCAGCACCGCTCGTCCCAACAGTGTTGCCACCCGCGTTACCTGCTCCGCCGGCGAGACCATCTCAGACATATAACCTCCTGATGCATGCTTAAGCACATTCAACCTACCGAACCGAACCAAACCGCTTCTCAGGAATAACTATGCAATTTGTCCCGACGACGTCCCACAGAATTATTTATTGCAGGCCAAAACGGTATTTTTGGGGCGCTTTTTGGAGAGTCTCTCGGCCTGGGAAAATCACATAAGCCGGAGGTCAGAGAGACTAGAGAGTCTCAGATTTGGGGTCGCGAGCTCTCGCCGAGTGTGGGCCGAGTCATCCAATAGAGAGTCTCTACTTGGAGACTGAGAGATCCGCGTGAGATAGGGGCAAAGTGCGTTTAACCTTGTAAAAACCACGCGGAAAAACAAAAAAAGCCGGCGACAGTGCATTACACCATCGCCGGCTTAAATACATAACCCGGGGGTCAAACAAAGTTTGACGGGGTTGGTAGAGTTGCGGGAGCCGGATTTGAACCGACGACCTCGAGGTTATGAGCCTCGCGAGCTACCGGGCTGCTCCATCCCGCGAGGCAAATGATAGAGATTCATTTTCTGGCGTCTACCCCAATTGCCTCGTTTTGTTTGCTCGACTCCTCCGTTCGCCGTCATAACCGTCCCATTTGTTGCGATTCATTTCTTTTCACAAAGTCCCATCACCGAGCCCTTATCTGCCGATCATTCCAATGTTCTAGCGATGTACCATCGAGCCCCTCTTCAGTTCTAATCGGTCGAATCTGATCGATCGAAAAACTTTGCGATTGCCCGAAAACCTTGGCGATGGGCTCCCAACCATTGGGGAATTGTCTAGACTATTCTGTCGGAGTTTGGATGTTCGATGGTCTGAGACATAGCTTTGTGTAGATCTCCGGCACGAAACGACAATATTTTTTCATGCAGCGGTTGAGGTAACACGAGTGCGGCAAGCGTTGATTAGTGATATCCACAGCAACTTCGAGGCTCTCCAGGCCGTTCTTGCAGATATCTCGAGCCAAAACGTTGACAAACTCATTTGTCTTGGTGACGTCGTCGGCTACGGTCCAAATCCTTGCGAATGCCTTGAGACCGTTATGCGGCGGGCTGAACTCACGATTATGGGAAACCATGATCAAGCAGCTTTGTTCGATCCAGACGGCTTTAATCCTGTTGCATTACGGGCAATTTACTGGACACGCGATCGTTTGGACGCTGGATCAGCCAGTGTCGTGAATCGACGTTGGGATTTCTTGAGCGAGCTTCCGAAGATGCACACACAAGACAAAGTGATGTTTGTGCATGGCTCCCCACGCGATCCGACGAACGAATATGTTTTCCCAGAATTCATTTACGACAAATCGAAGATGGACAACATTTTTTCTAGAGTCACCCAATATTGCTTTCAAGGGCATACCCACATGCCTGGCGTCTTCACGCCCGATTTGGAATTCATTAAGCCATCGCAATGTGACAATGTGTTTCCACTGGGCAAAGAGAAGCTGATGGTAAACGTAGGAAGTGTCGGTCAACCGCGAGACGAAGACAATAGAGCTTGTTACGTCATTCTCGACCATGATGCCAAGAAAATTTTCTTCCGTCGTGTGGAGTATGATTTTGAGGCAACGATCAAGAAAATCTACTCCTTCAGCGAATTGGATCGCATGTTAGGCGATCGGTTGCGCACAGGTCGATAATCTTTGGGCGACACTCGAATTGGATCTGACCCATCGATCGTATTTTCATTCCGCGTATTTTCTTTACTTCAATCGCATCACCCGTTCGCTAAGGTTTGATTTTTGTGCGCACTGCAATCGTTAGCGATATCCATGGCAACCTCGAAGCGCTACAATCGGTCTTGGCTGACATACAACTTCAGCGTTGCGATCGAATCGTTTGCTTGGGTGACATTATTGGGTACGGCCCGAATCCCTGCGAATGCTTGGATATTGTTGCAAAAGTCGATATTTGTGTGTTAGGCAATCACGACTATGGCGCGCTCATTGATCCGGAGGGCTTTAGCGCAGCGGCTGAGCAAGCGATTTTCTGGACTCGCCGACAATTGGAAAACTCAGCAACGCCTGAAGAATCGAAACGAAGACTCGAGTTTTTGGCGCGCCTACCCAGGACAATAACAGAGGGCAACTTGCTGTTCGTTCACGGGTCTGTGCGAAATCCACTGAATGAATATGTCTTTCCTGAAGATGTTTTCAACCGCCGAAAAATGGAGAAACTTTTTTCGATGGTTCAGGGTTATTCCTTTCAAGGCCATACGCACGCGCCTGGGATATTCTCCATCAATATGCAGTTTCAACGCCCCGATGAGTTTGGTTACAAAACAAAGCTACCAGCCGATAAAGCCATGATAAATGTCGGAAGCGTTGGTCAACCGCGGGATGGTGACTGGCGAAGCTGCTACTTGATTCTCGATGATACATCGGTTGAGTTTCGACGAGTTGAGTATGACATCAACAAGACCGTCGAAAAGATATTTGCGATTCCCGAATTGGATAACTTTCTCGGCGAAAGACTTCGAGAAGGCAGGTAATCGCGGACTGCAATAGCCGTAGTGACTATTTCAACGCGAGTGATGGGCCGCTGAAGCCTGATAGACTGAATCCGCCAGGCAGTTTTACGATCTATAATAAGAATCGATCAAGCGGCGGATCGTTTCCGCAAGCACTGACAAGGAAAATGGTTTCGCCAAGAAGTCGGTTGTATTCAGTTCCCGTGCTCTCGATACGATCGCATCATCCATTTCCGCGCTCATCAAGATACATGGCATATGGGGGAAACTGTCGCGAACGGACTCTAACGCTTGCAATCCATCTAGTCGCGGCATGTGCACGTCCAGTAATGCCAGGTGGACATTGCCATGTTTGATAACATCTAATGCTTCAAGTCCGTCAGCAGCTAATGTTGTGGTGTAGCCTCGACGAGACAGTGCAACTCCTAGCGATTGCCGAAAGTCGCGGTCATCGTCCGTAATTAGGAGGTGTGGTTGAATCAGTTGCATGGTGGTGGTGCTATCCTAGCAAGATAATGAACTCTAAATCCCTCTAAGTGCTGAAATCATAACGAATTCTGGAGTTGATGAATTATGGTTTATGCTAATTGCAGAATCAAATCCGATCTGTTTCCAAATGAACGTTGCAGCCTAATTTTTTCCATGAATAACGAATATGCCAGCGACAAATCCGCTTTGGGGTGAGTTAGACAGCTTGTTAGAGCGGCGACAGGCGGAGGGGTTGGTCCGCGATCGCAAGTGTTGGGTCCCTGACTCTCCAAGGTTGATCGTGTCAGACGATGGATGTTCATTGGTGCATTTTGGTTCCAACGATTATCTTTGCCTCGGATGGTCCAGGGAGCACGAAAATTCTGCAGACTCTGGGGCTTCGGGGGATTGCAACGACGGGAACTGCAATGTCTGGCGATACGGAGCGGGAGCTAGTCCGAGCATTTCAGGGCATACGCCAGATCATGCAGCATTGGTTAGCGACTTGGCCCTGCTTTGTAGTGCTGAAGATGCTGTCTTGTTCCCGAGTGGCTATTCGGCAAATGTTGGGGCGGTTTCTGCATTAGCAGGAGAGTCGG
Source organism: Pirellula sp. (assembly GCA_021300155.1). Taxonomy (GTDB): domain Bacteria; phylum Planctomycetota; class Planctomycetia; order Pirellulales; family Pirellulaceae; genus JBKCUI01. Next base: position 5,954 of record JAJTID010000243.1, read on the forward strand.
ATGTCATCTTTAGCGATCGGCTCAATCACGCGAGCTTGATCGACGGCTGCAGGCTCAGCAAAGCGAGGGTCGTCGTCTATCCTCATGGCGATCTTGTGGAGCTTCAGAAATTGATTCGAACGCATCGAACACAAGGAAAACGTGGGTTTGTTGTGACCGACTCGGTCTTCAGTATGGACGGAGACCTGGCGGATTTGCGACGAGTTGTGGAGCTTTGCGAGCAGTTTGACCTCACGGCGATTGTCGATGAGGCGCATGCGACTGGGGTCTATGGACATCAAGGAGGTGGACTATTGCAGCACCTTGGTATCTTGTCCGATCGTGTAGTGAAGATCGGAACCATGAGCAAATCAATGGGAGCGATTGGTGGATTTGTAGCCGGGCCCAGGGTGTTGATTCGTTGGCTAGTCAACTTCGCAAGACCTTACATTTACAGCACTTCACTTCCGATACCTGTAGTGCAATTCGCGAGACGATCCATTCGGTTGTTGAGGGAGATGGAGAGTCAGCGCGTGCAGCTTCGAGAGAGGTCCGTTCAATTGCGGGCCACATTGCATGATCAAGGGCATCGAGTCGGCAGCGGTGACAGTCCCATTGTGTCGATTTACGCGCCTGGTGTGGAAGCAGTGGTGGTTTGGAGTAAGCGATTGAGAGAACGTGGGCTTTATGTTCCGGCCATTCGGCCACCGACGGTGCCGATCGACAGCTGCTTGCTTCGAGTCAGTTTGAATTTGTCGCACACGGAAGAGGATTTGCGGATGTTGTTGGAAGCGTGCCGTTTTTGACAGGCGGTAACCGCGGCGAATGCGGCCTGGAGACGTAAGTCCATTATTCATGGAAGCTTGCGAACAAAAAAACCTCTTGGCACGGGGATTGCTCTATTGGGTGACTCCCACGGCAGACTGCCAATTCGGGCTTATTTCGTTCTCGCAAACGACGAAAGCTTGGGTTGGGCCGTGCCTTACCCGCAATACAGAGGGCATGATCGCTCTCCCTCCCGCCGACCGGTCGGGTTGGCGTTTCCGATAGTTCAAATTCGTTGGTAGTTACCGACTCATCGCAAGGAGTTCAACGTGGCAAAGCAGATGGTTTTTGATGACGAAGCACGGCAGCCGCTATTGGCCGGTGTTTCGAAGTTAGCAAGGGCAGTTCGCAGCACTTTGGGACCCCGAGGCCGCAA
>JAJTID010000007.1 GCA_021300155.1 Pirellula sp.
CATCGGCGTGTTGCCGATCATTGCCAGCAGAGCATCGCCTCGCAATGACGATGTGGTTGTGACTGAGTTTGTATTCGTTTTCATCGTGGATCGCGATCGTTAGAATTGGGCAACATTAGCCTACGGCCTGCAACAGTTCCAACCGTCGAGCGTATACGATACCCCTTGCTTCGCGAAGTATCCATTGGCAAGCTTCGGGAATTGGTTCGAGCGTCACACGTTGGAGGATACCATTCATCCGGTGCATCAGCCCGTCATCGGTCAAGTAATCAAAGAGAAATCTCGAAGACAAGTACTTGTCCATGAACCTCGCCAAATCATCAATCGGTCTTGATGCAATCGCATTCACCGTCGACTCCAGCAACGGCGCAGGAACTAACTCGATCGCTTGACAGGCAGTTCATCAGTGCTTTCTTGCCATCTGCTGAAACAACTCGTACCGAGCCTTCATCTCGACGAGACTATCCCCACCGAATTTGTCGACCAAGGCTGCCGCGATTTCGAATGCGACTACATGCTCGACGATAATGGCAGCTGCCGATATTGCACATACATCACTGCGTTCGTAGCTCGCGCGATGCGACTGCTTGTCTTCCATGCGAATCGAATCGAGTGGCTTGCGAAGAGTGCTGATCGGTTTCTTGGCAGCACGCAAGATGAGAGACTGACCGTTAGTCATTCCGCCTTCTAGGCCACCGGCATTGTTGGTGGGTCGTACGTAACCTAGATTCGCAGTCTCTGCTTGCAAAGGGTCGTAATGAATCGGGTCATGCACTTGCGACCCAGGACGGCGTGCGGCTTCAAAGCCCATGCCTATTTCGACTCCTTTGATCGCTTGGACCGCCATCACGGCTTGGGCCAGTTTGCCATCCAGCTTGCGGTCCCATTGTGCGTGAGTACCCAATCCGAAAGGCAATCCATCCACCCGAACCTCGATAATGCCACCGAGCGTATCACCTTCATCGGCCATGCGATCGATATATTGTTCTGCCTCTTTATCACGAGATGGATCCACCGCATAGATGCTGCTCGAATCTCGCAGTTCGCGAGCAGCGGCAATGGTTCCCCCAAAAGTCTCGCCGCGACCGATAGGCATCGCTCCCAATTCCAAAACATAGCCGATTGTTTCGATCCCAAAGTGGCTGAGCAATTGTCGGGCCAGCGCTCCAGCCGCCACGCGTACGGCAGTCTCTCTGGCACTAGAGCGCTCCAGTACGCCTCGGATGGATCCGAGATACTTGATTGCACCCGTTAAATCGGCATGACCTGGACGAGGGCGTTCCAGTTCTTTCAGTCGTTCCAGTTTGTAATCATTATTGATCACTTGGAGTGTGATCGGAGAGCCTAAGGACGTACCCTGCCAAACACCTGTCAGGATATCGACATGATCCTGCTCTAGTTTCTGACGCCCTCCGCGACCGTAGCCTCCCTGCCTGAGTTGCAGTTCTCGATCGATCATCGCGGTATCGATGGGCATTCCAGCAGGAAATCCGTCCACCAACGCCAATAGTGCTTTCCCGTGTGATTCGCCAGCAGTCCAGTATCGAAGCATAAATGGTGGTTTCTTAATGACAGTAATTTGGTAGTTTTACCTTTGCAAAACACAGGGAACCTTAGTTTAGTCCCTTCGAACCGATAGCCAAGCCGCGATTCTCCACGGCTGGCATTCTCCAACCGATCCCTCCTCATGAACCCTTCGAATCCGATGATCCTTCAAACAGGGTATTGCACCAATGTTCATGCCGGACGCGATTTTGCTGCAGTGATCGACAATTTGCATCTATTCAGCCACCGAATCTGGAGTTGCATGCATGAGTCTGATTCAGATAAGACCCTCGGTGTTGGGCTCTGGTTCTCGGAATTGTCCGCAATCCAAGCACTCGAACCTGCCAATCTGGAAAAGCTTCGAAGTACCCTAGCTAATCTGAAGTTGGCACCATTTACGCTAAATGGTTTCCCGCAGGGTGACTTTCATCAGAAACGGGTAAAGCATCAAGTCTACTTGCCGACATGGTGGGAGGCTTCGCGTGCAAACTACACTTCGCAACTGATTCGACTGCTGGGTGCGATTTTGCCCGAAGGTATGGCGGGCAGTATTTCAACACTTCCGATCGCGTGGGGAACACCTGAGCTATCCAGCGAACAACAGACACTCGTCGTAAAGCACTGGACGGAGATCGCTCAACAACTAGATCGATTGAAACAAAACACAGGGCGACATATCGTATTGGCAGTCGAGCCAGAACCAGGATGCATGCTGACCGATAGTGCATCATTTCGTTCCTTTTACTTGGACCGTTTCTTAGCCGCCATTCCTTCGAGTGAGGATCGACGGATCGCTCAAGATCACATAACACTCTGCCATGACGTTTGCCATGCAGCGGTCATGTACGAAGATCAATCCAAAGAGATCCAGCAATCCATCGAGGCAGGGATACGAATTGGGAAAGTCCAGGTCTCATCGGCTGTCGCTATCGACTGGAAAAAACTCGATGAGGAGCAGCGCGAAGCAAGCTGGAGTCAGCTCGCTGGGTTCGTAGAAGAAAGGTACCTACATCAAACCCATATCGAAACATCGAATGGGCAACGTTTGCTGGTCGAAGACTTACCAGATGCGATCGCTTCTTGTAACGGTACGCCACCGAGCGATGGCAAGTGGAGGATTCATTTCCACGTTCCGATCTATCTGCCGTCCCTGGGAGCACTCGATTCCACACAATCGGAAATCTATCGCTGCTGGCAAGTGCTCGCTCCTCACGTGGGAAAGGAGTCATTCCCGACAGGTCACTTTGAGGTAGAGACCTATGCATGGACTGTACTGCCGAAAGAACTGCAGGTGGCCGAGTTGAGCAAAGGCATCGCCAAAGAGATGCAGTGGTTCGAGTCCATGATCTCTCAGCCGCTCGTGTCCCAGAATTAGTGTCCCAAGGGGAGCGGCGGATGAAATCTCAGCATCCCAACCTGAAGCGTAACGGCTTGTTGCTCTCATGGATTTGCCGCTGACGAAGGATTTATCCCAACTCGAGGATCCGCCCCAACCCAAAGCGTGAGAGCGTGAGCGAGGGAGAGGGAAGCCCGCAGATCCTTCGAGCACGCTTAGGGTTCGGGTAATTCCAACAACCGTTCGCTTATGCTTCTTGAATGACTGGGTTGCGCAAAACGCCAAGCGATTCGATCTCAATTTCTACGACATCACCATCCTTGAGAAATCGAGGTGGAGTTCGAGCCATACCCACCCCTGGCGGCGTTCCGGTATAGATCACATCGCCGGGCTCCAGCGTCATGACTTGTGAGATGTAGGCAACTATCTGCACAGGCGTAAAGATGAGTTCTTTGGTGGTTGAATCCTGAAGGGTTTCGCCGTTAATTCGACATTGAACGCGAAGATTCGAGGTGTCTGAAACTTCGTCGGTCGTAACGATCGACGGCCCGAGCGGTGCAAAGGTATCAAAGGATTTCCCAAGGAACCATTGTTTGCCTGGTTTTCCCTTTTGCCAATCGCGCGCAGATACGTCATGACCGACCGAGTATCCGAAGATCCCTTGGCTGGCTTCGTGCTCTGTTACGTTCTTCATTTTCGTGCCGATGACAACCACAAGCTCCGCTTCGTAATCAACCTCGCTGCTGACTTTAGGTAATCGGATTGAGTCATCCGGTCCGATCATGGAAGTTGCCATTTTGCAGAAGACGATCGGCTCGTCCGGAATGGGTGCTTTGGTTTCGATGGCGTGATCTCGATAATTCAGGCCGATGCACAAGATCTTGTTGGGGCGATCGATTGGGCAAAGTACTTTCAACACTTGGTCGCTCGTACCGAGTTTCTTAGCCAAGCTTTGAATGCGAGGTAAAAGGGATTTCCATTTATGAATCAGTTCGGACGTTGAGGTTGGCAAGCTAGGGTCAGCAAGCGTTAAGTCTTGGATACCATAATTGCTTTGCAATCCCCATCCGAGCGATTCATCTGGGCGTGCAAATCGAACGATCCTCATTCGTTAACCATCCGAGCATTGAAGAGAGTTGAAATAGACAACGCCAATCTCCCAAATGAGATTGGCCACAAATTCAGATTGGCTAGTAGATCGCGAGACGGAGATCAGGCGATCGAAATCAAAGGCTCAGTTGATTACTTTGGCGCGACCATCGCAATCATTTTTTTACCTTGTTGCAATGGCGGCTGTTCCACTTTGGAATACTCCGCGAGAACTTGGAGGACGTTCTCCATGACGCGTCGACCTTCATCCACGTGGGCCATTTCTCGTCCACGGAAGATAACAGAGACCTGTACCTTATCTTTATTCTTCAAGAAGCCGATGGCTTGGCGAACTTTGGTATCGATGTCATGTTCTCCGGTCTTAGGTCGGAGTCGAATTTCTTTTGTCTTGGTTTGGTGAGTCTTTTGGCCAGACTTCTTGCTCTTCTCGTACTTGTACTTGCCGAAATCCATAATGCGGCAGACAGGTGGTTTTTCCGTGGGTGCCACTTCCACCAAATCTAAACCAGCATCGCGAGCTCGGTTAAGAGCCTCATCGGTAGGGATGACCCCATATTGCGTTCCATCGGGACCAATCACTCGCACAGGAGAAATGCGGATTTGATTGTTCACTCGTGTCTGAATGCGTTCTCGTTCGATTGCAAAAACCCTCTTGATAGTTTTGAACAAACCTTACGCAAGGCGGATCCTGAACATACAGGAAGCCATGTTGCGGCAAAATCCTTTGCCGTAAGGTCGCAGATTGCCTAAAGTATCTTCAAAAGCAAGGGGTTCGGTCAACAGAGCTTTCGAGAAAAATCGAATATGAGGTCAATCTCCTGGCAATTTTCCCAGAAAAGTTGCTCTTGCAAGGGAGCCATTGGAGGCTACGATACCACACTCTGAAAGGGGATTTCGGTCATCTTTTGGACGCAATGCGGATTCTTTGGAATCGCTACGCACAAATGTGCCCTCGTAGCTCAGTTGGTAGAGCAGGTGACTCTTAATCACCGGGTCCAAGGTTCGAGTCCTTGCGGGGGTACTAATATCCACCACGCCACGTTGTGTTTTTGCAAGAACCTCTGTTTTCGCTGGGTTTTCGGGAAGCGACTTACCTTGCTTGGGAGTGCTTTCCGCTAAAGAGTGCCCCACCTGCTGCCCCACCCCTTGAGTAGCATTTAACAAGTGGGTGTGGGTGACTTTCAAGTAGTGGTCGTTTGCTACTCGCTCGCTATTACCTAGCCATTCGGTGACAACGTGCGAGGGGAATCTGTCTGCCAAGTCCGTCTGCAGCGAGCCTCTCAAGTTGTGAAATAACCTTGGCCATGGTTTGAGCTCGGCTTTGGCGAGTATCTCAAGAAAGACTTTCCTAAGATTAAGATTGCTCGTCTGATAGCGAGAAATGCAGCGTTCGCTCTCTGGGTCGAAAGCATCTTCTAAGTGGGGCCTGAGCTCGGGTAGAATTGGTACAACTCGTTTCGTTTTGCCGTGCTTGGCTGTCTTCGTGGCGAAAACCGTTAGCGTGCCTGCAGTGAAGTCAACATCAGCCCAGCGTAGGGCGAGCACTTCGCTCGGCGAGCGTAAGCCAGCGTAGCGAGAGAGTGCGATAATCAAACGCCACTGAGCATCGGGGGCCATTGCGATGGCCTTTTCGATATCGGATGCAGGAACGTAAAAAGAGCGTTCTGCGTTTACCATAGTGCCTGCTAGCACTTTGGCAAAAGGGCTCTTGTCAATGACGCCAGCCTCAACAGCAGCAAGAAAAAATTGCTTGGCTTTCTTGATATGCTGAGCAACTGTCGCTTGAGCGTATCCCTTGCTACCTGCAAGCCATACCCGATAGGCTTGGGCGTCTTCGCTGCTAATCGCCCTTAGCGATTGCCCAGCCTTGAAGTATTCCAGCAGATAACCTTTGCCGAGCTCAAGATTCCGCCTGCAGTATTCGCCAACTCTCGGCGAGTGCTCTGCCATGTAGCGAGTAAGCCACTGCTCAAGTGTGAAGTTGCTTCGAGGCTTGCAAAGCTCTTGCTCGGCTGGTTTGTTGTGCAAGTCGTCGCCAATCTTTGCGAGCCACTCAGCAAGTGCGGGCGAGGGGCCACTACCAGAGATGGCAGCAGAAACTAAGTCATCGACTTTGCAAGCGATAGCCTGAGCGTCTTTCTTGGCGATTGCCCCCAAGCGTATCTTTCGCCTGCGTTTGTCGGCGTCTCGATATTCAACTCGATAGAGCGTTCTACCATTAGCACTTCCGAAAAAGGGCTCTTGTCAACAACGCCAACCTTGAGAGCAGCAAGAAAGAATTGCTTGGTCTTTTTGACATGCTGGGCAATTGTTGCTTGAGCGAAGCCTTTGCTGTCTGCAAGCCATAAGCGATAAGCCTGAGCGTCGTCGCTACTGATGCCCTTGAGCGATTCCTCAGCGGTGAAGTATTCGAGCAGGCAGCTTTTGCTATTCTCAAGATTCCGCCTGCAGTATTCGCCAACTCTCGGCGAGTGCTCTGGCATGTAGCGAGTAAGCCACTGCTCAAGTGTGAAATTATTGCGAGGCTTGCAAAGCTCTTGCTCGGCTAACAGGTTGTTGGGAGAGCGTATTAGAACAGCTTTACAGATTGCGTTGGTATCAGCAAAGCTAACTGATCAGAGGAGGCAGCAAGGAAAATCAAATGCTTGAACAGGCTTTGTTTTTGACGCGGAATTTATGTCAATTGGAATTTTTGAATGCCGCCGCACATCATTGTTTCTCCATAGTTTTGATCGTTAGGTTTGGAAGTGCGGCAGCGAGCAGACGGCAATAGCGGAAATTGATTCATTGCGTAGCGAGCAATATTAACTATATTAAGGCCCGCTGAAGATACACCCCGATCGAGAATTGCCATGCCCCAAGCTCAGAGTCGACTGACAATACGTGCCCGTATCACATGTCCACATTGCTGGAACGAATTTGCTCCCGAAGAATCGCTTTGGTTAGCCGAGCATCCGGACCTAATTGGGGATACTCGCCTCGGGCCAGATCATGCGATCCGCTTTCTTCCGTCACGATTCACTGCTGAAGGCGATGCAATAGATCCTGAAGGCCAACGCACGACGCGCCTTGCTTGTCCAGCATGTCATTTAGAGGTTGCACGGCCCCTCTATCAAATTGCACCTGTCTTCTATTCGATTCTAGGAGCACCCGCCAGCGGCAAGAGTTACTTCTTGGCATCCATGACGTGGCGATTGCGACAAGTTCTCCCCACAGATTTTAAGATCGCAATGACGGATACCGATCCCATTGCGAATGCGAGACTTCACGAATATGAAGAACAACAATTCCTCAACCCAAATCCAGATTCCTTAGTCGCAATCGAAAAGACACAAGTCCAGGGGGATCTCTACGATTCAGTAAGCATGGGTTCGCATACGGTGCAGTATCCGCGTCCATTTCTTTTCAATCTTCAGCCGATGGCTCAGCATCCCAACCATGCTCGAAGCAACGACATCGCTCGAGTCATGTGCATGTATGATAACGCTGGCGAGAGCTTTTTACCGGGACAAGACACTGCGTCGAGCCCCGTAACGCGACACTTGGCGTTATCTCGCTGTCTTTTTTTCTTGTTCGATCCGACGCAAGACGCCCGTTTTCGCCGTGCTTGCGAGGGCAAGTCGCAAGATCCGCAAATGAACTCGCGTACACAACGACTTGCACGGGAGAATAGCGTTCGGCAGGACACTATTCTTCTCGAAGCGATCCAACGCGTTCGTCGGTACGCAGGGCTTCGCGAAGATCAGCTTCATCAACGGCCCATGATCATCGTAGTAACGAAGTGGGATAGTTGGAGGGCATTACTTCCCGACGTGTCTAGTGAAGCACCATTCGCTTCCGTTCCCCATTCGCCGATAAAACTACTAGATGGCAGAAGAATCGAGAATGTCTCGGCCCAAGTCGGTGACATGCTTAGAAAGTACACTCCCGAAATCGTTGCTGCCGCAGAAGGCTTTGCTAGCCACGTAAGTTTTTTACCAGTTAGCGCAACGGGCCATGCACCAGAAGTGGACCCTGCTACGGGATCGTTCGGTATTCGCCCTCGAGATTTAAACCCGTTTTGGGTGGAAGTTCCGATGCTGTACGCGATTAGCCGATGGGGCTCCGGCTTGGTAGGAACGTTGGAAAGAAATTTGAAGTCCGAGGGATGAAAATGAATGCTTCACCAACACTTGGCGGGTTCTCATTCCAAATACTATTGAACAGTTTCTTGCCGCAGATAACGATCTGGTCATTGGCTATCCTTATGGCTGCTTGTGGAAGCGTGGTCTCTTTCGCAGGTGATGACTCCAAATCTGGACTTGAGCGACCAGAGTGGCAACGCTTCGCCGATTCGGAGTTTCGTGCAGCATGCCAATCTGCGCTCCAAACGCTGTGCTTGGAATTGATTCAAACCCATCAAAAAGAGCCGAACTTGCCAGCGAATTCGAATCTGCTTGTGGAGTTGGCTTTTCTATTGGAATCTACTGACGGAAAGATACCAACAAAGCTGCCAGACCATCCAGCGACCATCGACTATGTCAAATCGAGAAAAGCAGCGGTCATTGAATGGAACAAAGTTTACCGGTCAAAAGGACGTGATCTGCCTTCTGCAGCACTAGACGCAGAGAAGAAGCTCCAAGAGGCCTTTCGCGATCAGATGGACGTCACGCTGCCGCAAACAACTAGTGGGGCAGTGAGTTCTGCATCCGAGAGCAAAACAGAAACTGACGGCATGTCCGTCGGCGGAGATACAAATGCCGAGGACCGAAAATCGGAGAACAGGCCAGCCGAATCAACCATCAAGAACTATGTGAACTTGATAAAAGAAGTTCATAAGTTCGAAACGACAACTGCCAGCGGAGAAACGACTGCCGAGAGGCAAGCGTCAGCGCTCGTATTGAAACGAGCGACTTATGCTTTCATTGAAAAACAACCCGACTATTTTTTGACCTTTCCTATCAAGGATGTTACTGCACGTGACAAGGGTTTGGAGTTTACGGTCGATGCTCCGCTTGAGTTTGAACAGATCCAAAAGGAGCTTGGGCAAGAGTTGTTGCTGATTTCAGAAACCGATACGATCCACACGCAGGTGCCGAGCATCGTGAAGAAGTGGAAGTCGATCAAGCCAGGAGATTTGCTCCGCGTTCGATTCAAGATCGGAGTAATCGGACTGAACACCGAAAGTAAATCTTCAGGAAAGCATCTAATCCGATCTGTCGTCAAGTTTTCAGCGACGAATTCCACGGCCAATCAATACAAACAGCAAGGCGCTAAGCTTTTGCCGTTTGTGGAGAAGACATTAATTGAGCTTCAAGTGACCAAGCCATCGACAAAGGCGCCAGCCCCATGACGATTGAACTTTTGTACACATCTGCTTCGCAGGGGCTGAAACAAGGGAGTCGCGGATTCTGTACAGTGGTCTGTACGGCTGGGCTTCCAATCAACTTGGCTCAACGCCTGGAATCACTTAGTGGTTATCGCCATATTTACCAGCCTGGTGATGACCGCCACGATAGCAATCCCGTGTGCCATTCACACATTCGCTTAGCGGTCGGTGGAAGGACTCTTTCCATTCTTTCGCGAGTGGGTGCTTATGGTGTCGACTATAGCCAACGCACGAACAAAATCGCACACCATGTCGTATTTGATGGCCCTGTACCTGCATGTGGTCCTGCTGCAGTTTTGGCACAGTCGGGCATCATGCGGAATGAATGGGATGGCGTTTGCAAAACGCTCCAGACGGGTCCCGAGGTTTCTTCGATTGATGCGCAACCGAGAATCTGCCACGCTTGGAAACAAGTCACGGGGGATGCTGGCTGGGCAGGAGTTATAACGAATGCTTGGATGCAACCGAGCAGTAAAACCGTTTGGGTCGTTTTCTCAGAAGCACAATCGACTGCGCTACTGGAGCTCATGCAGGAAGCAGCAGCATTGCTACCGGAGTCCAGGAGATGGCAAGCTACGTTTAGCACTTACTGCACGAATCTACCACCCGATGTTGAATGCCGCGTTCGATGTGTCATCGCTGGAAGTGATGAAGCGAGGATGTCAGTGGCACGAGGACTCGTGATAGATTTGACAAAGCCGCTGGGCATAGCACCAGCTAGTGATGCAGTTGAAGCAGCAAGGAATGGCCATCTAATTGGGTTGGCAGCATCGACGAAACCCTCACCGAGCGGGATTAGCAGCCCTCCTTTGGATCATCCAAGCCAACAGGAAGTATCTTCGTTGAGTTCGCGGCCTGTCGGAAGTGAAGAATTTGCACTACAGCCAATATCAACGCTTGGGCCACCTATCCCAGTCCGACGATCGAAGCGTGCGGGGGGATCACGTTTTCAACCCAACACTGGCCCATCGACAGTGTTGAGTCGGTATCGCAACAGGATTGGCATCGGAATCATCTTGGTGGGATTGCTCTCTCTCATTGGTGCTGGAACATTCTACTTCATGTCCCAGCAGAATAACCTTGCGGGTATTCTCGATGATTCTGGTTCAGGCGTTTTGTTGCCAAACGAGGATACACAGCAAAAAGCACAAGACACCGAGCCTAAGTCGGAAAACATTCCAGAAGAGTCAACAGAGAGAGCCAAGCGAGAGCCTGAACCGAAAACAGAATCACCGTTAGAAAAGCCTGCTGATGTAAAGCTTCGCCTGCACGTTCGCATCGAGGAGATTTTGGAGAATGCTCCCGTCGTCTCAGAAGTCTCGCGACATGTCGCTGATATCGAGATTGAAAATGGAACGCCAGATATTCTGGAATTGATTGCGGGGGGAGAGCACTTCGAGTTAGTGCAGTCAAAACTACTTCTGAAGCACAACGAAACGGGGTTTGATTTTGAAAAGGACCCATCGCTTACTACGCAGCTACGAGCTGCGGAGAAAGTAGTAGACGTAAAAATACCCATAAAGAACATCGACGAACCAAACTTGAAGCTTGCGATAAAGGATAGCAACCAAAACCATGTGTCGAGCGTGAGAGAAGGCAACAAACTCTTCTCACATGTCGAGAACGCGGATCCAGACGAAAACGGATCTCGGCAATTTGAATGGGAGGGACTTCAGGAAGATGGAAAATGGGTTGTTTTCTCATCAGGAAAGAACTACACCGATGATGCAAAGCATTTGGCAAAGTATTTGAAGGTTCGTTGCAAGCTTACGTATGGTTCAAGTATTCCATCTCCAAGCACAGTTTCCTATAGCGATGACTTACGTGTCTTGAAGATCGGGACAGCGAGGATTCTGTTGGCGGAATTATTGATGAATAATAAAGAAAAGCCGCCTGTGATTCAAATCGAGCTACCCATCGATGAGCTGCCGACACTCAAAGGAAAGAGTGAGTATCGGGTCATGATCGGTACCGCAAAAGTAAAATTGCTTAAGGGTAATCAGCATATATCTGCGGCCATCCCTTTGGATTCTGACATCAACAATTTTAAGGGCTTTGCTATGCCAAAAGCTCTCCGGTCCGACGCCGTTAATGCGTGGCTCTACGGCGTGCACAGAGGAATTGAAGATTTCTACGCTCGTCGAAAGGAAATGCTTGACGAACTCCGAAGTATGAATTGTCGATTGTCTTTGGCGTTACGGGATTTTATCGATCGAGGTATACCGTCGAATCAGTTACCTTTGCATGACCTTGTTGATCAATACTCCGAGGTACATAAATGGCTAAATGATTTGGAAAAATTCCAGCAATTGGAAGGAATGAAGGAGTTGCGTCTTTTTGAGAATAGAGTCGATGAATCGAAAAGGGAAGAGGACTCTCAATCGGTTCATCAAGCAAGGAAATTCTTGGAAAAGATGGAAGCTGACAACCCGCAACAATACAAAAATTTGCTGAATCTGTTGTTCACTCTTGAGTCTCTTCGGAAAAATCTTGGACCTGGCACGCTACCCTCAAAGGCGATTCCGGAACCATTGCAAAAATTCTTTGAACTCGCTCCAAATAAGCTAAACACGCTGAATGCGCACGTTGAGGTAAAGACCTTTTTTGTCGAATGCAAAAGTTCTCGCATCAACATACCAAATAAGTTCAAAGATATTTGGAATTCGGCTTCTAATCTCCAGTCGCACATTCGAAATGCTTCGGCTATCGAAGTTGTGGTTGATTCCACAACCCCAGTTGTAATTTCGATTATCAAGGATCCGTCGAATCAATTGAGGTCCACAGAAGAACACGTTGATAAGATAGATCTTCAATTCAGAGTAGCAGTAGTGGGTCTCAAACCTGATCCCAAGATTGTTCCCGATTTGACTATACCGCAGGAGGTTAATGCACCAGTCGCACAGAAAGAAGAGGCAAAGGAGCAATGACCATTTCAGACCAGATTCGCAAACAGCTAGAACAGCCAGATGGATTGACTATCGAAGCGTTGCTGCCGTTGGCTGAAGAGTACGATCGAGAGACTACCAAGGTCAATGTTCGATTGGCGGAATGTACACAACTACTCCGCAAGGGATTGCGAAGTGAAGCGATTCAGCGAGCGTACATGAAACCAAATGTGCTCGACTGGTCTGCTAGCCTAGACTTTCCAGAGTTCGATGATTGGCTCTCGATTCTTCAGTTCTACGGCATCACCGTACCTACTTTGCTCGATCGAGATGCCGCTCAGCAGTTGCAAGAGGCGATCGTCGACGAACAGCCTCTCGAAGAGTTACTGCGACAGCATCGTCGATTGGCGATCGCGAAAGCCCCGTTGGCATGGCGACTCAAGGTCCTTCGACGCTTGGTGGAGATCGACTCAATCAATGTCGTTTGGCGTGAAGACCAGGAGCAATGGGAAACGATTCGACTTAAGCAGATTCCTGCAGAGCTAAAGGATGCGATAGATTCCAAGTCTACAATCGCGGTCCAAGCCATCTGTGATGAGTTGAACGATAGTAGATGGACCGTGAAACCATCCGAAGATCTTTGTAAAAGGGCATCGAAAGCTGCCCATACCTTCCTTCATGCGGAGCAATCTCAACAATTGAGAGCCATCGCAGTTCAATTGCACGCAGCATACAGCGAAGGGGATGAATCGGCTGCGACAAAGCACTATAAAGCCTGGTCCGAGATACTAAAGGCGATGCAGAGTCCGCCTCCCCAGGATCTAACTCAATCGGTAGAGCCGGCTATCGAGTGGCTTCTAAACTGCATCGCAGACCGTACAAAAATCGCCAAACGTGAATCTGCATTAGCAAGTCTAGAGGCCGCGTTGCAGAAACGCTCTGCACTTTCGGACTTACAGCGATTGTACTACGACGTCACATCGTTGCAGCTAGGCGTTGATCCCATTTTGGAACAAAGATACAGATCGCGCATCGCAGAGATTCAACTGGCAAGCAGACGGCGAATGCAGTTAAGCGTTGCCTCAATCTCGTCGGTTGCGGTGATGCTGGTGATTGCAATTGGGTACTGGCAATTGCATCGAACGTTTCGAAAAGCTGTCGAGGATTCCTCGACGAGATTGGTTGCCTTGATTGAAGCTGACGAGCTGAAAGAAGCAGCTTCGATTTTCGAAAAATTGTCTCAAAGCGCTCCCCAGGTAGCTAAGTCTCCCGAATTGGTGGCATTGCTTGGCAAGCTTGAAGCAAAACAGAAGGCTGAGGACGCTCGCGCGGCTAATGTCGCAAACGCGATCGAGGCTGTGAAGACTGATGATCCTACAAAAATCGATCTTCTTAGTTTGGTCCGTGCTGAGAAACTGGCGGTGACACCAGGGGAGAAGGCTGAGATTCAAGCTGTACGACGAATTTGGGACCGACATGAACAGGAGATAATTGAATCGCAGTTCGATATCGTTCGGGCCAAACTAAAGGAGGTAGAAGAAAAGATCGAATCGATTAAGTCGATGCCTATAGCCAGTGTGTCTGAGTCAGAATTGACAAACATGTTGGGCGAACTGAATAAGTTGCCCGCTGATTATCCAAAGGGAGCCAATCGAGCCGCGAAGATTATGGAGCTCACATCGCTACAGGTCGGGAGCTTGCTAGATTCGGTTCGAGAACAACGGCGTGAGATGGCAATCCGACAGCAAGCAGCAAAGGGAATGCGAGAGGCTGGAACGCTTGAGCAGTTTCTTGACGAAATGAAGAGATTCGTCGAGAAGTTGCCGGGCGATCCTACCGCAACAGAGTACCGTGAAGCGATGCAGGAGGCGGAATTATGGAAACAGGCTGCTGCCTGGAATGCATGGTGCAAAGCCTTGAACGATTCACTGGAAGGCGGATTGTCTATCAATGAGCTAAAGCAACTCTCCGCTCTAAGAGGCGGTTTTGAGAACATGTTTTTAGGTATTCCGTATTTGGCACGCGGATTAAAGATGATCGACGATCAGTTTGTCATTGCAGAACAAAGAGAATCGAGTTTGGCGTCGTTGATGGAGGATCTTACGAATGCCGCAATTGCAGATCTGGTGACATTAGTGGAGATAGATGCAGGATCCAGGAGATTCATGACGTGGGAAGCACGATCGGAGAATGATGCGGCACTAAAAAAGCTTACATCGAAAACCACACTACCCGTCGTCAGCGACAGCCTCGGTGCAACGGAGAACGTAGTATTTGCTGGCAAGCTTGGGGTAACGAACGAGCCTCGCACTACGATTCGCCGAATTACACGCCAGCTTGAGGTTGATGGCCAAGCAATCAAAGACGATTGGGAGGGAGGACTTACCAAGGTGATGCAAGACGTAGTGCGTACCCAGAACTTGGATTCTCAGATTAAGGAGATTCTCCTCACACGACTGATTAAAGCTTCTCGCGAAGGTAGCGTGGCCATGCGCGATGCTTTCAAGAGTTTGGATCAAAAGCTGAATGATAGAACGGAGCTGCGAGCATTTTGGTTTAACAGCACACCAGTAAAGGATGCGATTGACAATGACGTAGTCCTCTCGATTCGCGATGGCATGAAGCAACTGGAGTTACAGAAACGGGAATCAAGCGATGCAATGAAGAATGTTGCGGCTTCGAAACTGGAGTGGGTCGGTGCTATGCTCCGGGGCTCGGATGGTAAAGTGCAACCGTGGTTGTGCAGAGAAGAGCTACCTGAATGCAATCTTTATTGCTTTGTTTCAGATGTTCAATCTGCAAACTCGCCTCGAGTTATTCACGTCGGCCAAGTAAATGGAAAACAAGCAACGCTTAAGGATTCTGCAGAGCTAACACTCTCTGGAAGGCCTTTGTTCAGAATTCAAACTACAATTCCCAACCAAAACTAACTGAGGCGATCAGGAATTATGTCGAGACAAATCGATAGGTTTTATGTTCGCTTCCAAGGGAGAGTTCTTGGACCGATCACCCGCGACAAGACCTTAGAACTCGTGAAGCGAGGCCAAATTACAGGACAACACGAGTTATCGCCGGACGGGATTGCATGGAAGATGGCGGAGGATTTTCCAGATTTCTTCGAGAAACCGTCCTTTCCGATTGACCGTATCGAAGCACGACCGACATCGCCGCCCAATGAAATTCCTCGGGTTGAATGGTACGCCCATTGCGATGGTACTAATCGAGGTCCGATTGATGAGGCAGGCATGAAACACTGGATTCAGTCTGGCGTGGTAAGCCAAGATACGATGGTCTGGCAATCCGGGATGTTAGATTGGTCTCCCGCGGCGGCGGTACGCCCCGAGTGGTTTCGGGACTCAAGATCTACTGGATACAACTCCCTCCGCGCGCACTCGCCTGACTTCAGTCAGAATCAACCAGGTACGCTGGACGCAAGTGGAATAGCGGTCAAGGATTTCGCGAGCAAAAAGATTGCGGCAGGTATCTGCGGCATTCTGCTCGGTGGGCTTGGTATCCACAAGTTTATTTTGGGACTAACAACACCGGGGACTATCATGCTAACTGTTTGGCTCGTCGGAATGTTTTCAGGACTATGCATCGTAGTCCCGCTAATTGCATCCATTGTGATGAACATTATCGGTCTTGTTGAGGGAATCATTTATCTGACCAAGTCCGACGACGATTTCTATCAGACGTATGCTATTCGGAAAAAAGAGTGGTTTTGAAGTGTTGAGTCTGTCATGCAATTAGTACCTAGCAAACCTTTAAGAAATCTACTCCAGCCGCAATCGACGAAAGAAAGAATCACCGATGGACGTTCAAAATGAGCGATTCTACGTACGCTTCAAGGGGCGTGTTCTTGGGCCGTTGACCCGAGAGAAAACCATTGATCTTGCGAAGCGTGGGCAAATCACCAAGCAACACGAACTTTCCCCTGACGGGATTGGATGGCAGTCTGCTTTAGAATTTCCATTTCTGTTTTCCGGTGATCGCGGTACTACGCCACAGTCCACTCCAAAAGAACGATCCAACGAAAACCATGTCCCAGATTCGCCAAAAGAGGAGTGGTACGCACATTTCGAAGAGCGGAATCAGGGGCCAGTCGATCTTGCAGGAATGAAAAAATGGATTGCCTCAGGGGTGGTCAGTAAAGAGACACTGATTTGGCGACAAGGCATGTCGGAATGGCAACCCGCCGAGTTGATTCGCTCGGAATGGTTCGGCACATTGACCTCACGCAATACCGGTGTGCAACAGCGGCAACAAAAGCCAACAGTCGTGTCAGATCCTGCATCTGGTGGCCATCTTTCATCAATGATGGTGCGGATGCGAGCATCGGTGTTGTTTCTGTCGATCACGGGCATTGTGATTGGCACTGTTTGGGTCATCGCTAGTATCGCGGGGTTTTTCCTAGTGGCAACTCGCGGTGGAAGTGGGGCTCCAAAGGTGATGGCAATTATCGTCTCACTTGTTAATGCATCAACAGCGATTGCGTGGTTTACTGGTTGCACATTTTTGCTACAGTTCGGGAGTAGGCTTTCAGTACTTCTTTACCGTACGGATATCGGGGATCAAGAACGAGCTATGCAGTCGCAAGTACGTTTCTGGAACTTCACGGCATGCGTTGTTTTGATTTGGCTCATCGTTATAGCTCTCTTGAGTGCCGCACTATATCTTCTTGGCTTGAGTACTATTCCTGTTTAGGCAACCGACCGAATGACTGAGCGATCGACACAATCTGTTCCTCTCCGCTATTACGCGCTTGACGTCGAATCTCGTCTCGGTGTTACATCAAGCAGTGGAACTTCGTGTAGCGCGTGGCTCTCCGGATTGGTCGCTCTAATCCTGACGATCATTTTATATGTACTAGTGTCGGCATTGCCGTCGAACTATTTCTCGATGATGCTATTGGACCGAGGTCCAACCCAACATGCAGCCGTTTTCTTGGGCTTTTGGTGTGCCGTGATCCTTGTCGTGAAAAACAGTAAGTTGCGGTTGCAACGTAGATCGTTGGCAT
The DNA here is from genome assembly GCA_021300155.1 of Pirellula sp. GTDB lineage: Bacteria > Planctomycetota > Planctomycetia > Pirellulales > Pirellulaceae > JBKCUI01. Next base: position 17,262 of record JAJTID010000007.1, read on the forward strand.
ACACTGCGATACCGTCAGATCATCAGTTTGTTTTGAGTTCTCAGACGGCGGATCAAGTGATTGCTCAAATCTATTCGAACGCCGAGGACCCAGAACGATTCATCGTTTACAGCCGTATTCTTACAGCTATCTCGAATTTAAAGAATCTGGGACGAGTTTCGGATGTTGACGATATACTTCGTTCGGTAGGAGAACGCGATGAATCGGCACACGATACCTCATTTGGATTGATCAATGGTTTTCTCTGGGCAATTCCAGTCTTAGGATTTATTGGGACAGTTCTGGGGTTATCCGTTTCCATTGCCAGCTTTAGCAGTTTGCTCGACGCACAGAGCGATATCAGCGGAATCGTAGGTTCGTTGAAAGAAGTTACGGCAGGGCTAAGCACGGCATTTGAAACAACCTTGTTGGCATTGGTCATCGCACTAGTGCTACAGCTTTGGATGACAGTACAGAAGACTGCAGAAGAGCGATTTCTCGACGATTGCAATGAGTATTGCATGAAGCAGATTGTTAGTAGGATCAAAATCCTGCCCTATGAGCAATCGCGAGAGGTATGAGATGCGACGTCGCAATCGTGGGCCGGCCGTTTCCTTTTTCGCGTTTCAAGACATCATTACGTCAGTGGTTGGGATATTCGTTCTAATTACGATCATCATGATGATCGAGCTCGTTTCTAAAAAGGTAGAAGGCCAATCGAATGATAAGTGGGTTGCCGATACATTGAGCGATTCCCTCAAGTCGTTAGAAGACGAACTTGCCGACATGCGGCATCGTTCCGAGCAATTGGCCGATCAAAGTAGGAAAGTTGCTGGAGTACAGCAATTCAACGTCGAAGAGATCCGATCGGATATTGAAAAGCGCATCCAACAGGTCAAAGAACAGACCAAACGATCCACGGCAGTAAGCGAGCAAATCCGGAAAGTTGCCATACCACTGGAAGGAGAGCTCGTTCAACTGAATGAAAAGGCAGTCGAAGCCGACTCGAAACGAGATGAATTGAAGGCCCTTCTCGACAAGCTTCAATATCTTGATTCAAAGCTAGCTACGCTCACGACCGAGGAGCCGCTAATCTTTCGCAACGAAGGGCTGGCTGGAAAATCTCTCGTTATTGCAGACATTCAAGATAGGCAGCTATCGGTATTAGATCTTGCTAGAGATACACGCCGTGTCTATTCAGGGAGCGATCGAATGAGCAAGTTCGGCGATTGGGTGGATGGACAAGATTTGGGAAAAATACACTTCCTGCTCCTTGTCCGTCCTGGCGCTGCAAAAAGCTTTGATGCTGTACAAGCAAAGCTCGAAGCTGAAAATGCAAGTTTTGGCTTCGATGTGATTGCATCGAAACGTGCTATCAAACTCCGGAGTGAAGTCGAGAAATAGAGCATGGGTAGACGAAAATCCGCCACTCCGTCGTCCAGCCTAGACCTTTTTCTGGACACAATCTGTAACGCGTTTGGCGGGATCATGTTCCTCTCTATCTTGATTTCCGTTTTGTTGCAATTTCGAGGAGAAGAATCAAAAGTCGATGCTGAGCAACCAGTTATTTCGGAAGAAGAGTCGTTGCAAATTGCATCCCACCTTGAAAAATTACAAAGCGAACGTGCTGGGCTCGCCGTCACGATTGCGGAGCTAGAGAAGTCGGTGGTGGGTGAGGACCGAACGGAGATACTCGAATTACAAGCACGGCAACTTCAATCGGAAGCACAACGGGATAAAGCGGTCAAGCAACAAGTCGAACTCAGTCAACACTTTAGAGATGTTGAAAAGCGTGTCTTGGAAATGCGGGAAGAATTAAGCGAACTCGATGAGAAGCTAGTTGAAGCGAGAGCTTCGTTAGCCGAGAAGTCGAGAGCGACGGAAGATGCTCTGGATTCGCGAGAACAGAAAACAGAGCTACCGAAAGTTCGTTCGACATCCAAAGGCAATCTTATTTTTGCTATGCGTTACGGAAAGCTCTACCTGATTTCGAACCCGAGCGGCGGCGGTTTCAATACGAACCATGTTGTCACTCTAAACCTGCTTGGTACTACACGAATCAAACCTCGCCCAAACGCTGGATGGGATTTGTCGAGTTCCGCTGACATCGCGGTGTTCGAACAATCGGTCTGCTCGTCTTCGCCAAGCGACACCTTCTTTTCGTGCGCCGTCTGGCCGGATTCCCATGAACAATTCGGTGCATTGAAGGAGATACTACTTCGTCTCGGGTACGACTATCAATTACTCCCTATAGATGATGTAGATGACTTGTCCATCGGTAAGGGCGGGGAGGGTAAAGTGCAGTGATGAATGAACCTCCACCCATCTCTCCGCCACCCGTTAGAAGGGCTGACAAGCAACCGAGCGAAGATACGAAGTTGTACTGGATTGTTGTCTCGGCAGTGATTCTTGGATTGCTGCTGGCGATCATCGTGTTGCCCTGGGTAAGGGTGCCATTTGGATTCGGCGAAGACGGCGAGCATGCTCAAAGCGGGGAATCTGAAATTGTGGCAGCTAGTCTAGATGCAGATCAGGCTAGTGCTTCCGTTCCCAAAGGCTCAAATGGAGCAAGTTCTGAATCTGACTCTAGCTCGTCTGAGCAAAGTGCGCAGCCTAGGAAAGAATCTGGCTTTGAATCTGATAATACACGGAATTCCTCCAACGAATCTAACGAAGTAGCTGATTCGCGGGGGCATGAGAACGACAAAGAAACGCAGATACTGATTGTCGAACAGAAACGGACGATAGATACGAACACTCAATCGGGCTCGAATAGCAAAAGTCTTGAAGAGTCTGTCGGTGCAAACCCTTTTGTCGGCTCGGGGCCGCCTGCAAAATCGACCGCGTACGTAATCGATGTCAGCGGCAGTATGCAATCACTGGATAGGCTTCCACGTGTTATCGCTTCAATGAAGCGGGCCTTAGAACTTTTGAAACCAAATCAGACGTTTCTAGTGGTGCTATTCGACGACAGTTTCCATCTTCATCCGATAGGAGGTGGGTTGGTGCCAGCAAACGAAAAGAACAAGCGAGCTATCTGTGCGTGGCTAGATCAGGGGGACGTTGGAGGTGGTGGCACCAATCCACTGACAGCTATGATGTTGGCAATTAACGAGAGGCCAGAACGTATTGTCTTGCTTTCCGACGGCGAGTTCGATCAGAGCTCGGTTTCCGTTATTACTCAGTTAAATCAATCGCATAGCAAGCCTGCGATCATTGATTGCGTCGGCCTGATAGAACAAGTCGAAACACTTAAGTCGATCGCTCGACAAAACAGAGGCGTATACTACCAGGCGTACTAACAGATGTCGGCATCATGGCATCGACGGAATGTATACGATTTTTGGAGACATATAGACAGTGTAGATGTCTATGAAAAGACTAATCGACCAACAGTAGCAGTAGTCATTGTCGGAAAGGTAGACATGATAGGCAGCCGATTACTCTTCAGCGACTATGGAGTTGGATTCAAAGGCAAGCCGCTCCATGCTGGTATTCTTGGTAAAGATGTACTGCTAGTTCATGATGAAGCTCACTTGGAAGCTGCGTTTCAAGAACTTTTGGAGCTAATTGTTCAAGAACAGTATCATTCCAAAGAGTTCGCACCCTTCCGTTTGATGGAGCTTTCAGCGACGTCACGTGGCTGAGGTGAGATTTTCGGACTCACTCACGCCGATCTAACGAACACTGAGGTGGAGAAGCGAATCGATGCAAAGAAGCAGGTCACGCTACGCGAGATCGAAGTCGAAAAGAAGCACCTCACAGACAAGGTAATGGAACTTTCCAAGCAATCGCTTACCAAAGGCCTAGCCGTACTGATTTTCGTTCGCAAAGTTGTCGATACTTTGCAGTCGCGACCAGACATTCAAGATCGCCGGACCGTTTGGGAGAAGCTAACGACGGAGACCTATCGTGGCAAACAAGACGACATCTACTTCGTAAATGATCGTATTGGTTGGTATGCCAACGGCGCTGGCAAGATTTACAAAACCTCCGACGGTGGGTCGACATGGCAAAAGCAACTTGACCAGTCCGGGACGTACTTTAGGTGCCTTGCATTTCTTGATGATAATCATGGATACGCAGGCAATATAGGTCCAGGTTACTTTCCGAATGTCTCGGACTCTTGTCCACTTTGCATCGAAGAATCGAGTGATCGCCATAGTGTAGCCAACTCGCTCCACGTACTATCGGGGGCGGGTGAATCTAGATTGGCGATGGAACCACCGGCGGAACCACCAGCCGCTCCTTTTTCAGAATCACCAGTGTTTTCATTGGTTGATTTGGATCATTCGTCCCGTTGCGGGGGTATTCTTTACAAAAAACTCATCTTTCACGAACTAGGAATTCGCCGTTCATTACCATCCAATGTCCGGGGAATGTGCACAAGTACGGGTACCGGCCGGGTATTGTCGGGACCTTGAAATAGATTGAGTATTCGCTGTTTGGTTCGACGACGTCGGTGTAGCACACAACATCCTCACTCTTGGGGACGTAATGATGTAGGTAAGCCTCAGGATCGTTGACCAATCGGTTCACCTGCTCTCCTACTTTCTCTAAACAACCCGGTTTGACCAACGCCCAGTTGTGGGGCACTACGTCGGGATTGACCAACGTCAATCGCAACTCTTCGCCCGCTATGGCTTCGATCACTTTTGTCGAGAACTGCAAGTTGGCCATCGCTTCGATGCGCACTTCGCGACCTTTCGTTAGTCGTTTCTGCCATGGGTTCGGAACACTCTTTTGCAGCCAAGTTAAATCGCGGGTAAGCGGATGAGAAAGCAGTGTTTTTTCGTGCGCGGTTGCGAAAGAAGGTACGTCCTTCCTGGGTTCGTCCATCGCGTGGACTGTCAAGTAAAGGTCGATCGTGTTGGTCGCGTCTACCTGGAGATGCAAATGCAACTGATTGCAGAGTTGCAATGACGGAATCTCCACAAACAATGATCTGCGATCTTCAGATACGATTGCCGAAGTGATCGGCAAACGATCGTGTCCTATCGTCGGTGGATGAAGCACCGAATATTCCTTTGATCCGTAACCCGGCGAGTACCGATAGTTCCAGCTTTGTGCAAAGTGGTTAGCCGCGTTCTGCGAAGCTTTGGCATCGAGCGGTTCTGAAAACTGAACTTCGATTCCATTCGATCGAACATGAAACCCCAACGGCACTTGGACAGGATCGCCGGTGTAACGCAATCGTTGGAAGCAACCTGGATCCGGTGTGTAGGTTCCCCACCCGTTCATTCCCGTGAAGTATAGCTGCCCATCGATCGGGTTCTGTTTAGCGCGATGGATACCTGCGCGATACTCGCCCGGCAATACATACACGCCACCTTGCTGTTGTGTACCAACGCGGTCTCGCAGCAACAACATCGCGGTTCCGGTACCAAACGACGTGTGCACAATCTGTTGATGGATCGGCCCCATGCGTGCGTCCTCGACCCAGCATTGACCACCGCTCGAGTTATCCACACCGCGCGGGAAGTAGACCAACGGCAACTCTACCTTTTGCCCTACCTTGGGACCACGATGTCCAAAAAATGGAGTCGGCCCCGTTTTGTAGAAAGGTCGCGACGAGTTTGGCATCGTTGGTACGACCAAACTCACCATCGAGGCGCAAGTCCAATCCCCCTCGGATGCAGGAACCGTCAGCGTCCCATCCGGCAAAATACCGATCCCATCCGGGTTGCGAAATCCAGTCGCCAGGATATTAGCTTCGTTACCATCTTTCGAAATCTGCACGATTCCTTGATTGCCTGACGCGGTATAAAAATTTCCTAACGTGTCTCGTACAAGCCCACATATATAGTCGTGTCCGTTCGGGGATGTTTCAAAGGCTTTCGAGAAACACTCGTACCAATCGGTTTCGTGGTCACCATTCAAGTCGTGCAAGCGGGTGATTTGATTTCGTCCGAGGACATAGATCGCGTCCTCATGGACATGAACACCCAATGCATGATGGAGGCCAGCCGCGATGCGTCGCCATCGTGCTTTGTTGGGAGCAGTCGAACCGTTGACGATCGATACTCCTTCAACCCGAAACACATCCCCTTGGATCGTTGCGACAATTGCTGTCCCATCGGATAGGAACGCGTGATCACCACAGGAGAGTTGAACGTTCCATGGGTTCTCCGAAGGGATGGATATCGTATCGACGATGTAGCCTTTCCCCTTTCCATACTCGATGTTCGTTTCCAGTGCGCGGGGCCATCGCGATTTACCTCCGTCGCGAATGGAAGGATTTGGCAACTGATCCGCAGTTACCAAGGTGCGAACAGGCATCCCTTCTTCCATCCGCAATTGATCGACATAGATGGTTTCGCCAACCGAAAACTCGAATAGAACTTGATTCTCGAATACACGATACCCTAAGTACTTCGGCAAAGAGCCCGATGGCAATGCAACGGTCTCCAATGCAGGTCCCGCATTGAGTGGCAGCGATTGCTCCGTTCCAGCGATACGAAAGCCGTCCATGTAACCGTGGCGTACCGATGAATACTTAATGTACCCACCTTTCCAAACATATTCGAACGCGAATCGATCAGGATTGTAACAGGCTGCCCATTCCAATTGCGGGCCGAACCGAAAACACACGGCCCGAGCGATCGTTTTCTTGGGATGAACCAGGACATTGCATTGCACCAAGTTTGGCTCCGCATAGTTCCATTCGTCCCCTTTCCATGTTTCTTCGTTTTGACTACCCCAGTGCCCAAAACCAACACCATCCAGTCCAGGATACTCTCCCAAGATGGTGGCGGTATCGGCTGAGTTTTTGAAGTGAATCGCCTGCTTGGCATAATAATCGTAAAGACGGTCTTTATTGATAGGATGCTTCCACCACTTACGCTTATCTGGTTGCAATGGTGGTTTTGAGTAGTCGAACGATGCGACTTCATGATGGCTGGCATTTTTTATCGATGATTCGATCGTCGCTAGTTTTAAACTATCCGGTGCACCTAAGTCGAGGAGAAAGCGGACCAAGTCAGCTTGCTTGTCTTCCGAAAGTCCATCGATCAGTCCATTGGGCATCAACGATAAAGACTTGGACTCTTGCACTATCGAACGACGTTGGACTTCTTGGACTGTACCTTTCGCGGGATCTTTCAATCGCATTATCTGGGGATTCGGCGACGGGAGTAAATAGCCGCTCAACACAGAATCGTCATCCAACATGAATTTGTAGGGTTGATAGTCGCTTTCAATTTTTGCGTTGGGCCAAAGCAAACTCTCTACAATCTCCCAACCAGGCTTTTTCGGTCCAAGGAGTGTTAATGCTGGACCGATATCGCCTCCTGTTTCGCCGATCTTGTGACAGGAAAAGCAAGCAGCTTTTGCATTCGTGAAGATCGCTAACCCTCGCGTGGAACTGCCGGAATTTCTGGCTCGCTCCACGATCAACTCCGCAACCCTTCGACGTTCCTCGGCAGATGGAAGGTCATCCGACGCTAGCAACCCGCCGCTCTGGAGAAAAAAGAAGAGCAAAAAGACCATTTGAATCGGAGTTGAATGCCGATGAACGGATGTTTGGACTTGTGCTTGCATTCGCGAAATTTCTATGATCCAACGGAAAAACGGGTACGAGCTCATTCTAACCAAACGCGTTGAGAACTGTATGGACGAAACCATCTCTTACTTGTTGCCTTGGTTCCGACCCGTCATACGAATACTCGCTACTGGGATGTTGGCATGCTTCATCGCTTGTCTGCACTGCGATCTCTGCAACTGCCAGGATGATCGAGGAGCGCCGAGCATGGAAGATATTTTGGATACGGAAACGATCCCGGAGAGTGAACGGCCCGCATCTCGGAATCTGATCTTGCCCGAAACGTTGCCACAAGTGCCAGTTGCAGTATCCGCAGATGAACGGCAGGAGATTAGCGCTTGGGTTAAATGGATGGTGCTTAAAAACTTACCCCCGAATTTTGAAGATAATCGCAAATGGGACAAACGCAAAGAAGTCTTTACGGGATTACATATCCATCGCGAAGGGCTCAAGATCGAGACAAAACGCAAAACGACGCTGATGAAGCATGGAACCTGGACGCGCTATACCATTGACTTTGTTGACCCGGAGAAGGAACTCATCGTCGATGTCTCCAAGATTGACTTCAGTCACGATGGACGTATCGATATCACAACCCGCATTGAGACTCCATTGAAGTTATTTGGTCGTGTCAGTCAGTGGCAAAGGAACGTACGGTGGTATAGCCTTTCGATGCACGCTAAGTCGCGCGTCGAGATGAACGTGGAATGTAGCGTCTACGTTCATGTGAACTCCGCAAAATTCCCACCCGATGTTGAGTTTAGCCCGAAGGTAACCATCGCAAATGTCCTGCTCAAAGAGTTCGAGGTCGATCGTATCAGTCGAGTCGGAGGAGACGCAGCGGAATTAATCGGTAAGGGGATTCGCGAAGTGCTCGATGAAAAGATGAAAGACTATGACGACAAACTCGTAGAGAAGATGAACCGCGAAATCGCAAAGCAAAAAGACAAGTTGACAATCTCTCTGAACGACTGGCTAGAGAAGAAAGCCGGAACAAAGAGTATTCGCTAACACATGATGAATGCTTAGGAATCATCGATCAGTACTCTCGAATATCGCAGTACTCTCGAATATCGAGACCCACGATCCTGAAAATCCTCACTGTCGTTACATTCCCTACAAAGTCACGACGTTTAAGGATTCTACTAGCGAGACCTGTTTTCATTTTTGCATACAGGGTTTTTCAAGCCTAGTTTTCGGTCGGTATTCCGCTACTACGCTTATTCCACCCCCAAAAAAAATGCAAAGCAACGATACAATCGATCGGCTCGAATCTAATATTCGTGGGTATGTCCGTTCCTTTCCAACCGTTTTCCAGTCAGCAAAAGGTGCTTGGCTAACAGATAGTCGGGGAAAACGATATCTTGATTTCTTCGCGGGAGCAGGAACGCTCAACTACGGCCATAACAATCCGTTGGTGAAGAAGGCGTTGATGTCTTATCTCGATAACGACGGGGTTATGCATGGTCTCGATACGGCAACCACCGCCAAAATCGAGTTGCTCGAAGCGTTGGATGAAATCATTCTCAAGCCCAGAGGCTTAGACTACAAAGTCCAATTCACAGGTCCCACGGGAACCAATGCAGTCGAGGCGGCGATCAAACTTGCGAGAAAATCGAAGCAGCGATCGCACATCGTCGCCTTTACCAATGCTTATCACGGACATTCACTCGGTTCCTTGGCACTCACCGGCAACCAGTACTATCATGATATGAGCTATGGGTCGCACAACAATGTAACCCATTTACCTTACGATGGTTATCTCGGCGACATGGATACATCGTTGTTGCTCAAGAAGATGCTCGAAGATGGCAGCAGCGGCCTACCGCTTCCCGCCGCTGTTATCCTCGAGACAGTCCAAGGCGAAGGTGGAATCAATGTCGCAAGCTTTGAATGGCTTCGACGCATTGCTGACATTTGCAAAGCGCATGACATCCTACTGATTGTTGACGACATCCAAGTAGGAAATGGTCGAACTGGTACTTTCTTCTCCTTTGAACGAGCTGGAATCGAACCGGATATCGTCTGTCTTTCTAAGGCAATCGGCGGGGGACTTCCCATGTCTTTGGTCTTCCTGCGACGCGAATGCGATATATGGAAACCAGGCGAGCATACGGGAACTTTTCGCGGCAACAATCTTGCGTTCGTTGCCGCTCGACAACTACTCGAATACTGGCGCGATGATGAATTCGGACTTCAAGTCGGAGCCAATGGTGTTCGAATTGAGCTGGAACTAAAGAGCGTTCGTGAACAGTTCAGTTCCGTATGTGCAGATATTCGTGGACGAGGCATGATCTGGGGGCTCGAATTCGACGAACCGGAAATGGCGGGTCGAGTCTGTCGAAAAGCATTCCAGAATGGGCTCATGATTGAGACTTCAGGTGCACGCGATCAAGTGGTGAAGCTATTGCCTCCATTGACGATCTCAATCGAAGATCTCAGGTGTGGGCTGGCGATTCTGACCGACTCAATTCAACAAGCAGTCGGACAAGAGCCTGTCGCTTCCAAGTTTTATGTACCTGATACTTCAAGCTTGGAGCCAGGAATTCACGTCGGTTCGTTCGCCTCGCTATAAACATCATGCCTACTTGCCTTATCGACCCCCAAGTTACGTCTACTCGCGTTGGATTGTTAACTGCACTTCTTGAAGAACAAGTTCTCAAGAGTGCTGACTCGATTGCGATTGAGTTCGAAGACTCCGTTTGGACCTACGAAGATGTCAATCGACGCGCTAATCAGATCGCCCGATTTCTGCTGGACCGATCCTATCAGCGCGAGGACCGTATCGGGATATGTATGGATCGCTCTGCGACCGCTATCATCAGCATGCTCGGTATCATGAAGGCGGGCTGCGCGTTTGTCCCGCTCGACCCTGAGTTTCCTAAAGATCGATTAGCTTTCATAGTCGAAGATGCATCGATCAAGATGATCTTCTGCGATCCGAATTATCTGAATCTATTCGACACATCGAACGATGCAGCGCCGATCTTTATCGACCCACACGATGAACAACTTTGGCAGTCGGAGCATAACAACGTTTCTGTAGAAATTCCAGAGGAATCTCTCGCGTATGTCATGTATACGTCGGGGTCGACGGGCAAGCCCAAGGGGGTTCAGATCGAGCATCGATCGCTCACGACCTACTGCTTGGCCGACGTCGAGGTCTATCAACTCAAGCCAACGGATCGCACGCTACAGTTTTCAACGTTGAACTTCGATATTGCGATCGAAGAGATCTTTCCGCCTCTACTCGTAGGAAGTGCTGTTGTGGTTCGCCCTCGTGAACGGGCTAAAGCACACAATGAGCTCTCGCATCTCATCGATACCTATCGGATTACTGCGTTGCACGTCGCTACAGCGTACTGGCACGAATGGGTCGATTTGTTAGTCGCGTCCAATGCACCTGTGCCTAGTAGCCTTCGATTGCTAATTGCTACCGGCGAAAAAGTATCCGTTGAACATTTTCGACGATGGAAGCGGCAAAGCAAACATAAAGTTCTTTGGTGCAACGCCTATGGTCCTACCGAGACGACAGTTACCTGCACCGTCTTCATCCCTTCCGACGATTGGGATGAGCCTCAAATGCCGATCGGTAAGCCTCTGGTTGGATATGCAGCGCATATCCTCAATGACAACTATCAATCGGTAGGGATCGGCGAAACGGGTCATCTGTACATCAGTGGAGATGCTCTCGCTCGCGGCTACTTGAATCGACCCGACTTGACGGAAAAGGCGTTCTTGGACGTTACGGTCGATGGTGCACCTATCAGAATCTACCGGACTGGCGATTTGGCTCGATGGCTTCCCTGCGGTGATATCGAATTCTCTGGCCGAGTCGATCACCAAATGAAAATTGGTTCGTATCGAATCGAACCAGGTGAGATCGAAGCGGTGCTGTCGCTCTGCGAATCGGTGAGCGAATCGCTTATCATTTGTGCCGAGAATGCGGGCCAAAAATTCCTTGCTGCCTACGTCGTACGCAAGGACGAATCGCTGTCAACGAGTGAGCTTGCTACATTCCTCCGAGCAAGGCTACCAGTCTACATGGTCCCTTCCCGATTTATCTTCCTAGAATCGTTTCCCAAAACGATCAATGGCAAGATCGATCGAAAGGCGTTGCCACCCGTGGAGTCGGGCGAAGTGGATCGCGATGGCGAATTCCAAGAAGCGGAATCAGAACTAGAACGTGAGTTAGCGTCGATATGGTCGAACGTCCTCAACATCTCGAAGATCGGTCGGTTCGATGATTTCTTCCAACTAGGTGGCAGCTCGTTGCTTGTGACTCGCGTTATCGCACAGTTGACGGGAAAGCTGAATCTAGCCATTCCTGTACGCGATTTTTTTGCAAACCCAACGATTGCGAGCTTAAGCCAACATCTTCGTTTGCTAACCCAGTCGGAGAAGTCTGCTAGCCGCGAAGATGAAGTAAAACTGCGGCAGGCCAATGCGATCGAGCTGCGCCGAAAACTACCAACCATTCAACCTTTGACCATTATCAGCCGATCAGAACAATTGGCTGCAATCCAGTATCCCTCGGTCGGTACTATCGAAAAGCGACGCCATCACACCATTGTGATGTGCAATGCGATGGGACATGAAGCGACGCGCGCGAATCGCAATCTACAACAACTCGCCATTCGGCTGTCGCAAGATGGTTTCGATGTCGTACGATTCGATTTCGCTTCGACAGGAAACTCCACGGGACGTGCAAAAGATGCCACGCTAGATCAATGGAGAGCCGACATCGCAGCCGTCGTCCATCACGTCCGAAGCGAACCCACTTTCGAACCATCGACGCACAAGGTGTCGTTACTAGGAATTCGCCTGGGGGCCAGCCTATTGGCCCAAACGCCGCTGAAAGATATCGATAAAGCGATTCTTTGGGATCCCATTCTCAATGGACAAGAGTATTTGAACCTTCTGCGTTCGATGCACCGTTTCGAATTGGAAAGCCTCACGCGTTATCTTACATTTCGAAAAGGCCAACCCGAACAGTTCATGGGAAGTGCTTGTACGGCGACTATGCAACAAGAGATCGCAGCCATCCAACTTCGTGCATCAACACGCATCGAGGCAGCATCGCGATGGGTAGTGGAAACAAAACGCTATGGAACGATAGGACAACCGGCACTCTCGCTTCTCGGTTGGCAACATACGCAAAGTGAAGATGAGATTTACTGGGAATCAAAAGATTTCTCGCAATCCTCTTTCTCGTCTCCTTGTAGCTCTCGGCTCATCTCTTCGATCTTTGCAAAGGGAGTTGTCTGATGCAAACACCACATGTTTTTGGCGAGTACCAGCATCTATTTGGAATCCACCGCGACGCTGTCGAGAGCGAGGCGTTGGACAGCGAAAGCAGTTGTTCTGAATCGAAGATCGCAGTCTTGATGTTGACCGCGGGTATGCTAACCAGTGTAGGACCGTCACGACTGCACGTAGACTTAGCAGACAAATTGTCGGGTTTGGGGCTGCCCTCCTTCCGATTCGACCTTTCAGGAATTGGCGAGAGTTTGGCGGTTGGAAGCCACGGATCCTCGCTGGAACGGGCTGCGAGCGAAGTGCGGCAAGCGATGGATATGCTAGAACGCGAATATGGTTACAGCCATTTCATGTTATTCGGCCTTTGTTCAGGCGCAGATGATGCGATCCCCTCAGCGGTTGAGGACGAACGTATCATCGCGGCTTCCTTAGTGGACGCCTGCGGTTATCGAACCGCCGGACATTGGGCTCCTTTCGTGAGTCGCAAGTATTTGCCTAAAGTAGTACGCATGTCGAAATGGATCGACCTGTTCCGTGGTTATTTCCAAAGTACCAAATCTAGTGCATCGACGATGCCGATTGGTTCGGACATACGAGAGTTCCCAGATCGCGAACAATCCGAAGCGACCCTTCTTGGATTAATCGGTCGCGGCATGCGATTGCAGTTTGTCTATACGGGAGGAGTAATTGATTATTACAGTTACGCCGACCAGTTTTTCGACATGTTTCCGCGCGTGGTGAATCGAAGCGAGATCGCAGTTGTATATCAACCTCGATGGGACCACGTCGCTATGCTCCAAGAGGATCGCACCGAGCTTCTTCAAGCCGTCGTGTCCTGGTTCGACAAGACCGCTGAAGCTTTCCGTAAAGAAACGCTTGTTGATAGGGCATCCCAGATATGCTCCGCTACCTCAAATTAGGCAGCTGGCTTTGCCGCCCTGTACCCCGCTGTACCACATTGAAGTGCGACATCAAGAGAATGGCTCCTAGTTCGGGCTCTTTGCCCGGTAACTGAAAAAGCATGTCGTAGATTCCCTCGACCTTTTGTATTTTACGCTTTTGGCGCAAACGCAAAGTGGCATCCTCCCTTTTCAAAGCAAAAGGGAGAGGGAAAAAACAGATAACTCTCGATTCAATCTATTCCGACAGCGTTATATTTTTGAACTGAACCTTCATCGGAGGGCCTGCGTGGACTTGTAATGCGATGATACCTTCGGCCGAACGTTTGGCTGTTTCGTCATCTTGAAGTTCAGACATCAGCACATCGTTGATGTAATGTTGTAGTTTGGAACCTTTTGCAACAATCCTGTATCGGTTCCAATCATCGAACTTGATGCGACCGAGGAGTGCTGTTGCGTCACCACAAGTGCCAACCTTGGACTTCGCTCCTTGGTTATTCACGGCTACGATCTCGCCGCGCTCCACCATAATTCCGCGTCCACGTTCTTCGTAGTTGATTCCCATGTAACGTTTGTTTGCATCGATATCGGCTTGGTATCCACCGACGATATACTTCTCCGCATCGATCAGCTTGCTTCGATATTGGATACCCGAGTTCCCGCCCATGATGCGGAACTCAAGGTTCAACTCAAAGTCGGAAACCTTTTTATCACAGACCAAGAATGTATTGTTCTTGAGTGGCTTCTCCGCGATGTTCTCTCCGGTGATGGCACCGTCTTCCACTCGCCAGTTGTCGGCCAAACCGGACCATCCAGTCAGCGTTTTCCCATCGAAAAGGGAGGTCGCTTTCTTTGCTGTATCTTGTGCATCGGCCCAACAGCCAACACTCAAAAGTGCTCCAACGACAAGTGAACGAGTCGTCCATTTCCAGATTTGCAGAGTCATAGTTTTTCTTCAGAGAAAGAGAGGTAGGCAAGTGTAAGGTGCGCGGTGGAACTCCCATCACGCAACCAGTATTTGACAATGTAATTGGCAGAGCCCAACCCGACAATCACGGTCACCCCTACTTCCTATAACTTATCCAGATGGCAAGACCCGCAATCTACCGTAGCAAAACCCTCGCGTTCCATTGGAAATAATCGAGCAGTTTCCATCTTGGGGGGAAGAATTAGGGGCTGTTAGATCGTCTCAGAGATAGCAGTATCCTTCGTTTCCTCTCTGGATTGCTGGTGAGCTTAACTTCACATTCGCTCACAAACATCAATCTTTTCGCACTTTTTTCGGAGCTGCTTCATGACTTCGAGTCCGCTTCTGCACCGTATTGACCGTGCTATTCAAAACAATCCTCATGCCCGTAGGCGTGTGTATCTCGAAAGTGTTGCCGGTCGGATCATCTTGCGAGGCAAAGTTGACTCGTTTTATCAAAAGCAGATGATTCAAGAATCGCTTCGTGGAATCGATGGAATTGACGGCATAACCAACCAACTAGAAGTTGAAGAAGTCAAGTAAGGGAATCAAAACCGGTGGAGGCGTAGTGATTACTAGCGCAGAAAACCGGTGCTGGCGCCCTGTGGCTCGGACCAACGGATGAATTCGGCGCTAGCGCCCTCCGGCTCAGGTGAATAGGATTGCGTTACGATCATCCTGTCCTAGATATCGTCAAATGTTTCCGCCAATGCGTTTTGTCAACGGCGGGATAATCGATCCGGAAGTGAACGCCCCGGGATTCCTTTCGTTCCTGGGCTGCGACTGCCATTTGCAGACTCACCGTTAAGATGTTTTGCAGCTCCCAGCCTTCGATACCATCCAAGTTCTGAGATAGTACATAGCTACAGTATTGCTGAATCGTCTGAATGGTTTCGGAGAGCCGCTCTTCTTTGCGTTTGACTCCAACATTCCGCCACATCAGTGACCGGACCGCATTGCGAATGTCCGCCAAGTCTATTTCTTGATCGCTCCGAGCTAACCCAGGTGACTCAATAGGAAGAACTCGCAATTCGTTCGATGGATTTTGGCTCGCGCATTCCGAAGCGTTGCGACCTGCAATGGCTCCGTAGACCAGGCCTTCTAAAAGGCTATTCGAGGCTAAGCGGTTTGCACCATGCAATCCACTGCTAGTCACTTCTCCGGCAGCCCACAACCCTGGAATCGATGTGCGTGCCTGCGTATCCACCTCGCAACCACCGATCATGTAATGCGCACCTGGTCGTACAGGAATCGCATCAACGGCAATATCCAGTCCGAAACTGCCACACACCTTGGCGATACCCGGGAATCTTTCTCGTACATGCGTGGGATCGAGGTGCTTCATCGTCAAATAGACGCATGGAGACTGAGTTTTTTCCATTTGGCTGACGATCGCTTGGCTGACGATATCGCGAGGCGCGAGTTCTAGTCGTTCATCGTACTCCCCCATAAAGCGAGTTCCATTCGCATCGATCAGATAAGCACCGTCACCTCGGACGGCTTCGGTAATCAACGTACGAGAGCTACCCGCGATGTAGAGCACGGTCGGGTGAAACTGCATAAATTCCATGTCTCTCATTCTAGCCCCAGCACGAAATGCGATGGCGTGTCCGTCACCCGTTGCGACTCTTGGATTGGTAGATTCTCGAAACACTTGCCCGCAGCCACCGGTGCAGAGGATTGT
Organism: Pirellula sp.; assembly: GCA_021300155.1. Lineage (GTDB taxonomy): Bacteria > Planctomycetota > Planctomycetia > Pirellulales > Pirellulaceae > JBKCUI01. The sequence goes on from JAJTID010000007.1 coordinate 33,590, forward strand.
TTCTTTGGCCCAAATAAAAACAGGCTTTCCCCCTCGAATGGATGCGATCGCTCCGTGGCAACGTCCCTCCATAGTCAACAGATCCAAGGTAAAGGTCTCTTCGCTGATCTCCGTGTGAGGCTGTTGGCGTGTATGAGCGATCATGGCTCGCATGATTTCCTTCCCGGTAGCATCGCCTAATGCATGAAGGATCCGCTGATGAGAATGGCCACCTTCTCGACCGAGTTTGATCTGCCCATCATGTTGATCAAACCGAGTTCCCCAACGAATCAACTCCGCGACTCGATCGGGAGCTTCGCGTACCACTGTCTCGACGACTTTGTTGTCGCAAAGATCACCACCAGCGATCAACGTGTCGGCAACATGATTATCGAAGCGGTCCTCGGGGTCCCAAACGCTGGCGATCCCACCTTGTGCATACGTACTGTTCGACTCCTCCAGCTTGTCTTTAGTCAGAATCAAAGTTCGAAGAGATGGATGAATCTCGTGCGCTGCTCGAAGCCCAGCAAGCCCGCCGCCGATGATCAGTACGTCCGTAAAGTAATGACCGAACTGCTTCGGGGAGATCGCAGTCAAATACCTTGGAGTCCAGGAGGACCAAGGCCTGAGGAGTGGCTGGTTGGGGATGGGGTCAGTGTTCATAGAGCCAATGGTTGGAGAGATGATCGTCTACAACCATGATACACTGGCGGTCAAACGTACGGTGGCCTGACTTCTGCCTAAACAAAGTCCGGCGTCAAGTTCAAGAAGTGATTGGCCTGCGAAAGGAAATAGACTTTAGGGGAATATGCAGTCGGTCGCGAGGTTATTCCACTTCTCGGATCAACAACAGCATCAACGACTCGCCATCGTCTACCACAAGAGGAATCTTCGCGAGCCCTCCATTATTCGGCATCTTCTTCGCCTTCAGCTTTCCGTCGGAGAATCTTGAGAAAATGCCACTTTCGTTTTTGACAGTCAATCGCTTTGAAGCTGGAGCGGAATCTACCGAAATTGTACTAAACTGTCGCTCTAATTCCTTAACTTCCTCACCCATCAAGACATTCATTCCAATGGCAGGGAAGTCTTTGTACTGGGAATTGATCTCCATGACCGCTTTGTCGATGCTCTTCGATTTTCCCTTGAGCAAAACGATAGAATTTCCTTCGAGCGATACGGAACCAGCGAGACCTGTGGTTAGCAGCGATCGCAATTGATCTTCATTGATCGCAAGTTCTTCAATTGCAGCAATTCCATGCTTCGCAAAGATCTGATCGAGCGCATTATTCTCGAACGCTACCTTGTCCATGTCGACGTAGACGGCAAAAAGCAATCTGCCAGTAGACACGATCGGCGCCGATCCTTTCGATCGTTTTGACTTGCTCTCGGATACTCCAGCAAGTGAATTTTGTGCCCCGTTGGGTTCGGATTCTGAGGCAAGTGTTGACTTCTTCATTTCATTCGAAGCCACTCTGCTATCCGATTGGCCTTTCATGTCTGGTGGGGCAGCACTATCTGCTTGAATCGTTGGTTCATTCACATCCACCTTTTCAAGGGTCGACTTTGCTAGCCCGTCTTGATCGTTTTTCAAAGGCGGGATCAAAGCGATCTCAGAACTGTCTACTGAACGCTCCTGAGCTGCGCCTTCGTTCTTTGCAACAGAAGGGATTGGCTCGATAACCGTAGATTGACTTTGCAACAACTCTTCAGCCGAAGCGGTATTAACATCTTCGCTTTGCTGAAACGGCGGCAAATTGGCGATCGGCTTAGCTTCCGGATCTGACAACCGAAAAACGAAAACCAGGCCGGCAATGCAAATCGCTGAGCATATCGAGGCGATCGGAATCCATGCCCGGTTCTTGTACTCGGATGGAGGAACTTCAGAAAGTGAATCCGATGGCGAAATTCTGCCAAACCTATTCCGCTGTGTAGAATTCCGCTGTGTAGAATTCTTCTGTGTAGAATTCTTCTGTGTAGAATTCTTCTGTGTAGAATTCGACTGTGTCGCATTGACATCGGATTGCAGCCATTCCGGTGCCTCGTCCCCAAGGTCGTCAGCTCGCTCTTTCGCTAAGTGGGTGATACGAGCGGCAAAAGATTTCGGAAGCCTGCCCGTGGGGCGACCGCTAAGCAAAGATCTCCTCAGTAATGCTAATTCATCCATCCTCCGCTGGAGTGCTGGATTGGCTTTCATCTCCGCATCCAGACGTCGCGCCTCAGCATTAGTCAATTCGCCATCCAGCATGCCGCTGATTAGCTCATTGAGATTAGGTTGTTGAGGTTCCATGACTGCACCAATTGAGTTGAGTTACTAAAACTCCGATTGTCGCGCCCGTTGAAAAGTTCCGCTCGAACCAAAATAGAATAACGACACACGGGAAGAAATGGTACTTTTTGCGAGGATATCCCTTCCGAGTCGTTGTGATTCGCGTACTTCTCGGTCGCTAATTCCTACTAAGGGCCATGGATCTGCCTTTGTCGAGATGCAGTCGGCGTTGTCACGTTTCTTGACTTCTTGGATTTAATTCTCTAATAAATTCGCATTGGAAGTAAAAATTTTACTAAATTGATTCTTGACCTTCTCGAGAAGAAAAGATAGACTCCTATCGGTGCTATTAATAGAGGAGAAAAGAAATCAATAAAAATAATAAAAGAGCCGCTAGTACGCATGGAGCGGTGCATATCCGTTCCTTGAAAGTATTCTATGATGTGGTTCGAAAGCGGAGCTTTTCGCTCGCAGCAAACGAACACGGCATGACTCAGAGTGCTGCCAGCCAGAGCGTCCAGCACCTGGAAGATTTCTTGTCCGTTCGGTTGATCGATCGTTCGAAACGCCCTTTCGTTCTGACTGCAGAGGGACAGAAGTTCTACGATGGGTTGGCCGGGGTGCTTCGACAGTTCGACTCGTTGGTTGACGAAGTTCGGTTGGGTGGTCACGACTCTGGAGAGGTGACTGGTCATGTAGTTGTTGCGTCGATCTATTCGATGGGGCTGAGCTACATTCCCATTCTGAAGGAAAAATTTGAACGAGCATTTCCTGCGGCGACTTTTGCTTACCAGCTCGCACATCCAAATGAAGTGTATCGGATGGTAGAGCAAGGAACGGTCGACTTTGGTATGGTCAGTTATCCTGACCTCAACCATCCTACGTTACAAACCACTTTATGGCGTTACGAGCCGATGTCGCTGGTTGCATCACCTCGGCATCGATTAGCTTCCATGGGTCGATTATCACCCCAAGCCCTTTCGCAGGTGGGGCTGGTTGCATTCGCTAGCAATCTCAGAATTCGCCAAGAGATCGACAAGGCACTACGAGCCCTGGACGTGACGATGCGCGTGGTGGTTGAACTCGACAACATTGACTCGGTCAAGCATGCAGCCATCGTGAATAGCGGTGTTGCTTTCTTGCCGAGGCTAACGGTTGCTAACGAGTTGGTTGCTGGTTCACTAACCATGATCGAGTGCGACGGGCTCGATTTGACTCGCCCTCTTGGCATCATTCAACGCCGCGATGTGTCGATGAGCCGCGCCGCACGAAGTTTCATGGACTTGGTTATGAAGAATAGAGTTTGGGATGAAGACGGCGGAGGGCCCGAATCGACGGAGCCCGCGCAACTTCCTGCTCCGTAAGCGGCAATTCGCTTCGGACGTCTCTTCATTCAACAGCAACAACAATTCACATATAGGTAACGGATTAGATGAACGCACCGTTTGGTTTTCCGGAGAAGCAGGGACTATACGATCCAGATTTGGAAAAGGATTCTTGCGGTGTTGGCTTTGTTGCCAACATCAAGGGGAAACCCAGTCACCAAATCGTGGTGGATGCAGACACGATCTTGGTAAATATGGATCACCGAGGCGCGTGTGGATGCGAGTCGAATACCGGAGACGGCGCAGGAATTCTTGTCGGAATGCCAGACAAGTTTGTTCGGCGTGTCTGCAAGTCGGAGTTCGGCGTGGAGCTCCCACCGGCTGGTCAGTACTCCGTCGGCAATATCTTTTTGCCAAAGAATGTAGTGGAACGGGAGCACTGCAAGAAAGAATTGAATCGCATCATCGCTGCCGAGGGCCAAACGCTTCTCGGTTGGCGAGATGTTCCGCAAGCGACCGAGTTTGCAAACATCGGTCCTTCCGCGCGGCTTGCAGAACCGAAGATCGAACAAGTGTTCATCGCGGCAGCTGCGGGGCTCGATTCTATGGCGTTCGAACGCAAACTTTACCTGATTCGAAAGCAAGCGAGCCACTTGCTTCGCACCGACAAAAACTTAAAGCAAGCGACGTTGTTCTACATCTGTTCCTTGTCGACGCGAACGCTTATTTACAAAGGGATGCTGACACCGGCACAGGTGGTTCCTTACTATCTGGACCTTTCGGATCCGGATTTCGAAACGCATCTTGCGATGGTGCACTCTCGTTTTTCGACCAATACCTTCCCCAGTTGGGACCGTGCGCAGCCATTGCGGTTCATGAGTCACAATGGAGAAATCAATACTCTGCGCGGCAACATCAATTGGATGCGAGCGAGAGAAGGGAACGCCGAAAGCGAATTGTTCGGCGATGAATTGAAGAAGTTATTCCCTGTCGTTGAGCCATTGTGTAGCGATTCCGGAACCTTTGATAATGTCCTGGAGTTTTTATTGCTCAACGGTCGCACGCTCCAAGAAGCCGTCATGATGATGGTTCCCGAAGCGTGGCAAAAACATGAAACGATGTCGCAGGAAAAGAAAGCGTTTTACGAATACTCAAGCTGCATGATGGAACCTTGGGACGGCCCTGCTTCCATCGTGTTTACCGACGGCCAGTACATCGGGGCTACACTGGATCGAAATGGTTTGCGACCAAGTCGCTATTACTTGACCAACGACGACCGGGTCATCATGGCCAGCGAAGTGGGCGTGCTTCCTGTCGACCCGGCGATCGTGAAGGAAAAAGGGAGGCTTCAACCTGGCCGGATGTTCTTGATCGACTTTGAGGAAGGCCGATTGGTGCCCGACAAGGAAATCAAGGAAACGTTTGCAAAGCTTAAGCCGTATAAGGATTGGCTCACGCAAGAGAGATTGACATTGTCCGATTTGAAGAGCCCTACGAAAGGACACGGGTTCCATCCTGAAACGCTGCTGCCGCGCATGCAGGCGTTTGGTTATACGATCGAGACGATGCAGTTCATGCTTCTGCCGATGATCACCACTCAAGTGGATCCGATCGGCTCGATGGGAAATGATTCTGCGCTAGCATGTTTAAGTGATCAACCGCGATTGGTGTATGACTACTTCAAGCAACTCTTTGCACAGGTCACCAACCCTGCCATCGATTCGATTCGAGAAGATGTCATCATGTCTCTCGAGTGCTATGTCGGCCCGGAAAAGAATCTGCTTGCCTCGACACCATCGCATTGCCATCGGTTGTTGATTCAACATCCGATTCTTACCAACGACGAGTTGGTCTCGATCCAGAACATGTCCACTCGCGGTTGGAAAACCAAGACGATCGACATTACCTTTGATCGTTCGCGAGGAAAGGCCGGACTTCTCGAAACGATCGATCGAATTTGCCAGGAAGCAGAGCAGGCAATCGACGACAAATTCTCTATGATCGTCTTGAGTGATAGAGCCATTTCAAAAGACCGAGTCGCACTGAGTAGTCTCTTGGCGTGCGGTGCTGTCCACCATCATTTGGTGCGTGCGGCCAAGCGAACACAGATCGGCATCGTCTTGGAAACGGGCGAAGCACGTGAGGTTCATCATCATTGCTTGTTGGTTGGCTATGGAGCGGATGCAATCAATCCTTACTTGGCGTTCGAAGCATTATGGCAATCCGCCAGAGACGGATTGCTGGAGGGACTCGACGACGACAAGATCGTCGCTCTTTACCGTAAAGCAGTCGCGAAAGGCATGCTGAAGGTCATGGCGAAGATGGGCATCAGTACTCTCGCGAGTTACAAAGGGGCTCAAATCTTCGAAGCATTGGGACTTCAAGACGAAATCATAGCTCGCTGCTTTGCAGGTACGAATAGTCGAATCCAAGGTTGTTCGTTTGACATCTTGGCAGAAGAAACCATGCGTCGACATAGCTTGGCATACCCAGCTTCCCAGTCGGATGCGTTACCTATGTTGGCCAACGTCGGTGAATTTCATTGGCGTGCGGAGGGAGAACGACACGGCTGGGACCCTGCAGCCATTGCCGATATTCAGGTGGCTGCTCGAGCTGGCGACAAAAGCGCGTATCGGCGTTTTGCGGACCACATCAACAAAGACGCGAAGATGCGCTATGCGCTTCGAGGTCTTTTGGAGTTCAATTTCGCAGCGTCTAACGGCCCAGTCCCCATTGAAGAAGTCGAGCCAGCGAAGGACATCGTCAAGCGATTTTGCACAGGAGCCATGAGTTTGGGCTCTATCAGTGCCGAAGCGCACGAAACGATCGCCATCGCCATGAATCGGCTCGGTGGTAAAAGCAATACCGGTGAAGGTGGAGAAGATCCTGTTCGGTTCAAGCCGATGCCTAATGGCGACAGTAAGCGTTCTGCAATCAAGCAAGTTGCGTCTGGGCGATTCGGAGTCACTATCGAGTACCTGACCAACGCCGACGAGTTGCAGATCAAGATCTCGCAAGGAGCGAAGCCAGGCGAAGGCGGTGAGTTGCCTGGCAAGAAGGTAGACAACTATATCGCACGGATTCGGTATAGCACGCCCGGCGTAGGTTTGATCAGTCCACCACCGCACCATGACATTTATTCCATTGAAGACTTGGCGCAGCTTATTCACGACTTGAAGAATAGCAATCGTGCCGCACGGGTCAGTGTAAAGTTGGTGAGCGAAGTGGGAGTTGGCGTGGTTGCATCGGGTGTTGCGAAAGCGCATGCGGACCACATTCTTATCTCGGGAGATACCGGTGGAACAGGTGCTTCGCCGTTGACCAGTATCAAACACGCGGGCTTGCCGTGGGAGCTCGGCATTGCCGAGACGCATCAAACATTGGTGCTAAACAATCTCCGAAGCCGTGTTACGTTGCAAACCGACGGTGGACTGAAGACGGGACGCGATGTGATCATTGCGACTTTGCTCGGCGCCGAAGAGTTCGGTTTTGCCACCGCACCATTGATTACGTTGGGGTGTATCATGATGCGCAAATGCCATCTCAACACGTGCCCTGTCGGAATTGCAACGCAAGATCCCGAACTGCGGGCAAAGTTTGCCGGTAAACCAGAACATGTCGTGAACTATTTGTTCATGGTTGCTGAAGATGCCCGCGAAATCATGGCTCAATTGGGATTCCGAAAAATCGACGACATGATCGGCCGAACCGACTTCTTAAAAGTTGACGCGGCTGTAAAGCATTGGAAAGCCGATGGCCTGGACCTGACTCCAATCCTCGCACCTGCCAAGCGTTCGAGTCCGGATGTTCAAGTGCGATGTGTGGACAAACAAGACCACGAATTGGAAAAGTCCCTCGACTTGACAGAAATCCTGCCCCGCTGCCAAGAGGCAATCCGCAAGGCAAAGCCCGTTCGATTCCAATTGCCGATCATCAATACCAATCGAACCGTAGGTACCATTCTCAGTAACGAGATTGCGAAAATTTACGGCCAAGCTGGACTACCGACCGACACCATTCGAATTCGTTTTCGAGGTGCTGCGGGCCAAAGCTTCGGAGCATTTCTGGCGCATGGCGTTACTTTCGAACTCGAGGGAGATGCCAACGATTACGTCGGCAAGGGGCTATCGGGTGGACGTCTCGTTTTGTATCCAGATCACCGCGCGTCCTTCAAAGCTGAGGACAACATTATCGTCGGTAACGTCTGCCTCTATGGTGCGACAAGCGGCGAGATCTTCATTCGCGGTCGAGCGGCCGAACGCTTCGCGGTCCGGAATTCCGGTTGCCATGCAGTCATCGAAGGTGTAGGCGATCATGGATGCGAGTATATGACCGGTGGTCGGGTCGCAATTCTCGGACCGACTGGCCGAAACTTTGCTGCAGGTATGAGCGGCGGGGTTGCCTACGTTTTAGCGGATATGGAGACATTCCGAATCCAATGCAATCTAGGAACTGTCGAACTCGAAAGTCTCGAAGATGATGCAGATATCGCAGAATTGCATGCGATGATCTCCAAGCATGCAGAGCTAACTCAATCAGTAGTCGCATCGGCGATCCTGAGCGATTGGCCTGTAAGCATCCATCGTTTCGTAAAGGTCATGCCGACCGATTACAAGAGAGTCTTGAACGAGATGAAACAAGAAAAACGCGAACTTGCCAAAGCGTAAGATCACTGTCACTCTTCGAATGTGCCTGAGAAATAGATTTAGATCTGTTCACGGTTTCGCAGAGTGAACCAACTTTAACCCGACCAACTTCCACTTAGCACAGACCAATCACAAATGGGAAAACCAACTGGTTTCAAAGAGTTCGATCGAAAAAAGGTAGAGTGGCGTTTGCCGATCGTTCGGCTTGAAGACTTTGGCGAAATCTATACGGAACCGAACGAAGAGCATCTTCGTACGCAAGGTGCTCGATGCATGGACTGTGGCGTACCGTTTTGTCAATCGGCAACAGGCTGCCCCATCGACAACCTGATCCCTGAATGGAACGATTTGGTCTATCACGGCCGTTGGCACGACGCGCTAGAGCGACTTCACAAGACAAACAATTTCCCTGAATTCACGGGTCGCGTTTGCCCTGCTCCATGCGAAGGTGCATGCGTTTTGGGTATCACCAACCCGCCTGTTACGATCAAGAATATTGAGAATGCGATCATCGATCGAGGATTCAAAGAGGGTTGGGTAAAAGCGAATCCTCCTCAATCGCGAACCGGCAAGAAAATCGCGATCATAGGCAGTGGCCCCGCAGGATTGGCTGCCGCCGATCAATTGAACAAAGTCGGTCATACAGTCACTGTCTACGAGCGAGCCGATCGCATCGGTGGCTTGCTGACCTATGGCATCCCCAACATGAAACTAGACAAGGGTGTTGTGCAACGCCGTTTGGACCTTATGGCTGCCGAGGGGGTTACCTTTGTAACGAAAGCCGATGTTGGCAAGACAGTGGATCCCAAGAAGTTGATGGCAGACAATGACGCGGTCTTGTTATCGACTGGAGCTACCAAGCCTCGAGACCTACCTATCCCCGGTCGGCAGTTAAAGGGCATCCATTTTGCTATGGAGTTCCTTACTGCAAACACTGCGAGTTTGCTTGATAGCAAACACGCCGATGGCAAATTCATTTCGGCCAAAGGCAAGCGAGTCGTTGTCATCGGTGGTGGTGACACGGGATGCGATTGTATCGGTACAAGCCTCCGCCATGGATGCAGTCAGCTCGTCAACTTTGAATTGTTGGACAAGCCGCCCGAGAGTCGAGCCGAGGACAACCCTTGGCCGCAATGGCCTCGCGTCTTCCGAAGCGATTATGGTCATGAAGAAGCGGAGCTGAAGTTTGGAAAAGATGCTCGCGAATACTGCATTCTAAGCAAAGAATTCGTCGATGACGGAAAAGGCAATGTCACCGGAATTAAGACGGTTCGAGTCCGTTGGATTAAGAAGGATGGCAAGATGACCATGGAAGAAGTAGCCGGAAGCGAAGAAATTATCGGTGCCGATCTTGTTCTTTTGGCGATGGGCTTCTTGGGGCCAGAACATTATGTGAGCGAGTTGTTGGGGATCGAAGTCGATCCACGAAGCAACTACAAAGCGGAGCATGGAAAATTCTCGACGAGCATCCCTGGCGTTTTCGCGGCAGGCGATTGTCGCCGAGGTCAATCACTCGTGGTCTGGGCAATCAACGAAGGTCGAGGCGCTGCTCGCTCCATCGATCTTTATTTGCGAGGCTCGAGTACATTGCCTGCACCCGGTATCACGATGGGGTCCGCATTGCTCTCCACTTCCAGCCGTTGATGATTCGAGGGATGCTACCCCTCCCTTTTCGTCCATAACAGCAACGCGAGAAAAAATGGATTTTTTCTCTGCGATGGGAAGCATGCTATACTGATGGCTTGACTTCGACTTTGACACTGTCCACAAGTCTCAGTCACCAAGCCTCACTTACCATCCCTCCCGTTGCTTCTTGCGATCCATCGTCATGCTATTGCGAAAACCACTGAGTGCTACGCTCGGCCTCTCCACTTGCCTTCTGTTTGTCGAACCCTCAAGTGCTGTTGATCCTTTTCTCAATGGCTCATCAACGGTTCCCTCCGTAAACAGTCTGCCTAAGGACAGTCGGTTGCAACCCCCAAAGGATTTGAACGGATACTTTCCATTCACGCCTCCGAAAACCAAAGCAGAATGGGAAGTTCGCTCTGAGTATGTGCGACGGCAAATGCTCGTCTCACTCGGTCTTTGGCCGATGCCAACCAAGACACCCCTCAATGCAGTGATTCATGGCAAGATCGATCTTCCCGAGTATTCGATCGAGAAAGTTTACTTCGAAAGCGTTCCAGGCTTTTACGTCACAGGCAATCTCTATCGCCCCAAGAATGTTACCGGCAAAGTACCCGGTGTACTGTTCGCGCATGGACATTGGAAAGACGCTCGACTGTCGACCGAAACCGAAGCGAACTTGTTAAAGGAGATCGCGAATGGTGAAGAACGCTTCGAACAGGGAGGCCAAAGCCGATTCCAATCAATGTGTGTGCAGTTAGCACGAATGGGTTGCGTCGTTTGGCAATGGGACATGCTAAGCGATTCCGATTCGGTTCAATTGTCTCGTGAAGTTGTTCATACGTTTGCCAAACAACGACCTGAGATGAACACGACTGAAAATTGGGGGCTTTACAGTCCGCAAGCAGAATCAAACTTGCAATCGATCCTCGGTCTGCAAACACTCAACGCCGTTCGGTCTCTCGATTTCTTATTGACCCTTCCTGAAGTCGATCCCAATCGAACCGCGATCACAGGCGCGAGTGGCGGTGGTACGCAGTCGATGATATTGGCCGCGATCGACCCACGAGTCCAACTTTCTTTTCCCGCAGTGATGGTAAGTACGGCAATGCAGGGTGGATGCACCTGCGAGAACGCTTCACTCCTTCGAATCAACACAGGGAATATTGAGTTCTCTGCATTGTTCGCTCCCAAGCCGCAGGGAATGACGAGCGCCAATGATTGGACCAAAGAGATGGCGACCAAAGGCTTCCCTGATATTCAAGACACCTACGCGTTGCTGGGCGCACCCAAAAATGTAATGCTTCAACGAGGCGAACATTTCCCCCACAACTACAACGCTGTTTCTCGTTCAGCTTTCTATACGTGGCTCAATAAACATTTCAAGCTTGGGCAGAAAGAACCCGTCATCGAGCGTGATTATCAGCCCCTAAGTCGCGAACAACTGACCGTATGGAACGCTGAACATCCCGTTCCCAAAGAGAACGGACCGGAGTTTGAGAAGAAGCTACTCCGATGGCTCACCGAGGATGCACAAAAGCAATTGATCCATAGCGCAAAATCGATGGAAGGCATTCGACGAGATCTTGCGAAAGGACATGAGGTTTTGATCGGACGAAAACTGGAGCAAACCGGCCAAGTCCAATGGGAAATGAAGAGCAAAGAAGATCGCGATGCGTTTATTGAAATGACTGGGACGTTGACGAATGCGCATCAAGAAGTCCTTCCCGTCGTTTGGTTGTATCCCAAGAAATGGAATGGCAAAGCGGTCGTATGGCTGGATGCGAATGGAAAGTCGGGGCTCAAAACGGCTGATGGAGAATGGAAAGCAGGCGTTGCGAAGTTGGTGGAATCAGGAGCCACGGTCGTAGGAATCGATTTGCTCTATCAAGGTGACTTCCTTGAGAATGGAAAACCGATAACTCAAACACCGATCGTTGCGAACCCTCGCGAATTTGCAGGCTACACGTTTGGGTACAACCATGCGTTGTTCGCGCAGCGTGCGCACGATGTGCTTACGGCCGTTCATTTTCTTCGCTCAGCTAAGATCGGCGATCATCCGAATCCATCCTCGATATCGATCGTCGCGTTGGATCGTGTGGGCCCGATCGCTGTGGCCGCTCGCGCAATCGCCGGTGACGCGATCGACAAATCGGCGATCAATACCAACGGCTTTCGTTTCGGGAAAGTGCTTAGCTATCGCGATGTCGACTTCTTGCCTGGCGGAAGCAAATACTTAGATCTTCCAGGCATGTTGGTTGCAGTCCCAACAAAGCCGCTATGGTTGGCAGGCGAGTCCGCCGTTCCACCCGTCGTCGCGGAGGTTTTCAAAACTAGTTATAGACAGAATCTCGAACTTTATATGGGTGAGAAGACAGCCGAGGAGATGGCTGCCGTAAGCTGGCTGCTCAAATAGCGCACACCAATTCGGACAGAGATGAGCTAGTGCTAATGTTACGGTTATTGCAGCTTCAATGGGCCGCCGATGAATCCGGACTTGAGGCCTGTCATGGTCAGTGCCATTTGGCCTCGAATGATGGGCGTCCGATAAAGCCACGGTAGAGTGCAATCGCGAAACACGCCTCGCCATCGACCGTCGGATTGAAAAAAGGGTGTCAGCAGGGCGGTGACGAATCGGTAGAATCGCGAGTGGTCCCTCTGCTCCTCGACAAAACGTTGGCCCGCTTTTTCCCAATCGCCTAGGGCTTCCAAGGCTTTGGCAAATCGGTAAGCGTCGAGCAACGCGAAATTGAGTCCTTGCCCCAAGTGTGGACTATTGGCATGCGCCGCGTTCCCAAGAAAGGCGAAGCGTTCGTTGAACACGGGTGCAACACTTGCTCGACGATAGGTTCCGTAGGTTGCACAGGACCAATCACTCATCGAGTCGATCGTTTCGCTCGCGGCTGGATAGAACTGCATCAACTCCGATTTCCAGTCTTCGATCAATTGCCCCATGCATCGTTCACGATCACGACAGGCGAGTCCCCAGAAGAGGCTGGCTCTGCCATTTCCTAATGGCAAAACCCATCAGTCGAGTGGAACCGTTGACGATCTGAAGCAATCGATGACGCACTTGCGTGGATGCAACATTGCATCAAATGGCAGCGTAGTCATATTCTTTGTCGCGACCGCGAAAGCCAGATTGAGATCCTCACAATACCGCAGCCAATGACTGCGATAATCAGGGGTAGATTCATGATACTACTTCCTTTCAAGACATAAACTCCGTCCTGTCAAGATGCAGATCGATCATTCAAACCGGCGCGAGACTACTCAATAACTTTCGCGTCGATCCACTTCATCAGGCCGCGTAGTTGGCGACCGACTTGCTCGATCTGATGTTGACGCTGAATGCGGCGTTGTGCTTTGAATGCAGGAGCATTGGCTTTATTTTCAAGGATCCACTCGCGAGCAAACTCACCTGTTTGGATTTCCTTGAGTATCTTCTTCATCTCAGCCTTGGTCTCGGCAGTGATGATTCGAGGCCCGCGTGTATAATCACCGAATTCTGCAGTGTTCGAGATGCTGTACCGCATGTAGTTCAAACCACCTTGGTAGAGAAGATCGACGATCAGTTTCAATTCGTGCATGCACTCAAAGTAAGCCATCTCGGGTTGATAACCAGCTTCAACGAGTGTTTCAAAACCTGCCTTCACGAGCTCGCTTACACCGCCGCAAAGCACCACTTGTTCGCCGAACAAATCGGTCTCGGTTTCTTCGGCGATCGAGGTTTCGATAACACCGCCACGAGTTCCACCGATCCCCTTGGCATAAGCAAGACCCAGTTTGCGAGTCGTATCGGATGCACCCGTGCCGAGAGCGATCAAGCAGGGAACTCCACCACCTTTGGTGTATTCGCTACGAACCAAGTGACCAGGTCCTTTGGGAGCGACGAGCAATGTATCGACACCTTGGGGTGGATCGATTTGTCCAAAGTGAAGATTGAAACCATGTGAGCACATCAACACATTGCCTTGGGATAGATTCGGCTTGATGTGAGCTCGGTAGATATCCCCTTGGACTTCATCAGGGAGAAGCACGTTGATGATGTCTGCTTGCTTGGTGGCTTCGCCGACTTCGAGTGGTTTGAAGCCGTGGCTGACGGCGAGGTCATAGTTCTTGCTGCCGGGGCGTTGCCCGATGATCACTTTGCAGCCGCTGTCTCGTAGGTTTTGCGCTTGTGCGTGACCTTGAGAGCCGTAGCCGAGAATCGCGATCGTCTTATCTTTGAGAACGGAGAGATCGGCGTCGTTATCGTAGTAAATCTTTGCTGCCATGAGTGTGATGTTTATGAAAGGGGAGAGAAATGGAAGTTAGAGAAATTGTCATCTGCCGTCATAGCAGGCCAAAGATGCGAACCAGCTAGGAATCTAAATCGCTATCGTCGCTGGGACCCGTTGTCGCATCTGGGTTGCTGCCGCGAACCATGGCAATGCGCCCAGTTCGCACCAGTTCAATGATGCCGTAGGGTCGCATTCTTTCGATGAAGGCCTGGCACTTTGACTCGCGACCCGAGATCTCGACCATCAATTCTTCAGGGCCAACATCGACGATTCGTCCTCGGAAGATATCGACAAGCTCACGAATCTCGGTTCGCAATGCACCGCTCGATGCACGCACCTTGACCAACATCAAGTCTCTCTCGACATAATCGCGCGACGAGATATCTTGAACTGCTACGACCGTTACAATCTTTTCAAGTTGCTTACGGACTTGTTCGGAGACTCGATTATCGCCGACGACAACAAAAGTCATCCTCGATAAATTTTTGTTTTCTGTTTCACCCACAGCGAGGGATTCAATATTGTAACCACGCGAGGCCAACATACCTGAGATATGGGCCAGAACGCCTGGAACGTTTTGAACTACCGCAGATAGTACGTGGCGCATCCCAATGTTTCTGAATTTCGAACTCGCAAGTGTTCATGAAAATCGGATCATCGTTCCGCGAGTCTCTGGAACAATCACCCATTGCATCTTTCTGCAAGGGTGAGAATGATAATTCAAATCCCTGTTTTCTCAAGGCTTAAGCTTTGATGCAGAACTGCCACCGAGCCAATTTCCAGATTGACCCTTCACGTGTTTTCAACGTCACAGTATCAGTTAATCGACTTCGGTAACGGCAGAAAGCTGGAGCAAATCAACGGAATCATTGTTGACCGCCCGTCTCCAGGAGCAGTTGATCGTCCATTGGGTTCGCCCGATTGGGAAAAAGCTGAATTGCAATTCGATGAAAATCGCAATCGCTGGAATTACCGCGACTCATGCAGCGATAGGCTTGAAGAATGGTTTTGTGAAATCGGAACTGTCCGCATGCGGCTCAAACCAACTTCAACCGGCCAGATTGGGATTTTCCCTGAACATTGGGAGCACTGGAATTGGATTGCAAGCAATCCAATTCCGAAGACCGACGAGCCGATCCGTGTGTTGAATCTTTTCGCCTACACCGGAGCAACATCATTAGCGTTAGCATCGCAGGGCTATTCGGTCACTCATGTAGATTCTTCGAAACCGACCGTCGCATGGGCCAGAGAAAACTGCGCGGCTTCTGGACTCGGAGAAGCTCCTATTCGGTGGATCGTGGACGATGCTCTGAAGTTTGTCGAGAGAGAGGTCCGTCGTGGCAGTCTGTATGAAATTATCTTGCTCGACCCACCTACGTTCGGTCATGGCACGAACAAACAGCGTTGGGAGGTGCATCGCGATCTGCCTCGATTGCTCAACGGTTGTTGGAAGCTACTTTCAGAACATCGGCGCAACGTTTTGCTTACTGGACATTCACAGAACATGGACTTGCGTCAATTGGCGCGAGATCTAGAGGATGAGTTCGGCTCCAAGTCGATTGGCACGTTCAAAATCCAACAGGCTTACCTTATGGATCAAGGCGACCGAAAGCTCGATTGCGGCTACGCATGCAAGTTTTGCTGGTAGTGATGTTTAGTCGCTCGCTAGGCGTTTTGTAAAACCCTCGAGCATGGGTCATGTTCTTCACCATTTTCGGTCATGTTTGTCTAGCCAACTTTCGGACTCTTCTCGGGGGAGCCTCAGGAACTAATTGTTGTACACGCAACCGCCCTCATACTGAAGGATCTTTTTGTTCCCCTGCATAGATTCCGCGAAGGTGTGCGTCAACGCACTCGGGCATATGCGTTAGATGGTATCCACCTTCAAGAATCGAAACCAATTTTCCTTCGCAGGTGGATTGAGCTAGTTGTCGAATCCATTTGCCAGCGGATTCGTAGTCTTCAGCTTCCAAGGACAAGCCACCCACGGGATCTGCCCGATGCGCATCAAACCCTGCACTCAATAGAATCAATTGTGGCTTGAACGAAGATGCTAGCTTCTCAGTCGATTGCATGAGTTTCGCTAGAAAATCTTTTGCAGTGGTGCTTGCAGGAACGGGCAGATTGACTTTCGTTCCAATCGCTTTGCCGGCGCCGGTTTCCTCTTCTTTGCCGGTGCCGGGGTAGAAAGGGAATCGATGAATCGAAATAAAAGCGACCGAGGGATCTTCCCAGAAGGTAGCCTGCGTTCCATTTCCATGGTGTACATCCCAATCGACGATCAGCACGCGATCGAGACCAAGGGAGCGAGCGGTTAGCGCGCTTATTGCAACGTTGTTGAGCAAGCAGAATCCCATGGCGGATTGGGGCATGGCATGATGGCCAGGCGGTCGAATCGCGCAGAACGCAGTTTTGTCTTCGCCTGCAACAACGCGACGGACCGCATCACAAACGGCACCAGCTCCATACGAGGCCGCTTGCCAAGAACCGGCGGATACGACGGTGTCTACTTCGATGCGACCGGCGTCGTCTTTGCACCAAGATTGCAGTTTATCGAGATAGTCGGGACTATGGTTGCGAAGGCACTCTTCGCGAGTGGCCAACTTCCATTCGGGGGTCTTGCAACGCTCCACCCAACCAGAGCGGTGCAACATTTCGTTCACGCGAAGGATACGTGCTACGCATTCAGGATGCGACCCCGTATCGTGCATGGAAAAGTCGGAACTGTGATACAAGAGCATGAGTCAAGCTGCGGGTTTTTCCTCTGCAGCTTCCGTGGTAACAGGAAAACGTATACAGAATGCTGTACCTTTTCCTACGGCACTCTCGACGCGAATTCTACCATGATGCTTCTCAACAATCTCCTTGCAGGCGCTCAAACCAAGACCTGTTCCACCTTTTCCACTGGAGTCGGGCCCCGATTTGGTAGTGAAGAATGGATCGAAGATTTTTGTGAGTAATTCTTGTGCGATGCCACAGCCCGAATCGCGAACCGTGAGTACAACCGAATTGGAACTAGCCTCAAACGCAAGCTTGATTTTGATCATGCCATTTTCGCCAATTGCCTGCCGAGCATTGGTCAATAGATTGAGAAGCAGACGCTGTATTTGATCGGCAGCCGCCATGACGAGGGGGACGTCGTCAATCTGTTTGTCGACGAGGATTCGATACTTTTGCATTTCCCGTTCAAGCAGGACCAAAGTATCTTCGATGACACGAGCGAGTTTGGTCGGTTCCAACTCACCAGGTCGGCTTCTAGACAGACCTAGCACCATGCTGGTGATTTTTGCCCCCCGATTGGCAGCTTCCAAAATTCGACTGAATGCTTTTTCCCGGCTGGCATCGTCTTTGTTTCGAAGCCCCATTTTTGCATAGTTCATGACCGTCATCAGGAGGTTGTTGAACTCATGCGTTGTGGTGCTCGTTAGCTCGCCGACGGCGGCCAATCTCTCCAGTTGCACCATTCGGGATTGAAGTTCCTCGATCCAGGCATCCCTTGGATCGGGAGAGCTGGAAGAGGCTCTGAGAGCGGATGCGCTTGGTTTGGGAATTGTCATGAATGGACTTGGTCAGAGGCGATTCGGTATGGCTCCGAATGAATAAAAGCGGCTAATGTGCACTGCGGCATCGTTCATACCTCATTTTGCTTTTCAGAATCAATACATGAGTGGCATGTTTTCAACTGTCGATAGATTGCACCGTCTGTTGGAAATCGCCGAATCCGAGGGGATTCAGATTCGGCGTGAGTGGATGCGAGGGGTTCGTGGGGGGTTGGTAAGAGTCGGGAGTTCGCCGATTTTATTCGTCGACGAATCGTTGAGCTTAAGGGAGCAATGTGAGGCCGCATTAACTGCGCTCGGGCAACTTGACTGGTCTGAGACCGAGTTTGGGGGCGAAATGAAATTGCTTCTCGACTGCCAGGAGAGGAAGGAAACGTTGGAAGAAGTGCCAGAAAAACAAACTTGGGGCTAGCCAATCGCGGCCAAAAAAGGTATTTAAGTGACTCAAAATTGGTGAAACGAAGGCTGTTTCGCCGCTATTCCCACCGCATGCATGCCCGATGCATCAGCGTGTTTTGACCAAAGGTTTTAGGAAACATTGAAATGCCAGTGAGTGAAGATGTCTTTACCAAAGTCCAGGCCGCGTTAATCGATGCACTCGGAGTCGATGACTCTGACGTGACAGAGAACGCAACCATGGTCGGTGATTTGGGTGCAGAGTCGATCGACTTTCTCGATATCGTTTTCAAGCTTGAAAAGGCCTTTGGTATCAAGATTGCCACGGAAGATCTATTTCCCAAAGATATCTTGACCGACAGCAACTTTATCCAAGACGGTAAAGTAACAGCGACCGGATTGGCCGAACTGAAGAAGCGGATGCCTTGGGCAAACCTCTCCAAGTTCGAACAAAACCCACGAGTCCAAGACTTTGGCGATTTGTTGACGGTCAGCGATTTGTGCCGTTATGTCGAATCGAAGCTCGCGTAGATGCGTTGGTTTTGGATCGATCGATTTACCGAGTTTGTTAGAGACACTCGAGCAACTACGATCAAAAATATATCCTTCGGCGAAGAACCGCTCGACGACTACCAACCGGGACACCCTCATTACCCTCATTCACTGATGATTGAAGGAATGGCGCAGACCGGCGGGCTGTTGGTTTCCGAACCGGGCGGCTTCCTGACCAAAACAGTGCTGGCCAAGGTTTCCAAGGCAGTCTTTCATCGTTTGGTTGTACCAGGCGATCAGATTTTTTTCAAAGCCGAAGTGCAGGACAAACAGCCGACGGGGGCGATTGTTAGTGGCACCATCACGGTCGGCGATGAATTGGTCGCCGAATTGGAACTATGGTTCGCGTTCCTGGACGAGAGATTTGGCGAAAGTGCATTGTTTCCTCCCGAAGATTTGCTTCGAACTCTTCGAATTCTCAAAATGTTCGATGTTGCTGTCGATCAGAACGGCAATAAAATAGGTCCACCACAACATATGCTTGATGCCGAAATACAAGCAGCCCGGAGCTATGGGGAATTAATTTAATCGAATTGGTTCTCGTGGATCACTGGTGCTTAGACACACGAATGGGAGTTGGTGTTATAGATGCGTCGCAGAGTTGTTGTAACCGGTATCGGGATGGTGAACCCGTTGGGGCATGATGTCCATACCGTTTGGTCCGCACTGAAAGAGAGCAAGAGCGGCGTTGGTCAAATTTCTATCTTTGATCCCGCTGGCTATCCAACCACGATCGCTGCAGAAGTGAAGAACTGGGACGTTAGCAGATGCGGCGAAGATCCGGCCCAATGGACTCATCGGGGCAGGCACACGCGTTTTGCCATCGGGGCTGCTCATCAGGCGATTCTTCAGTCAGGGATTCTTGATTCCAAAATCGATCCCGTCCGTCTCGGTGTGTATATGGGCGCCGGCGAAGGAAATCAAGACTTTGTTAACTTTACGACAATGATGGCAGCCGCTGTCAAGGATGGTCCCTTCGACTTAGGCGCGTTCCTTCGCAAAGGTCGGGAAGTCCTAGATGTCAATGCAGAACTGGAACAAGAACCGAATATGCCAGCAGCGCACTTGGCTGCTCTCTTCGACGCCCAAGGTCCCAACTCCAATTGCTTGACCGCCTGTGCAGCGAGTAGCCAAGCTGTAGGGGAAGCGACCGAACTCATCCGATGCGGTGATGCCGATGCGATGATCGCCGGCGGTGCGCACAGCATGATCCATCCCTTTGGACTGACGGGCTTTAGTCTCCTGACAACACTGTCTCAGAGAAACGAAGCACCGGAACGAGCATCTCGTCCATTTGACAAAGAACGAGACGGATTCGTGTTGGGCGAAGGAGCCGCGATTGTCATTCTCGAAGAATACGAACACGCTCGTCGGCGGGGCGCGGAGATCTTTGGTGAGGTCCTAGGCTATGGCAGCACTGCCGATGCTTACCGAATCACCGACATTCACCCCGAAGGTCGGGGCGCTATCGGTTGCATGCGAAATGCGATCGCGGACGCAAAACTCAATATAGATGAGATCGGTTACGTCAACGCCCACGGAACCAGCACTGCTGTAAACGACCGGACTGAAACGCTGGCGTGCAAAGGGGTCTTTGGCGATCTGGCCAAATCAATTCCAGTTTCGAGCACCAAAAGCATGATGGGGCACCTCATTGCAGCTGCGGGGGTTACCGAGATGATTGTCTGCTTGATGGCGATTCGAGATGGAGTGCTTCCTCCAACAATCAACCAGGAAACTTCGGACCCTGACTGCGATTTGGATTATATTCCTAATGTGGCGAGACCTTCAAAAATCAAGGTTGCGCTGAACAACAGCTTTGGCTTCGGCGGTCAAAATGTGACACTTGCAGTTGGCCAATTGAGGAACTAATCGATTTCTAAAATCAAGGTGAGCGTACAATCGCAATCGAATGTTAGCGACGAATGATGCCACGCTTCTGGCATACATTGAAGAAGCACTTCCGGTCGAGCAAATGGCTCGACTTGAAGAACAGTTGCGAAACGATTCGAGTCTACGTGAAAAGCTCGGCAATTTGATTGCGCAACGCGATAGCGGAGTACACTCAATTGGCGACATTTGGCGCCGGCATCGTCTGAGCTGTGCGACTCGTGAAGAAATAGGTAGCTTTTTGCTTGGAGCAATGAGCGATGAAAAAATGGAGTACATTCGGTTTCATATCGAAGTCGTTGGATGTCGATATTGTCGATCCAATTTGGATGACTTAGCCGCGAGCCATCATCAAGAAGCGGTGACTGCCCGTAGACGCAAATATTTTCAGAGCAGCGTTGGACGGCTGAAGAAATCAGAAGGTTAGCAAGATCATGCGAGTTGGAACGATAGTAACACTATTAGAAGAGAAGAAGTTCGGTTTCATTCGAACCGAACATTTTCGCGACGATGTCTTTTTTCATCAGTCCACTCTCCAAGGGATCCAGTTTCGACAGCTTGAAGTCGGTATGGAAGTGGAGTTTGAGATCAACGAGATCTTGAGACTCGATGAACAGAAACTGGAGGCAACAGTCGTACAGTATGCGACTCGTCCTCTATCAAAGTCGCTCGCTCAACGACCGATGCGCGAATTGCTCGCAGCCCACCATCCTCGTGCGCGGCAGCGGAAACCCTCATGGCGTGAAAAGAAAGATGGTACACCGGATACTGAACTAGGGCCGAATCCCGATGCGACACAATCGGAAGATTAGCATCCGTTTCTGTTCACTTAGCAATTCGTAGCAATCGAGAAGTAAAACATGATCAAGGTCGGGCTTGCTGGTATAGGTTTCATGGGATGGATTCACCAACTGGCCTACCGTCGCTGCACGAGCGCGAAACTAGCCGCCTTCTGTTCGCGCGATGCCAAGAAACGAGCGGGTGACTGGCGAGGGATTCAAGGAAATTTCGGACCACCCGGTGAACAGATTTCCATCGATGGAATCGACGTCACTTCCACCTTAGAAGAATTGGTGCGTTCACCTGAGATCGATGTCATCGACATTTGCTTGCCTCCTCATTTGCATACCGACGCGGCACTTCTCGCGATCGAGCATGGGAAAGATGTATTCTGCGAGAAGCCCCTCGCGTTGAATGGCAGCGATTGCAATCGCATCATGGATGCTGCGAAAGCGAACGGTCGATTGGTCATGGTCGCGCATGTGCTGCCCTACATGGGGGCATTCGCCTACGCCAGCGAAGTCGTCCGGCTTGGGACGTATGGCAAGCCGATAGGTGGATACTTCAAGCGAGTGATTTCCGATCCGACATGGATTCCAGATTTTTACGATCCCGACCGAGTCGGGGGGCCGCTCGTCGATTTGCATGTTCACGATCTTCATTGGATTCAACTGTTGTTTGGCAAACCCAAAAGCGTCGAGGCCGTCGGAAGAATGCGAGGCAAAGTCGCAGAGTATGTTCACGTTCTCTACCGCTTTGATTCGCCAGATGTATGCGTGTCCAGTTCGTCTGGGGTTATCGATGCACCGGGCAGACCCTTCACCCATGGCTTTGAATTGCAATTGGAACAAGCCATGTTGCATCACGAGTTCGGCGCCTTTTCCGATAGAGCCGAGACCTTTCCATTGAAGATTGCCACTCGCGACGGTCAAGTAATTCGACCAGAGCTCCCAGCCAGTGACGATATTGATGCGTTTGTCGGGGAGATCGAAGACATGGCGATGAGCGTAAAGACGAGAACAATCGCACCGCGACTTTCTGGCCAATTGGCCTGTGAAGCGGTCGAGCTGGCGCTACAAATCCAAGATCAATTGCTTTCCCGAACTTGAATGCCTAGGCCTTGAGCATGACACCTTTGGCTACTAAGTCGTTCGCCGTGAGATCGAAGCCAATCTGGTTAAGCTTGGTTTGCATGGCGATGATTCTTCGTGCGCAAGCTATCTCGCAAGACATAACGCAGACCGAGCAAGGTTTCAACAAGCTGACAACGTCGCGGATTTCGATCATCACCGATCTCGAATTGGATGATGAACTTAAGCGTTGGCCTGTTTATCTGGATCAAGCCATCGAACAATGGAAAACGGTATTCGCACCCGTACCCATCAAACTAGAAGGGCTCCAGACGACCGTCTACTTGATCGGTGACAAGGCGAAGTGGCAAAGGCTTGGGTTGTTAGATCAATTACCCAACTTGATCGATGGCTACCAAGCGGGAGACCAACTCTACGTGGTCGATCAACCATCGACCTATTATCGACGATTATTGTTCCTTCATGAAGCGACCCATTGGATCATGTACCGCTGGCAGGGTGGTGCCGGATCTCCATGGCTCATGGAAGGGATGGCCGATTATCAGGGAACACACGAACTGCGAGAAGGTCGTCTTCGATTGGGCTTCTTTCCTTCGCGCGCAGACCAGGTTCCCTATTGGGGGCGGTTGCGATTGATCAGCGATACCATGAACAAATCTTCTGCGCCGAAGCTTTCAGAGATCGTTGCATTTCGAGATATGCAAGAACGACGCATGGAACGCTATTCCTGGAGTTGGGCCGCGTGTACTTTTTTCGCGACGCATCCTGAACTGCGGGACGATTTTCAGCATCTCTATCGTGGGCAGTTGGACTACAGTTTCGAATCATCAGCCCGCTGGTTGCGTGCTTTAGAAAACGATTGGAAGAAATTGTCGATACAGTGGCGATGCTTCGTTGACGATCTCGACTATGGGATGGACTTGACACGCTCGGCGCTGGAGTGGGGATCTTTGGAGAGCCGTTTGTTGACTCAGGGTGAAGAAAGTGATTTCATGCTTAGCGCAGATAGAGGATGGCAGTCGATCGGTATTCTTCTGGAGTCCGGCGAATCGATCGAACTCAGCGCAGAGGGGCGAGTTGTCGTTCGAGAATTCGCCGATGGGAAGAAATGGTCGTCCGAGCCACCGGGACTCACGGTGGAGTATCATCGTGGCAAACCTCTGGGCTGTTTGATCGGCGTGTTGGCTTCTGTGGAGCAGGAGCAGCCCAGCGCATGTTGGGAGACCGTGCGTATTGGGAAGCGAGCAGTGCTAAAGGCTTCACAGAAATCGATTCTGCTTCTGAAGATAAACGAATCTTCCCAAGACTTGGCGGATAACCAGGGAACGTTCAATGTTTCGATTCGCAAAGCGGGCAGGCTAAAGGAATAGAGTGCAAAGCGATTGCCGTTATTTATGTGTTTTGTTCTGCTGGAGCGAAGGTAAAATGACAAACTGAGGCTTTTTACCATAGCACTAATTCACTGCTTGTTTTTTGCCTACGCATACTTTTGGCGTTAATAGATGATATTGCTGATCGATAACTACGATTCGTTTACTTACAATATTGTCCAACGATTGGGAGAGATCGATCCCTCTCTGGATGTGCAGATTTATAGAAACGATGAGATTTCGTTGGAGGACATTCGGCGACTGCAACCGGAACGGATCATTTTGTCCCCTGGGCCATGTACACCGAATGAAGCCGGAATCTGCGTTCCTGTCATTGAGCAACTTCATCGGGAGTTACCGATTCTCGGCGTTTGTCTGGGGCATCAATCGATCGGACAAGCGTTTGGTGGACGGATTGTGCGAGCTCCCGCACTAATGCACGGGAAGACGGACCGTATTTTCCACGACAATCGTGGGATGTTCGCCGGGTTAAACAACCCTTTTATCGCTACACGTTATCATTCTCTCGTCATTCAGCCCGAAAGTCTTCCAGAAAGCTTAGAGGTTTCCGCTTGGGTAGACGACTCTTTGGGAAACCGGATTATCATGGGAGTGCGACATCGACAGTACGCCGTTGAAGGATGGCAGTTCCACCCAGAGAGCTTTTTGACGGAACCAGGGCCAACCCTTTTGGAGCGGTTCCTAACTTGGAATGGTCCTGTCGCTGCGGTATGATCCCGTTCGACTGTGTGAACTTCCTTTTCTTTCCCATCTCTAATTCGCCTTAACAGCATGCTTTGCGTTACCGTAGCTCGAACTCGTCATAAACACACGATTGCCGAACATCAACAGGTCGCGGAGCTAGGCGCTAAACTGGTGGAGCTGCGCCTAGACTACATCGGTCGGAGCATTGACTTAGGAAGACTTCTTAAGGATCGGCCAACACCAGTAGTCGTTACCTGTCGGCGCCGGGAAGATGGAGGCAGATGGGAACGTACCGAAGAAGAGCGGCTCATGCTGCTGCGATCCGCAATCGCAATGGGAATCGAATACGTGGATCTCGAGGAAGACACTGCGAAAAAGATCCCTCGTTATGGCAAGACAAAACGGATTGTCAGTCTTCATAATTTCGAAGGCACGCCGGACGATCTTGAGGACTTGCATAGCACTCTTGCTAAAGTTGACGCGGACATCGTTAAGATCGCTGTTCAAGCGAATTCGTTTCGCGATACTGCAAGGATGCTTTATCTGATGCGCAGTGCGCAAGTGCCGACGATTGGAATCAGTATGGGTGACTTTGGAACACCCACGCGGATATTAGGAACTCGATACAACGCTCCTTTTACGTATTGCGTTTTCAATTCCGATCGACGCGTGGCGCCAGGTCAATTGAGTTTCGATCAGATGACCAACGTTTATCGAGCAGAGTCTATTGGACCAGAGACCCAGCTGTTTGGTGTAGTAGCCGACCCAGTCGCTCATTCTTACAGTCCTCTGATTCATAATGCTTCGTTTTTGGCGCACAACTTGGATTGTCGTTATATTCCCTTTCGTGTCGCAGCGGACGAATTGGACTTCTTTTTGAAGTGGTGCAAACAGGAGAAGATCGGTGGACTCAGTGTGACCATACCGCACAAGCAATCGATCCTTCCGATGTTGACACAAGCGGAGTCAGCTGCGCAAGGTATCGGCGCATGCAATACGGTTGTCTTCTCGGGTGAAGAGATGGTGGGATACAACACCGACTATCGCGCTGCAATGGACTGTTTGACAGAAGCGTATTCGAAGATGACGGGAAAGGCAGACCCATTCGAAAAAGCGGCCGTGCTCATTCTCGGCAACGGAGGCGTGGCTCGTGCCGTCGCGTACGGGCTAGCACAACGTCGCGCATTGATAACGATCACTGGCCGAAATGCGAACGCTTCACAAAAACTCGCAAACGAACTCAGTGGTAAGGCGATTTCATGGAACGATCGCCATTTGGTGACTCCCGACATTTTAGTAAACGGCACGCCGGTGGGTATGTTCCCCGAGATGGACGACACGCCATTTCAGACTAGCAATTTGACCGGCAAAACGCTCGTCTTCGATACGATTTATAATCCAGAACAAACATTGTTCATCAAGGGCGCGAGAGCTTCGCAGTGTCCCGTCGTGACAGGATTGCAGATGTTTGTACGTCAAGCTGCGTATCAGTATCGACTCTTTACGGGGAAAGAGCCTCCAGTCGATGTTATGGTCAAAACGATCAAGAAAGCGATATCCCCTGTTAATTATAAAGACATCGAAGACGAAGACGAGGAAGACTCGAAGTTCGATTTCTAGGCGCTATCGGTTTTTCTACAGACCACACTGTGGTCTGAGGACCCCACGAGCTTTTCGCAACGCAGAATTTCGAATACTTCGAATCAGCGAAAGTTTGGTTCTCGTCGCTCATGGACGCGGTATAGTATTCATTGCTGATTCTTCGGGTAGACGTTCTCCTCGTTGCTATTCGCCTCGTGACATTGCCAAAAATGACTATCCCAGCTTCTGGTATCGCCTCTATGTGTTTCCCTGCGTCCGAAGAACTGAGACGCACCGTCGAGCACCAACGATTGGTCGATTCCAGACAACGATCTGCCAATTGGCAGCGCTGGGGATCTTATCTTTCGGAACGCCAATGGGGTACGGTACGAGAGGACTATTCAGAGAACCAAGATGCATGGTTCTTTCTGCCCCACGATCACGCGCGATCTCGAGCCTATCGATGGGGAGAAGATGGATTGCTGGGAATCTGTGACCGGCAAGGTCGATTGTGTTTTTCGTTCGCTTTCTGGAATACACGCGATCCTATTCTCAAGGAGAGATTTTTTGGACTCTCAGGCCCAGAAGGAAACCACGGCGAGGATGTCAAGGAGTGCTATTACTACCTGGATGCGACGCCTACTCATTCTTACATGAAGGGACTTTACAAGTATCCACAATCGCGATTCCCTTACGATGAACTCGGCAAGATCAATCGATCTAGATCACGCGAAGAAGATGAGTATGAGCTAGCGGATTCGAAGATCTTTGACAACGATGCCTACTTTGATTGTCAGATCGAGTATTGCAAATCGCAACCTGACGATATCTTGATTCGCCTTACGATTAGCAACCGAGGAAAAGCTCCAGCTGTTGTTCATGTTCTACCACAGTTGTGGTTTCATAACTCCTGGATCTGGGGGTGTACTCATGACGGTTGTGAGATGAAGCCTCGCATGAAACTGCACCGACCGCCCACAGAGCCCGCGGGTGTTGTCACATGCGACCATGAGACACTCGGGCTCTTTGAATTCCGCGTCGAATCCGAGCAGCATCAACTCAAACCTCGCTGGCTGTTCACCGAGAACGAAACCAATCCAAATCGGCACCCGGGAGCGCCCACATCCGGTACGTACTTCAAAGATGCGTTCCATTCGTATGTAGTCGATGGGGCGATGAACGGTGTCGATACTCGAACGTCTGGAACGAAGTGCGCTGCACATTACGTTGCAATCATCGATCCGGACCAGCCTTTGGTTTTGCGTTGTAGGCTATCCGGAAAAGATGCCAGCCAGGCTCTGGAGGTCCCTTTGACTGGCGTTCACTTCGGGCAAATGAAAATCGACAATTCGTTCGACGATATCTTCAAGGAGCGAATCCGAGAAGCGGATGACTTTTACCTGCATATCATCCCCAGTAACTTACCGGCGGAACAGAAAAGCATCGCGAGGCAGGCGTACGCAGGATTGTTATGGACCAAACAGTTTTACTACTATGTCGTCGATTCTTGGATCCATGGTGATCCAAATTCATCGCCCGTCCCGTCGGGACGAACGCAAGGGCGCAATCGAGATTGGTTGCATCTTTTCAATCGCGATGTGATATCGATGCCCGATAAATGGGAATACCCCTGGTATGCCGCTTGGGATTTGGCCTTCCATATGATCCCAATGGCGAGAATCGATGCGGAGTTTGCAAAGAGCCAACTTGTACTTTTTTTGCGGGAATGGTACATGCATCCGAATGGTCAGATTCCTGCTTACGAATGGGCTCTAAGCGATGTGAATCCGCCCGTTCATGCATGGGCATGCTGGCAAGTGTATAAGATCAGTGGCGACCGCGAGTTTTTGGCTAGAACATTTCAAAAACTGTTGCTGAACTTCACGTGGTGGGTCAACCGAAAAGACGAGCGAGGCCAGCATGTCTTCAGTGGAGGATTTCTCGGGCTCGACAATATTGGGGTCTTTGATCGAAGCAAACCGCTCCCAGGTGGTGGGACGTTGGATCAAGCAGACGCGACCGCGTGGATGGCGTTCTATTGCGGATGCATGCTGCAGATGGCATTGGAGTTAGCAGAAGAAAGCCAAGCCTACTCCGACATGGCGAGTAAGTTTTTTGAACATTACGTTGAAATTTCGGAAGCCATGAATACGCTTCACGGCACTGGTCTTTGGGAAGAACAGGATGGTTTTTACTACGACCATTTGTTCCGCGACAATCAAAGCACGGCAATGCGGGTACGGTCGTTAGTCGGCCTGATACCTCTTTGTACCAACGTTACAATTTATGAATCTAAGATCAATAAGCTCCCAGGATTTAAGCGTCGCATGAATTGGTTCTTGAAGAATCGACCTGAGATGGCCAAGTATATGTCGTACATGGAGCAGTTTTGCCCAAAAGATTCGAAGGCTGGCATGCGCCTGCTTGCAATCCCTTCACCGGAGCGTTTTCGTCGACTGTTGAATTATATGCTAGATGAAAATGAGTTCCTATCACCGTTCGGAATTCGTTCCCTCTCCGCAGTACACAAAGAAAAGCCTTTCGTATTCGAGCACGTCGGGGGACGTGAGGCGGTGGGGTACGTTCCTGGCGAAAGCAACACTGCCATGTTCGGCGGCAATAGCAACTGGAGAGGACCTGTTTGGTTTCCATTGAACTACCTCATCGTGCAATCCCTTCGCGAATACCATGAGTTTTACGGCGACTCTTTCAAAGCGGAGTGCCCGACGGGGTCCGGAGTTCAGATGAATCTCCGCGAAGTCGCTGACGAAATTGAGCGGCGTTTAGTAAGCCTTTTTGTCGCCGACGAGTCGGGCGCACGGCCATGTCATGGAACCGAGAGTCAGTATCGCGAAAAGGAAGATTGGAAGGATCTAGTTTTGTTTTACGAATATTTCCACGGTGATAACGGCAAAGGCCTAGGTGCCAGCCATCAAACGGGATGGACGGCGCTGGTCGCAACGATGTTAGAGCATCAAGCCAGTTGCCGTCAGAATAAAGGGAGGTAAGCCGTTGAGGTTGCAGTTATCGGAAGAGCCGATTGCAATGAAAAGCAAGCTCGTCGTTCGCTCTAGGCTGGTCCTCTGAAGGCCCTAGATTAGATCATTCAAGCAAAGCACTGTGAGCGTCCGGCCAACCGCATCTTGACAGGGGACGTGGGGCTACTTTGGTTTCTTTTTGTTTCGGAGTTGGCGTTTACGAAGTTCCTTGCGGCGGCGCTCCTCGCGGCGGATTGCATCGATCTCCCATTTGCAATCCGG
>JAJTID010000014.1 GCA_021300155.1 Pirellula sp.
CAGAGCTGAGTTTTGCTTTCAATGGATTGAGCCATGAGTGGAGATCCTGCGAGAGTGTGAAATCGTTGGGCGAACGATAGAAACCTACCCCACGATTCCAAGCCAAGCCGGCTCAAAAACCTACGGCCGCTGTACGCTTACGCTCGAATGGCAGCCTACAAAGCACAACAAAAGGCGCATAGCCATGGCTTCGGTCATCAGGTGATGCATAAAGTAGCTGAACAAGGAGTCCACCATTTAATGAAGCATCTTTTAAAATGAATGTTTTCGCCATTGCTGACTAGTGATGGCAAAGATTTGGTTCTACGCGCAAGTTGATTACAAGTGTCCCTTGCGCGAATACAGTAAAGGTCGAAATTAAGCCCAGATAACAGCTACGAATTGAAGTAACCTTCATTGGGAATGGAGAAAGATCTTGTCAACCGATAGTGAATCCGAAAAAGGTCCAGCGGAACCTTGGTTGGTACCTGCGACAGAATTTGCACGATTGCTGCACGTTTCAACGCGCACACTTTGGCGACTTCAAAGTTTGGGAAACCTGCCTAAACCGATTCGTATAGGCAAGTCGATTCGATGGAACATCCAAGTCATTCGAAATTGGATTGAAAACGGTTGTCCAAGCGTGAATTAGTGCGACAATGTTGTACGAAGTTTGCCATTCTTCAAACGATAGAGATTGATTGCAGCGAAAAGGGGCGCAACGATGGGTTTCTTGTTTAAGCAGAAGGTAACTCGAAAGCTGCCAGTCAATGTAGAGATTAAAGAACGTCGGCGAAAAGCGACCACCCAAGAACCTCTCCTCGATCCGAGCCAAATAACGATCATAGAGAAGATTGCGCGTTGGAAAGACCGCTCAGGACGTTTCACCGAGGGGGTTGTTATCGGTGAAAGAGTTCGAGTATCTGCTGACACATACTCGGCTCGTTTCCGCGATGGGGATGATATCGTACGGACGATTGCAACTGGATGCCGAGACAAGTCGGAAGCGGCTTCGATATTGGCTAACCTTGAGCGGGAGGCAGAGAAGGTCCGTGCTGGTGTTCTAACTTCCTCTGGATTGGCTACTGCGGCAGCATCCAAAAAACCTCTTTCGCAACATATAGAAGACTATGCGAAGCACCTTCGAAATCAACGCGGAAAAGGAAAACGAATCCGAATTTCCGAATTACATGTGGGAAACGTATCCCGCTGCGTTAGTCGTTAGTCGACTAGCAACCGAGTGTGAATTCAAGACTTTGCAGGAGATTACTAAAGAACGAATAGACACATGGGTTACTGAAAAGTTAAACGATAGATCGACCGATTTTGCTGCTAGTACGATCAATGCTCATATTCGCGCAATCAAGGCATTTTGCAGTTGGTGCACCCCAAAACGACTTGCTTCCAATCCTCTAGCTAAGTTTAAACTGCTTGACGATACCAACAATCAAAAGCGACCACGTCGAGCGCTGGAGGTAGACGAGATCTCGCGTCTTCTATTGGTAGCTCGCTTGAGGCCGATTGCAGAATACGGAAGATCAACGGTTCGCCGACAGACTGATTCAGTTAAGACAGCGAGCCGAGCTACGTGGACTAAGGAACCGTTGGCGATGGCCACAATTTACGATGCATACGAACGTGGTAAGCAGTCGCTCGAAAACTCGGACGGCTTTCTTGAAGAAATGGAGCGATTGGGAGAAGAACGTGAATTACTCTATTTGGTCCTTCTCACGACAGGACTACGAAAGGGCGAGCTGGCATCCATCAGTATAGGAAACGTGTATCTAGAAGATAAACCGCCTTGGATTAAGCTATCGAGTCAAGATGAGAAAGCAGGAAGAGGTGCGAGTATTCCACTTCGTGATGATATTTCACAAAGATTACGCGACTTCTTGTCGAAAAGGCTTGAGCGTTTCAGAATTGAGAATAGCGGAGGCGAAAAGGGTGCCCCTAGCCTCACGCTTCCACTCGATCAGCCATTATTTACGGTGCCAAGGAATTTGGTAGCAATCCTTCGTCGAGATATGGCTGTAGCCGGAATTCCCAAAATTGATGACCGAGGGCGCACTGTTGATGTTCACGCTCTGCGACATACATTTGGAACGATGCTTCATCGTGCAGGCGTATCCCCGGCTATTGCACAGGTAGCGATGCGTCACAGTGATATCAAGCTGACGATGAACATATATAACCATCTAGGACTAGCCGATGTTGTCGGTGCAATTCGATTGCTTCCAAGGATTGCTGATTCTGATGTCGAACCCGCCCAAAGTTTGGTTACATCTGCGGTTACATCTACCGATGTCGTTTCGTGTCATTCTGTGGCACAAATTAGCACTCAACTGTCGACGGCTAGACGTTTCGTAACGACGGGAAAAATCAGGAAATTGAATGGAAAACCAGCGATTTCCATAAAGCGGGTGATGGGATTCGAACCCACGACTTTCAGCTTGGGAAGCTAACACTCTAGCCACTGAGTTACACCCGCGAATTCATTAGGAATTCTTCAGCGAGTATAGACCTACAGCCTGCCCATCACAAGCCTTTTTCTCCCATACTCGCAATCCTTCTTTCATCAGAACTCCAACCCTGGTATTGTCATCTCGGAATGCACGAAAAGCTGGTTGGTGCTACAATTTTCATCTACTCGTCTCCTCCTTTTTCCCAGTTTGCCCCACGATATGCCACGATACGTTGTCCGATGCGGACGAATGAGAACTCTGTTCGTGATGAACTCGAAAAGCGAGCATCCTCGCGGACGTATCGTTATCGCACGCACCAATCGAGGGCTCGAACGGGGTGAAGTGCTCTGCGAAGCAACCGACCGTGTCGTCGAGCAAATGAAGGAACCACCGAACGGGACCATTCAACGGGACGCTTCACCCGCCGATGAAAACGAATACCTCCATCTCCAACAATCGATCGAAGCGGATTTCGCTCTCTGCAGAAAACTGATCGGCGAACTCAATCTGCCGATGACACTCGTCGATATCGAAAAGATCTTTGGCGGCGAACAAGTCATCGTTTATTTTACCGCCGATGATCGTGTTGATTTTCGCGAACTGGTCAAGAAGCTTTCAAGCGAATACCGGACGCGAATCGAGATGCGTCAGATCGGTGCACGTGACGAAGCGAAAGTACTTGCAGACTATGGCGACTGTGGCAAACCTGTGTGCTGCAATACGCACCTTTCCGCTATGCCACCTGTTTCGATGCGAATGGCAAAACTCCAAAAAGCAACCTTGGACCCGAACAAAATTTCAGGTCGATGCGGTCGGTTGAAATGTTGCCTTCGCTACGAGAACGACACCTACGAAGAATTGGCCGCCCAGCTCCCTCCCGCTGGCAGTGAAATTGTGACACCGCATGGACGCGCGCGTGTACTGAACTTGGAAATCTTGAGCCAACAATTGTTGATCAGTACCGAAGACAACCGACGTTTGCTCATACCCGCCGCCGAGTGCTTGACGATTCTCAAACGCGGACAAGAAATCTAATGCAACGCATACAAACTTTTTCATACCCATTGTTTTCAAATCCATCGAACGACTACTGGAGCAACAAGTGAACGAACAGGTTATGGCAATCGTCGAACTGCTTCAGCGCGACCATCGATACCATCTCGAAGCCTATCAGTTTGTCCGTGAAGGGCTGGCCTACGCACAAAAAGTGATGAAGATGCCAGCCAGTGCAGATGCCGATAGCGAGAACCCAAAGGACCACCACTTGACGGGTCAACAGCTATGCCAAGCGATCAAAGAGTACGCACTCGAGCAATATGGCTTCATGGCAAAAACGGTTCTGAACAGTTGGGGTATCCACACAACGGGTGACTTTGGAGAAATCGTTTACAACCTCATTCGAATCCGTGAAATGCGCAAAAGCAAAACGGACAAACGAGAAGACTTCGATGATCAATTCGATTTCGACGAAGCGTTTCAACCTCGTTTTGAGCTCTCAACCGATGCAAGCTAGCTCCCATACCAAGTCGACGAGTATCGTGAACCGAAAAACAGCCGTGGCTCTCTTTGTTGCCGCTAGTATCGCGTTGGTATCCTGGTTGGGGTATCTGATCTGGGTTTGCACTCAAATCGCGACGTCTGCCACTTCGTGAGTCGATGAATAGCTTCTTATGCTTCGAAGCCTACTGTCCCGCGTGTTGATCTCGATCGTCCGATTTTATCAACGGGCGATTAGTCCATTGTTGGGATCGAATTGCAGATTCACACCGACATGCTCGCAGTACATGGTCGAATCAATCGAGAAGCATGGTCCTATAAAAGGTTGTGCTAAAGGTGTTTGGCGAATCTGCAAATGCCAACCGTTTCATCCCGGCGGATACGACCCGCCTTGAACCTTTATTCGCTGACGATATTCGTTCACCGGGCAAGTTTGGAATCGACGAGTGGTTAGGACAAGGCTGAGTTTCCTGGTTTGAATGAGGCTTCGTCTAATCACTATGGCGAACTGGTTGCGATGGATCGAAGTATCGGAGTCCCCGGGATCATCGATTGGCCACAAACGACCCGTCCTCGAGTGACACACCATCCAGCGTGCATCATGGAGCTCTCTGTGTACACTGTGGTTGTTCTTACGTCCGTTACGACTGCATCAACTCGGTGGCGATCCAGCGATCGGCCCAGCGTTCGAGCCCACGGCCGGTCTTGGTCATACTACGGTGTAGATATCCAATGTGTCCACCTCGCTGACTGATACGGACTTCGGTCGATGGCGACCAACGGACTCCGTTGAACAACGAAAACGGCACGATCGGATCGTTCTTATCGATAAGCACGGTTGTCGGAGTTTCGATTCTTTCCAACTGTCCTATCGAAGATCCCGATTCGTAGTAATGCTCAGCACTCGTGAAGCCAGCCAGAGGAGCGGTCACGGTTTCATCGAATCGTCGAATCGTTTCAAACGAAGCGTTGGCCAAGAGACGTTTCCATTCCGGCCAACGATCGGCTCGCAATCGAGCTTGGCTTCGCAACGATCGAAGAAAATACTTGGCGTAAATTCGGTGTGCACCAATCTCCATGTTCTCGCAGCATTTGCTTAGATCGATCGGTGGTGCGACAGCAATTGCACTCGCGAAAGATACATTTCGCGTGCCGTCCCCTGTATCGATTTCCGATGCATGGTTCGCCAAAAGCTTGAGCAACAGATTGCCACCTAGGGATACACCCACACCTCTCCACAGCCGGATCGAACAATTCTGCGAGAGTTGAATTAACGCTTCCCATAAGAGTTCCGAGCAAGCGCCGTGCGGTGGCAATGGCGTATACTCAAACGAATCGCCAGCGCCTGGCAGATCGAAACGAAAGACACGAACACCGGCCTCGAGCAAATAGGAGGCTAAATGGGTCATGTAAGTTCCTCGATGGGAGGAACCGAGACCGTGCAAAAGAAAGACCGCTTCTTCGGCCCCGTGCGGTCCCGATGCTTGCGCCGCTTCGCTTGGCCGATTCTCATAGACTAGCAAATGACCGTGCATGCCTGGATTGCCCTGCGAGCCGATCGGAATCTTGTGAACGACAGGAGCTGGCAAAGTCGCCTTTGGCTTATAAAAACCGGTCAGCAAGGTCTGGACATGACCGCTTCGCAAAAACCAAGGGGGACTAAAGTTCTCGGGCGTAGGGAGGTTTGTCTTCACTTGTTCTATTTTCTATGCAATCCGTGCTTTGATCGAACACAAAGGAATTCGAGGTAGCGACCCACCCCATGAACGCTATAATTTCGCGTTTTCTCCAATTCTAGAAAGCCGACTTTACAGTTGGCATCCCAGATGGATCTCATGAATAATTCGGTATCCAGCCCATCCCAGTCCGCTCCGGCGGCTGGTTCGCAGACGGCAAGCCAAACAGCACCCCATCTCGTGAGCGAACGAGTCCTAGTCCTCGACTTCGGCTCACAGTATGCACAGCTAATCGCTCGGCGTATACGCGAACAGAATGTTTATTGTGAGATTGTCCGCCACAATATCTCTGCGGAAACCATCAAAGCACGCAATCCGACCGCGATTGTCTTTTCAGGCGGCCCCTCCAGCGTCTACGAATCCAACGCCCCGAAATGCGATCCCAACATCTTCAAACTGGGGATCCCTGTGTTGGGTATTTGCTACGGAATGCAATTAGCATCCCAAGCTCTTGGCGGAAAAGTAGAGAGCTGCAGTCGTCGCGAATTCGGACGAGCCCGACTGCAAATTCAGTCAATGGAGCGGCTGTTCGCTGGTTTCCCACATGAGATCGACGTTTGGATGAGCCATGGCGACCAAGTGAAAGACCTGAGCGAAGATTTTGAAACGCTAGCATCGACAACGACTTGCCCGCATGCTGCAGTCCGACACAAAACGTTGCCGATCTACGGGCTTCAATTTCATCCCGAGGTCTCGCACACTTCGCTCGGCAGCACATTGATTCACAACTTTCTTTACAACATTGCAAACTGCGAGGGGCGTTGGCATTTGAGTGACTTCGTTAGTCGCGCGGTAGAGCACATCCGGGGAGTGGTTGGCAAAGATCGAGTCATCTGCGGCCTCTCGGGTGGGGTCGATTCCTCGGTAACGGCAGCGTTGCTCTACAAAGCGATCGGCCCGCAACTGACTTGCATCCTGATCGACAATGGGCTGCTTCGAAAGAACGAACAAGCGGCGGTGATCTCGGAGTTTACGAATCACTTCAAGGCAGATCTGCGAGTCGTCGATGCGACCGACCTGTTCCTCGGTGAGTTGGCCAACATCAAAGATCCACAAGAGAAAAGGAAGCGTATCGGCAAAGCGTTCATCGATTGCTTCAAACTGGAAGCAGAAAAAATCAACGGTGCCAAGTTCCTGGCGCAAGGGACTCTCTACCCAGACGTTATCGAAAGCGGCGCTGCCGTCGATGGTCCCGCTGCAACGATCAAACTCCACCATAACGTTGGCGGCTTGCCTGAACAGCTTGGTTTCCAATTGATCGAACCACTTCGCGATCTCTTCAAAGACGAAGTGCGAAAGCTGGGATTGGAACTCGGATTGCCTGAGCATTTGGTTTGGCGTCACCCGTTCCCTGGCCCTGGACTTGCCGTTCGATGCTTAGGCGAAGTGACACGCGAAAAGCTAGAGATACTTCGCGAAGCAGACGAGATCGTGGTCAGTGAGATCAAGAACGCCAACCTCTATCGACAAACTTCGCAAGCGTTTGCCGTTTTGTTGGAATCGCAAAGTGTCGGCGTCATGGGAGATGCACGAACCTATGAACGGGCTGTTGCTGTCCGTTGTGTCAATACAGATGATTTTATGACTGCTGATTGGAGTCAGCTACCTTACGACTTACTTGCCACGATCTCTACACGTATCATCAATGAAGTTCGCGGTGTCAATCGAGTCTGCTACGACATCAGTAGCAAACCGCCTGCCACCATTGAATGGGAATAACGAAAACATGAACCGTCAGTTTATTTATCAAATCGAAAGACTTACGAAACGGCACGGCCAGAAAGAAGTCCTCAAGGACATTTGGCTGGCTTTTTATCCGGGTGCCAAGATTGGAGTGTTGGGCTCCAACGGTGCTGGAAAAAGTACCTTGCTTCGAATCATGGCAGGTGTCGACAAGAACTTTGATGGAGTAGCGCGTTTGAGCAATGGCTTCGTGGCAGGCTACCTATCGCAAGAGCCACAACTCAACCCAGACAAAGACGTCCAGGGCAATGTCGAAGAGGCCGTTGCACCGCGTCGAAAAGTGCTCGATCGATTCAATGAAATCTCCAATATGCTCGGTGAAGTGACCGATGATAAGCAAATGGAGAAACTCTGCGATGAAATGGCGAAACTGCAAGACATCATCGATGCTCAGAATCTTTGGGACCTCGATAGACAAATTGAGCATTCGATGGCGGTGATGAATTTGCCGCCGGGAGACGCGGGGGTTACTAAATTGTCCGGTGGTGAACGTCGTCGTGTAGCGCTTTGCAAATTGTTGATTCAACAACCCGACCTATTGCTACTCGACGAACCAACCAACCACTTGGACGCAGAAGCTGTCAATTGGTTAGAGCAGCATTTGGCTCAGTATCCGGGCACCGTGGTTGCTGTGACCCACGACCGGTACTTCCTCGACAACGTGGCTCAATGGATTCTGGAGTTGGATCGTGGATCGGGCTTCCCGTTTGAAGGAAACTACACTTCGTGGCTAGAGCAAAAGCAAGCACGTCTTGCCATCGAATCCAAGTCGGCCGTGGCTAGACAAAAGATATTGGAGAAAGAGCTCGAGTGGATTCGCATGTCGCCTCGCGCTCGACAAGCCAAGAACAAAGCCCGGATCAGTGCTTACGAAACGTTGGCTGCCCAGCAGTTCGAAGAGCGACCGGATGAACTCGAAATTCAGATTCCACCTGGCAAACACTTGGGAGAAGTGGTTGTTCATGCCGAAGGGGTCTCGAAGGCATACAATGATAAATTGCTGGTCGAGAATCTGAACTTCCGACTACCTGCGGGAGGTATCGTCGGAGTAATCGGTCCGAACGGAGCTGGTAAGACGACGTTGTTCCGCATGATGACCGGTCAAGACAAACCAGATTCCGGAAAGCTGCGAATCGGTGAAACGGTGGAGTTTGGCTATGTCGATCAATCCCGTGATTCACTGGATGACAAGAATACGGTCTATCAAGAAATCTCGGGTGGTCTCGATTGGTTGGAAATGGGTGGCAAGCGATTCAATTCTCGAGCTTATGTTTCCAAGTTCAATTTTAAAGGACCGGACCAAGAGAAAAAGGTTGGCGTTCTTTCTGGTGGTGAACGAAATCGAGTGCACTTAGCGAAGTTATTGCGACGTGGTTGCAATGTTTTGCTATTGGACGAACCGACGAACGATTTGGATGTGGATACGCTTCGAGCACTCGAAGAAGCGATCATGAGCTTCGTCGGCTGCGTCGTGGTGATCACGCACGATCGGTGGTTCCTTGACCGTATTGCTACGCACATCTTAGCGTTCGAAGGAGATGGCTATGTCCATTGGTGCGAAGGGAACTTCGAAACCTATGAACAACAACGCAAAGAGCGATTGGGGATCAGTGACGACGAACCACGTCGATTCCGCTACAAGAAACTGGCGACGTAGAGGTCTCGTCCTTTTTGCCCCCAACATGAAAAGCCACAGACCCATATAACAACGTGGCCAGTGGTGATTCGTTCGAGGATGGAAAGGTAGTTGTTCATTCGACAGCCAGAGATACTGCTTTCCTTCGGAGATCGTACGGTTTGTTTACCAGTGATTTTCAACAAAGTCGCTCTCCCTCGGGTAGGAGGTTGCGGATTTAATGGATTTGCCACACGGCAAAGGCCTCATCAGCCTCGGGTGGCTCGGTCAGGGCGAGGGCCCAGTAACGGCCCAGTAACGGCCCAGTAACCGAGGCTAGCGCCCATCGGCTCAACCTGCCAGGGGGAGGGTTATGAAACCGGTCTTTCTCCTTTAGTTGGGTTCGTTGGTTAACTCGATCCCCAATCCTTCCAGCTTCTTCTTGAACGCGTTGACCCGATCGTTCAGGAACTGTTCAAGTTTTGGTAGCAAATCGGACAACTCCTTCTTCGCAATCTCAAACTGTTCGCGATGTGTCTTCGTTGGCCCATGCGTAGAGCCAAAGGCACTAAACATGATCGTGGAGAGTCGGTTGGAAGGTGTGGGGATCTGCTCGATAAAACGATCGTTCAAAATCGGGCTGCCAAAGAGACTCTTTTCAAACTTAGATACTTCCACTTGCATAGCGGAGATTTCATACAAGTAAGTGGCTGGCTCAGCAATGCTGCTCGTCACAATGCCCTTGGCCTCGTCGAGCATCTTGCCAGCTCGAGTGAGTTTTCGACTCACACTGGTCAATCGACTTTGTTGTGCTATCAACGCTTTCTGGAACTCCTCGACATCCTTGCGATCCACAGGTGGAATGGTTGGCGTTTGCAAAGGTTCTACGACAAACGTGATCGCGTCCGATAGCTTCTTTGATTCTTTGCCATCCCATTCGATGACGATCGCTTTGTATTTGCCTGGGAAAGCCCATGGTCGAAAGCGAGCACCTGGCAAAGGAGCTTTGCGGAAATCCCATGCCACTCGATGTAGGCCTTTCTCGTTTGGCAAATGGACCCGAGCGACAAATGCATCCGACTCATCCGAAATCTGCACATAGCGCATCGGTGACGGTTCGTTTTGCTCCTTTTCCAGTTCTTCAAGGCTTGGTACGACAGCATCTTTATTTTCTTTCTTGGCTTTCTGCTCTGCCTCTTTGCGAGTGGACTTCAGAGACTTAAAAGATTCTCGAAGATGAACTGTCATCACAGCACCATACGTCGGATTGTCCGAAGTGAAGAAGCTATCTCCCTGGAAGCCGCTGCGGCCGCCAAGCTTATCTGCTTGTCGATACCACCAGCTTCTGCGAACGGGAAACACAACGGCTGGCTTTTCGAGCGCATTCGGTTCCAGTTCTCTTAGCACAGAGTAATCATCCAATACATAAAATCCTCGACCAAACGTTGCACATACCAAGTCGTTTTCTCGCTTTTGAATGGCAAGATCACGCACCGGAATGGTTGGCATTCCATTCGAAAGTTTATGCCACTTTTCTCCCGCATCCAACGACGTGAAGACACCAAACTCGGTTCCTAGAAACAACAAATTCGCCTTCACATGATCTTGTTCGATACGCCAAACCAAATGGCGATCTGGCAAATTCGAAGCAATACTGGTCCACGTGTGACCGCGGTCCGTGCTCTTGATCAAGTAGGGTTTGTAATCTCCCGTCTTGTGATGATCCAGACAGGCGTAAACCGTGTTTGCATCATGTCGATCCGCCTTCACATCGTTGACAAACGCTCCTTCCGGAACGTCAAAGAACCGATCGACTTTTCGCCATGATTTGCCCGCGTCTTCGGATACCTGGATGAGTCCATCGTCTGTGCCGACGTATAGAAGTCCTTCGACAACGGGTGATTCGCTGACGGAAGTGATATTACCATAGGCGCTCATCGCTAACAGGTCAAAACCCGCATCGATTCCCCAGACTCGTCCCATAATGGGCAGTTTCCAACGATCTTGTCCTTTAGACAAATCTGGGCTGATGGTTGTCCATGAATCGCCACGATCATCGCTTCGGTGCAGCTTTTTGCTTCCGAAATAGACGCGCTTGGGATTGTGAGGGCTCAGGAGAATCGGGGAATCCCAATTGAAACGCAAATCCTCTTCGCCGGCTGCCGGTTGCGGTCTGATGGAGATCGATTCTCCCGTTTTGCGATCAAAGCGTGCAATCATCCCTTGCTGGGACTCGCAGTAAAGGATGTTCGGATCAGTTGGATCAATGGCATTGTCATGTCCATCGCCACCGATCGTAATTTGCCAATCAGAGTTCGTGATCCCTTGAACAAACTGTGTCGCCACTGGGCCGTACTGTGAGTTGTTATCCTGGGTGCCACCCACTACATGGTAGAATGGTAGATCGTAATCGACGTCGACTTTGTAAAACTGGGTCAGAGGCAAATTGCCAAAGAAAGAATAAGTCGCGCCAAAATCGTTGGAACGATAGATACCACCATCGCAACCCACCAAGAGAAAATCTTTGTCGTTCGGATGAAACACGACCGCATGGTTGTCCACATGTTTTGATCCTCGCTCAATGGGCTCAAACGTCTTTCCCCCATCGAGGCTTCGTACCAACGTATCATTCGCGTGATAGATCACATCAAATCGATGTGGATCTAAATAAATTTCTTGATAGTAGTGAGGTCCCGTCCCGCCGGAAACGAAAGAACTACGTTTCTCAAACGACTCACCTGCATTGGTGCTGCGATAGAATCCACCTTCGCGATTCACCGTTTCCACCGATGCGTAGACGACGTTGTTATCTTGTGGGGAAACACCCAACGCAATTTTTCCTTTGTCGCCACCGGGGATGCCATTGGTCAGTTCTTTCCATGTGGCTCCACCATCGGTCGATTTGAAGATACCGGATTCAGGGCCGGTATTCAGCAAAGCCCAAACGGTCCGATGCCGTTGATGCGTCGCTGCATAGATCACGGACGGATTCTTGGGATCGATCACGACGTCCGTTACACCGCAGTAGGGACCTTTGCTCAAGATGTTGTTCCAGGTTGCCCCGCCGTCGGTCGTTTTAAAAAGTCCTCGCTCTCCTCCCGCAGACCATAGCGGGCCTTGCGCGGCGACATACACTGTGTCGGAATTCGTGGGGTCAACGACTATTTTGCTGATGTGTTCCGACTTAGCGAGCCCGACATTTTTGAAGGATTTGCCACCGTCATTACTTCGGTAAATGCCGTCGCCAAATCCGATATGCCTACCACCGACATTCTCGCCCGTTCCGACCCAAACCGTATCGGGGCGATTGGGGTCGATTGTGACACAGCCGATCGAGTAAGACGATTGCGCATCGAAGATAGGAGTGAACGTGGAACCAGCGTTCGTTGTTTTCCAAACTCCACCGGATCCAACTGCGACGTACCAAACATTTGGATTCGATGCGTCCAAAGCGATATCGGCGATGCGACCGGACATCAACGCAGGTCCGATCCCCCGAAACTTGAGCGATCCCAAAAGTTCGGGCACTCGAGAATCCATCGCTGCTTTCGAGCCATCCGCTTTCTTCTCGTCCGGCTTCGGATTGGACGACGCTTCTTGAGCCAAGCTAAACGCGGGAGCAAACAAACAGAGGACGAAGGAAGCAAACCGCAATTTCATAGGGCAATCAATTCTTGAGGTAACAGTTCTGAGATGGATCGCAAAGAGGATGACTCGATTGTCACTCCTCAAGAAAGAAGTTCAACGGTCCCCAATATCTGTTTCAGGAAATTCCGCCAGATTCTCGCTTTGAAGTAGAGATTGGCTCAACCGAAATCACAATCCTCGGATTCGTTTCGACAGGTCTGGGCTGTCGGAATACTGTCGAGCCAAGTTGGTGATAAAGGCGCGACGCTTGGTCAATTCAAAGCCGTCATTGGTCTCTATCAAACCCAACTCGAAAGCCAATCGGTCGGAATGACCTGGCAAGATGACGCGCCAATCAAAGGGTATACGACCTGGCCTGAGTTTATTGACGTGGTCGACAAGATTTGTCGTGCAATTGTTGTCGATCAAATCGTAGAACTCTGGCTCGCGTTGCAGTTTATTCGTCCTCGCAAGCATATCGACGAGCAGATCTTGGACTTGGTCCGGTGACGCGCGCCCGCGATAGAGATAGACGTCAACGTTTCGCACGTTGGTGCGCAGTGGAATCACATCTCGTTCATCGGCAATCACATAGATAAGTTCGAACTTATCGGTAAAACCTCCGATGGGCGAGTAGGACTCGCCGCGATCGAGCCTGGCTTCGACGGAGATCGTAAAGTATCGCCCGTCGTTCAATCCAAAACTTAGCATCGTATGCGCCAACAACGTGGTTTCTTTGAACGGCACAACGACAAAATCAATCGTCTTCACATCATCCAGTTTGAATCGCATGTCATAGTGGCGCACGTCGTAATCCTCTTCCGTTCGGTAACGACAATTGCGAACATGTCGGATGATGATTTGATTCCCATCAAACTCCGCAAACGGAAGAATCGCAAGGTCAGGACGCCAAATGCGATTGGTCGACGTCGCCTGTTTCTTTTGAAAGGGCGATACATGGGATAGTCGTTCGCCGATTCTCGTCCTCGAATCCACGAGAGGACCACTGCAACCGAAGAAGCAGTTCGCGATGCCAACTGCAATGATGAACAACGACCAAGACGCCGTGCGGCTTTTGGATTGTTTCATCATTCACCTCGCAAAAAGACCGAATCGATTTGCGCGAGTGATAGCATTTCATCGCTTACTGGGTCAATGTCATTTCCTATTTCACAAAGAGCTGCTCTTTTAGAAATGTGTAAGCTAATGCCTGCATAAATGCGGACTGTTTGTTATTCGCCGCACCGCCGTGGCCTCCCTCGATATTCTCGTAATAGAGAACATCATGCCCCTGTTCCTCCATGCGAGCCATCATTTTGCGAGCATGCCCAGGATGGACACGGTCGTCTCGGGTCGACGTCGTGAACAAGACGCTCGGGTACTTTTTGCCAGCGGACACATTGTGATACGGAGAGAACGTTTTGATATAAGACCATTGCTCGGGAATGTCTGGGTTTCCATACTCGGCCATCCATGAGGCACCGGCGAGGAGTTTGTTGTAGCGTTGCATATCCAACAACGGTACTTGGCAAACAACAGCTTTAAAGAGATCTGGATACAGGGTCATCATGTTGCCAACCAGCAGACCGCCGTTCGATCCTCCTTGGATGCCAAGCTTCTCGGCCTTCGTGACTTTTCGTTCAAAGAGATCTTTTGCCACGGCTGCAAAATCCTCGTAGGCTCGGAGTCGCTTTTCCTTGAGCGCCGCTTGGTGCCAGCTCGGACCATACTCTCCACCACCACGAATATTTGCGACGACATACACGCCTCCGAGTGTCGTCCAAGCTCGTCCGACCGACGCGCTATAGCTTGGCTGAAGCGAAATTTCGAATCCACCGTAGCCGTAAAGCAATGTAGGATTGGAACCATCCAACGTAATGTTTTCTTTCGCAACCATGAAGTAAGGGACTCGCGTACCATCGGCACTCTTGGCAAAGTGTTGCGAGATCTTCAATCCCTTGGCATCGAAGAACGATGGCAATTCTTTGATTTTCTCGGGAGCTTTTCCGATTGTTCCCATTGCGAGTGTCGTCGGCGTCAAATAGTCGGTCGTCGTCATAAAGTAGTCGTTCGATTCGTCGCTATCGATCGCAGACACGTTGACGGTGCC
Organism: Pirellula sp.; assembly: GCA_021300155.1. Lineage (GTDB taxonomy): Bacteria > Planctomycetota > Planctomycetia > Pirellulales > Pirellulaceae > JBKCUI01. The sequence goes on from JAJTID010000014.1 coordinate 14,770, forward strand.
GAAAGCGGGTGCTCCCACCATCGGTTCACGTTGCCAACCCTTATCGGTGGGCTTTAAGACAAAGATACGATTCTTTACATCTTCTAGGATGTTGAGGATGGCAAAATCTTTGGTAAAGCCAAAGCTAGACAAGGCGGTTGTCGGGCTAGGCTCGAAGACTACCTCTAGCTTTCCTGTTCCTGCTAGAAAATCATCAAACTTGGTGAACAGCAATGAGCCTGCTTTATAGACTTTGTCACCCAAATCCCAATCGTCTCGCAGTTCGATCGCCAGAGTCCCTCGGGACACCGATTTGTTTGCGGTGTTGGGCACATCGACTTTGACGAGCTTGGCATTCGAATCGAGGACGTAGAGTTCATCATTGTAAAAGGCGATATTGCGTGACACATAGTTGCGTTCGAAGCCTGGGGAATCGTCATGCATCGCCATGACCGACATGTCTTGTTGTTTGCCTTCGTAGATAACCTCGGCTGTTTCGATAGGCGTTCCTCGCTTCCAGCGCTTCGCGATCCGTGGATAGCCAGAATCGGTCATGGCACCGGTGCCAAAATCTGTTTGTATGAATACGCTATCGCGGTCGATCCAACCCATCGATCCTTTGGATTCAGGACGGGAGAATCCGTCTTTGACAAACGACTTGGTAGTCACATTGAATTCGCGAGTGACATCGGCATCCGCCCCACCGCGCGAGAGAGTAATCAATGCTAAGTCATACTTGGGACGCAATAGATTCGCCCCTTTCCAAACCCAGTTCTCGTTTTCCTCTTTGGAGAGTTGATCCAAATCGAGGATGATCTCCCAATTCGGTTCAGCTTTCTTGTACTCGGCTAGTGTCGTCCGACGCCACAACCCGCGTACATTCTTTTTGTCGCGCCAGAAGTTGTAATAGTAGTCACCTTGCTTTCCGACAAATGGAATTCTCGCATTCGAATCGAGGATCTCGAGAAGATCCGATTCTAGCTTCTGGAACTCAGACGATTTGGTTAGTTTGTTCAATGAGCGTTCGTTGCGCTGCTTGACCCAATCGATTGCTTTGTCTCCTGTGACATCCTCTAGCCAAACATAAGGATCTTGAGACGACACGGCGGAATCTTGAGTCATGGCTGGGGATGCGGAAAGTGTCAACGAAGCAATGCTAATCAGCGGAAGCAAAAGAGATCGAAATCGAGACCGATGCATATCGTAAGCCCTCGAAAGTGCGGGAATTGGTGTCTAACTGGGATCTAGAGACAGTACCGACAAGTCTCCAAAAGTATGCAGATTGTAGCGTTTTCTGGAAGCGATTCCTTGAGATGCGACAAAAGTCTCGCGGCCCGATTCAAAAAGCGATATCATGAGGGTGGCAGGCGTTTTGATGGATCGCATCTTCTGCTTCTATTCTACAAGGGTGACGGCAATGGTATTACAGGCTCGTTGGGTCCTCGCATTGCGCAGCAGGTTCGTGTTGACTGTTGCATTGGTGTTCGGAGTTTCATCATGCTCCGTTATGTTTGGCCAAACCACCACTGACACTCAGAAAGCGGAACGTCTTCGAGAGCAATTCCGATCAGGTCGATACGAGTTGAGCGTGCAATTGCTGAACCAATTGCCCACCGAACAACGCTTCCCATGGCTAAGCGAGTTTCGAAACTCCCCCGCATACAGATCGAGTACTTCCGGTCCATCATCGAATGATTCATCTGGCGGCACATCCACCCCTAGCATACCTCCTGCTGGAGGTGGTGCGATCGCGAATTACGATGAGCTCATGAACCTCATCGAAACCACGATTGATGGAAACTGGGCCAACGCAGGCGGTACATCGACGATGCTACCCTATCGCAACGGTGTACGGGTCAATCCAGAGGGAATCATTGAGCGAATCGATCCTAATGGACAAGCGTCTCGTCAGCTCCATGGAAAGAACCGACCCAAGGCGGATCTGAAGTATTTGGGAGATTGGCAAGAGCCGAGCAATCTTCGCTGGGTTTCACTTCATCAGCTCGATGCTATGCTCTCCAAGCATCACGACTCTGGATCCAAGGCCAACATTTCGATGGAGTTGCTCGCTGGTCTTTGCCGGATCGATTATGTCGCGTTCGATGCCGAAGCAGACGAGTGGTTGTTGGGCGGCCCCGCAGGCGATCTCGTGACTAGCGACGACGGCGAACTCGTGAACCGATCGTTGCGGCTTCCTCCAGTGTTGTTGGAAGATTTGTTGTGCATCGCACCTCATGTCTTCGCTGGTCGAGGTGAGTTCGGTTGCTCTATCGACCCGAATCGAGAACGACTCGTGCGAGCTTATCAATTTGCCAATACGAGCAACTCGCAACGCGCTCTACAACGCAATGCGAATCGTTGGGTCGAGCTTTGGCGGAAAGAACTCGGTATGCAACAAGCCAATATCATCGGACTGTCTACCGACTCTCCCACAGGTTTTGCCTTGCTAATAGCAGATGCCCAAATGAAGCGAATGGGTATGGGGATCGATTCCTTGCCCGCTCCTGTAAAGTCGTATTGGCATGAGGTAGACATTCATCAGCAGCGAATCGACAGTGGTATGGTGAGGTGGTGGTATACCCTATCCGATGTGAAGATACCGATGGATCCAGATCGAAAAATCTATGTGCTTGAAAAGAGCAATATCAAAGTTCAAAGTGAAGCTCAACGAATCAACGAACAAGGGCAACGCGTCGTAGCAACGTCGCCGGATTTGGCTGCGGATGCGTTCGCTCGCAACTTTACTCAGCACTTCGACAAAATTCAGGAGAGCTACCCGATCCAAGGTAGATTGAGACACATCTTTGATTTGGCCGTCGCGATGGAGATCGTCCGATCTCAGATCGAGTCCGGGATAGGCAAGCCGTTTGCCGTTCTATCCGATCTCGAGATGCAGCCAAGAATGACGCGTGCCCCGCGCGAATTGGATTCCATCGCTGCAACGCACAAATCGCAAAACGGAACAACATTCGCCGTAGTGAGTGGAGGCGTATCGATCTCCACGTCGGGAGTCTTCAAAAAGTTGACACGCGACCGTTCCAAAACCAACCCGATCGTCATGAAGAGTTGGAACGATGAGGCAGCGAAGAAACAATCTCAGACTAGTTTGCTCAATGGACCAGCCAAAGACGAGCCTTTTTGGCGATAGCCTGAAGCGGTTCGTAGTGGCAATCAACGTCTCGGCGGCGGTTGCAAAAAATGTTCAAAGAATGCGACCATTAGCGCATTCGATCCTTCGTTGGGTGCATGTTCCGGTCGGTTCGTCATCGCTACTCGATTCGACTGACCCAAAAGCCCGTTCACGGCAATCGAGTGATTCAACGGTTTCCAACGCTCCGGCGGATCCTCGGCCCCTCCCGACACTAAGAACGGTCGCGGTGCCATCAACGCATGTAGCTCGTGAAGATCACGGCCTTCGGCGCGCAACTTGGGATAAGCTCCCTTTGCAGGATTGTCTTGGGTTACTAAGCCTCTCGTTCGCCATGGCTTTGGATGGTATCCCAAATACCAGGGCTCCCAGTAATTGATGTTCCCTCGCTGATCATCGAACACGATGCCAGGATCCGACCAAGCAGCACATGCAAATTTGTCGAACAAACAGGATCCGAACATGGCCCATTTGCCACCGAACGAATGGCCAACGATTCCGATACGTGCCGAATCCACTTCGGGTCGCGACGCGAGCGCGTACCAAGCGTTGGCAGCCGCATATCCCAACATTGACAATGGCTCGACTTTTGCATCGTCTATACTCGGATAGTAGAGCGAATACGATTTGTTCTGCGTAGCCTCCGTCGTGCCAATCGACAATGCTATGAATCCACGTCTTGCTAACTGTAGCGCGAAGTCTCGTTGAGGTGCATTGAGTCCAATTGCCGTTTCGGGTTCGTAATAAACGGTGATCACTCCTGGCTTGGGACCCTCTCCATCAGGAATTAGCAGATAACCCGTCGTCATCTCGCCCGGCATCCAGAGAAACCGAACCTTCAACTGTTGGAAGTTCTCACGACGCACGGTTTCGAGAATTTCTAATTTCGGTTCGGTGATCAGCGCAGGCCACTTGCCAATCTTTTCTTCCCAATACTTCACTATCTCTGCACGGCGAGCGGGCCATTGCTCGGCTTTGGTGACCATTCGACCATCGTCGAATTGCATTGGCGATCGATAGTTGCCAAATTGCCCCCGCAGTTCGGCAGGTGGTGCGAAGTACGGAGCTATCAAACTCCAAGCGTCCTGAGCGTTGTTCGCTTTATTGAGAAAGACTTTCGAGGCTTCGACATGAATATGCAAATGAGCCACAGCCTTGACTCCAAAAGAATCGGTCCTTTCGACGCGAGCGATGTAATCGCCAGGCTGTTGATAGCGATGCTTCGTGATCGCATAACCATCGGGAGCCAACGATACCGCATTCCCATCGGACTGAACTTCACGCGTAGGGCTTCCATCGCCAAAGTCCCACAGTTCTTTTCCGTGTTTGTTACCAAAAGCACGCACTTTGAAGATGAGCTCATCGCCTGGCTGGATGTCTGTCGTGGGATGGTAGTTGGCGTGTATCGAGGGGAGCAATCGTTCGCGATGCATGGCGTCGTAGACATAAACATTGGCGAAGTCATAAGCGATGTTACCTTGACCATCGGCGACTCGCACGATCTCACTGTACTTGCCAGGTTTCTCATAATGGCGAGTCACCATCGGTTCGTTCGATACGGTTCCGTCACTTAGTTGCCACTGATACTGAAGGTTGGAGCCAGATTTGCTCCACGACTTGGATCCATCCAATGTGACGGAGTTTCCGGACCAAAGGAGATGATGTGGTCGTGCGACAGCGATGACTTCGGGTTGGTATTGTTGAACATACGCTTCCCAGAGGAATGGGTAGCCTTCTTCGGTTCCCCATTTGCCGGAGGGTTGTCGACTTTTGATTTCGAAGTGCAAATGGGACCACCCACCACTTCCGCCTTCTTTGCCGAGCAAACCGATACGATCTCCCATTTTCAGCACACGGCCAGGCAGTACATTCTTGTCGATTTCTTTCAAGTGGCTGTAACGGTAGTACCACCCACGTGCGTCGAGTAGATACACGACGTCATAGCGAGGCGACACGGGTGAATCTTTTCGATGTTCATCCAACGTCTGGTCGGCAGCAGAAACGACGAGCCCATCGGTGGCTGCGATCACTTCGACAAGGCCTTCGGAACCACCGATATCCAGTCCGCTGTGATAATAGATTGAACGCTTGCCAGGTCGCTCGCCCCCATCGACAAAGACTGGTTCATTTGCCATTTGCGTTTTGTTTGCGAACCATTTCTGTTTGGCGGGATAAAGAAATGTCCCCGGGTTGATCAGCGGCGATGCAGCAGGCCATAGTCGCAGACGAACGTCTTTGTCCAATCCCCAAAAATTCGCATCGCCATTCGAGTTGTTTCCTTTGGTGATCGGGCAATCGATTTGAACGGATCCGATAGTCTTTGGCAGGTTGTAATTGGCCGATACCAGTTGTACCGGTTGACCATCGATTTCGATCGATACCTCCGCACGTCTCACGGCGAAACAAACCTCATCGCGCGTTTCGCGAAGATCGAGCAATCGGAGTTTGACCGGGGAGCCATTGGACAAGACGACATCGGTCGACTCCCCGACATTCAAGTCGACGGACCGAGATAATGGTTGAACGGATGGAGCCCATGCTTGGATAGCAGGTTTCGGTCGCTCTTGTCCAGACGCGTGTGACATCAAGAGCGATATCGTAAGGGATGCACCGAGCAACATGCCTTGCAACACACCTTGTACCAGGCTTGCAACAGATTCAACGCGCATGATGGAATGTATCCTTGATATGGGATGGTAGGGAGTTCAATGGTAAGTTCAATGGTAAGCAGCGTGAACATGTATTGTGCCGGTTACCACGTCCAGTCGCTACGCCTGGGTTGTGATAATCAAAAGATCATGCTTCCAATCGAGCATGATTACGCGCAGCCTTGAGCTTTCGTCACTCTTCTCCACATCCTGGCAGTCAATATACTGCCTATCAATCATCCATCGAGAGAGAGGAGCCATGACTAAGGATTCGATCGTTCGTTGCAAGGGACGTGCGCCGAGCGTTGCCGAGAAACCGACACTCGCGATATGCTCCACCAATCGATCGGTGAATTCTAATTGAATCCTCTGTCTCTGCACTCCTTCGCGTTGATTGATTTCGCTCAACTCTTTGCGAGTCATCGACAACACGGTTTCGGGGGATAGCGATTCGAATGCTACGATGCGATCGAGCCGGTTGACGAATTCGGGTCGCAACACTTTCCGCACATACGATCCATAGTCCATCGAATTTCCGCCATGGAATCCGGATAAACTGTTCTGTGTCGAACCTAGATTGCTCGTCAAGATGATAACCGTCGAACGCAGGCTCGTTACATTCCCAATGCTATCGGACAGCCGTCCCTCGTCGAGCACGCTGAGCAACACATCAAAGACTTCGGACGAAGCCTTTTCAATTTCATCCAACAACAAGACCTGGAGCGGTTGTTCACGAAGGGATTGAATCCAAGCGGCCGACTTTCCCTCGGCATCTCGCAAAAGGCGGTGACCTGCAGCATATGACTGAAACTCGCTCATGTCCAATCGAATAAGTTTCGATCTGCTTTTGTCGGCACCAAACAAATACTTAGCCAACGATTTGGCCAATTGCGTTTTGCCGACACCCGTCGGTCCACAGAACAGCAAACAGCCTAAAGGCCTCCCCGGCTCATGCATGGTCGCCTTGAGACGCATCACGACATCCGTAACAGCATTGCAGGCTCGCGGTTGGCCGATCACTTCCCGTTCCAAGCGACTCGTTACCTCATGACGATGGAGCAGTACGGAATCTTCCAAGATATCGCGCGGCAATCCGGTCCAGTGCGTGAATGCCTGAAGCATCATGTCTTTTGTCAGTTGCTTGCTCCCTCCGTTGTCGTCCACAGAACCCTTCTCAAGCGTAGTAGCTTCGACCAACTCTGGATTGGCTTTGGCCAATCGACGGCGCTGTTGGTCGCGAACTTGGGAAAGCCATTGCTCGACGAATGGTATCGAACCGCTGGGGGCCGGACGGCCCGCCAAAAAGTGCTTTGACAATCGATGAATGGTTGCAGCCAACGTCGGATCGACGCTCATCCCCAGCCCCTTGGCTCGCTCCTCCAACACGTACTGCAAAAGGAGTATTTCAAACGTAGGCGACAACGGATCGACGTTGACGATAGGCAATAGATCGATAAACGCTGGTAGATGCCGTTGGCAAAAGTCCAATTGCATGGGTGTCGACTCACAGATGACTCGCAGTTGCCCCGATCGCAAGTAGGGTATCATGAATGCGGCCAACGAATCGCTAGGCGATGTCCCCCCGAGGGTAATCAAGTCGCGTAGATTATCGACCACCAATACACCACCCAACTCTCCTAACTCAGCAATCACCAATTCCAATCGTTCTTGCCACTGTCCCAAGTATCGCATACCTGCGATCAATCGATTGGCACTGGTAAACCAAAATCGATTCGTGTTGGGGATAGGAACACCAACTTCTTTGGCTTCGGCCCGCAGTTGTTTGATGGCGTGACGAGTTGCGAACTTTAGGATGGTGGACTTTCCAACGCCCGCCTCTCCAACCAAAAGACCGCAACCTGAATGCATGATGTCGCGCAGTTGGTACATTTCGACCGCTCGACAATTTTTCTCAATGAGCGGTGCTTTCATTTTGATCGCGGACTCCGCGACGGTCGCGAGGACTTTTGTTCTCGGCGCTGGTGGAGCATTCGACTTCGAATGGATGCGAATCCGAATCCAGTCGACCTCGCATTCGGTCGGTGGCCAATGTTGAATGATCTCTTCGGGAGAGATCGAGGATAAGACCGATCTCACGGCATCTTGCAACATCATTCCAAAGTCCTCTTCGACGGGACAATAAAAATGGATGTCAAAGTCCGGTAGCAATCCGAACAGTTTGTCCCACGAGTCCACGATCTTGACAACGCGTACAGGTATCGAAAGTGGATCCCCGGTCGGATAGCGTCGATGTCGTTCGATATGCATGGGACTGACAGGAAACGTACGCGTCTCCACATGCACAGATTTGTAGATCTTTTTGAAAAACGGCTTACTGTTGGCTAGCGCTTTGGCAAGCTTTCGTTCGAGGAATCGTTTAGCCTGAGATTTGGTGGGTGCAAGCGATTGAAAATCCGATTCCGAAATCGACGTGGCAACATAGATCCCATCTTGGTTGTTGGTAATGAGTATTGGCTCTTGGACGAACATCGTTAGATCAGTTCCTATTCCCCGACGTTGCGTGGGCGATCAGGTCCAAGTACCACGCTTGCCATTCTCGCGAATCGTAGAGTTTCGTGCGCGTCTGTGTTTGGTAGTCTAACCAAATGCCATTGAATTCGCCCCGAATGGTCGTCCAATCGTTTGGCCCTGTGCTCTCGATCGTTGGTTCTCCATTGGTTGGGTTGTCGAGCATGGCTAAAGTCGTGTCGTCTGCCATCACTTGAGCTACCGTCTCATGTTCCTTGGTGGGACACGCCTGAAGGGTGATCAATCGGTCGAATCCGTACTCCCCAGACACTTGATAGGTTCCCAAGAGAGGTTCGAGGATACCATACACGCTTGTCCCTTCCGCGATGAAGCAAGCGTACGGGCTCACCTCCGACACGTCGTACTGCAATGACGAAAGGAGCGTTTTGAGATTCACCAAGACATGGTGCGTCACAAAAAAATTCATCGCTAACGGAATCACATCATCATTTCTTTGCGAACACATCGTACGCATGTCGGGGATCTGATCCGCTTCCAACTCGGGATCCATGTTGAGAAACTTCGCGCGAATAAACCAACGTTTCGGAGATTCGACGAAATCGATCATACGTTGGGCCAACGCAATCTTGCGGCAAAGAACACGTTGCCATTGTTGTTCTTGGGATATCGACGGGTTTGGCGGGGACAAGTCGTTGATCATCTCGGCCATCGAAAGTTCCGATATCAGCCGATCGCGAGTATCCTGTTTGGCAAAGACATTGCGGAACACTGCTTTCGACGGTGTTTGTTTGATGGACTGCTGGATCGGCTTCAACGATGTTTCTCGGGACATCCGAACTTGTTCGACGACTTCTTTCCAAAGCTCATCGGCTTCCCCCAAACAGCCGTGGCAGGCGTAGTAGTCCACTTGTGGTAACGGTCTTTCCGAATGTTGGTCTCGGGCCTTCAATGCGATTCGCAGCTTTCCAAGTTCCCCTTTCATTTGATCTAGGAAATCCGTCATCGACAATGCAGTAGAGCTCGTTTCTGGTGCCGAGAGAACGGTAAGTTCTTTGGCATCGCAAACAAGTTTGGAGGCAATGGCTGGCTCGCTGTCGAGTCGCAATCGGACCCATGACGGGTTGTCGACTTTTTGTCCGGCAAAGTGATCAGCTAATGGTTGCGCGACTTCACGTTCGACACATCGTTTGATCGCTCTAGCCCCTAGGGCAGGATCGTAACCTCGATTGACGATCCATTCAGTCGCTTCGTTTTCTATTTTCAAAAAGATGCGCCGACGTGACAGTCCATCGCGTTGCATGAGCGACTCAAGCTGTTGTTTGACGATGCCGCCCATCACTTCCCGCTCCAATCGATGAAACACGACGACTTCATCGATGCGATTCAGAAACTCGGGTCGGAAGTGCTGCTTCGCGGCGCGTTGATAGACTGTACCGAGGACTCGCGACACTTCGCCTGGTACTGCATTGTCGTACCCAAGGTGGCTTCCAGCATCTTTAGCACCGAGATTGCTCGTCATGATGATGAACGCATTTCGAAAGTCTACCAGTCGACCGCGCGCGTCGCTGAGCCGCCCTTCCCCGAGCACTTGAAGCAGATAGTCGAGCACGTCGGGGTGCGCTTTTTCGATTTCATCGAGCAACAGCACACAGTTCGGACTTCTACGTATCGCACTTGGAAGTCGACCGTCTGGGTTTTCCAGCGTACCGATCAATTCTTCGGCCGCTTGCGAAGAACTGATTTCGTTCATGTCAATTCGAACCAAACGCGACTCGTCATGAAACAACAGCTTGGTCAGCGCCTTGGCAGATTCGGTCTTGCCAACGCCTGTCGGCCCCATGAAAAGAAAGACACCGAGAGGACGATCGAGTGGTTGCATGCCATACAACGAACGGATCGCGAATCGGGCCATAACCTCAACGGCTGCGGATTGTCCTCGAATCCGATTTGCCAGTGCCATGCGCAGCGTCGCAAGATCGGCGGTACCTTTGCGGAGGGCGAGCCGAAGGCCGGTGCGCTCTTGGACAAATCGATCCAAATCGAAGCCTGAAAGAGGATAGCTTCGTCTAGGATTGGCGTTCTCTTCTTCCTCCGACGCAAAACCTTCCGTCGATTTATCGGTCGATCGGCTTGCACCTGCGAGAGCTTGTCTTTCCAATCCGCGAGCCAGATCGATTAGTTTTCCTGGCAATGCGACGTGCGGGGCCAGCATGGAGGAGTACTCGATCATTTTGGGTAGCAGACCCGGATGAAAGAAACAATGCGAACGACTTTCGATCTGCCCGATCACATCGATCATGGTTTGCATCGATTGCGTTTCGTCCATCGCATCGACGGTTATGGGTAGCATGGGATCGACCACCGATCTGTCTTTACGTCTCAAGATCGATAACGCTTGTGGGGTCATCTCAAAGACACATCGAAGCGGGTTCTCGGCCATAAAGCTCTTGAGCACGTCTGCCAAACACATATCGCTATCACGCGTCTTACCTGCTGTGTAAAGACCGAGGGGGTCATCAAAGACCAAGACGTGATCGCGTCGCGCTGACTCTTTGAGGATAGCAAGCCAGCGTTGTTCCCATTGCCCGAGGTAGGACATGCCGCTGATCACACGAGCAGGTGAGACCAACCATACCTGTTTGAGATGCTTTTTGGAAACAGGTTTGGCTGCAACACGGCGACGCACCACTTCCGCTAAGATGGCAGACTTCCCGACACCGGAAGGGCCGAGCAACAGAACTCCTTGCCGTCTTTCCAATTTCAATATCTGTTCGAGTCGATCCACTTCTTTGTGGCGATGAAAGAGCTCGGATTGCGCTTCTACTGTTGCATCGAGACATCTTCCAACGCGATGCAATGCGCTAGCTCCATCCACGGCAGTTTGTCCGAGAAGGGCAGCAATCATCCCACCCTTCTTTTTCTTTTTCGTCGCACCACCGTCGAAGCTCATATCGACAGGTTCGATCCATGCCTCCCCGGTCAGTACGAGAGACTCTAACTGCAGGACGCCGTCTTGTTTGAGCTTTTCTTCGCACCAAGCGGTTAGCACTTCGGCAGCTCGCTCTTCGATGGAGGCGGTAGGCTGGATTTGAAACGGCGGAGCATCGAGGAGCGGGAAGAGGCCAATCCGTCCGAGTTCGTTCTCTTGAACATGCATCAGCGTCTTGACCCGAACCGTTCGATCTCGAAGCGTGATCAATTGCTTGAACATTCGGTACTGCGCGTTCGGATCGTATAGCCAAGCAGCGAGTTCTCTCGATTTGCCTTTCTCAATCCATTTTTGGAGATGTTTGCGACATGCGTTGTTCAGCTTTTGCAAGGCAGCTTTCAATAGAACATCGGCGGCGCTGACGCGGGGCTTTCCGACGGTTTGAACGAAGTACTGGCTTTGGCCTTCTACCCGTCGTGTGGTAACGATCGTTGCGATAGTTAGCTGCATAGGTATTCGTGGGATGGGGCATGAACAACGTCATCAAGTCGGCTTATTGGCTTATTATAATAGGACAACGAACCGTCCAAATGGTTCGTTGTCCGCTGCGCGCACTGAAATCGGGATGTTTTGCTGCTTTAGATCTTGTATAGACCGAATCCAAGCCAAGATATCTTGATCTGCAACTATTTCGCAGCCACCACTGCTTTAGAAACTGATACGAATTGCCTTTACCAACTCACAAAATCTCATTCGAAGAACACGACTCTTGCTTTGCGACATTTATTCTGAAATCTTGTCGGATTTCTTGTCGCACGCGTCGCGGAAAGTAGATTTACCGTTTTCTGCCAAATTACGCGTTCTCAACCAACGGTCTGAAAAATTCATATGAAATGTTACATACCCCCTATTGCAATCTGACTTCCTAACCCGTGTAATCGATTGGAACGCTCTGTCTTAAACCCGTCTCTCCCCGCTTGAAGGTCCTTCCCATGCCAATTCTCGCACGGCGCACCAAGCAACAAGCAACAAGCAACAAGCAACAAGCAACAAGCAACAAGCAACAAGCAACAAGCAACAAGCAACAAGCAACAAGCAAACACG
>JAJTID010000191.1 GCA_021300155.1 Pirellula sp.
AGTGGGAGCAGATATTCAAGGACCCGATGACCACTGCAGCAGCGATCGATCGCTTGGTGCACCACAGTTCAATAATCGAGCTCAATGTGCCAAGCATTCGCTTGGAGGAAGCCAAGGCGAACCAAGAGAAGCAACGGGCCCAAGACCAAGCCAACCAATCATCACCTACTGGGATTCCACCAAATTCCGATGGGGAAATGTAGTTGTCGCTAAAGCGGAAATATGACTGTCGCCGAACACAAATCGCCAGAGATGGTCCACAGCGAATTCGGACCAAGCTATTGGCATACAACTTGACACGAATGACCATCGGGGGCGCGGTCAAACAATCGTCAACCCTTCCTCGAACGATAAGCTTTGTCTCAACTTACCAGTACGTCTTGTCAAACTGGGGCGTGGCATTCTTTTCAGCTTCGAGTTCCGATGAGCTGATCCACCGACTGCTGCGAGGCATATCGCTGTGCGGAGTTGGGAATATACCAGGTCGATTCGAGCGCTTGTGCGTGAAGCGGCGGATGGATCAGTACAAATTGATGATGGAACCCAGATACAGCTTGCGAAAGAAACTTGGCAAAGGAGATAACTCGTTTGAGCGAAACAACTTGTAGCGATCGTACAGTGCCATTGGTGCCTCGCACTCCCCACGCGAAGCTAGTTAGCCCTGTCCGCGTTATGTAGGAAGGCAGGCAGATAATCAACGAATACCTGTGTCCCCATAATCACTGCTCACATTGCTTTGTCCGGATGGTCCAAATGCTCGAACACTTCACAAGCAAACACCAAATCAAAAGAAACGGGAGCGAACGCAAGTTCATACGCGGCTCCCACGGTAAATGATTTGTAGGGATATCTGCTTCTTGCCAAACCAACCTGATGTTCGTCGATGTCGCGTCTCATGCATCCAACGCAAGAAACGGCATTCACGATCGGAATTAAGGCAGATCTTTCGTTTTCAAACAATGCAAGGAGCAGGGGTGGCACTGATAAAATGATCGCAATGGAAAAAATCTCTTCCTTCAGTCACATCTGGGCGTATCGCAACCTACCCGATTATAGGATGCATACTCAGGTGGTGCAGCATAAAGCACTTTGCACTCGCAATCATCATCGCAAACACTCACGAAATTTATTGGTACATCGATCAGATCGTACCTTATTGAACAGTCGACTCCAGTTGGTTCAACTAAATCAACGCACCCACCATCTTCCGGTGTAAAGGTCGTTGTGCACGACCCTACACAAATGCCCAACTGGTCTGCTACACAAGAAGTCGACGTTGCAGTAACGAAAGGTTGGTTACACCACATAGAACAATAATCACTTGAGAGTCCAACCGAAACCAAGCTGAGGCCACCTACAATTGAGGCCATTAGCCAGTGCTTTCCAACTTTGAAATTTTTCTTCATCACAATCTGCGCTTTCTCAACAAAAAGAAACAACAAACAACTAGACCAGCCATCGTCAGAATAAGAAAAATGATTTGAGGCAAGATTGAATGGCTTCCAGGCGATTGCTTTCCCGGGGGACCACCAAACTCTTTGCGGCTCACATATTCTTCAACGTCAACAACTGGTTTAGAGACAATTTCACCGCGAGGCCTTGAACCGCCCTTTTCAAAAGGCGTGCCGTCATCAAATTTTAGAACTCGCGTATTTTCAGGAACCGACAACTGAAAGAGTGCATCGTCTAGTGTACCGTTCACTTCGATTGATGTACATATAAGTACATTAAAGGCTTTAATTACCGAGCGCATCGAACCTACTGAAGTGGTGTGAAATGAACGAATAACAACCCTAGGTACTTTGACTCCGTTGGATTCGACGATCGCATTCCCAAAGATGACCTCTCGGGACAATTTGGTTTGGGACTGACCAACAGCATGTGATCGAATCGTATAATCAGACTGAGTGAATACAATGTTTGCCATCGAGTTTTCTAATTGAACTTCAAGCGTTTTAAGGCCCCCTTCTGAGAATGTTTTCCATTCTTTCAAAGGATTAATTTTCGACAAGTTTGGAAAGAACGTGCCTTTGTTTTCTATCATCACGGAGGATCCGTTGGGGTAGACGCTTGCTTGTCCCAAAACCAATCCGCCGTCAACTGAGCGCTTTGGTTTGTAGTGATGTTCTTGATTTCCTCGTTTGATCAAAAGAAAGAGACTGTCTTCCTCCCCTTCTTCATTTCGAACATTAAGGCCATCTTGAAAAATGGCAGTTTTCGACCATTTTCTTGAGACAAGCCTCTCGGGTAAAACGTTCTTGAAAGCAGCGTTGGAAATCACCGCCAGATCTTCCGTTGAACTAAACTCGAAATTGCTGGTTGGGACAATTGCCAAACATATCTTTCGAAAGATTTCTTGCGACAACTCTTCGTTCGAATCAAAGAACGCCGAGTATTTAAACCCTGAAACTCGAAGTGTCTCGATCTGCTCTATTCGATTTTGGGTCAACAGTTTGACCTTCTCCAATTCTGCTAAAGCTGTTTGGGTTTGACATTGGCATTCGCGTACACATGCCAAAACAATACAAGCAAAACAGAAAACTCTAGTCAATTTTCGTTCCTCATTAATATCGAACTGTTAGAGATCTGTATTCGTGCAAACACGTCAAGATTTGTTGTTGACCTAACAACAACCTCACGGGGTGCCTCTTTTTCTGCGTCAACAACAACAAGCCTTACTCGAAATCGATGACAGTACCCACCCCATTCCAACTTCTCCACATCCCGTCTTCTTCGGACATCAGCCACTATGTTTGGCTCTGGGTCAACGAGAACGTGCGAATTTTGATTTCTAGAAATCAAGTCAACGGACACCTCCGCATCAATATTGCTCCCGCCAGCTTGCCAAGCTATCTGAGACGGAATAGGGTTAATATCAAGGAATACGCCTGTCCTAACCCGAATTCGTTTGGATGCTACCGGATTTGAGGAAACTTCATTATAAAACGAGATGACCGCATTGCGATCTATCGTGCCTCCTGGTTTGGGCATCTCAAATGATAATTCAGCTGCAAACAACGCGTCTCCCGATCTCCACCTTTCGCCGACGACACGTTTTAGACCATTTGTCGTAAATTGAATACAGCCGCAGCTTACAGAAGACAGCTCAGCCTCTTCATGGTGTAGACCTTTCAGAGGCAGCACAACACTCGCAACCCTATGCGATAACTTTCTCGATTTGATCTCCGACAGTAAATAATATTGCTGATCAATCAATAGATCTTCCGGGACAATGGTTTTTTCTCGCTTCATGCCAAAATTGGATATCGACGCAAATTGAACGATCGTTGCGAAGAGGAAGAAAACTGTCATCAAAACGACAATTCGATTAGCAAACATAGTTTTACACACAACCCTCCGCCTTCGGACGCTGAATCTAACGTAGGAGCAATGATAGAAATTCTGTTCGAATGACCCGACCGCTTACCCAGCCAGCTGATTGGCTCGCTCAGATCATTGAAGTCCGAGTGAAATTCACCGCACTGCAAATAACGCCACAAAATCCTTCAACTGCGACAGTCCATTTGGAAATTTCCGAAGAAATTTCCTGGTATCGACGTAGCTTCGTTGTGCCGCCAAGAAGGGATCAGCCCTACGCATTATTACTCATGGAAGAAGCTGTTGGTATCCAGTGCCGATGCCGTCTTTGGAGGAAAGCGACAACGCTCGGTAGATGCCAAGGAAACGAAATTGGAATCGGACCTCACGAGAATGAAGAACGTGATTGCCGAGATCACAGCCGAGAATCTAGAGTTAAAAAAAACGCTTTAGGAATCGAAGACTACGGACAACTCCCGAGCGATCTTCAGCGACGTGTGATAGCTGAAGTAGAACAGGCAAGAACGCGAAGCGCGATGCCAGTTCGCCAGTCGCTGAAGATACTCGGAGTACCGTATGGCTCGTACTATCGTTGGAAGCGAGAGACGACACCACCGATTCATCCGGTACAGGTCTTTGAGGCCTTGCCTGAAGAGAAAGCGGCGGTGAAGAATTATGCTTTGTCGCATGCCGATATTCGCCGTCGAGAATTGGCATGGCGGATGATCGATGAGGATGTGGCCTACCTGAGTCCATCCACGGTCTACCGGATTTTACTCGAAGAAAACCTGATGGATCGTCATTGAGGCAGGAAAAAGCGTTATCGCGATGAGACGGAGAAGACGACACGCCCTGATCAGATATGGGCGACGGACTTCATGTACCTAACGATCAATGAGGAACAATACTTTTTTACCGCTTTCATCGACGAATACTCTCGCTATATCGTTCATTGGGAGCTGATGAGCAGCATGGATGGTCGTTCATTGAGTATCGCCGCGCAAGCCGCCTTGCAGACGCTTCCTTTGGACGAAGAAGGCCGAGCGACGATTCAACCGATAATTCGGAGCGACAACGGTAGCGGTTACATCTCCAGCGAGTTCGGATCGGTACTTGAATATCATCGGCTGGTCCACAACCGTATTCGTCCTCATTGCCCGGAAGAAAATGGAGTGATTGAACGGGCCAATCGGACGTTTCGAGAAAAGCTTGACGAGTTCGAGCTGACGAGCCGATCAGAAGCAGTAGACGCATTGTCGTCGATAGTATTGCACTACAACACGATTCGATTGCATAGTTCCTTGGGCTATAAACCGCCAGCGACTTTTTATCGCGGCAACCCGGAAGAAGTCGATACGAACCGCGCGTTGAAGTTGCGTCAAGCTCGACACAAACGCAAAGAAGAGAACTTAAAACTTCGTCAAAAAACCTTACCACTATCGGCCAGCGAAAGTATCGCTTAGAAAACGCTCGAAGTGTGCCAGTTCCCGCTGAAACAAATCACGTGTGCTAACCAGTGTCGGTTAATGCGTTCCCTAATTGCATTCAGTCGTGTACTTCGGTTGCGAACCATCGCGTCCCGCTCGGCGACAATCCGTTTAGGCTGCAGCGGTTCAAGTCTTTTTTACGCGTACAGCCTTTCGAGTGATTGAGGCTGCTGTAATCCAGCGGGGGAATCAATTGAATGCGAAGGAAGCGTAACGAAGTTGTTCGCAAATCAACTGCATGTCGATCACAATCGCCTTTCCGCAGATTACGCCGGACGCACGACATCGAGCGAGGTGCGAGGTGCGACAAAAATCTAAACTGAATTGCGAAAATCATTATCATCGTTTTCGTTCAAAATTGTCTTGACCTCGCTCGCGTGGTCTGATCTAATGATCGGGTCAGGAAGACATGTGTCGAACAAGTTGTACTCCCAAACTTTGTTGAAGCCATGCAAGCCCATGCAAGCCCATGCAAGCCCATTTCTAGAGATCGCTTGTCTCTTTTTTCTTTCGCCATCTTGATTTGCTTGGAATTCGTTTGTTTTGCATCGACCGGTTGCAATCACGGACTCTTGAAGAGCGACACAACAACGAATTCCGACATTGATTCGGTTATTTTTCATGGTGGGTACATCACAGCAGATCGAGAACATTTCGTTGGATTCGATCTCAATCCGTTGAAGATTCCTACGGACCATCGAATTCAAGACATTCAATCGTCTTGCGAGTGTGTTTCCGCGAAACTGATGACTATTGAATCGAATCAACACAAAAAGCCAATTCTGCAGGTGACCGTTCATCCAGATGCCAAGCTAACAGGGATAGCGAACCTAGCGGTGGAGCTGCGAATCAAGCTGAGTAACCAACAATTGCGTTCGGCTGTTTTCGAGTTCGTTCACTATGACAAGCGAGCAGCCATCGTCGAGTGAGTCCATGGAGTTCCACATGCCCGTTCCATTGATATGTCCAGATCCATTGTCCAACAAAGAAAACAGTGAACTCGACTCCAACCATTGCTGCGACTCTTCGTTCTCCGGTGAGATCCAAGAGCTTTTTCAATCGATTTGGATCTCGCATTTTGAAGAGATAAAGCGGAGATGCCGCTGCAAACTATGCTCCGCAGATCGATTGATCCATTACGAAGAGGATCTCGCGAATGATGTGATGCTTGCGATTTGGAGCGAATTAACGTCTAGAAATCATCGAGCTTTTTTCTCGATGGAAGACATCTGGATCGCCATCCTGCGACTGATAGAAGAACGTGCTATCAATCGCGCAACTTACTTAAATCGTAAACGACGTCGATGCCCCTCCCAATTGGAGCGACTTTTCGATTATTCGGCCAACGAGCGAGAGTTTAAAGACGCTGCTCTTCTGCAAGTCGAAGCGGCGGAAACGTGGGAGACACTGATGGGACTAGCTCCTGACGAACAATTTTCAGAACTTCTGCAACTTAAACGCGATGGTTTCGACGTTCGAGATATTGCGATCAAATTTCGTCTCAGCATCCGTTCTGTCCAGCGCAAGCTCCATCAACTGCGTACGCTTTACATGAGCACGTTATGTGCTTGAAGTGTTCAACAACGAATCGAGGGAATCACTAAATGCGAAACAAGTTTTTAGTGCCAACAAAAATGGCATTCACGTTGATCGAACTATTGATTGTGATTGCAATCATCGGCGTACTGGTTTCGCTGTTGATACCTGCCGTTCAAGCAGCCCGCGAAGCGGCCCGAAAAATGCAATGCACGAATAATGTCAAGCAACTTGTCTTGGGAGTTCTATCTCATGAATCTGCTTACAAACTGTATCCATCCAATGGTGGCTGGGATGAGTCTTGCAAAATCAAATCGACGACCGGAGAGGAAGAGTTTGTTGGAACTCGCAATCGGGGAAGCGGAACTTACTATTACTCAGGTATCGGCAAACCTAACGCAAGTCCAAAGAATCAGCCGGGTTCGTGGGCCTATGCTATTCTCCCGTACATCGACCAATCGAATGCTTACAATACCGTCGCATTTCAGACAATTCAGCCAACGTATTTGTGTCCAACCCGCGCGCGTCCCGCACCATTGCCTGTCGTTTCCGATCACTATGGCGATTACTTCTCCGGCGGATGGGCTTGGGCGAAAACCGATTATGCCGCAAATCTACATGCGATTCCTGCACGACCCAAAACACTAACTCACGCGAACATGACCGACGGAACGTCGCATACCGTATTGATGGGTGAAAAGGCTTACGATACCAAAGTGCACACCGCTACATCATGGCATTGGGATGAACCGATCTTCACGGGTGGACAAGGGGGCACCAGCAGAAATGGTGTGTTGTTGCTTTCCGACGGTATCGGCATCGACTACAAACAGAACTGGGGATCGGCCCATGCATCAGGCGTCGTATTTGGTTTTGCGGATGGAAGCGTTCGATTGATAGGTCGGAATGTCGACGTCGCAGCAATGCTCGCTGTCGTCACTCCCGATCGAGGAGAAGTCGAAGCCAATGAGATCCAATAGTCTTGTTTACGCTGTCGAAATGAAATGAGTGCCGGAATTTGAATTTCCGGTCGTTGTGTGCAATTGTCGGAGTGCATTTCAATGCTTGAATTTTGGTCATCATGGTCGCAGCCGCAGGATATCCGCTAAGAGATTTTGAAAACACACGCAGAATTTGTGTCGCTCCGGACACGATTTGTCGCGAACATTAGCATGGTATTGCTTAAATCGGGTGAGAGGTTTCTAGGTATTCGATTGGGGTATCGGGTTTTGGCAAAACTACTCGCACATTTGAAACAAGCTTCACTACTTGTGGGACTGACGGCTGGCGTTTCCATTGTCAGCATTTTCGCAGTATTCGGAAAATCGTCCAGCCTTCGAAGTATCGATGTTAAGGTGGAGTCGGAACGCGAAAAATGCTGGCAGGGCGAGAACGTTCGGCACAAAGTGAAGCTCAAGAACAATTTGCGTCGGCCGCAAGTTGTTGACCGGTTTCTGGCAAGTTGTGGATGCTCAACGATTGAGATGGACGGTCAGCAGGCAAATGGGCCGGTCGAGATTCCTGCTTTAGGGTCAATCGAATTGGACGTAACGGTTCAGACCGCGGGAAGAATTGGGATGTTTGTGCCAACTGTGGGGTATCAGCTTAAAGGCCAGAGGGTTCAATCCGCTGAGTATTTTCGACTACCAGTTTATGTGTTACGCGAAATAAATCTAGTTCCGTCGTCAATTCGCTTCAGCTTCGACGAATCTAGTGACCCAAATCGTGCAGTCTCAACTTTGGTCGAGCTCAGTGACAATGTAGGCGATGGACAATCAACGATAATTGTGAAGGAAAATGCAAAATTTGAAGTCGCAATAAAGAGCAATCGTTTTGATAGAGTAGGCGGAGACAACATGCGAAACCACTGCTCCGTTTCCGTGACGACTTTTGGTTCTCATTGGCAAGAACGTTCCGCCAGTGATTATCTAGAGTTTACTATTACGCCTGAAAGTTCAGAAAAATCACTTGCAAAGACTATTCGGCTGCCCGTGTTTGTTTCGTTCGACAGATTAGTTACGACCTCACCAAAGTCAGTTTGCGTCGAAATAAACAATAAGGAGCCGTTGAAAGAGCGGATTGCATTTCTCTCGAGAGGTGAGAAAGTTACTCTTAGCATCGTTCGAATGCCCTCCTTTGTTGAAGGTGTGTTTACAGAAGAAGGGGGTATCTCTGTATGTGAACTTACGATTGATTTAAGGGGCACCAGTGAATCTACAGAGATAATGTCATTCATGGTGAATGATCGACAGATAGACGTTCCGCTTGTTATTTTGAAATAAGAACCTGTTTTTCCGTTTACTTCGAGGGAATTTGGAATGAGAACAAAGAGTATACTTGGTTTTGTTTTTGGGCTGGTGATTGGTTTGGTAGGATCCGCATCTGCTTTAGGAGGTGGTTGGGGTTATGTTTCTTGCCTAACCTCAGGTAGTTCGACGCCGTGCCCCGTGGGTGCAACTTGTAATTATTTTTATACAACTTGCACTACGGGAGATCCGCTTGATGAAGAAAATGGAGGCGCGATGGGCGCCTATCATTCGTGTGGAAGCTGGGGGCTTGGGTGCGGAGTCGTAGCCCAATGTCAGGGGTATGCAACTGGCGGGTTTGCATGCCAATGTGGTATTCCAGATACTTGCCCGTAGCATCTGGCATACGTAAAGCAATTCTAAATTGCCGGCACACCAAAAATGGAAAGTAATGCTATGAATACGAAACGACTTGTTTTGATGCTTTGCGTTTTTTTGACTTTCCAATCACCCCAGTGTTTGGCAGACGATGTAGGCAAGTATATTCAGCTTCACCAAAATTCAATTGACGGGATCTGGTCTATCCATTCAACTTTCTCTTTGGAAGTGACCAATGTCGATCATTCTAGCGCTTTGGATAAATATAGTGTCGAGTACTTTGCTGAGAACGACCAGGAACGGCTTATTACTAGACGACCTGGTCAAACCATTACAGGGGATTTTACGAAGAATAAATACGACATTGGCATAGTAGATGTCTCAAATGGAGTTAAGGGTTTTTGTCGAGTAAAGAACTTCGACGGAACCACGGATGCGGAATCCGGATTGCTTCCAGTCGATTCGCCTGCATCTGCAACAATTGGTGCGAAAACATACGGAACACTAGGATTCTTAGCAAGAGTTTACCTTGGTTTCGAAATAGTCTGTGATACCAAACCAAAGCCTTGTGCGTTGAAGGATGTTTTCCAAGTCGCTGAAGAGAAGCATGTCGAAGTCAAAGGCAACATTATTGAAATTACATGCATTACTTCTTCAGGAAAGCTTATGGTGCAACTGGATTCAAACCTTAAGTTTATGATGACTGGTTTTCTCGTCGCATCAGAGAACGGTGATGTTTCTAGTTTCAAATACGAAAAATTTGAAAAACAAAATGGAGTATTATTGCCAACCGCATTTGAGCAAAAGGCAGGCAAACTGCGCGGTGTGGGAGTGATAAATTATCACTCCGTCAATACCAAATTGAGCGATGGTCAAATGATCGCCTTTATGCCATCGGGGATTCCGTTCCACGATCGAACGAAAGACACATCAGGAATTTGGGGAACCGGTGAACCATTATTCCTGTTCTCTTCAAACGAAGAAGCAAAGAATTGGGATGTAAAGCGAAAAAAAGAGTACCATCTCAAGAGCACAAAGGCAAACAGTAGCTTCGGCTTTATGGCTACTGGGTCAGCAGTCGCTGCAATAGGTTTCATAATGGCAATTATCCTCTGGAGGCTAAGGTTGTAGGTCGGTCATGAATCGCTTTTACGAAATGTATATATGTATCGATTGAGAATCTGAAACCGATTATGCCGCAAATCTACGTGCGATTCCTGCGCGACCCAAAACACTAACTCACGCGAACATGACCGACGGAACTTCGCATACGGTATTGATGGGAGAAAAGGCATACGATACCAAAGTGCACACCGCTACATCATGGCATTGGGATGAACCGATCTTCACGGGTGGACAAGGGGGCACCAGCCGAAATGGTGTGTTGTTGCTTTCCGACGGTATCGGCATCGACTACAAACAGAACTGGGGATCTGCGCATGCATCTGGCATCGTGTTCGGTTTTGCGGATGGCAGCGTTCGATTGATTGATCGGAATGTCAACGTCGCAGCAATGCTCGCTGTCGTCACTCCCGATCGAGGAGAAGTCGAAGCCAATGAGATCCAATAGTCGTGTTTACGATGTCGCAAAGAGAAACGACAGAACATTGATATCCTACGAGAAAGTTACGGCCGAACGCAGTCACGCCAATCCATTTAGTTTGGCAATCGTTTTGACCTCAGTTTTCGCAACCACAATTTCCACCATGGCAAGCTCGGCAATGTGCGAGGAGTTTGATCTGCCGCTTTCGAAGTCACATCCACTGGTGAGTTGGTATCAGCACCAAGCAACCCCTGGAAAGCTTCCTAACGCGAAAACCAACACAACACCAACCGGAACCCAAGTAGTCTTTTCACCCTTAGGAAGCAAAGGGACAGTTGTCACGGCTGGATTCGATTACCGGTTGGCGAGCGATGGTGATTTCTATTTTGCTTTGGAATCTGTGTTTCACGTTCCGAAGGATGAGGAGGGTGGATCACTTATTCTGGCGATACCATTTAACTCTCCAGACGAAGGTCGACTCTCCGTTTGGATGATGCCATCGAACAAGACTGAAAAACAAGTCCTTTGTACGGCACAATACGCATCTAAGTCAGGTGTTTCCAAATCGATCGAGCCGATTGTTGCTCATGCATCGAGAGGGCTTATCGAAGTGGAGAGATCAGGTTCTCAGGTCGTTGTCAGTTTTACTCCGAACCACGTTACATCGAGCAACATTACATCGACCAATGGTAGGTCGACCACCGCACAGCGGATACAGTCCGATCCGATCGAAGTTCCGAACGCACCGATTCGCCCTATCTCGCTATGGATGCGATGTTCACCCAAATCTTCTGTCGTGAAATATGATCTCATACGATTCAAAGCTCGGACGGATCGAACGCCAGCTTCGTTATCACCAACGACGCAGCAAATCGATTGGGTGACTTGGTGTACAGCGGGATTCCTTGCTCTCGGAATTGCCGCCGGGGCGATCAAGTTGTTTGGGCGTCCCAAGGAACAGACGTGATGAACCACTCTCGTCTGGTCGATGAAAAGACATGGCGTCACATTGCGACCGGTAATGGGCTGAAACTGTGGCTCCTCGTTTTGTTGACTGGGCTATTGTTGTTGCCAGCGATTGTCAACGGTGGTCCCATTTGGTTTCCCGATAGCGTAGAGTACCTTTCTGTCGGAGAACGATTCTGGCAAACGGTCGTTCATGGAACGCATTTTGATTTCTATGGTCAACGGAGCATTCTCTATTCTGCAGTCCTTTTTCTCGTGCATTGGAATGCATCCAGTTGGCCCGTTATTGTTCTTCACGCTGTATTGGTTTCCACGAATTCGATCCTTGTGTTGCGTGCATTGCATCCGGAGATAACAAAGCGTACTTCTTGGGGCACTGTTCTTACAACAATTCTGACGACCGGTGTAAGCGTTTACGTGTGCTTTCTGATGCCCGATGTGCTAGCAGGCGTAATGGTTCTAGCGATGGTTACTTTGTTACGCGCAGGTCGCTCGCTGAGCAGTCCTGTCTACGCTTGGGTGGCGATTTCGCTTTGGTATGGAATTGTGTCTCATGGTGCCAATGTATTGTTATCGTTCGGAGCGGTCGGATGTTACTGTGGAATCGCGTATTGGTATCGCGAGAAGTTGGAAATGGCGTCGATCGTATCTGTCGTATGCGTTCAGTGCATTGCCGCGGTTAGTTTAGTGATAATCCATGCTGATCTATATGGAAAATTTTCACTCCAGAACCCACGCCAACCTGTGTTTGCTATGGCGCGCATACTAGCGGATGAACCCGGAAACACTTACTTTCGCCAAAACCACAAAAACCTTCCTTGGCATGTCTGCCGCTATTCCAAAGATATGCCCAAAGATGCGGGTGCCATTCTTTGGGGGCAGCCTGGTATTTGGAATCGCTCTGAAACGGAACGACAGCAGTTAAAGTCTGAGGAATCGTCCGTCGTGAGAACGATTGTATTCAGCGACCCGTTACGACAGATGAGATCGTCCGTATGGAACGTCTGGCGATTGGTTTTGTCGCCCGTCGATTATCGAATATTGCGTTCGCAAACAGTCGTAACCCGTCTCATCGTTGCATTACCTTTCATGCAATCGGAGTATTTGAATTCACGACAGGCGAATCAACGTTTATCGCTTGCGACACTTCGTGCATTTCACGAAGTTGGCTACTGGTTGACTGTGCTGGGAACGCTAATTCTATTTCTGATGAATCGATTTCGATTTCAGATCGCATTCTTTTCTTCCGTCATTTTGTTGAATGCTGCAATTGCGGGCACACTGTCGGGACCGATGCCACGATACCACGAACGATTGACGTGGGTATTGACGTTGGTGGCTATCGCGGCGTTTATGCAATGGTGGAAAACGTGGAAAACCTGGAGAGACCAACGGGTAATGCAAGTGCAACGTGAAGATTCGCCAGTCTTGGGTGTATCCGCATGAAGTTAATTATTCAGATTCCGTGTTTCAATGAAGCAACGACGTTGCCTTTGGTGTTGGCCGATTTACCCGCTCAAATTGATGGAATCGACACGATCGAGACACTTGTGATCGACGATGGTAGTACTGACGGGACTTCGGAGATTGCCAAGTCACTTGGTGTAACGCATATCGTCAAACACTTACGCAATCGGGGACTCGCTGAAAGCTTTGCAACGGGTATACGTACATGTCTTCGATTGGGAGCTGACATCATCGTGAACACGGACGGAGACAACCAATATTCTGGTCACGACATCGTGCGGTTGGTGTTTCCCATTTTGCAGGGCCAATCCGAGATCGTTGTCGGAGACCGATCGCCCGCGCAGGATAGACGATTTTCGCTTGGCAAGCGTTGGCTTCAGTGGTTGGGTGCGAAAGTCATTAGCAACTTGGCATGCCAGCCTCTCGCAGATCCGGTTAGTGGATTTAGAGCTTTCTCCCGTGAAGCTGCATTTCGATTCCATCTAGTGTCCAAGTACAGCTATACGATCGATCTGTTGCTCCAAGCATCTCACAAGCGGATAGCGATCGACTTCATTCCTGTGAAAACCAATAACCCCACGAGGCCCTCGCGGCTCTTTCGAAGCATCTCGCAATTCGTTCGTAACTCTGTTTTGATTATCGTCCGCGTTTTCTTCCTCTACCATTCACTTGCAGTTTTGTCTTTTGTTTCAAGCGTCCTCGCCGTAATCGGAGTTGTACCGATCGGACGTTTTTTGTGGCTTTGGTTTCTAGGGCAAGGCAACGGGCACGTTCAATCGCTCGTACTAGGGTCGGCGATGCTCATCCTGTCCGCGTTAGTTATGCTCGCCGGTATGTTGAGTGATTTGATCGCGTCGAATCGAATCATGATCGAAGAGACTCTCGAACGAACGGCAAGAATGGAAGCCGAGCTTGAGAAAGACCAACGCAACAAAGTATGAAGCTATCTATCATCATCCCGGTCTATAACGAACGAGCAACGATTGTTGCGTTGATCGATCGACTCAACCAATCAGGTTGTGATAAGTACCAATGGATCTTTGTCGACGATGGCTCGACAGACGGCACAACCGAGTTGCTTCGACAGCATATCCCAGCTGGTCAGACACTGATTGTTCAACCCAAGAACCAAGGGAAATCTTTTGCCGTGCGCACGGGCTTGGCGAATGCCACCGGTGATTGGGTAATCGTCCAAGATGCAGACCTGGAATACGATCCGGCAGAAATACCCAAGTTGCTTCAGAAAGCAGAGGCTAGTTCGGTGCAACCGGTCGCAGTTTATGGACGACGTCCGAGTTGTTGGGAACGACCGAGTCGGTGGATTTTCGCAAGTGGAGTTTTGGGAATCGACGTCGCGATGCTTTTTGTTTATCGAGCCTGGGTACGGGATCATGCGACTTGTTACAAACTAGTCCCCCGCCGCGTGCTCGATGCATTTCAATTAGAGTCAACCGGGTTCGAAGGGTGCGTAGAAATCACCGCAAAGTTGATGCACAGCAAGATACCAATTTTGCAAGTGCCGATCCGATATGAACCTCGAGGGATCGCAGAAGGGAAGAAACTGTCGATCTGCTACGGATGGTCTGCAATGCGTGCAGTCATACGATTCCGAAAAGCACGTGGATCGCAATAAAGCTGAACACGATCGATTGGTCCATACGGATTCATCTCATTCGGCGCCAAATCATCATGCATATTCCAGCAAGAATCGCAATCGACATAAGGAGTAACAATCGAAAAAGCCGCGGACTAGACTTGGTCGAGCTGCTATCGATACGGAAACTGTCCGTCGTTATTGGTCCTTTGTTAGCATAATGACCGACAGAGAGAACTGACACCCGTCTATATTCTTGAATAGCCTTGAACGGCTGAACAGCTACGACATCGTTGGGTGAATCGGATTTGAGTATCAAAGCCATTAAGCGAACTCGCTCCAAAATCGATCGCAAGCTCTTATTCTTATAGCCAATTCCTACTTGTACTATTGATGGTGTTGGCTGCTTCTTCTCATCCTCAGAGTATTCGATTCGGATTTCATCACCGTGCTCTTCGCCTTGCATGAACAAAGTGGATCTAACGATAAGCCAATCCAAGCTGGGGCGAACTTCGAACTCGCCAACTCCACCAATGGATGATTTAGGGTAAATATCTGGCACCCTTGAAATCTCTTTAATTGAGTCTGCTTTCACTTCAAAAACAACCGTCTCCCCTAAACCCGTTCCCGCCCCGTATCTGAATACATTGGTAATCTTTAGAGTTCCAGACTTTAAAGCAGAAACTATAGGGAACTGAGTGGAGCCCAGCGAAAAAACACTCGCATACTGAGGAGCTATAGAGAGACATTCTCTCGCGTCGTGGTCAATTCTCTTTTTGCTTTCTGTGAGGATAAATGTGTTTTGCGAAGTTGATGCAAGAAACAGACATTTGTCGAGCGACATCGCCACGCATGAAACCAGTTTTTCGTCGCCAAAACGATAGTAGTTTTGACGCCCTGTAAAACTTGGTCTCCCAAAAAATTCGATGTGTTCAGAATGCTCGTAAAGGTCAGTCTTTACAGAAACCGGCCAACAAAATGGCAACACACCAAACACAGCCTGTTGATTCTTGACAACATCCTGTTTCGCGGACTCTTTGCGAACGACTTTGTCCCAGCTACTCTCTTCGGAACAGAAACGATTCGCATGCCTTTCAGCCGCTTCCAAGAAAGTATCCCTGTACTTCCAAACCTCAGCGTCCGCGATTTTTTCAAATCGAAGCGCATCAACGTGGTCGTCTGACAAACAACTCAACCAAGTTGTTACCAGGAAGCTCAAAAATATTCTCATGCAAAACACTGTTTTCTTAATGGCACTCGCAAAGGAGCCCAGCGTACGGAACTCGAATGCAATCTTTTGGAGCGACACAACCAGAGGCTGCTCCAGATATGCAAATACCGGTCGTATAGCAGTAAGTAGTCCAGATGAGAGTTCCATTGTAAGCGTACAGCGGCCGTAGGTTTTTGAGCCGGCTTGGCTTGGAATCGTGGGGTAGGTTTCTATCGTTCGCCCAACGATTTCACACTCTCGCAGGATCTCCACTCATGGCTCAATCCATTGAAAGCAAAACTCAGCTCTG
>JAJTID010000037.1 GCA_021300155.1 Pirellula sp.
CAGATTCGCATCGCCTGCGGCGAAGCTGATGGGGTCTTGGCTGATGAATCTGCCAGAGGAAGTGCTGTAGTAGCGGTTGCGGTTGTAGGTCAAGCCTCCAACGGGTTCGATGTCGCGGCCGGCGAAGCCGTGATGCGGTTGATTCGTTGCGTTGCTCTGACTCGTTACCTTGCCAAACGCATCATATTGCACTGCGTTCACCAACGTTGCACTGCTGGCACCTCCCACGCGCTGCGCGACTCCTCGCACGGTTCCCAAGTGATCGGTAAGCTGATACTGCGGACTCTGGGCAACGCCACCTGCAAACTGCTGCTCCGAGAGAACCATGTCCACACCCGGACCATACATGAATCGATTCGTGACTTGCCCGGTCGCTCCCAGAATCTCTCCGATCTGATCGCCATCACTCAGAAGATAATCAATCGTCTTGCTATACGAAGGGGTACCGATCGATGTCTCGTTGCTAACACGGTTTCGTCTCCCTAACGTGTCATATCCGTACTTCACCGAGCCCTTTACCGTCGATGTCGAAGCGTTCGCAAAGACATCGATCTTCGTCAACTGGCTTCTCGGATTCCATTCGTAGCGTTCGGTCTCTCCTGTTGCTTTATTGGTTCGGCGCGTCGTCCGCCCTTCTGCATCGTATTGGAAAGTAAAGTCACCGTCATCGAGCAAGCGATTGAAACTGCCGATCTGCGTCACCTTGCCATTGCGAGTCAACGGATTCCCGTTCGTGTCGTAGGTGTACGTCTCGCTGCCGGCCTGTGCCAATTGCCCATTGGCAGTGTAAGAATAAGCCGTCGTCCCGGCCGGCGTGGTCAAGGACGCTAGCCGGTTGGATCCACTAACGTATGCCATCGAATAAGACGCCAGCAGTCCAGCATTCGATTGATAACCAATGGATGTCGGTCTTCCAATCAAATCGCGTTGTGTGTTCTGGATCAACTCAGGATTGCTCATCGCGCTACCAGAGCCTTGATGCATGATGACAATCTGGTCCATGGCATCGTAGGTGCGTTTGATCTAAACACAGTGTATGAAATTTATCATCCAAGCTCGCAGACCAATCCATCCAGTGCTCTCTTTGCTCCTTACGCTCTCGACAGCGGGTAGGTTGGGCCATTTCATTTTGTAGACAAATCCTCAGGGAAAACAAATTCACTCACTTGCTCGCCTGTGACTTTGTGATGCCGAATGGTAAGTGTTGGGACAGGTCCATTTTGCGTGAGCTGACCAGAAAGAAAGCCTCCTTCCACTCGTAGGAATTTATGGGAAGGTCTCACGTCTCCTGCCTTCCAACCCAGTTGGTGCTTTTCGCTGCCTGGACCACAACCGAATTCCCAAACTTTGTTTTCTGGATCGACGGAAGCGTATTGCCAATGGCGATCGCCGCAGAAAACGATGGCCCCGTTGATCATTCCGATCGCAGCCCTCAATTCCGATCCTTCATAATCAAAGACTTCATTGGCGTGATTGTCTCGCTTATTGTCTCTATCTGGGCCGACAATTGGCGTTGGGCTAAACACTAGCTTGAACTTGGCAGTAGACTCGCGGAGTGTTTTCTTAAGCCACTCTTTCTGCTCTGTACCGAGAATGGTCTTGTCCGGCCCGTCGGTCATTCGATTGGGGCTACGGTAGTCACGTCCTTCCAAAAGCCAAATCTGCACATCTTTTCCCCAACGAACGGTTGTATAGCGTGGGGATTGAGTGGGAAATTGTTCTTCGTTGAAGAGCTTCAGCCCCTGTTCGAATGTTACAGCACCAAATCGTTGTCCCGCCCAACAATCATCCTTGAGCGTGTCGTGATCGTCTTTTTGAAAATAGGTTGTTCGGTTCGCGTAGAATGCCCGATTGTTGGGCAACGAGAAAAGTCTTCCCCATTTGAATCGCATTAGCTCGATGGTCCAGGCCCATGGCTTTTCATGATCGTAGTATTCAATGTCCCCTGCGTGCACTACAAAGTTTGGATTGATGCTGGTCATCGCTCGATAGATTTTGTGTCCAAACGATCCATCGTCGCGACGTGGATAGTCGTGGCATGTCGTCATACAGAACACCAAATCGTTTGTGCTATCGACAGGGAATGCCGTCTGAAAGGTTCCACGTCGGACGCAAGTCAATGCTTCTTTGCCAATCGGCCTCGCTTCGACAACCGCTGCGTATTCGGTGCCAGGTTCTAGATTCTGTAATCGCCATTGTTGCGTGAAATCGTTTTCTGCAGTCGTCTTGCTCCATTCCGTTGAAATCGACGCATTACGCTTCATGACAGGAAAGTAGGTCAAACGAACCTCTCCTGGTGCGCCAACAGACGCTCCAATCATCCGATCCAGCGATGCGCCCGCAGGCAATTGAGACGAAGTCAATGTGACGGGATCGGATGATTCCGCTAGTCGATTTGCTACATCCTTAGTGATAGGCAAAAAGTCTGGACCTTCGGTAACCATTTCGGGAGTTGTTGTTGTGCGCGTCCAAAGTACGATCGAATCCTGAGTCGCCCAACTGTTTCGCATCGCGTTTCCAAGCTGAGGTGCTTGAGGTGTCGGGACTGGCTTCGATTCTGGTGGTGGCAGTTCCTTCATTCGAAAGTTCTTGAACGCTGCAGTTCCTCCATGATCGGTTAGCATGATTCGATCCCCTTGTCGAGGATGCGCGAATCCCTCCTGTCCATAGAACTTGCTTCGCACAAACTTAGCGTCCCATTCGGGCCCATTCGCGATGGCTTGGGTCACGAGCTTTCCGTTGAGAAAATGCTCGAGTCGGTCGCCAACGGCAATGATCTTTGCTTCGTTCCACATGCCTGCGGGGCGAAGAGGTTTGTCGAGTAAAGGCGCAACAATATCGTAGATCGAGGCCGTTGATCCTTTATTCATTTCCTTCAACGGGATCGGCTCATCGATCATTTGGTACTCGAGTCCGAGCCAGAGATCGCCGAATTGCCGCACGCGATACTTGAGCCCCGAATTCGTCCCTGGGCTGACCATCCATTGAAACGAAAGTTCGAAATTTGTTGGCAACGGTTTACTAAGCAAGGCTGCATTTCCGTCGCGTGACTTTACGAGTCGAACTTCCCCGTTGGCAAACTCCCAACTTTCATGAACCGGTTTTCCATCCTGGGACTCCCAAAATGTGGGCTTAAGCCATTCTGCGTCGGAGACGACCAACGCATCCTGTGGCTCGATCGCATGGCTGAGCTCGAGGGATGGTGCGAACACGAGAGAAACGACTACAGAGACAGACAGAAAACCAATTCGCAGTCCTAAAATTGACATGGTGAGAGAGTCCAGCGGGAGGGAGTCGGAAAGTGGTTCCCAAGATTCTACCTGAATTCTTTGACCTTGGAGGTTGTTTTCTTTTATCGAAGGTCGCCATCTGCTGCAACAATGGTTCACCTACCCAAGTTAAAATCATAGTTTTGATAGTTCTGACTTTTAGCGAAAGTGGTCAAGAATGTGGACAAACAACCGATGCTTACTGGCTCTAATCACGGTTGCAACTATACGTGTATCACTTGATACCGTCAGTTTAAGAGCGGATGATGGCGTGCCACCGCACGACATGGAAAGCAAATGTACCGCAGGAATGTTGACGGCGACTCGTTACATGCGGACCAATGTATCGGTGAAGGGGGGCTATGTTTACAAGGTGACTCTGGATCTGAAGCAACGTTGGGGTGAAGGTGTTGCGACACCGACAGAGATTTGGGTGCAGCCTCCTGGAACACCCGCCGTTGGGATGGCATTTTTGAAGGCTTACAACGCGACCGGTCAAACTGCGTTTCTCGACGCGGCAACCGAAAGCGCTGATGCTCTTCTTTTTGGACAACTGGAATCCGGCTGCTGGACTGATCGTATCGACTTTGATCCCAAGGGAAAAAATGCGGGGCCATACCGCCATGGAAATGGGAATCGAAAAGGCCGGAACTACTCGACGCTCGATGATGACAAATCACAGTCAGCACTTCGTCTGTTGATGGCTGTGGACAAAGCACATCAGTTCAAGAACGAACGCATTCATGAAGCGGTATTGTTCGGTCTCGATTCCCTATTGAAAGCCCAATTCGCGAACGGTGGATTCCCTCAGGGTTGGCAGAAGCCTGTCGAATCTTTTCCTGTCGTCAAGGCATCGTTCCCTGAATACGATTGGCGTACGGAGGGGCGTTTCAAGAACTACTGGGACTTTGAAACACTCAATGATGGACTGGCCGGAACGGTTGTGAAGACATTGCAGTTGGCATACGAGACATATGGAGACCAACGTTATCGAGAAGCGATGGTGAAGTTCGGCAACTTTCTGATTCTCGCGCAGCTCCCAGAACCGCAGCCTGCATGGGCGCAACAATACAATCATCAGTTGCAACCGATCTGGGCAAGGAGATTCGAACCACCTTCGGTTGTTGGATTTGAATCCATCGATGTGATCGAAACGCTTCTGGTGTTGGCCGAATTCACGGGAGACCAAAAGTATTTGGCCCCGACTCCATCCGCGATCGCATGGCTCAAGCGATCGTTGCTTCCGGACGGTCAATTGGCACGATTCTATGAATTGAGAACCAATCGACCGCTTTTCTTTACCAAAGACGCATACGAGTTGACTTACGACGATTCCAATTTACCCACTCACTATGGATTCAAGTCGCGAGCAAACATTGCCAAACTTGAAGCAAAGGTCGCGGATCGGCTGGCCGGCAAGACCTCGAAAGGCAAGTCTCCAACGGCGTCAGGGCTGCGGGCGGATGCTGAAAAGGTGCTGGCAGAATTGGACGGTAGTGGACGCTGGGTTACGAACGCAAAAGGCCAGCCCGTGACCAATATAGACGGATCGGATTCTGGGGAGCTGTTTATCGAAAGCGCGGTCTTTATCAAGAATCTGAGTGCTCTGGCCGCGTATATCGAGGCGGCTAAGAAGCCATAAGCCGAGCTTTGAGTTATAATCCTGTTCCTTTATCGACGTCCAGACAACACATCTCCGGAGGAACCTCACCTTTGAAATCCGATCGACGAGAATTCCTCGTACAAACGACGAGCACTACGATTGCAGCACTGGCTGCGAATTCGGCTTTGGCTTCGAACCGCGAAGAATACAATGGACCCGTAATGCCGAACGGCTCCGCAGCTATTGAATCATCCCCCTCTCAAACTCCAGAAGCGAATAAAAACATGTCCAAACCCAAGGTCTTGATCATCGTCGGTGATGCCACGGAAACGGTGGATACACTTTATCCATACTATCGACTCATCGAGGGTGGATACCAACCTGTGGTCGCAGCCCCTGAAAAGCGACTTTATCAGATGGTTCTACACGAAGTGAAACCAGGCTGGACCATTACGAAGGAATGGGAGGGCTATTCCATTCAAGCAGACATCGCTTTCAAAGATATCAAGCCGGAAGAGTACGTGGGGATTTTCTTTAGCGGCGGTCGTGCACCGGAGTATATCCGCGAGGACCAAGACTTGCTTCGGATCACACGATGGTTCTGGGAGAACAAGAAGCCGTGTGCGAGCGTTTGCCATGGTGTGGAGATACCGGCTCGTGCAGGTATCGTGAAAGGGCTTCGTATGGCAACGGTCGCCAAATGCAAATTCGACCTGGAAGTCTGTGGTGGAATCTATGTCAATGAACCGTGTGTGATCGACAAGCATATGTACAGCGGTCGAACGTATCACGACAATGGCGTCTATATTGGGCCTTGGATCAAGGCATTGGATGCAGCCTGCGGTAAGAGCTAGCACGACTCTTGATGACATTAGAGAAGCAGACGAGCAGCGATGCGGAGAGTGCTTTCGCGTCGACTGTTGAAGTGCATGACTTTTTGATGCGAACGGGCGAGTTGTTGCACCAACATGGCACCCCCTCTCACAGGCTAGAGCGGGTGATGACCAAAGTAGCGAGAACGCTCGGGATCAAGTGCACGTTTCTTTATACACCGACCTCGCTCATCGCATCGATGGGAGACGCCCCCAACGAACGCATGTATATGCGACGCGTGGACTCAGGTTCGGTCGATGCAGACAAATTAATACGCTTTGACGAAATCTTGGAAGATCTCGAAGCGAAGAAGATCACCGTTTCCGATGCTCGTCTCCGTTTGGAAGCGACCGCGAATGCTCCGGCACCATTTTCTAAAGGGTTAACCGCGTGCATGTGCGGCTTGGCCTGTGCGTCGATTGCGGTTGTGTTCGGAGGAGGTGCTTTTGAAGTACTAACGGCAGGATTGATTGGGCTGGCGATCGCTGGGCTTGAGGGATTGCAGAGCCGATTGGGCTGGGAGCAAGGTTTGCTGTTTCCCATCGCTGGTTTTGCAGCTGCGTTGACGTCATTGGCAGTGGCTAAGTGGGTGGTACCGATCGATGATCGATTGGTGACGTTGGCATCGCTCGTGATTTTATTGCCGGGATTAACGATCACGGTTGCGATGACAGAGCTTGCGGTCGGCCATTTATCGGCGGGAGTCGCTCGGTTTGCTGGTGCATGTGCTACGCTGCTTACATTGTTTATTGGAGTTGCAATCGCTTGGCGTGTGGCTGGTTCATGGCGTAGCATGCCGGCTTCGCCAGAGGCGCTTCCCGCTATTTGTCTTTGGGTAGCGGTTCTCATTTCACCTGCGACTTTTGCGGTTCTGTTTCGAGTTCGGACATCGCGATGGTGGATTGTTTTCGCGGTCAGTTTGTCCGGTTTTTTGGCGGCGAGGTACTTCGGTGGTTTGTATAGTTCCGAAGTCGGTTCCTTTATGGGGGCTCTCGTGGTGGGATGCGGGAGCAATCTTTATGCGCGATTGCGAGATCGGCCAGCGATGGTGCCACAGGCGCCGGGTATCATTTTATTGGTGCCAGGATCGTTAGGCTATCGCTCGTTATCGGCAATGCAAGATCGAGAAATTTTGGCGGGTGTTGATTTCGCGTTCAATATGTTGTTTGTCGCCATGTGCCTAGTGGGCGGATTGCTCGCAGCGTCTGCGATCATTCCACCGAAACGCATCCTTTAAGTGTTCGCGTGGGCTTTATCACCGGTCAGTAGGACGCCAAAGCGGTGTCCGGTCGGGTCAAGCCCGATCCGGACACTGGGACAAATGAAGTCAATCAGGGAAAGTTGAAGTAGATTTATGAGAATACACAAAGAAGCGCAAAGATCGCTCAAGCTTGGGATTGATTCGATCATCGAGCAGTTCCAACTTCCGTTATCGTTTTCTTCGGAGATCGAGTCTGAAGCGGCGCGGGCTGCTTCGAATTTTCGACTTGAGGGCGGTGACCGAGGTGACATGACCGATTTGCCCTTTGTGACGTTAGATCCAGCTACCTCAACGGACTTGGACCAAGCGTTTTATTTAGAACAGGATGGCGACTCGATCGTTCTCTATTATGCGTTGGCGGACATTGGAGCATTCGTTCCGCATGGTGGCTGCATTGCTCAAGAAGCGTGGAATCGCGGTGTGACCATTTATGGTATCGAGGGGAAGATTCCGCTCTATCCCATAAGTTTATCACAACAGGCGGCAAGTTTACTGCCCGATGGTCCGCGGCCTGCGGTCTTGGTGATGGTAGCCATTGAAAAAGACGGGGCGATCCGTTTATTGTCAGTCGAGTCTATTTATTGTGCTAGTCGTGCCAAACTGGCTTATGACGCGTTAGATATGCGTGAGAATCCGCTGTTGGAAGCATTTGCGAAGCGAATGTGGCTCAATGATTTGAGTCGCGGAGCGATGCGCATTGATTCACCACAGCAGGAAGTCGTTGCAGATGAAAATGAGCCCGGCGGGGTTCGATTGGAGCTTCGTTCTCGGATGTATTCGGAGGTTGTCAACTCTGCATTGTCGCTTGCGGTGAACATTGCTCTGGGAGAGTTATTGCGAGAGGCAAAGGTTGGATTGTTCCGCACGATGGACACACCCAACGAAAGTGCGATCCGGCAGCTTCGCCGGTCCGCGCATGCGTTCGGAATTGCATGGGATGTTTCTGAATCGCTCTACGATTTACAACGGCGTTTAGATCCGGCGAATACGAATCACCAGCGATTCTTATTGGAAACGAGACGTTCGGGCGGACGAGCCAGCTATGAAGTCTTTTCAGAGCAGAAGAAACCATGGCATTCTGCGATTGCCGCGACCTACGTTCATGCAACGGCACCGATGCGACGGTTAGCGGACCGCTATGTGCTCGATCTCGCATTGCTCGTGGCCAATCGAGAAACGGTTCCTGACTCACTGATTGAAATCCTATCAAAGCTTCCCGGCGTGATGCAACGAAGTGAGAATAGAGCAAACGGTGTCGATCGAGCGGTAATCGATTTGATGGAAGCGGTTTCGCTTCAACATCGCCTCGGTGAAGTGCTCGACGCCGAAGTGGTGGACGCGGATGCTGGAATCGTTCAAACGCTGGAAGGAGCGATCCGCGCTCGCGCGACGAATCTACCTCGATGCAATCACGGAGATAAAGTCAAGGTACGAATCGCGGTAGCCGATCCCACCAAACGTCTAGTTCGATTTTCCTGCGTGATGTAGTGCGAGTTGGTGTGACCGTTATGGATTAATCGACTTAGCAGATTGTCGTACTGAAGTTCGTCGAGCGATGGTATAAACTAAAGGGGTCGCGATTCTTCCTCCCATCGTAGGACTTCATTGTGCGTGTATTTGCTCCGTGTTTCGTTTGCGCGTTTTTGGCCTGCGTTTGTAATTCCTGGTTACATAAAATTGCTGCAGATGAGTTTCCAGCGATAGTGAACTCGGAGAAGTCTTTGGCCAAGCCGATGGATCCGAGCGAGGTGGTCAAGACCGCAAAACTACCGCCTGGATTTGAGCTTTCGGTTTTCGCGGCCGAGCCAAATGTTCAGAATCCGATCGCGATCACGACGGACGAACGAGGTCGTTTATGGGTCGCGGAAAACTATAGTTGGTCAGGCAGTGGTGCGGGTGGATTCGATGGGAACCAACGGGACCGAATCGTGGTTCTTGAGGATCAAGATGGAGATGGGAAACACGACAAGCGGACGGTGTTCTTTGACAATGCTCGCAAGTTGACGAGTATTGAAGTTGGCAATGGTGGAATCTGGGCACTGTGTTTACCGCAGTTATTGTTCTTTCCTGATCGCAATCGAGATGACATTCCAGACGGACCTGCAGTTGTCATGCTCGATGGTTTCGATGCCGACGTCGTTGGCCACACA
Organism: Pirellula sp.; assembly: GCA_021300155.1. Classification (GTDB taxonomy): domain Bacteria; phylum Planctomycetota; class Planctomycetia; order Pirellulales; family Pirellulaceae; genus JBKCUI01. The sequence goes on from JAJTID010000037.1 coordinate 9,157, forward strand.
CCAGCCAATGGTCTCAAGTGGGGGCCGGACGGTTGGCTTTATGCTCGGCACGGCATCCAAGCGACTAGCAGCATTGGCAAACCAGGAGCGAGCGATTCTCAACGGATCAAGATCAACACAGGTGTATGGCGTTATCATCCGATTCGCTGCGAGGTGGAGACGGTCATGCATGGCATGACAAACTCTTGGGGCTTTGACTTCGATCAACATGGCGAGATGTTCGTAATCAATACGGTGATCGGACATTTGTGGCATGTTGTGCCTGGTGCTCATGTGGAAAGGATGTATGGCGTAGATTTGAATCCGCATACGTACCAGTTGATTGCACAAACCGCAGATCATGTCCATTGGGACACGGGCGAGAAATGGAACACGGTCCAGAAAGGGATGTCGGACAAAACAGACGCCGCTGGAGGAGGACATGCCCATATCGGATTAATGATTTATCAAGGAGACAATTGGCCTGCTGATTATCGCCATCAGCTCTACACACTCAATCTGCACGGTCTGCGCATCAACAGCAATCGCATGGAGCGACAAAATGCTGGTTATGTGGGCCGTCGTGCACCGGATCATAGCTTCTTCCGCGATCCCTTTTTTCGAGGTATGGACTTAGTAACGGGCCCCGACGGCGGCGTCTATATTGCCGATTGGAGCGATACCGGGGAATGCCACGATCATGATGGGGTCCATCGAACGAGCGGTAGAATTTACAAGCTAACGTATGGACGTATTCCGCCGCAGCCGGCAGTCGATTTGTATCACTCTTCGAATCAAGAGTTGATTGCACGTCTCTTTGAACCCAACGCCTGGTGGCCTCGCACGGCTAGACGAATATTGACCGAACGATTTGCAGGAAAGGCGAACGAAGACCTCGCCGCAATCCGCAAAGAGCTGTTGGATAGCTGGAGCAAAGCGGAAAGTGTCGTGGCCAGATTGCGAGTCATGGAGACGGCATATTCGATCGGTGCCATGAATGAAGAATGGCTATTGGCTCGTCTTGAGTCCTCGGATGAGCATGAGCGAGTTGCAGCGATTCGTTTCTTAGTCGATGGATTGTCAGCAGACCGAAATGCACCATCGAAGCAGTTGCAATCGGCACTCGTTCGACAAGCGGCAAACGATCCTTCTGGGTTGGTCGCCCTTTATTTGGCATCATCCATGCAACGATTACCATTGGCCAATCGATGGATCATAGCAAGAGAGCTTGCGACAAAGGAAGCGTTTCGCGATGACCGCATGTTTCCATCGATGCTTTGGTATGGCATCGAACCGTCGGTGCCTCTGGATATGGCCCAAGCGATTGAGTTAGCTCGACTTTCCCGCATTCCGTTGCTTACGGAGAACATTGCACGTCGCATTGCGCTCGAGATTGAGAAGCGACCTGAGGTGCTGAATCAGTTGTTGGTATCCGCAGAAAGCGAGTCCTTTCGCCATCCGGAACGTGTTGTTGCCGGAGTGGCGAAAGCGTTGCAAGGTTGGCAGAAGGCTACTGCGCCTAGGAATTGGGAGTCGTTCGTTCGCACGATGACATCGAATCATGCGAAGGTTTCGAGCGATGTGGAACGAGACATCCAGTCGTTACGCTTGGTTTTCGGAGATGGCAGGGCTGTTGAAGAGCTCATGAAGGTCATTGAAGATTCTGCTGCCGATCCAGAAGCCCGGCGACAAGCTCTGAGGTCGCTTCTCACAAGTCGGACATCCAATGACTCGCAACGCTTATTCAAGTTTTTGGGGGATCGAATCCTAGCCCGCGAAGCGATCCGAGGCCTTGCGTTTTACGATCATACCGACACGCCCAAGCAGATATTGAATCGCATCAAGAGCTTTGGGCCAGGCGAACGAGCGGAGATGATCAACACATTGGCATCGCGAGGACCGTTTGCGAGTGCCTTGATGCAGGCGATTCGCGAGAAGAAGATCGAGCCTCAAGAACTATCCGCGTTTCATGCGAGACAGATTCGATCCTTTGAGATCGATGCGTTGAACCGCGAACTGAGTGAGCTTTGGGGTGATGTTCGAACCACCACCGAGGACAAGCGTCAGATAATGGACGAACTGAAAGGATCGATGGATGCGAATACGTTAGCGAAAAGTGATTTGCGAGACGGTCGCGCTGTATTTCAAAAGAGCTGTGCCAATTGTCACGTCCTGTTCGGGGCGGGCACTAAAGTTGGTCCGGACCTGACAGGTTCCAACCGAAAAAACATCGATTATCTACTTGAGAATATCGTCGACCCCAGCGCAAGCGTGGGTGCCGAGTTTAGAACATTGATGGTGCTGTTGGAGGATGGTCGAGCGGTCAACGGTGTCGTCGCCGCTGAAACTGAACGAACACTTACGTTGCAAACATTGCAAGAGCGCGTGACTTTAGATCGTAACGAGATCGACACCATCAAGAAGTCGACGACTTCCCTGATGCCTGACGGTCTTCTTCAGAACCTCTCGAAAGAGCAAGTGCGAAACTTGTTTGCGTACTTGATGGCAGATGCACAAGTGGCGTTGCCAGAATAGGCCAACCATTCGAGCTAAAGTTACCGAGTAGTTTGCACAGGTACGCGGCTGATGTAGGGGTGAGAAATCTGACGAGTTCCCGCAATGACGGTTACGGAGGCTGCAACGAGAAGAATAACCATGACCGAGTACTCAATAGGGCTCGGGCCTTCGCCGCCAACGATCATCGACTCCAGCTTTTTTCGCAATGTTTTCATGTTTCCAGTTCCTGAGGGACGGAAATGTATTCCGCATACCCGATCGCAAGTGAATGAACATTGGGCTTCCTTTGCCGATAACTCGGGCTTGCCCCTTACCGCCATCCCTAGACCTACAGTGGGTATCGACCATTTGGACAATGGTTCTGAAGGGAATAGGTGAGGCAAGAAGATTCGCTAAAAGCCAACTTTTGAGATATTTGCTACGAGTTATCAATTCGGGAACTTGACTTTCGTCCTTCGTCTCCTACAGTCCCGCGCACGCAACGTTCCATGTTCAGCGAGGGAAGGGAAATTGGATGAAACGACGAGATTTTCTGGTGGGTTCCGCGACGGCATTAGGATCGGGCATTTCTGCCTGCGTATTGGGGACAGAGCCTGAAAACAAACCATGGTCCACTTGGCGAGGCCCTCGCCGTGACGGAATTGTGGATGGGCAGAAATGGCCGGCTTCACTCGAAGGAGACTCGTTGACAAAGTTGTGGAGCCAGCCCTTAGGTGACAGCTACTCAGGGCCCGTGACATGCGGCGAAACGGTCTTTACTACAGATAGCAAAGCTGGGAAAGAAACGACTTACGGGTTTTCCGTTCAGAGCGGAGAACCGGTCTGGCAGCAAACGTGGAAAGGGGCACACAACGTTCCTTTTTTTGCGGCCCGAAACGGAAATTGGATTCGATCCACACCTGCGACGGATGAATCCAGTATCTATGTCGGGGGCATACGAGCTGTTGTCGTTGCGATGAATACCAAGGATGGTTCCGAAAGGTGGAGAGTCGATTTTGCAGAGAAGTCCGGAAAAGTTCCCGACTTCGGCATGGTTTGCTCGCCTCTTATCGATGGCGGATTCCTTTATGTCCAGGCCGGAAAAGGTCTGCACAAGATGAACTGTAGCGATGGATCCATCCTATGGTCCAGTTTGGCGGATTCAGGTGACATCATGTCGAGCGGTTCATTCTCCTCTCCGATTATCGCGGAACTCAATGGAGTTCGGCAGCTTGTTGTTCAGACGCGGACATATCTTACCGGAGTGAATCTTGAAACCGGCGAACCATACTGGCGATACGATGTTGCTGCGTTTCGTGGGATGAATATTCTTACACCGACGATCTGGAACAATGCGATCTTCACGAGTAGCTACGGTGGCAAGTCAATCTTGATCGACGTCGTAGACAACAAGAAACCCACGATTCGATGGGAGAACAAGATTGAGGCATATATGTCCTCGCCACTTGTTATCAACGACCATCTTTACATGCATCTCAAGAATAAGCGGTTTGCCTGTATCGATTTATCGATGGGCAAAGAAACTTGGGTTACAAAGCCATTTGGCGAGTACTGGAGCACGTTGACGGATGGCGAGAAGATCCTCGCGCTCGACCAAGATGGCACACTTCGGCTCATCCAATCCAATCCAAAGGCCTACACGCAACTCTCCGAGCGAAAGGTTACTAGCGACGAGGAAGAATCATGGGCACACGTTGCGGTGCTACCTCAGAAGATATTGGTCCGCTCTCAAAAAGCGCTCATCGCCTTCCGTTGGGCGTAGCCCATCGAGCCTATTTGTTCGCGAGATCCTGATTCATCGCGCCGCGAAGTGGCGCGATTTGGCTTGCAACGTCACGACATCCAAAAGCTCTGATCGGGCGAATACTTCCCGAGGTCGATGGAGGTCGAAATGAATTAGGGACGGCCGGGACATTGGTTCCAGCCGACCTAGCATTTTATTGGTTTTGTCGCAAGCAGAACTTAGATCACGCCGCCGTGAACGCGGTATGGCGTCATATGGTCCGGTTGATCAAGGAACCAGAATCGTTCCCACTCTTGTACAATCCCACGGAGGTTTTCCGACGTGTAGATCAACTGTTCTGCCCGTTTGGATGGCTTGGCCGAATAAATAGGCAACGCACAGCCTACCATTGGGACTGTCGTGCAAACCACCAAAAGCAACCATCCTAATTGCCGACGCATTTCATCTACTCCGTGAAGTCGTGTCCTAAGCTTCTCCCTAGAGAAGCGAGTTTTCTGAGTCGTTTTCTTCGTCCAGGCTTTCTTCGCCAGCGACATCAAGTCTTCCCGACGCGATGTCGTCTCGAATTTTCTGAGCCAGCGAAGTTCCTTCAATTGCATTGACTCGTTGTTCCATGATCTTGCCGGGCTTGAAGGTGACGACAAACTTTTCGGGGACCTCGACTTGTCGTCCAGTCCTCGGATTTCTCGCCTTCCTCGCGGCCCTGGTTCGAACCTGGAACACGCCGAAATTTCGCAATTCGATGCGACCTTCCTCTTCCAACGTTCGAATGATCGCATCAAAAGTTCGTTGAACAATTGCTTTGATCTGCTGTTGGTTGAGTCCGGTTTCGTCGGAAATCGTTTTCACGATCTCTTTCTTTGTCACGGCATTCCTCCTAGGGCTCGAGATACAACCTAAGTCCTTTGAGGGTTTAGGTTTAAAACAAGAGTCTAGGATTGCAGGCAAAGTTCGTCAAGGTAGTAGACGAGCCGCCAAGAGCCGGTTCAATCCGCGCATTCCGCATAGGAGTTATCGGCAGAAGACCCGTCAAACTTGATACAAGATGGTCGTTTTCGGTAGACTTTTCCGCCGGCGAAACTAGAAACTTCCCAGTTTTTTGGTTGATAGCAAAACAATTGCCTTTTTCGAGTCATTCCCCGCAAATTCCAGCATACGCCCCGCCTCTCCACGCTCCAAAGCCGTCGGATATCTTCCCACAGTCATCAGGTAGGTGTGGTTCAATTGGTCGTCCCAGGAAAGATTCGACTTCGAGATTACGCTTGCAAATCGATCTAGATTTGCATAGGGAGCATCAACGGACATGAGGAACAGAAGTTTCTCACCTTCGTCCAATTCGGGCTTCTTTTTTGTGAGGGGCGGCGTCTTGAGCGCACCGGGTTGGGCCAGCGTCGGATTTGAGAGGTTTCCTTTGGTTTGTAACCAACCTGCAATCTGAGTTACCGAAGTCTGGGGCGTCCCCGAAGCGCGTTCGCGACTTGACGGTGCGAAAGCAAACAATCGAGCACCGCGATGATAATCTGCCAGCAATGCGTTGGAAGCGTTCATATACCACTGGGTAGTCAGTTTCGCTTCCGCGACTCCCATCGCTTTGCTTAGAAGTAGCGAAGCTACCAATTCCTGCAGGCTCCCCGAAACATGCAGTTGTCTTGCGAGCAATTCCTTGAGATCGGCTCGCTCGACATTGGCTTCTGCATCTGAAAGTCCATAAACTGGCACTAATGGTTGCTGAACAACTTGAGTCCATACAAATTCAGCGACACCGGAACGAGCTAGTGCCGAACGACGAATCCAATCTCCTAGTTCACTTGTCGCATACTCTTTACCATCGATATTGACGTTTACATTCGGCGGCGCGAGAACAAGCTTCCCTTCGTTGTCCTCATAAAAAAAACCTTGGTTTTTATTGGGTCGATTCGGCGATTCCTCGACGGCTTTTCGACTCGCGATCATTTTTTCGACAGTGGCAGGAAACGACCAGAAACTTCCAGCGACATTGCCAGCATTTTTTGAGAATGTTGTGATTTCTTCGGATTCACTTTCATGGCACTGCGTGCAAGTGATCCATTGGTTCCCGGTACGATGCAAAAGTGTATAAGCCACATTGAGGGTTGGAATGTCGCTTTTTCGTGCAACATGCATCTTAACTTTGCTCGAAGAGGGCACACTCGATTCGACCATGACACCCGTCTTCAATTGTTCAGAAACCCAGTACGATGCGGGATCAGTCCGATTGGTGTCGCTGGAAACGAGCGCGACTTCGACCTCCACAAGACTTTGCTTCTGTTGGATACTGGTTTGTATCCAATCAACGAAGCGCAAGAGCTCTAAAGCGCGATTCCTCTTCAGTGGAATCGAGGTCCCCAAATAATGTTCCGCAAGCAACGAGCCCCAATGAATCGAAAATTCCTCGGACTCTACTAATCGATCGACATAACTAGCCCGCGGGTTCTCGGATTTGTCGATCCGGAATGATTCTTTTTCGGCTGCTGTCGGTTTCCTTCCGATCGCCGACTGAGTTACTCTCGACAACCAAAGGTCGAGGGAACTATCCTCTTTGACTGGAACGTTAAAGTGACTCCAGATGTGCTCCATTTGCGAATCGATTACATTGGCGATTTCAAACCTAGACATTCGAGGTTTGGACGGTAACTCCACGTCGGTTTTTCCCGGCCCGGCGGTCTTGAAAGCTTCTTTAGCGGGTGGAGTCGTTGCAACTACAGTGTCTGGCACTTTTTCAGTCGAGGAAGGTAGGGCATCGAGTGCTGTTGATTCTTGCCTCACGTTTTCTATCGATGGATTCACGATCGGCGTTTCCGCCAACGCATCTCTAACACTAGGCGCGGTCTGATTCCAAGGCAACCAAGTCTGCTTTGGCAATATCAGATAGGCGATACAAAGAGAGGCTGCTAAACCAACAAAGGCGGCTATCGTTCGTACTCGTTTGTAATCCCACCAATAGGGATCCAATCGCTTGATCGGTTTTTCGGCAAACTTACTCGCAACACGACCAGGCGAAGACGGTTGACCGAATTCGATGTCCGCTTGCGCGGCCCCGAGAGCCGCATCGAGTTCATCATCGGTGAATGATCGCTTGCTCAAGAGCGTGGAGTTATCGGTTCGGCGCGAATCGAGACTCGATAGAATGCGTTGTTCAAAATCTGGTGGGAGTTTTCTCTTCAGAAAGTCACGTAGTATTGCGTTCAATACCAGCTCGTCCGCCGAGCGATTCGAAAATCGACTATCGGTTGAAGATTGATCCGATGAAGGCTTCTCTATAGATTGATCGGAGTTTTTCTTATCCACCTTGTAATTTCCCATCCAAACACTGACGCAGTTGAGTCTTCGCTCTCTGCATTAAATTCTTGGCACCGTGTTCTGTTATCCCTAGCTTCGAAGCGATTCGTTCCCGCGATGCATCTTCGGAGAAACGCATTCGCAACGAGAGTTGCGCCCTCTCTGTTAGTCGAGAAAAGCAATCTTCTAACGCGTCAAAGACTTCGGTCCCTCGTCCATCTTCTCCAGACCAACGCATCCATTGTTCGTCCAGCGCATCAAGCTCATGCGTCGTCGTCACTTTGCGATGCTTGCGCCGGTAGGAAACCAACAAGTGGTACGCGACTCGACGCAAATACGAGCTTGTTGCTGCAGGGCTAATCTGAACGAACGGCCGTCTCAGCACGGCGATGAAGGTTTCCTGGGTCAGATCGTCAGCCAGTGACTGCTCACACCCCAAAGCACGAAGATATCTCCAAACACTGGTTTGGTACTCGCGTATGAGCATTTCTGGCTCAAGCGCAGTCTCATCATTCCGAGTGAGTTTCTCGTCATTCTGAGATATGAATGGGTCGCTGGACAAGGATCAATGCTCAGGAAAAAAGTTCTTTGATGATCTTTCCGCTATTGGCAATTTTCATCGGGCGACCATTACGGCTAGTAAATGTAGTCTCCAACGATATCCCCAAACCTTGGCAAACGGAAGCCATCAAATCTTCAGAAGAGTAAGGTTCTCCGACGACCTCCGTACCATCCGCATTGGTGGCACCAACGGCCTGTCCACCTTTGATTCCGCCCCCCCCCACAACGACGCTCCAAGCTCTCGCCCAATGGTCGCGCCCCGCATCTGCATTGATTCGAGGGGTTCGACTAAACTCACCCATCCACACGATCATCGTGTCCTTCAATAGCCCACGTTGATCCAAGTCTTCGGTGAGGGCAGCCATAGCCCGATCCAGAACTGGTAAGCGGTCGTTTTCGAGAGTCCTGAAGATCCCTTGGTGATTGTCCCATCCTCCCAAGTCAACTTCAACGAATGGCACACCTGCTTCTACCAAGCGTCGGGCTAACAAACACCCTTGGCCGAAGCCGTTTATTCCATACTTTTCTTTTGCTTCTTGGGGTTCTTTATCAACTTCGTAAGCCTTCATTTGCTCACTTCCCAAAAGATCATAGGTTTTGCCCAAGACCTTTCGATGGTCCTCGGCGAGCGTCCCTCGTCGCTGCCCGATGAATCCATCTTCAATGGCCTTGAGAGCGATTTGACGTTGCCCAATTCTTTCTTTGCCAAGTCCAGAATCGAGATTTCGAATTCGGCCATTGCTCGACACGTTGAGAGGCGCCCAGGACATGCCCAAGAAGCCTGGTCCCTCGCTTGCACCGCCGACAGAAACGAACGGAGGAATCGCCAATTCGGGGCGTTGCGACATGAGTTCGTGTGCAATGACTGCACCATAGCTAGGATAATCGACGTTCGGATCTGGAACGTATCCGGTGTGCATATAATAGCGACCACGATTGTGGTCCGCTTCTCGTGTGCTCATCGATCGAACGATAGCCATATGATGCATCTGCTTGGCCATCATCGGCATGTGTTCTGATATTTGAACATCCCCCGAAGTGGAAATCGGTTTGAATGGTCCGCCATTGTCGGTACCAGGCTTCAAGTCCCAAATATCCATGGAGCTAGGACCACCACCCATCCAAAGAAGTATGCAAGATTTTCGGTTCGCTTTGAGCGTGTCCGCATGTACACGCAACGAGTGCCCCAGAGAAAGGGACGACCCAAGCATGGTTGCAGCACCTGCCATGTGCGACATAAAGTGACGACGGCTCATACCCATCGGAGTTGCAAATCGAGACCACATAGCAGTACCTCTTTTTCTGTTTGCTATGAGCGTTTTTGGAAACCACGCTCTACTGGGTTTTTTGACTTAGTAATTACTATCCGAAGACCGAAAACGATCAATGATTGAAAATAAACTCATTGCTATTGAGTATGGCCCACCACATATCTTGTAGCATGCCACCCACATCCTGCTTGCGTGCAACCAAAATCTGGTTTGCAATGTTCAACTCTTCACTTCTTGGACGGCGACTTAGCCCAGCCAAGAATAGGTGTTGCAATTTGTCTGATGGTGCACCTTTTTGTTGCGCCAAATTTTGAAGCCATGATCCAGGTGCAATTGATGTGGCCTCACGTATCAATTCCCCGTTGAACATCATCAAGCTTTGGGCGATGGAACCATTGAAGCTTGTCGATTCGTCTCCCTCGTCGGTGCCAAAGGCGATAACGAACTGACGCATCCAATCATCCCTGCGCTTCGCTTGCTCCTCTAAACTTCCTGCCTTGTTCGCCTGAGTTGCGACGGCGAGCGACTGATACAATTGCTCCGCATTGATCTGGCGCGTATAGAAGTGTGAGAACAATGGCGTTTCTCCCAGCGACGGATCATCCTTGGAGTTACTGTTCGTAATTCGAGAGGACAACTGATAAGGTTGCGACATCGTAACCCATGTAATCAACTGCTTCAGGTCGTAGCTAGAATTTCGGAAATCCTTCGCAAGCTCGTCAAACAATTCAGGGAAGGAGGTCGGACTATGCGGACCGAGATCATCAATAGGCTTTGTGAAACCATAACCCAAAAAGTGCGACCACATGCGATTGACGATCGCCTTATCGAGATAGGAACTGCCCATCATGAGTTTTCCCAACTCTTCGCGCCGATTCACCTCGCTAACAAAACCGCTCTTGCCAATCTCGGTACCGTCGAGAAAAACGGGATACGCTACTTTCGTCACGCCATTTCGCAACTGAAAGTAAATCTCCGCTTGTTCTGGACGACGCCCCTCGCCGGCAAAGTCCTGATTGACTAACTCGGCATGGTCTATATCGCGAGTTCCGGAAACGTACTTGCGCAACGCCCGCGTTTGGCGGAAGAACGCATTGAACTCCCAGAATTTCTGCTGCTGCCATTTATTAAAGGGATGGTTGTGACATTGTGTGCATTGCACCTGAAGCCCGAGAAACACTCGCGACACTGCCGCGGTTGCTTGCGTCCCTTGCTCCTCATTGACCTTCATTGCAAGAAAGTTGGTGGCACCATTAAAGTTCTCCGAGCCTGGCTTCGTCGTTCCCGTGGCTGTCACCAACTCATAGACCATATCGTTGTATGGCTTGTTTCTAGCAAACGAGTCTCGCAAATACTTTTGTAGGCCAGCCCGGTTCGTGAGGGTCCTATCTTCCATTCCACCATTTCGACCGATGAGCACATTGGTCCAAACAGTGCCCCAATGGTTCGCATACTCTTCGGTGTAGCGATCGTCATTGAGAAGACGATTGAGCAGATTCTGCTTCTTTCCGGATGACTTGTCTTTGGCAAACTCAGCCAACTCGTCGTAGGAAGGGATACGACCAATCACATCCAAGAACAGACGGCGACACCACTTCAACTCATCCTCTGAAGGCGAAGGCCGCACATCTGCTTCTAGCCATCCCTGCTGCAACGCTTTGTCGATTTTCTCAACCTGAGGTGGCAACGGAGCAACGTCCCGTTTATCAGCGGCCACTCCATGGGTGCTGATTCCTGTTCCCAGAACAAAAAACGCAATCGCAAACACACATCGATCCACGGCATCGAAGCACCCTTTGGCGTGAAAATTTGCGAAAATACGATGCGTTTCCATAACATACCTTTTGCGGAGAGCTGCGCCCCAGAACGAGGTCTCATCACCAATGGAGAAGGGATGAACGACGATCCATTGTACTCAAAATCCTAAGAATTCTAAATTTGGGCGTGTTTCCATCGGGCCACTTCAGGGGGACGGCCTCCGATGTCAAATGTGGGAGCCAATAGGATGATTTCAGCCCCGCGTTGAATGCTCGAGTTCAGGCTGCCGAACTATCGCTTTGGCTCAAGCAGCACATTGTCAAATCTAGCCGTCCCTCGCGCTCCAAAAAGTCCGATGGAAACGATGGCTTCACGCGTCGCGGATGGGACTTTGAACTCATCGTCCACTTTTCGCCAAGGAGTCGTGCCCTTGAATCCTCCCACATAATCGTAAGCAATCAGCTTCCGCTTTTCGTCAAAATACTGGATCGCCACGGAAGGAGATCGAGTTCGATCGGCTCCCCACTTCACGTCTTCAATCTTCAGCCAGGCTCCCAAGCGTATGCGTTTTACGACCCGCCCATCGATGGCAACTCCTTGCAAAAGCATGCTTGGTTGCTCACCATCGTCAGATTTGAACTCGACTACCATCTTGCCCTCCGGTGCATCGGCATCGTTCACCACCGTGCAGCCGAACTGGTAGTACCAGCCAGGAACGTGAAAACGCTTGATAAGCTCTTCTTCGAAACTAACATTGAGCAACTTGGGGTTGGCTGGATCCGGAGGGACCTCGCGATTCGCTTCCGCTTGGCCTGTCATCGGAACGAAAAGTGTCGGCTGCAACGACTCTTGCTCGAGCTTTCCATTTACTTTTTTCATCCGACAAAGCATTTGCTGATAACGCTCGCCCACAGGGATGATCATCAAGCCACCTTCCCGAAGCTGGTCCTGCAAAGGTTGAGGCACTTTTTCGGGCGAGCAGGTCACAATGATTTTGTCGAACGGAGCGTGTTCCGGCCAGCCTTTGAATCCGTCGCCGATCAAACAGTGAACATTGGTGTAATTCAAATCTTCTAACAGTTGTTTCGTTCGAACTCCAAGCTGCTCCACGATTTCGATCGTAAAAACATCTTGAACTAACGGGCTCAAGATGGCTGCTTGGTACCCACTGCCCGTTCCAATCTCGAGCACTTTATCCGTCGGCTGAGGTTCCAATGCTTGGGTCATCAACGCAACAATAAATGGACTGCTTATCGTCTGACTTTCGCCGATGGGAATGGCTATATCTTGATATGATTTTGCTATTTGAGCCTTAGGTACGAACTGATGCCTGAGCGTCTGCTTGACAGAGTCGAGCACACGTTGATTCGTGATTCCCCCGGGAATAAGCACGTTTTCAATCAACTGTTCACGGAGAACTCGGAATTGCTCTTCTGGGTCGACACCACGCGAACGCCCAAAGGTCTGTGCCTCAGCGCGAAAGGGAGACAGCAAAATGAACAGCAAGAAGGTGGCAAAACAAATTCGCATAGCGTCCGCCCTTTCCAAAAAAAATGCACCGATCACTCGGTGCATTATCCACTAGATGGTTGCCACGCACAACGAAAGACTATTCCATACTGACGCGTTCGCAATATTCGCCAGTACGGGTATCGATTTTGATGACATTTCCTTCTTTGATGAATCCAGGCACGTTGAATTCGCCACCAGTTTCCACTTTGGCAGGCTTGGTGACGTTTGTTGCCGTATCCCCCTTAACGCCTGGCTCGGTCTGAATAACCTTGAGGGTAACGTGCGAGGGAGGAGTAATCGTGATGGGGTTCCCGTTGAAGAGAACCATGGCAATTGGCATTCCCTCTTTCAGATACTTCCAATTGTCATCGACTTGGCTTTCCGTAAGTTCGTACTGCTCAAAGGATACGTTGTCCATGAAGACAAACGTTCCGGTCTGGTTGTAAAGGAACTGTGCCTCGATTTCCTCGACATCAGCCATCTCCAGCTCATCACCACCCTTGAGTGTCCTATCGAGCATGGTATTCCGAACGAGATTCTTCATTTTGCAACGATAGAGGGCATTTCCTTTCCCCGGCTTAAAGAAATCCACTTCGGTCAATAGGTAAGGCTCGCCATCGATTTGAACCTTGAGCCCCTTTTTCAAGTCGCTAGTCTTGTAAGATCCCACGGAAAACTCACTAATAGGGAATGGGGAGTACGTCGATTGGCCGCCAGTCCGCTGGGCCCATTCCGCCCTAACCCAACATCTCAGCCGCAAAGGCGAAATTTTAGGCGATTCCACAAAAGCCGGCTACCGCATATTAGTTTCGCCGAACTTCCTCGTTTTTCTGAACCCAAATCATGACGCAGATTGTGCCTCTGGACGCCCTAGGAATCCTACCGTTGGTGATGCCCGAACGATTTCGCAGGGAAATCGTCTATTTCATGACGCCTGCGGATCGAACGGGGGCCCCAACATGCGGAAACCAAGAATACTGGATTCGCTTAGAAGACTCCAAAAAGTGGCTTGACGACGGGTTTTTCACACTCGTCTCTCCACTCGATGCCGAGTCGGTCGCCGAGATCGAGCTATCCGAAGATCAAGAACGATGGCTCGAATGGATGGTCCAAAACCAAATCAGTCACGTTCGAGTTCAATAGTTGTAAAAGTTGCAATGCCAGCATTGCAACTTTTACAAAGTCACGCTGACACTGGGCAACAAAAGCATCGATGCCGGCGAGTTTCCTCAGTTTAGGCAGGATGGGAAAGATGAAAAATGCATTCGCAGAAGAAAAAATTGGCTGCTGCGTCTATTCCCGACTTTTGGCACGACGAATGCACTATTGCAAATTCGAGCAGCCAGCTCAAAGGGACTTCGGTGGAACCGGAGTAACATCGAGCGAAGCGAGTCAGCTTCGATCGAACCTGAACAAGGATGTACCGTGATCTAAGTGGCGTCGATGTTCGATTCACCGAACTCTTTCCGACAGACCTACATGCTAGGTTAGGCCCGTCTTTCACGGTTGAAAGGGCCTGCCTGAGGTGTTTGAAAAGACATCCAAGGCAGGCCCTTTTTCGTTCCAGCCCTCCATTTGCAACCAAAAAGTTGCGGAGGAAAAACAACTGTTATCTTTCCATCCGGATAAGCGGATGATACAATCGCGTAGACGAGTGCGTTCGTCGAGGAATCCAAACGATGGGTTTACGGTTCCCCAGGACAGTTAATTTTCTTTAGGAGTTTCGTGAATGAGTGCGGTTGCAGCAGCTTCCAAGGGTAAGGCGAACGTCGCCGATCCGTCCCGACTACCTTTCAAGGTAAAGGCGTTCGATCTTTTGGCGCAAGGAAATCGTGCAGAAGCAGAAGCTTTGGCAAGCTTGGGCCGGAAAGAAATTCAATTGGCCGAGGACGAAATGCCAGGACTGATGGCACTTCGAAAACGATTCGGTGCAGAAAAACCATTGGCAGGCGCCAAAATTATGGGCTCGCTCCACATGACCGTTCAGACTGCCGTTTTGATTGAAACACTGGTCGATTTGGGTGCGGATGTTCGTTGGGTTAGCTGTAACATTTTCTCGACCCAAGACACTGCTGCAGCAGCAGTGGTTGTCGGTCGAGGCGGATCGCTGGACAACCCAATCGGAACACCTGTGTTTGCGTGGAAAGGTGAGACACTTCCTGAGTATTGGTGGTGCACCGTTGAAGCGTTGGTATGGCCGGACGGTAGCGGTCCAGATTTGATCGTGGACGATGGAGGAGATGCCACGATGTTGGTCCACCTTGGAACGAAGTACGAGCCGACTGGCGTCGTCCCAGATTTCGATCCAGAGTCAGAACCAGAAGAGTGGGGCGTCATTCTCGATACACTTCGAAAGGAATTGCTCCTCCATCCAGGTCGCTATACAGAGATGGGCAAAGCGATCTATGGCGTTTCAGAAGAAACCACCACCGGTGTAAAGCGTCTTTACAACATGGCGAAGTCTGGCGAATTGCTATTCCCAGCGATCAACGTCAACGACTCAGTCACCAAGAGCAAGTTCGACAATCTTTACGGTTGCCGTCACTCACTAATCGACGGATTGAATCGTGCTTCGGACGTCATGCTCTCTGGCAAGGTTGCTGTCGTATGCGGGTTCGGTGATGTTGGAAAGGGTTGCTGTCAATCGCTCCGTGGCCAAGGATGCCGTGTCATCGTGACTGAAATCGACCCGATCTGTGCATTGCAAGCGGTTATGGAAGGTTACGAAGTCAAGACGCTCGAAGACTATTTGACAACAGCAGATATTTTCGTAACAGCCACAGGAAACTTTGACATCATCACCGCGGACCATATGTCCAAGATGAAAGACAAAGCGATCGTTTGCAATATCGGTCACTTCGATAACGAAATCGACATGGCTGGATTGGAAAAGATGCAGAAGTCTGGCAAGGTTGAGCGTCGAAACATCAAGGCTCAATTCGATCAGTGGTATTTCCACGATTCGAAGCACAGCATCTTGGTACTCGCCGAAGGGCGACTCATGAATCTCGGTTGCGCAACAGGGCACCCAAGCTTCGTGATGAGCACGAGTTTCACCAACCAAGTGCTGGCACAACTTGAACTGTGGAAAGAGCGGAAGTCCGGTCGTTACGAAAAGCAAGTCTACACACTACCGAAGCACCTCGACGAAGAAGTTGCCCGATTGCACTTGGAAAAGCTTGGCGTCAAATTGACCAAGCTAAGTCAGGCACAAGCGGACTACATCTCGGTCGAGCAGAACGGTCCTTACAAGTCAGACAACTACCGATACTAAGTCGAGACGTGAATCCAACAGATCGTGAAGGCTGACGATGCATCACGTTCAAACGGATAAAAAAGAGCTCTGATAAGGGCTCTTCTATGGACGGGAGGTGAATAAGATTCGCTTCCCGTTTTTGTTTTGCTAGAAGGTATCCTGACAGGTTCCACCCGTAGCCGAATCGTTTTTCGATAGCTCGTGTTTCATGTTTGACAAGTGCAATTTTCCCTGCAATTTCTGCATGTTTGAAGCTTCTGTTTCGACTTGGAAGAGTTGGTGCTTTGTGGGATACTCTGCTGTTGTATTGAGGGCTCCACCCGCAGAAGCGGATATCGCAAAGTCGTTTGCGAAACGTGAGCAAGATTTCAGGACGAATGAGTGAATGTCCTGAAGAAACACTGGGCGCTGTCGGATTGAATTAGTCACCTGCATCGCCGCTTTTAATTGGGAGATTGTTTATGTACAAGAATTTGAACGCGACAGTTCTCGGGGTTTCTGGTCGTCAAAGCGAGCTCATTGAGCTAGCCATGACCTACGGATTTCGCGGGTTAGATATCGATATCGTTGATCTAGTGAAACGAACGCAACGCAGCGAGTTTGACAAAGCATCACGCTATCTCTTGAGCTCGAAAATGTTTGTCAGCGGATTCGATGTGCCGATCGATTTGGACGCGGATGATGCATCGTTTGAAAAGACTTTGGCGACCCTACCGACTACGATTGAAATCGCTGGCAAGGTTGGAGCGCGAGCTGGTTTTGTAAGATTACCGGCAGCGACAGATCGTCTGCCATTTCACGAGTATTTCGATGTGATGCGAAAACGGATCGACAAGATCGGCGCGATATTTGAAAAGAACAACGTGATGGTCGGCCTTTACTTCTCGACAGCACAAGAGAACCGAGAAAATCGACAGTTCAAGTTCGTGCAAGACGTGGAAAGCTTCTTGGCCTTCTTCAAGGCCTGCACGTCGCCGAGCGTGGGTATCGTCGTCGATTCCTTCAATTGGGTCGTGGGCGGTGGAACCTTCGAGCAATTGGAATCGATTCCAGGCAACAAGATCGCAGCACTCCGTTTGGCAGATGCTGAGTCGCTACCGTCGATCAACGATGCAAGCGTGAAAATGAGACAAACGGCTGGTACAACAGGCGTGATCGACAATGTTCGGTTCGCTTCGACCGTAAGCAAGGCAGGTTACCAAGGTCCGATTACTAGCTTTGCCCATGCCAGCAATTTTGGTGGCATGACTCGAGACTCCATCGTTGCGAAAAGCCAAGATGCTCTCGATCACGTACTCGCTTCCGCAGGATTGCCGACCTTTACACGTCGCCCCGAGATGATCGTAGAATCCGCTTCCTCGGTTTCCGAAGACATCGGCCTGGAAGCATAGTTTGATAGCATTGGTTTAACGGAGGCTCTATTCTATTGCCTCTTCCATAATGACTCAAAGACAGCGAATTCCTTCGCTGTCTTTTTTTACGTCACTGTAGAGTTACGAATCGTCCGATATGGAAGTTGTTTCTCTGCCGGAAATCTCCACTTAACCGTTACGAATTGATTCGTATCGCAATCCGTGGACTAACCGTCTTGCTTGGGTCGATTGACAACGAGTAACTCGGTTTTGGTTTTCATGGATTTGGGTAATCATGGACATCGATCGCAATCGCTATTTCATGTTCGGAGTCATTCTTTTTCTATTAGGCTTGCAGTTCCGACTCGTGGACTCCTTTGTCCTGAACGAGAGCAGCACTCGCGCTCTGCATAAATTTGCACAGAGCTCCAAGATCACCGACAGTAACTTAGCCACAAACATCTTAATGGATGTAGGGAGCCCTCGAAAGAGCGTCAAGCCTCCCAATTGGGTCGGCTTCGTGCTATTGACGGTGGGTGGCGTGATGTCGCTTCATGCAATGGTGCTACCACCTCGAGGTTCGTAAGCCTTCTCGAAACTTAACTCTCGCCATAACCGATGAAAATGAGCCGCTTCACTAGCATATTTCGGTCTCCTGCCTTTTGGGTTGTCGCCGTGGCCTCGGGGCTTGCGGCTGCTGCGAACTGGACACCTAATGGAAACCAATATGAAAATCTTCGCGCGGATGAGCCGCCTAAGAGTAGCGAGGATGATCGAAAAAAACTGCTTCTTCGCGAGGGGACCCAGTTAGATGATGTGAAAGGCCGATTTACCCAAGCGGGAGATCGGACTCTGTTCATCGAAGAAGGCACGAATCGAACGACCAAGTGCCTTGAGAACCTGTGGCTACAAAGAATCGTTTCGTCTCAGAAAAACGACCGTAGTATCACCTGGCAAGTGACAGGCAAAGTGACTGAATTCGAAGGCGAGAACTTTTTGATTATCGAACTCGCTTCAAAGAATCGGTGAATCATTGCTTTGGCGTATCGGTCACGTCGGAGCGGTTTGAATTGTTTGGTTTTTCGGTAGGCTTTGCAGGTGCTTGGGGTTCCTGCTCGGCATTTGCTGGCGGAGTAGTGCTTTCCGCTGCGTCTGTTTTTTTCGAGAGTTGACTTTGTTGTTGTATCGCTCGCAATCTTTCTTGAACTAGCTTTAGCATTTCTCTTTGCTTTTGAGCTTCTTCTTCGTTTCCTGCGTCCACGTAAATCGACACCAGTTTTTCCCGAGTGGTTAGACGTTCCGGGCTCTTGGTGAGCGCTTCGATGTATGACTCTTTTGCTTTATCGAAGTTCTTCGCTGCCGCCTCAATGTCTCCCTGCGAGTCTAATAGCTCAGATGAACCCGGGGCAACAGCAAGTGCTCGCGAAATATAACCTCTCGCTCGATCAAGATTCGGATTGTCAATCTTTATACAAATCATCGCCGCATTGTTCAAAGCGATAACCATATTAGGAAGATCGGACAACACGACCTCGTAGTGGGCGAGAGAATTCGCATACTCTTGATTCATCAGCCCGGCTTCGGCTAGTAACAGCCGCGCAGTATGTGAGGCCCCTTTCTGCGCGATCAATGTCCGAAGATTTCTAAGATTGGCCTCTCCTCGAGAGATGCCTAGCTCTCTTAGAATGGCGAGTTCCGACTGAATGTCGAGATTTGTGGGATCGGCGACGATAGCCGCATTGAGGAAGTCAATTACTACTTGCCCTTTTCCGTTTTCATTATTGAGGCTCATACGAAACTTCAGCCGAAATGCATCCGAGAGACAGCGCCGAAGCTGTGGTTCTGACTGGTTTTTGCGAAGTTCGTTCTGCAAAAAGGGAATAGACTCATCCGGACGATTCGTCAGCTGAAACGCGCGAGCGATCGTAAGAACAGCCTTCACTGATTCTTCATCTGGCAGGTTGGACTCTGCCAGAGACTTTTTCAGTCGCGAGATTACCAAGTCCGCAGCAAACTTCGCTTGGACCTGCATACTATGCCTTGTGTAAACCAAAACGGGCTCGAGTGCCAGCAGTGGATCTTTTTCAGAGCCCTTTGCAAGAATGCGTGCTGCTGCATCGATTTGATTCTTTTGCTCTAGTATTTTCGCGTAAAGTGCGTACATCAGTGGCGAGTACTTTTGCCTATCACTCGCAATCGCGTTGGATAGATGATGTTCTAGTTCTTCTATCGAGACAGATTCACCCGTTTGAGAACGACGGAAGAGGTCTTCTGCGAGCCAAGCATGAGCCAGATCGAGACCGGCACGATCCTTCGGTGCCAATGTTTCCATGGTCGCTCGCGCAGCGGACGTTTTTCCCATTCTCGCATTGTTCCAGGCAACGAAATACCTCGCGTCTTGATCTTCGTTGCCTAGCTGCAAAATCCGCTTGAAAAGCAAATCGATCTTTGATTCTTCTTCGGGGGTTCGACTTTCAACTTGCAGAGGGGCATTCTCTTTCGGTAGACCGTCCGGGCCTAGACCAACCGCCTCAAAAGCCTGTTTCTTGTACCATTCACGAAGTGACTCCCGCGACTTTAGCTTGCCAGCCAAAATGAAGCCACCTAATGTGAACAGCAGCAACAACGGCGGAATGATAAAGGAGATGGCTCGCCAATTTCTGGTTTTTCTCCAAAGCGAAAAAAAATCCCAAAGCTCTCCGGCCAGCTCAACGGGATTCAGATACCAAAGGTTTCTGACACGTTGCGTGCGTTCGATGTCTCGCTCGAATGCGACATCGTCCTCTGGCAATTCATCTTGCGGTGCTTTGATAGAGTCAGCTTCGTCCAAGGCGCAATTTCTTTTTTGTGAGACGGCGGAAAATAATCAATGGTGCCAAACAAGCACACGGTTCTTGTCAAACCACTCTTATCCTACCATATTATCGAACGCATTTTGTCTTATTGAAACAAGTTCTATTCTTGCGAGAATTCCGTCGCATGCAAACGAGAAATCCAAAAGCGCAAGAAATCCGCAAGGAGCACATTCCTCAAATTTGACACAATCGACCATTTCTACTTGCGTGGGCTTTCCCACAGAACGTCGGCTACCTCCAGCGTGTGATTCGAAAATCGAGCCATCACGAAAAGGAGATCGCTCAATCGATTCAAGAAAATCACAATGTGCGATGCATCACTTACGCGAGCGGAATTTCCAAAGCTCACGATTTCCCGCTCCGTTCGCCTGCAAACGGTCCGGGCAATGTGCAATTGAGCAGCCTGAACGCTCCCACCAGGCAAAATAAAATTGCGCAACGGACTGAGGTACGATTCCAATTGATCGATCCATTGCTCCATTTGAGCAACGTAGTGCTCCCCATGCCACTTGAGTCCATGCTCTTCGGGGTTCGGCGTTGCTAATTCAGCACCGATCGAAAACAACTGATGCTGAACCACACTCAACATTTCGTCTAGTTCACCAGGCAATCGGTGCGCTCGGGTCAATCCCAGAACCGCATTCAATTCGTCGATGGATCCGTAAGCGCAAATACGGGCGTCATTCTTGGGAACTCTCGGTCCACCGAACAAGCCCGTTGTTCCTGCATCGCCAGTCTTTGTATAGATCTTCATTAAACTCTTCCTTCTGACAGATTTTCTGCCATTACGCGATACAAATCCAATTCCTCTCGACCCACGATAACGGCGAATAACTTTCGAATCGAATCGAACGCATGATCGAGCCCCGCGCCGGCATTGAGCCCCAGTCGCTCCCCGCAATCATTTAAAGTCGCAAATTCTAATGGACAGGCTCGTAATCGGTAGTATCCAGGCTCGCAAGTGAAAAAGTCAGGGATGTCACCCCATTCAGGATTGCAATTACGATCATCGATGGAATGCGAAAGAGTCATCGGCCTATTTGCCGGGAACGCCACAAACAGGTCACAACGAAAATCGACGGCGGTACTATCCGACATCAGCACGTTCAAAAGCCAGCCTGCTTCTTCTTTTTGAATTTTCTCAATTCCCAACAGTTCATACGTTTGTATCTCGCTAACACGACAGCCTTCAACACGCCCAATGGTCTGTCGAAGCTCATTGCTCCAATGAGCATGATCCGCGGGAACGATCCATGTCAGTCGGCCGCCTGGGTTGGCAGGATACCATTCCAAATACTCATCCACGAATTGGCATGCACGCGGGCCTACCCCCGTGATGCAAATATGCTTGCCCACGATCTGCTTCGATTCGAATTTACGATCGAGTACGGAATGACCGTAGAAGGCATCCTTCACAACCGACTCTCCGATCGCAACCCCTCCACCTGGTCCGATTCCATCGGTCATTTGATGATGGCCACGGCAATCGATGACAATGTCCGCGCGAGAAGACCATGTTCCTCGATGACGCCCCTCAACCACTAGACGAAATTCGTCATTGCATCGCTCTTGAGGCTCGATAGGTTGGTCCCGGAACGTTCTCAATCGAGAAACATTTGAGACCGGACTTAGAAAATGGATGTCATCAAAAAGCAAATCCGTTTTTGCGAGTGGCAACAGGTACGACTCTGCGTACTCTTTCCCACTCCATACCGCCGAACGATCCGGAATTTGGTAATCGGGATACTGTGCTTTGATAGCCGCAATTCCAAGCGGAGTTGTACATTGCGCGACACTGACTGCCAGTTTGCGATGATGCCAATCCAGCATGCGATGGCCGACGCGACGCGATTCGAAGATTGACACAAAGTAACCTAAGAACCTGGCGTACAGTGCCGTTTCAATACCGACCGGCCCACCGCCAATCACAGCAATGGTTGCTGGCGATTCAACCTCTGGATCCCAGGGAAGCTCGATCATGGCAAAGGAATATCTACGAGTTCAAAATCGATCTCTTCTTCATTGAGGCTGCCCGGGGCGCGAAATATAAATTTGCAACCCTTTAGGTCCCCTTCTTTTTCAAACACGTACGACATACCCACGTCATTCTCACCCATTCGAGTCGTCGACCAACCGACATTCTCTATCCGTTTCAAATCTTTATCGAACATAAACACATCTTGTAACGAAGCCCAACTCTGGACAGAGCCTTTTCCGTCTTCACTCGCCTTTAACGAAACACCCACAAGCACTTCGTAAATATCACGATTCTTTCTCGCTTGCTCTAACGTGACGGAAAGCATTCCATTCGTCAATGTCTTGTTGTTCGTATTCACCAGATCGGTGAATGCGACTGACGCTAACTTACCTGGTAATGTTGCGAAAACTTTTCCATTCCATTTCGCAATTCGTTTCGCTTCGCGCGTCGGCATCTGAACCGTCAAGCTCGCTTGCATCTGTGAGCCACCTACCGGAGCAAACTCTAATTCGGCATCGGAGCTTGGTGTCAAAATCTCTCCGTTGTCGCACACCAATTCCATCCCTTCTACTTGAAATTTGATGAGAGAGGGATTGAGCCGAGGCTCCCATGAAAAAAGAATATCAATGGTCAAATAGCTGTTGGTTGGGTCTTGTAGATTGCTAACCTTGCTGATCATCATGGGCTCTAAACGAAACACACCGCTATAACCAGCCGTCTCGATGCGTAGCGGAGCTGCTTCTGGCAACGGGATCAATCGAATGTCCTCTCCATCGCCACTCGCTACCGTAAGCCCGAGTTGATCCAACACTTCATCGAATGCTTCCCAGAATGGGGTCTTGTCAAATGCAGCAGTGACTGATTTGGTGAGGCTGGCAACACCCTCCAATTCGATTTTGTTGCCGGTCATCTCCGAGATCTTGGTTAGTGCATCGGCGCCGGTCATGACTCCAGAAAGCGTCACATACGAAGGTGTTGTTAGTTGCGATTTCTCTTGTTTCTCAAGCTGCGTTCTGACCCTTTCGATACGCATGCGAAATTCTTCGGAGTCCGCGTCGCTAACGGGTGGCAATAAATCGATAACTTGCGGTCCAAGTGCGACGATAGCGGCCTCCGATTGATCGCGATCCCTTAGTTTATTGGAGTCCAACTCCTTGACTCGTTGCTCCAGCATCTTGCCAAGAGTCTGGCTGTCAAGCTTCTGCTGCTTGGGAGACGAGGCTTCCTCTTGTGCAAAGCTTAACACGGATACGTGGAGAATAAGTAGCGAAACGAGTGCAGTCCAAGCTTTCACTCTCTCAAAGAAGGGAGGCATCAGTCGCATTTTCTAGGGATCTTTCAGGCAATTTGGATGTTACTAGCGTTGATTTTAGCAGATCAATCCCCATCCCGCTTCTCGCAATATTCGTTCTTCGTTTCACGTCCCTGCTCGTCCGATCAAGTTTGGGCTGATCTACTAAAAAGCGGGAGCTGTGGATCCCCATACGCGTCGATCAACTTTTACGTTCAACTGTCGGATAGGAGCGAAGGGATGAGCAGTGCAGAGAATCGAATGCCCATGACATTGGCCGAGTACCTCGAGTGGGGGCCTTTGCAAACCTTGAAACACGAGTTTTGGGCGGTGTAAGTTTTCTCGCAAGCCGGTGGAACGCGTCAGTACAGCTTGATCGGCTCGAACTTCCTCGGGGAAATACGTTTTCGATTGAAGGGCCATCCCTGCCAAGCCCATGGAACCAACATGCGAGTACACGTCGAAGCGACGGGGTACCAAGCGTATCCCGACGTGTCGGTTGTTTGCCCGCCCGTCGAAGGGGACACGGAACATACGAAAACCAAGGAGGGTTTCTGGCTGCTGCTGGAAATCATCGGTACTGAACAATCGATCCGCTTGGAGAGCCTCGCTGGCGCGATCCTGAAACTGTCGGATATCTACGACAAAGTTGAATTTCCTGCGTAGTGCTCTGTTCAATCAATCATTCAATGTGTCGGCTTCGATTTGCTGCGTAGCAAGGTGGCTTTAGCTTACGCATCGTTTCCGGAAGCTTAGGCATCGTTACCAGATTTTGAGGCAGTACCCGCCGTGAGGGATGCAATCATTTCTTCCATCCTGGCCCTCCCTATCTGTTTCAAGGTGGCAATATTCGATTCGTAAATCGCCGCAGTATCGGGAAAGCTATCGACTGCTCGCGTCACACTTGATTCACGAAGCAGATGAAGCGTCGGAAATGGAGATCGATTGCTGTAGTTCGTGACATCATCGGCTTTCGTCCCTTCAAATTGATAGTGCGGATGAAAGCTTGCGACTTGAATAATCCCATCCAACTCCAACTCTTCAAGTGTGGCATCGCAATCCACAAGGAAATGCAGATAGTCTTGAAAATCCGCAAGCACTTGGGGATGGATTAGAAGTGTCGATTCAATTTGATCGGGACGGGCCGCAACCAACCCCGTCAACTCTCGTTTCAAGTCTTCACGCAAAGCCTCGCTGTTGTTGGCAAAACTTACGGAATAGCGAATCTGGCGTTTGACGTGGATCGACTTCGCAAACGGACAAAGATTCAATCCAATCACCACCTTTTCTAACCAAGCGGTTGTTGCCGCAATCACTTTTGTCTGGAAAGTATTTCCCTCATTTGTACTCACAATAGATCATCCTAACGTCCACGGGCTAAGGTTTTTCTCGGGTACCACAAACCACACTCGCCCGCCGGAAAACCCCGACAATACATCAGCATGAATCGCTTCTTGAACAGGCGTCCCTTTCCAATAGTCCACGTAGAGGAACTGTTTTCCGCTACTGAGCATCAGCGATCCCTCAATCCGGGATGGTCGCACGTCGTTAGCGTTGCCTGTCAGATAGTATTCAACATCATCGGCAGCCGCCGCATAGCAGCAATGGTGGCCGTATTGCCATCCGACGGAAAGAATCAAAATGCCAAGGTATTTGAGTAAGTGCATCACCCCAATATAACCTCGCGGAAGTATCACGTCGCGGGAGCGATCTTTAGTCGCGTATACGCTCGTTGGATCTGGCTTCGTTGATTCGATTGCAACGCGAGCTTGCAGCTTTAAACCCGGTAGCCTTCAGCAGGTTTGCGGCCGGGAAACTCGAGGGTGAGGGACTGAATCACGGGTTACTCGCGTTGGTAAATAATGCTCGCAACCAATCGACTCGGCTTATACTGCATCGACTAGAACACATCGAGATAGCCGCGTCGCAAAATCATTCCATAGGTGAAGTTTGGTTGGGGTGAATTTTGGTTGGAACAATCACAGCCGATGGTTGCCCCTGAAACACCGGACGGAACTCCGGATTTTGCCGAATTGCTAGAACACGATCCATTAAGACCTGCGGGTTTTTTAGTCTTTTTCGACAAATTCAAAGGCGATATGCTCCCAGAATCTATAAATTAATGCCTTATGCGAATACGAAATTGCCGGCTTTGCCCAACCACCTTTCTTGCCATCGCCACGTGGTCTCTCTTCGGGTTCACGTCACTACTAGCGGAAAAACCGCTTACCTCGACCTCGATTACTGCTAACGAACAGGCGAAGGAACCGTTGGAGCTTTCAGATAGCAAGGCACTTTTTGTTTCTGGGACCGAGGGAACACATACCTATCGAATCCCAGCCATTATCACGGCAATGAATGGGGACTTGATCGCAGCGTGCGATGCACGGCGGAAGTCTGCTGCAGACCTCAAGCCGCAACGTTCGATCGATATTGTCTTTCGACGGAGCTTTGACAATGGACTCAATTGGACCCCGACCGAGTTGCTAGAACAAGTCGACGACGGCGGATGTAGCGACCCATCCCTATTGCTCGATGCTAGCACCGGGAACATCTTTTGCTTTTACAATTACATGGTTCGCGACATTGCCAACCAGGAGTTTCGGTTTTACGTTCAGAAGAGCTCCGATCATGGCAAGACGTGGGACAAGCCGATCGATTTTACCGACCAAGTGGCTGGCCCCGAATTGAAGAACAGCTTCAAATTCGTAACCTCAGGTCGAGGCATTCAAACACGCGATGGCATGTTGCTTCACAACTATGTTCGCGTCGGCAAAGGAGTCACTTTGTTCGCAAGCCTCGATCATGGCAACACATGGAAGTCGTTTTGCGATGTAAGTCCTGGTGACGAATCCAAAGTCGTGCAATTGCACGACGGTTCCTTGATGGTCAATTCCCGAATCGTTCCTGGCAAGCGGTTCGTGCATCGCTCCTCGGACAACGGACTTACTTGGAAGGGTTCCGACGAATTGCATTTGCCCGACCCGCAGTGCAACGCTTGTATCCTTCAATACACTTCGCAGAGAGATGGATACTCGAAAGATCGGCTGATCTTTTGCAATGCTGCATCGATCAAAGGACGCAAGAATCTCGCGGCTCGAATCAGCTACGACGGTGGTGAATCCTGGAGCGAAGGAAGGGTGATCGATCCTGGCGCATCAGCCTATTCTGAAATCACCATACTTCGCGATGGTAGTTTCGGCGTGCTATACGAACCTGGTCATTCGGAGATTCGATTTGTACGCTTTACCCTCGAGGCGTTGACAGGTGGAGCAGACAAACTCCAGGAAACATACAGACTGCCATAACCCAGTTCTTCGCAGAAGTCTCGCCAGAGATCCCTGAGTTACGGGAAGTCGGGCGATTTTCAATGCATTCTTTGAAAGATATGGGCTTAACGCCAAATGTACTTGAGAGGATTGGCGATAAACGACGGTTCGTCGGGTTCTACTTCTTCGCCATTCATGTATTTTTTCCATTTCGCGACATCACCACCCAGGTCTGTACCTGTATAGTCACGAAGCGCGAGGATCGCATGATGCTGAGTTGCAGGCGATGGTGCACTGAGTTGTTTAGTCAGGAATGCTTTGACATCGTCCGTTTTGTGGGTGCCTAAGGATTCGATCGCTAGTAGCTTCACGGCATTGCTCTTATCCGTAGTCGCCATGGCAAGCAATGCATCTTTCGATTTTGCCGTCCCGCTACCTCGAAGCGCTTTAGCGGCTTCCATTCGAACTTTTTCTGTCTTGTCTTGGGACAACCGGAGAACGCCATCCAATGCGTCTTCTCGGTCAATCACCTGAGCAAGAGTCAGTGCGATATTTCGCCGAATCTCAGGGCTGGTTTCTGTTTTGGCGGTATCGGTCAATACTTGAACGTAGCGAGCTTTTTCTTCGTCGGAATAATTGCGAATCGACGATTGCAAAGTTCTATAGTCTTCGAGTCGATCGTGAAAAAGAGGAATGCCGCGTTCGCGATCTTTTCGCCATTGCTCTCGAATGACAGGATTCAGCTTCTTAAGCTCATAGAAAGGACCGTCCATACACCCAGTACAGTACATGGAGCACGCAATAGCGATCCCCGAAACTGTCCGAGATAGTTTTGTTTTGGAGGTTTTCTGCACGGAGGGTAAATCCATCCTCAGATCGGTACCGGACTTTGCAATCGAAATGCGTTCTGCGTACTGACATCGGTCACTACAGGCCCTGTGACGATATCAAAGTACAGACCCGAGATGCTAGAGCAAAAATCGAATGCCAGAAAGTGTTGGAAAGCCAGCGATTCAGTCTCGTGGTCCGTTGCACGTTGTACTTTAATGGACGACAATTTCCCTTCCGCGATCGATTGCGGCTGATCCATGGCAGCACTGGCTGCACCCTACCAAAACGTTTCCGTCAGCGTCCCCTCCGGCGAGTCCTTTATGAGAACTATCTTCTGTTTCGCGTTCGTTGCTTCAGTGTTGCTACCGTCTATCGGTTATTCCCAATCAAAACCCAAGAACATTGTATTTATCGCGGGCAAACCCAGTCACAATTATGGCTCGCATGAACACTTTGCCGGCTCAAAAGTTCTGGCCGAAGTCGTACAACGCACTGACCCAAATGTTCGTTGCGAAGTGATTCGAAATGGTTGGCCCGAAGACGATTCTGCGTTGGACCGCGCGGATGCGATCGTTATTTATTCCGATGGTGGTGAACGCCATCCTTCGTTGGCTCATCTGCCACGGCTCAAGCAACAGATCGATCGAGGGGTAGGATTCATCTGCCTCCATTATGGAGTCGAAGTTCCGAAGGATCGTGGTGGCCCGGAATTTTTACAATGGTTGGGCGGATACTTTGAAACACACTGGTCGGTGAATCCGCATTGGGATGCCAAGTTTGAGAAGCTACCTGTGCACCCCATCACCTCTGGCGTGAAGCCGTTTGAAACGCGCGACGAATGGTACTTCCATATGCGGTTCCCAGAAGGAATGAAGAATGTGACTCCCATTCTTTCGGCCGTCCCTCCTGCGAGCACCATGAACCGCCCGGATGGACCTCATAGCGGTAATCCGACCGTACGCGCGGAGGTTGCACGCGGAGAATTGCAGCATGTCGCTTGGGCAACCGAGAGACCGAACGGCGGTCGATCTTTTGGTTTTACCGGAGGACACTTTCATTGGAATTGGGGACGAACCGAGCAAACGAAATTGGTCGCCAACGCGATCTTATGGGCTGCCCATGCAAATATTCCTACAGAAGGCGCGTTGGTTGCACCTCTTACCGTCGAGCAGTTGAAAGAGAACCAAGACGAATCGGTACCCGCGAAGTTTGATGCAAAGCAGATTGCCGAAGAATTCAAGCTGATATCCACCAAATCGCAACCGAAAGAAGAGGCGAAGGGAAAAGTGCTTTTCACCTCGCAAACGATCAACAACAAAACGTCGCGACATCAGATCGATGTTGAAGCAGATATCCGTGGAGTGAAGAAACTCTATTTGATCGTAACGGCTGGAAGAGATGGCATGGGATTCGACTGGGCCAATTGGGTCGAACCGAAACTAATAGGTAAAAAAGGTGAAAAGTCGCTTCTCGATTTGAATTGGTTTGAAGCGAGTTCTGAATGGGGCAAAGTCCACAAAAACGCAAATGCTGGCGGCGGTCCTATGCTCGTTCGCAACAAACCAGTCAATGGTATCGGAACCCATGCAACCAGCGTGATCGGTTTCGATCTCCCCGACGGATATGACAAACTCACCGCATCGTGCGCGCTCGATGATGGTGGCGTTTCCCAAAACGATGGATCTGTCACATCGGTGCGATTTCATATTGCTGCTGAAGGTGTTCCGCCTGGACTCAATGATTGGGGAGGAGACGTCGCAGCACTTGGACACGCTCCAGAAAACGCAGTCGCAGGGCTAGCCGTTGCGCCAGGATTGCAAGCATCCTTGGCTGCTTCGGAACCGATACTAAAGAGCCTTACCAATATCGATATCGATCATAAAGGCCGGATCTGGGCATGCGAGGTCGTCAATTATCGACGCCACAAAGATGATCGTAAGGAAGGGGATCGCATCCTGATCTTGGAGGACACCAACCACGACGGCGTTGTCGATACGTCCAAGGTTTTTTATCAAGGACGAGATATTGATTCGGCTTTGGGTTTATGCGTGATGGGCAATCGAGTACTCGTGAGCGCTGCTCCGTATGTCTGGGAATTCGTAGATGAGAATGGCGATGACGTACCAGACAAGAAGACCGCTATCCTGACAAAAACAGGAGACCCGCAACACGACCATTCGGTGCACTCGTTTGTTTTTGGTCCCGATGGAAAACTTTATTTCAATTTTGGAAACACCGGACATCGACTTTGCGATGCGAATGGAAACCCCATCAAGGATCGTTGGGGGCGAGACATCAACGACTCAGGAAAACCCTATCGACAAGGCATGGTGTTTCGTTGCAATGAAGACTTGAGCGATATGGAAGTACTCGGCCATAACTTCCGAAACAACTATGAAGTAGCGTTGGATTCCTTTGGCTCGTTGTGGCAAAGCGACAACGACGATGACGGAAATCGAGCCACACGCATCAACTATGTCATGGAGTTCGGCAACTATGGTTATGTGGACGAATTGACCGGCGCAGGTTGGCAAGCCGATCGAGCGAACTGGGAACCGGAGATCCCGCGACGGCATTGGCATCTCAATGATCCAGGCGTCGTTCCCAATCTCCTCATCACCGGGGCAGGCTCGCCGACAGGAATCACCGTCTATGAGGGCTCGCTCCTCCCCGAGAAATTTAGGAACCAAGTGGTTCATTGCGATGCCGGTCCCAATGTTGTTCGCGCGTACATTGCAAAGCCAGAAGGGGCTGGTTATTCAGCAGAGATCGAGAACATTGCAGTCGGTGAATTCGATCGATGGTTCCGGCCAGCAGACGTATGTGTCGCTCCCGATGGATCGTTGTTCGTTTCCGATTGGTACGATCCAGGGGTGGGTGGCCATGCTATGGAAGATATGGAACGAGGGAGACTCTTCCGCATTGCTCCACCAGGCACCAAATATGATGTGCCAACATTTGACTTCACCACGGCCGCCGGCGCGTGCCTTGCACTGAAGAATCCCAACAATTCGGCGAGGTTCATGGCGTTTCAAGCGTTGGTCAAGATGGGTAAAGCTGCTGTGGCTGATCTACAGAAACTGGCTTCCAATTCCAACCCGAGAATTCGCGCCCGAGCCCTATGGGTTCTGGCAAAGATCATGACTCCATCCGAAGTGGCACAACAAGCGATGGCTGATGGCGATCGAGATGTTCGCATCACCGGAATACGAATCGCACGTCAAGCAAGAATGGCTCCAGCCAGTTTTGCTTCGAAGTTGTTACAAGATAAAGAACCCGCCGTTCTTCGAGAACTTTGTGTAGCTCTCCGAGAAGACAAGTCCGAAGAGATGCCCACGCTATGGGCGAGCCTTGCTACCAGGCATGATGGAAAAGACCGATGGTTCCTGGAGAGCCTAGGCATTGCCGCGATGGATCGTTGGGATGAATGCATGGCAGCGTGGCAGAAAGTCAATCGCTCCATGTCGCTCGAAGCCAAAGAGCAAGTTATTTGGCGAGCAAGAGGAAGTAAAGCGGCGCAGTTGCAGGCTGACGCTTTGCGCAATCCAAAGATTCAAGCGCAGTTGGTCCCTGCGTTCGTCCGAGCTTTGGATTTCCAAGCCAAAGAGTTTAGAGAGCCAGCTTTGAAGAGCCTACTGAGTCTCGCTAACAGCGAGGAACGACAGACAAACGATAAGATTGTCGTCGAAGCCCTGATGCGTCTCGATGATGTGGATATCAGTACCGACCCAAAGCTCAGCGCGGCTGTGAAACGGTACTTGGCCACTATTCCAGAGGATCCAAATCAACTGAAAGTGATCAGCAAACTGAAGGTACCTGGACTCTCCGAGCATTTGACCTCGAAAGCTCTAGCGTGGGGGGTGTCGACCAATGCAGTTCAAGCTATTGAATTGGCCGCATCGGATGCTGGTATGCGATCGCAATGGAAGCAACAGCTTAGTATCAAGGAACCAGATGAAACAACGTTGGCGTTGAGTCGGATCATTGCTTTGAGCAATCGAAAAGATCTGCTTGAACTTCAAGAATCCCTATTGGCTTCGAACCATGCTAGCAAGTCGATTCGAGTGGAGGCGGCTGTCGCCTTGTCTCGCAACAAAGGCTTTCACGAATCGCTCATTTCGTTAGCCAAACAATCCAAGCTTCCGACGGACGCGATGATTGTCATCGGTTCCAGTCTCCGCAGTTCTGCGAACCCGGCGATCAAGAAAGCGGCTGAAGAATTGTTTCCGACAGTAAAGTCGACCAACAGTCCGCTTCCACCTGTCGACGTGTTGGTGAAACGCAAAGGAAATGTTGCCGAAGGAAGAAAGTTATACTCCGGTGTTGCCACTTGTTCGCAGTGTCACGTTGTCGGTACTGAGGGAAAGAATGTGGGCCCCAGTTTGACGGAAATCGGAAGCAAGCTATCCAAGGATGCTTTGTACATTTCGATATTGGCCCCCAGTGCTGGCATCAGCCATAACTTTGAGTCGTATGCGGTAAGGACTGACGATGACGAGGTCATCACAGGGCTGAAGGTATCCGAAACAGCGGAAGCCATCACCCTCAAGGATGCGAAAGGAATTGATCGTTCGATTCCAAAAGCCCATGTTGCCGAGCGGAAGAAATTGGATAAATCGCTCATGCCCGAAAATTTGGCAGAGCTCGTCAGTGAGCAAGGGCTAGTCGATATCGTCGAGTATTTGTCCACCCTCAAAAAGAAATAGCAAGCGGAAAAGGAAACTTCTCGCTGATTGCCGCCAACATCACCCTCCCGCCCCTAGGGAAACTGCTAATCGACTGAGCCGATGGGCGCTACTAGCCATGGTTTCTGTCTTGAACGCGAAGCGTTGGCTTGAACGCGACGCGTTCGTGAAAACCTGGGCTTGCGCCCGTCGGCTCATCATGAACCAACAAGCCGAGGCAAAATCTGCAAAGTACTTTTGCACCAGTGCTTTTCACTAGATAGTTGACGTACTGTCTGTCAAAATGATTCGTTGGGCAATGGTTTCAAACCCCTAGAAACTTCAAGGAATGCTGAAATGAGATTGATGCAAAGACGAACGGTCCTGGCTGCGATTGCTGCATTACCGATCGCAGCCACCTATCGTGCCGCGAGTGGGGTTGAACCGTACGGCCCCAGCGATGCAGAGATCACCATCGTCGTCACGGATCCCCTCGCACTGCCGCTAGCCTGCGATTGCGTCAAAGGTTATGCGCAGCGCAAGTATGAGAAACTCGCCGATCACATGCAGTGGAAACTCAAGAAGACGGTTCGCGTGGTCTGGGGCGATTCGATTGCTATTGCCAAGAGAGACTTCGGCCTCGGAAACAAGACACTGTTTATCGGCAAAGACTCGGTGGTGCGGTTTGATACAAAGGCCTTGAAGCTCGATGTTTTCCCCTTGGCTCAGTTGACCGACATTCGCGGTGGAGTCAATCAGCATGGATTGTTTTTGGTTCGCAAAGAGAATCCGGCAGCCAGCCTGCTCGACCTGGAGGGATATCAAGTGTTATGGGGACCTGAAAAATGCGATGAAAAATTGAGTGCCCCCAAAGCCAAGCTCAAGGAACTAGAGATCGCTACTACCAATGGAGAAACATGTGATTCATGTTCTGCGACGGCCCTGAAGCTGATGGAGAGTCCAAAGGAGTCCAAAGTTGCTGGCGTGATTAGCAGTTATGCAGAGAAATTGCTGGAGGGTTGCGGAACGATCGAGAAGGGATCTATGCGAGTGGTTGGGACCAGCGACGAAGTACCTTTCATCAGTGTATTTTCCGCCGGCAAGTTCACAGAAGAGGAACGCAATTCAGTCCTAGAGTGCCTGACAGAGTCACGCAGTTCGAAAGAGTTACTCGCGGCTTTGGAGAGTAGGGACGGCTTCGTGCGATACAAATCACTAGCCGACAGATAAGAACAAGCCTTGGGCATGAGTCGGTGTGCGTTAGAATACGAGCATCTCGAAACGCAAAGAACATGACTCATACACATTACGGATTCTTACGATGGAAATAAAAATTGCTTCGGATGCTCAGCAGGTTGGCCAAATCGCTGGAAGCTTGGCAGCGGAGACATTGCGAGAAGTGCTTCGTCGCCAGGACCGTGCTCGTTTGATCGTGGCCACAGGAGCCAGTCAATTCGCGACGCTAGAGCGATTGACGAGCGAGCCAGGGATAGACTGGGCTCGAGTGGATGCGTTTCATCTAGACGAGTACATCGGCCTTTCGGCAGATCACCCCGCAAGCTTCTGTGGTTATTTGAGAGATCGCTTTGTCTCTAAAGTACCCGTAGGATCGTTCCACTATTTGGATGGAACGCGCGATCCAGTCGATGTAGTTGCGCAAGCGACGGAGGCCTTTCGAAAAGGGCCTATCGATCTAGCATTGATTGGTATTGGGGAGAATGGGCATCTGGCGTTTAATGATCCGCCCGCCGATTTCGAGACGTCCGCGACCTATCATGTTGTGCAATTAGACGAAGCATGTCGAATGCAACAGGTCGGCGAAGGCTGGTTCGGCTCCCTCGAAGAAGTACCAACACATGCGTTGAGTATGACGGTAAAAGCTATTATGGCGAGTCAGAACATCGTTTGTAGCGTTCCAGACGAACGAAAGGCAGAGGCCGTTCGCAATTCACTTCAAAAAGAGATTACTCCCGATGTGCCAGCATCGATTTTGCGCGAACATCCCCACATCACCTTGGTCCTAGATACAGCAAGCGCAAAACTGCTCTAGTTGATGGACTTGTAGCTTGGGACCGTTGTCCCGAGCTGATCAAATTGTAGCTTGGGACCGTTGTCCCGAGCAGTGCGAATTGTAGCTTCGGACCATTTTCCCGAGCCGATGGAACTGTAGCTTGAATAGCAATTTAGCCATGCCGAATGGACCGATCCTTGATATCGCGCGATACATCCTGCACAAGCAGACCATGCGGCAGATTGGGGGCCGCTACAGATGGCATTGATAGCCTTGCGCGGAATCTCAGCATCGATTATCAAAACGGCGCAACGCCTTGTCGATATTTCTCCGGCCAGGGAGCACTGGGGAGCGATCGCTCTCCGGTTCGAACTGGCTCGCACGTTTAGTCCCAATCCAGTTGCACCGGATGCAACGACTACGAAGAAAAGGAGTCTCCAATGCTGGTACTCTCGCGTCACCGAGATGAAAGCATCATGATAGGCGATGACGTTGTCGTCACTATTGTGGATATTCGTGGGGATAAAGTGCGGCTTGGTATCGAAGCCCCAAACGACATTCCTGTTCACCGACAAGAAGTCTACGAGGCGATTAAACGTGAAAATCGCAAAGCGAGTCACATCCAGCCAGCCGAAATTCGCGGCTTAAAGGAAGATCGTCCCTAGCCTGGTACCTCCTATCGGCGGCCCGTTCCGCCGAATCCAACGGAAGAACCGGTCGTTCCCATACTCAGATGTTCGGTGCAAGCGATCCGTTTGCGACCACGTCGGAGAGATACATTCAAGACCTCGGATATGCTGCCAACTGGGTTGGTGTACCATATCCGAGGTCTTTTTGCATTTAGCGACAAAAGTCTATCTAGAACTGTAGCTTGGGACCATCGTCCCGAGCCGATGGATTTTGGCTGGTTTCATTTCGAGCCGGGACAATGGTCCCATCTTCCGTCAGCTCCTGTCGACGGCGCTACATTTTGCTGGGAAAACCGACTGAACTTCACGAAACATGTTTGTAGCGGCTTCGCGAAGTGCGATATACTAAATGCTTGCCTAATCGTCAGTATCCGAAATGCTGCGCGTTCGCACGTCTCGACACTTTTCCCATCTTTTCTAAGCGTATTCCACACCGAGAGTCATTATGGATCAACCGATGCGCGATTTTACCGACTTGCTTCTCTCGCGCGGGGTAGTCTCCCTCGATCAATTGAAGGAAGCGAAGTCGACATCGAAAAAAGAGGACATCACAATCGGCCAAGCTTTGGTCAATAGTGGTTACGCCTCCAGCGAAGAAGTGACTCAAGCACTCGCGGAGTTCTATCGGTTCGAATACGTTGACCTTAGCACTATTAGAATTCCTGATCACGTCATTCAGCTCGTGCCAGAGTCAGTGGCCCGGGAAAATAAGATCATTCCGGTGTCGGATGAGGATGACACCATCAAAGTG
Organism: Pirellula sp.; assembly: GCA_021300155.1. Classification (GTDB taxonomy): domain Bacteria; phylum Planctomycetota; class Planctomycetia; order Pirellulales; family Pirellulaceae; genus JBKCUI01. The sequence goes on from JAJTID010000037.1 coordinate 44,743, forward strand.
TTGGTAACGGATCCCTTTGATATTGAGACCATTGAAAAGCTCCGGTTTATTCTAAACCGCAAGGTTGAAACCGCATTGGCTCCGCAGGAGCAAATTATCGAAGCGATCAACCGGTATTACGGTCAGGTAGAAGGCGAGTCAGCCGACTCGATGCTCCAAGAATTTACCGACACGCAGATCGACTTCACGGAAACCGAAGAAGACAAGATCGCGGCGGAGGAAGGGGAGGGAGACGACAGCGCCCCGGTCGTTCGGCTGGTCCACTACATGATTGCCGAAGCCGTCCAGTTGCGCGCGTCGGATATCCACGTCGAGCCGTTCGAAGAACGAGTTCGCATTCGGTATCGGATCGACGGTGTGCTGGTCGAGCGAGACAGCCCCCCGAGACGTCTTCTAGGGGCTATTCTGTCCCGGATCAAGATTCTGGCAAAGATGGACATCGCCGAACGCCGCCGTCCTCAAGACGGTCGAATCACCATCACGGTTGGAGAAAAGGAGCTCGACCTTCGGGTTAGTATCATTCCTACTAATCACGGTCAATCCTCGGTCATGCGGCTTCTGGACAAGGACAACATCAAGGTCGGTGTGAAGCAGCTGGGCTTGGCGGATAAGGATTTCAAAACATTCACCGGCTTGATTAAGCGACCTAATGGTATTTTCTTAGTCACCGGTCCGACGGGTTCGGGGAAAACGACCACTCTCTATGCGGCTCTCAATGCGCTCAATCGACCGGATCGCAAGATCATCACGGCCGAGGATCCGGTCGAGTACTATTTGGCAGGGATCAACCAAGTCGAAGTTCGGCACAACATCGGTCTCGATTTCGCTCGGATCATTCGGGCCATGTTGCGTCAGGCACCCAACATCATCCTCGTGGGTGAAATGCGGGATACGGAAACAGCCCAGATGGGAATCCAGGCCAGTCTGACTGGACACTTGGTATTCAGTACCCTGCATACGAACGATGCGCCCAGTGCCGTCACCCGCATGACGGACATGGGAGTTCCGGGCTACATGGTGGCTAGCTCGGTGATTGCGGTCATGGCTCAGCGACTGGTTCGAAAGATTTGCACCCGGTGCAAGTATCCGATCACGCTATCGGATGCGGTGTTGGCCGACGCGGAATTGCCAGCCGAGGTCGTTCCGTTCGCCAAGTTTTCGAAGGGTAAGGGATGCCCTTACTGCCAAAAAAAGGGGTTCCGCGGCCGACTCGGGATCTACGAAATGATGGTCGTCAACGGGAAGATCCGCGACTCCATGTTCAAGGCCAAGTCATCTGCAGAACTTCGAACCGAGGCCATCCACCAAGGAATGACGACACTCTACTGCGACGGATTAAGAAAAGTAATCTCAGGCATCACCACGCTGGATGAGGTTTACCGCTGTGCGAAGAAGACGGAGCAGGAGCACATCGCGATTGCGCAGGTTGTTCGAGAGACGGTCGGCTAGAAGAGGGCGCTTTCCAGGAGGGATGGTTTGCAAAGAGGCGTTTTGCTCCCAAGGCGATTCAAGGTCGGCTAGAAGAGGGCGCTTTCCAGGAGGGATGGGGCTCGCCCCCACCCTCCGCAGCTTTGGCGTTCTAGGTCGCCAAAGCGTGTCCGGTCGGGTCAATCCCGATCCGGACAAAGCAGCAGGGCGGGCGAGGGCCCACTTCCTCGATACTTTTGGCCCAAATTCTTCGCATAATTGCTGCAAACAACTACTATAGAACTAGCCGCCGGCCAGCACTGCGCGGTTCCTTTTCCTCATCCATCCATTAGCAGCTCTCTGAAGGCGAGCAGCAGAATTCCATCGCTCATGTAGCGGGTCGGGATTATCGCAACACCCCCGACCACTGTTATGTCGATTTGCTTATGATCTCGACCTAACGGTGATGCCGAATACTGAGACATCGAATACCGTGACATCGAATACTCTGACAATGAATCGAAAGTATGGCCACAACTGTTCTCATCGATAAGCTTCTTCAGGCATGCGTCAAGCAAGGCGCTAGCGATATTCACATCGTCGTTGGGCAACCACCTGTCTTTCGCCTTCACGGTCGGATGCGAAAGCTGGAGACCAAAATCCTCGAGCCCGACGACACGATGCAGCTGATGAAGAGTATTGCTCCAGAGCGATGCCAACGTGAATTGCAGGAGTCGGGAAGCGCTGACTTTGGATTCGCCTTCGGAACGCTCGCTCGATTTCGGGTCTCGATTTTCAAGCAGCGTGGATTCATCTCCATGGTGTTGCGACAGATCCCGAACGACAAGCTCACGCCAGAGCAACTAGGTCTGCCAGAAGCCGTGATCAAATTGGTGCTTCGCCCTCGCGGTTTGGTGCTGGTAACCGGCCCGACAGGGTCTGGCAAGAGTACAACGCTGGCCAGTTTGATCAACTTTATTAACGAGAATCACGACCACCACATTATTACGATTGAGGATCCGATCGAGTTCTATCATGAACATATCAAATCGACCATCAATCAACGCGAGGTGGGGGTCGATGTTCCGAGTTTCTCAGAAGCGATTCGGCGAGCCCTGCGACAGGATCCAGATTGTATTCTGGTGGGTGAAATGCGGGACTTGGAAACCATTTCTGCGGCGATCAGTGCTGCGGAAACAGGCCACATCGTCTTCGGAACACTGCACACGAACAGTGCTCAGGGCACTGTGAACCGTTTGATCGATGCGTTCCCAGGTAATTTGCAAGATCAGATTCGAACACAGCTCTCGACCAGTTTGTTGGGAGTGGTTGCACAAACACTTGTTCCTAGGGTTGGGGGAGGTCGTTGTGCGGCGTATGAAATTCTGGTGGTCACCAACGGTATTGCAAACTTGATTCGCGAAAACAAGACGTTCCGTATCACTTCGGCGATCCAGACGGGTGCCAAGTTTGGAATGCAACTGATGGACGATGCTTTGTTCCAGTTATGGAAAGATGGCAAAGTTATCATCGAAGACATTTTGTCCAAAGCGCACCGCCCCGACGATTTGGCAAAGCGCATTGTCAACGCTCGAAAGGGCATTGAGGACGACAATGGCGGCGAAGATTTTGATCACGGAGATAGCCACTAACCAAACGCACGATGGGACAACGATCCCGTCCCCGTAGGATGGGACCACCGTCCCGTCCCCGTAGGATGGGACCATCGTCCCGTCCCCGTAGGATGGGACCATCGTCCCGTCCGAATGGATTTGAATGAAACGCAATAGATTGGAATACGAGTAGGACGGGACTCCAGTCCCGTACGAAAAACTTAACGCCCAAAACACCGCACAGCTCGGGACAATGGTCCCAAGCTACAGAGTTAAAACAGCTCGGGACAATGGTCCCAAGCTACGACAGAACGCTCGGGACTTGGGTCCAAAACAAACGGCAAGCTTTAAATACTCCAAAGTAAGAAACTTAGAATAAGGTAATCTCCAAATGATAGCTCGACGCATCGGTCAGATCTTCGTCGATATGGGGTTTATCACGGATGAACAGTTGCAGTTGTTGCTGGATGAACAGCAGCAACAGCCTGGTGCATTGCTTGGCAAAATTGCCGAAGACATGGCGTTGATTACGGATGATCAATTAGCCCAAGCGTTGGGCGAGCAAATGAACATGAAGGTCGTGTCGCTCGGTGATCAGCCTGTTCCGAAAGAGTTGCTGGAGCGATTAACGGAAACGATGGCTCAGCTCTATCGAGTGATCCCAGTCCGTTTCGATGGGCATACGCTCACGGTCGCGACATGCGATCCCCAGAACTTAACCATTCAAGACGAGTTGCGAACGTTTCTAGGCTTTGATATCGAGATGGTGGTGGCACCAGAGCGAGAAATCAAAGCGGCCTTGGAGCGGTTTTATTCTTCGGATTCATTGAGCGTCGAGAAGATTGTTCAGGAGTTGGCGGCGGATACAGAGTTGTTCAAGCAGGCCAGCATGCTGACGGGTGATAAATTCGACTTGGACGGCGCGGAAGCGTTGGCTGACAGCGTGCCCGTTCGAAAGCTATTGAATCTCGTGTTGTTGCTGGCGATCAAGGACCATGCGAGCGATATTCACTTTGAGCCGTTTGAAGACGAGTTTCGCATTCGGATCAAAGCGGAAGGTGTGCTTTACGAGATGGTGCCACCCCCGAGGCACTTGGCGTTCGCGATTACGACACGGATCAAGGTTATGGCAAACCTCGACATCGCCGAGCGACGGTTGCCGCAGGACGGTCGAATCGAGTTGATGGTGGGTGGTCACCCCGTCGACTTGCGAGTGAGCGTGTTGCCAACGATGTTCGGCGAGAGTGTCGTTATGCGGATTTTGGATCGAACCGTCGTGAACTTGTCGCTGACCAAGGTCGGTATGGACGAGCACACGATGAATACATTCCGCACGGTGATGCGACGTCCGAACGGCATTGTATTGGTGACGGGTCCAACAGGATCGGGCAAAACGACGACCCTGTATTCTGCGTTGTCGGAAATGAATGAGATCACCGAAAAGTTGATCACGACCGAGGATCCTGTGGAGTATGACATCGACGGGATTGTTCAGATTCCGATCGATCACGACATTGGAGTTACCTTTGCGTCTTGTTTGCGAGCTATTTTGCGGCAGGATCCCGACATCATCTTGGTGGGTGAGATTCGGGATTTGGAGACAGCGGAAATCGCCGTTCAAGCGTCGTTGACAGGCCACTTGGTCTTCAGCACGCTTCACACGAACGACGCACCGAGCACGGTTACACGGATGAAGGACATGGGTATTCCCACGTTCTTGATCACTGCAACGGTAGAAGCCATTTTGGCGCAGCGACTTGTTCGTCGAATTTGCACCAAGTGCCGCGAGGAGACCGATACTCCTTTTGAGATGCTCGAGGAGTTGGGAGTAAATAAAGAGGACGCTGGCAAATATAAGTTCTTTCATGGACGAGGATGCGACGCTTGCAACAATACAGGGTACAAGGGTCGTATCGGGCTCTTTGAGCTCATGATCATGAACGACGAATTGCGTGACATGATTATGGAGAATGCGACGACGGACGATTTGCGACGCAAGGCGCAATCGTATGGAATGATCACGCTACGGGATTACGGACGCGAGTTTGTATTCCAAGGGTTCACGACCGCCGAGGAAGTAGTACGAGAAACCGTTCACGACGGCTAACCAACTGCTTGAGCCGGCGGGCGCTAGCCCCGGTTTCCCCCAGCCGCATGGCTGCTGAGCCGACGGGCGCTAGCCCCGGTTTTCATCAGCCGCAAGGCTGACAGGCCGCTAACCCGCACAACTTCAACCAGCACAACCCCACGCGTAAGCGAGGGCCAACAATCCCAACCCGATGCGTGAGCGAGGGATGGACGACAGCGAA
>JAJTID010000174.1 GCA_021300155.1 Pirellula sp.
AGCAATTTGATTTGGTGGAGTAAAGGTTCATGATAAGCCCACAACGTCGGCAAGAAATCATTGATGCCCTTCGGCGCGGTACCGTTCCGAAGAGTAGTTTGGACGCGTTTGCCGTTGGGCTTGAGCGTTTCGAATCAGCACTGGATGAAGAGCTTCAAAAAGTCGCGTCCGGTGGAAGCGTGTTCAAAGCGGTTCGCGGTGAATACGGCTGTGGTAAGACCTTCTTTGCAAGGTGGCTGGTCGAGCGAGCAAAGAAACTTGGTTTTGCAACTTCCGAAGTCCAAGTTTCGGAGACGGAGACACCACTTCATCGATTGGAAACGGTATATCGGCGTTTGAACGAGCGTTTGTCGACAGCCGACACAGCACAGGGTGCTCTTCGGAATATCGTCGATGGTTGGTTCTACACTCTTGAGGAAGACGTTCTGGCCGAAGGTTCCATTGATGCAAACGACGAGGCGAAACTGGTCGCTCGAACTGCAGAACTTTTGGAGCAACGACTTACCAAGGTGACCGAGGCGGCACCAATGTTCAGCGCTGCGTTGCGAGGATACAGGCTCGCACAGGGAAGTGGCGACCAAGCGATGGCGGACGGGATTCTTGCATGGCTATCGGGGCAACCGAACGTTTCTGCCAACGCTAAACGGTTTGCTGGAGTAAAGGGCGACATCGATCACTTCGGCGCGTTGGGTTTCCTCCAAGGCTTGCTAACCGTCCTTCGCGACTCTGGTCACCCAGGTCTGTTGGTCGTGCTTGACGAAGTGGAAACGATTCAGAGGGTACGCAGCGATGTTCGCGACAAGAGCCTCAATGCATTGCGTCAGTTGATCGATGAAGTTGACTCCGGTCGATTCCCTGGTTTGTATCTGCTGATCACGGGAACGCCTGCCTTCTTCGACAGCCATCAGGGCATAGGCCGACTCGAACCGCTCGCCCAGCGGCTGCACGTCGATTTCACCACTGACGCTAAGTACGACAATCCACGCGCAATTCAACTTCGTTTGCCGGCGTTCGATTTAGATCGGCTCTGCTTGGTTGGCACTCGCATTCGCGATATTTATCTTCAGCATGCAAAATCGAGTGCTCGTATCGCTGAGCGTTGCGATGATCAATACGTGCGAAGTCTCGCGGAGGCCGTGACCGGAAAGCTGGGTGGCAAAGTAGGCGTCGCACCTCGGATCTTTCTTAAGAAGTTAGTGGCGGACGTTCTTGATCGCGTTGATCTCCACGAGGGTTTCAATCCTCGGGCAGACTATCAGTTAACGATTGGTGACGTCGAGCTCACAACGATCGAACGACACGCAGCGGCTGGCACATCAGTAGATGAGATTGAGTTGGAACTGTGAAAGGATTCGATCATCTCCATCCAGCGTTGCAGTATCACATCGTCAACAGTTTAGGTTGGCGAGAACTGCGTCCCTTTCAAGACCTCGTCATTCCGAAGGTGGTCGCTGGAGACCATTTGATCATTCTTGCGCCCACGGCCGGTGGAAAAACTGAGTCGGCTTTCTTTCCGGCGCTATCGAGAATGTTAACCGAGAATTGGACGGGCCTAAGCGTGCTCTACGTCTGTCCGATCAAAGCGCTGTTGAACAACCTCGATGATCGACTTTCCCGGTACTGCAATCTTCTCGGACGCAAGTCGGCTCTGTGGCATGGCGATGTTGGAACATCCGCGCGGCGAAAGATTCTTCGAGACCCACCAGACTGTTTGCTAACGACACCAGAATCCCTTGAAGTGATGCTGGTATCCCGGAGCGTCGACGATCAACGCATGTTCGGCGACTTGAAGATGATCATCGTCGATGAAGTCCATGCCTTTGCAGGCGATGATCGCGGCTGGCACCTCCTGAGCGTGCTGGAGCGGGTTTCAAAGCTTGCAGGGCAAGAGATCCAGCGCATTGGTTTGTCTGCCACGGTCGGTAATCCTGAAGTACTGCTGACATGGATCGCGGGCAATTGCGACGGAAAGAAGAGCGTCGCCTACCCTCCACCAAGTGAAGCTGCTCCGGCGGATGTGCAGATCGACTATGTCGGTTCACTCGAGAACGCAGCCACGGTGATCTCGCGATTACATCGTGGTGAAAAGCGGCTGGTGTTCTTGGACAGTCGGGCAGGCACCGAAGAACTCGGCTTGATGCTCAAGTCTTATGGTGTCAACGCGTTTGTCACTCACAGCTCATTGAGCCAAGAAGAGCGACACAGGACGGAGAAAGCGTTCGCACAGGAAAGCGACTGCGTCATTGTGGCGACCAGCGTCTTGGAACTAGGCATCGATGTGGGCGATCTGGATCGCGTCATCCAGATAGACGCACCTTTAACCGTCGCCAGCTTTTTGCAACGCATGGGACGAACTGGCCGACGAGCCGGTACGGTTCGCAACTGCTTGATGTTGGCGACTAAGCCGGAGCGATTGCTACAAGCGGCAGCTCTCACAGAACTGTGGGAGAGCGGTTACGTCGAACCGATTATTCCTCCGCCTGAACCGTATCACATTCTGTCACAGCAGCTGATGGCGCTGGCTCTGCAAGAAAGTGGCATCGGACGACTCGACTGGTTCAAGTGGATTGAGGGTGTTTACGGCTTCAGCCAGCTACCAAGACAATCAGTTGAAGAGCTCGTCCAATGGATGATCGATACTGAGATACTGTCCGATGATTCGGGACTGCTTTGGCTGGGAGCCAAGGGAGAGCAGACGTTTGGTCGGCAGAACTTCATGGAGCTCTTCTCCGTCTTCATGACACCGCCCATCTTCCGCGTTTTGCATGGGCGACAAGAGATCGGCCAGGTTGACGAGTCCGCTTTGCTCGTGAAGCAGGATGGCCCTCGTGTTCTGTCGCTAGGCGGCAATGCCTGGAAGGTGAACTACATCGACTGGCAGCGCAAGATCGCTTTCGTAGAGCCAACCGATGAACTTGGTCGAACTCGTTGGCCAGGATCTGGGCTCGGTCTCTCGTACAAGATCTGCAAGACCATGCAAGCGATCCTGTGTCGCTCCGATCAATCAGACCGCTGGTCGAAACGGTGCAAAGCAGAGATCGATCGACTGCGAGATGATTTCAGTTGGCTGCAAGCCGACTCGACATCGCTGCTCCTTGAATCCGGCGACCGATGGTCTTGGTGGACGTTCGCCGGCGCGAAAGCAAACGCCACGCTCGCGTACTATCTTGCCCAAGATCTGAAATCGACCGTATCCAGCGACGGTTTCAGCCTCAAATTCGCCGACGGTGTTACGAGCGATCAAATTCATGCGGCTCAACAGGTTCTTACGCAGGCTAACCCGGAAGAACTGCGGCCTGTCGCTCACGAGAAGGCGATTAGCGGACTCAAGTTCTCCGAATGCTTGTCGCCTCGCTTGGCAGATCAAGTCACATCCATGCGACTGCGTGATGACGCAGCCGTCGCCAGCGTGCTCCAAGAACCAGTGCGTGTGACCATCCCATCGCCTGACGAAACATTCAAACCATCGATCGGAAGCCGTCGCTCCAGCCACGCGACGCCCAGCAAACCATACTCTCCAAAGACCATTCGCGTCGGGGGCACCGAGATTGAACTTGGAGACGCAGATACCGCCGACAAATCGATCCGAGCGTTGAGTGTTCGCCAGCCCTGGGCAGAGCAAATCATGATTGGTGAGAAGACGATCGAGTATCGCAGTTATCCAACCGATGTTCGGGGTGTGGTGTACATTTATGCCAGCGCGTCGCGTTATGATGCTGAAACCGAAATGGAGATTCAAACTGAAGTCACGTTTGATCTCGAAGCACTTCCTCGCGGAGTTATTGTTGGTACCGTCGAGGTTTACGATTGCAAGCAAGGCTTTGATGGTGGCTATGAATGGTTACTACGTCTACCAAAACGCTTAATGAAACCACTAAAACCCAAACGCAAACCAGAACCTGCATGGTTTTTTCCGTTCTAATTCGATTATCATTCGTCTCTCGTTAGACGCATCGTTCTGCGGTACTTAACTCATATTGTCCTAGAATCACGAAGCTTGATATGCCCATAAAGAAACCATTGAAGATTCCGACTCAGGCCACGCCACTCACACGTTGCTACTGGGTTGTCGACAAGCTATTCCTAGCTGGTGCCTACGCGGGACATGTGGATCCGCTTAAACATGTGGAGCGTGTGACCGGGTTATGGAACGCCGGTATGCGGACGTTTGTTAACTTGATTGAGGAAGACGAAAAGAACCCACAGGGAAAATCTTTCACTCGGTACGATGACATCCTGCGCGAGCTGGCTACTAAGAATGATGAGCGGGTGGCTCACCTGCGATTCCCTATTGTGGACCAACATATCACATCAAGTGATCGAATGAGTTCTATCTTGGACGCTATCGACCTGTCGATCTCGAACCAAGTCCCCGTGTACGCTCATTGCTTCGGAGGGATCGGGCGAACCGGAACGGTTGTCTGCTGCTGGCTGTTGCGACATGGTTTTGTCAGCAAGGAAAACGTCTTCCAGGTGCTAGCCCAGTTACGTGAAGCGGACATCGAGCGATCTTGGCGTGATGCACCTGAGAACGAAATGCAAAAGGACTTCGTATTGAATTGGCCAACTGAGCCAGTACAAACCAAGAGCAAGAAGACGGCAACAGTCAAATTGAAAGACGATTGGTTTACCAAGCTAACTGGCTTTTCCGAGAGATCTCCGGCTGAAGTTCGTGAGAATATCGCCATACAGGGAAACCAACTGACCTCGCGTGTCAATGGCGCAACCTATCAGTGCGGGAAGCTCGATATTGTGTCATTGGGAGCGCTTCGGCAGAGGATTGCTGAGGTAGATGGGCGGAATGGTAAGCTGGCGATCTCCGAGCTGGTAGGCGATGCAAAAGCGATTCATGCGGATGCTTCCAATGCGGGAGCTGTTTTTCAAGTCGCCTCGCAATTCAACCTCCTTGAAATGGTGTCACCTAGCATTACACCCGAGGAAGGGATCGGTATCTACGAAAATGATCCGACGCAAGGTCCGGCGTGTGCAATCGCTTGCGGTGCAGGGACAATCTTCCGAAACTACTTTGTCGAGATTGATGGGCAAATCGGTCAATCGGGAAGTAGGCAAGTCGATTGTCTTTCGGATGTGGGCGAAGCATTGGGCAACGTTAACCAGAATCTTTGGAAGATGCAGAATGGCTATGCTTTGCCAACGTCGAAAGGACTAACGGAAGTCGTCGCGCTTCTTCGGAAAATGACTCCGTCGGAGCTTGATGAGTTACGCCAGAAACTGAAAATTGGAATTCACTTGGATACACAGGTCACGTTGCATGGAGGAAAGCACCTAGTAACACAAGTGTATTGTTCTGCTCTCCCCGTCGCGTATAGCAACTTACCTTCATCCAGTTGGGAGCCCTTTGCAAGGCTGGTCCTAGAGGCAGCTTATGAAGCTACGCTTGCTGCTGGGGTTTTGAACGCTACCAAAACTGGAAACAAAACCGTTTACTTGACGATGCTCGGTGGGGGAGCGTTTGGCAACGACCAAGACTGGATCTTGGATGCGATCCGTAGAGCTTGCCTTTCGTTTCAGCACAAGGATTTGGAAGTGAAAATTGTGAGTTTCCGCAGATCCAATCCTGACGTGAAGAAATTGGCTTTGGATATCACCGACGAGATACAGTGATTCGATTCTGAAAAGAAATGCGAAACACACCATCTTCAGCCGAGCGACGCTGGAGAACGAAGCTTTTCGAGGAACCAATCGAGCAAAGCTAGAAGCTTGGTCAAATCCTTGTCATCGACGATTTGATCCAGTTCGACACACGGCAAACCTCGCATGCCTCCTCGAATGTTGAAGCCTGGAAGAGACTCCAGTTTTGTTTGCATTTCTGCAACTACTTCCGGTTGGGAAAATTGGGGATGCGAAACGAGATTTCGCATTCGAAAAACAAGCTTGCCATGATGCTTGCAGGTTATCGGAGTCTCGATTCTGTCTCCAACACGGATTCCCGGCGTAAACGCAACTTCTCGAGTCGCCTGAGTAAAGACCATTTCGCAACCACGAGAAGACGCCCATTCAATAATCGCTTTCGATGCAGCAATCCTCGCAGGAGATCCTTGGCTAGCAACCGCATCCATGAACTCGTCGACCTCGATATTGAGCGATACTCCCGAAGATGCAGATCGCTTGGATTGCGATGCAACTGTCTGACCGATAACCTTTGGGACAAGAGTCTTCAGGCGGCTAGCGTCATCCACGAATTGCTTTACTTCCACTGCAAGCACTTCCGTCGGCGACATTTGGCGATTCAAATATTCAACAATCGCCTGTAGCTCCACCGGTATAACATCGGCAACAAAAACCAATCGGATTCGTCCCGCGAGTAGATTGGTCTTGACCTGTCCCCAGAACGACTCGATATCCGCATTCGGCCCGAGGAGTTCCAGCAGTTGCTCGTCAGACGAAGGGCCGTTGCTGTTCTCCTGAGATTCAAATCGCTCTCGGATCTTCTCGATGGACCAATATGAAACCGCATTCGCAGCATAGTCGAGCATCTGCCCCACAACTTCGCGTCGAATTCGGGTATCGCTACTGCGCTTTACTTCGACTAGGGTCGGGATACCATCTTGATCGATGAACAGGTGATCTAGTGACCATCGATTCGAGCCATCTTGCTCTCCGGGTACACCGAACTCTTGCGATATCAAGATCCATCGGCGAGGATTCTTCGCATCCATTTGCTCGCCTGCCAATAGATTTGGATACTTCGCCAAGAGCGTTTGCAGCAAAGATTCTGAATCGTACGAAGTCTCTCGCATAGAAATAAGTTTCGCATCGCCATCAAGCAAATAGATTTGACCGTTCATTGGAAGCCTCGTTTCTTGGACGTTCTTTCGTTAACGCGTTTCGTATGAAAAAAATGTATTGGCCGTTCGCAGATATTCGGATCAATTCTAGCGACCATGGTATCAATTTTTAGGCCTGTGGCCTGTTTACCAGGATGAGATCTTATGCCGCAGATAAACAACTTTCGATTAGCATAATTCTGAAAAGCATGAAGTTTGGCTTTTAGTCTTAAAGATGGCCATCAAGACGCCCTACAAAAATTCTCATGAACTGTTCTTGCACCTGAACTTGAAGCAAAAACGCAAACTAAAACGTGCGTCATTCGTTCCACCCTTCATGCTCTCGAGTCATCGTACTCCCTAAATCTGCAAAGCCCGTTCGCTAGTCGCATTTGATCGGGGGTGCTGCATGCGGGAGAAAGTATAGGCGGTGCACAAACCAATAGGGCAAGGCACTTGGCTCGGCTGGTGGCTACGTTCATTCGATTGCGGCTGTAGAGGAAGCTGATTCCTCTCGGAGCGTCTTCTGACGAGGAACTGGTCATCGAATAAATGACGATCGGTGCCTCTTGGCCTTGGAACTTGTCGACGGTTCCAACGCGAGCACCTTCAGGTAGCCTTTCACGGATCGCGTTCACTTGCGCGTTGAACGGTGCAACCACGAGGATGTCCTCGATCGTTAACGGCTTCTGTACGGGTACACCATCTTCCTTCGTGACTGACTGATGCTGGCCGTTCAGTAGTTGATTGAATATGTCTGAAATAACGGCGACTTCCTCTTGGCTTCGGTTCTGATTGCCGTCGTGCTCTACAGTAACAACGCGGAGCCCGCTGCCCGTGAACACGGAATTGCCAATCACCTTTTGAATCTCAAGCCCATCGCGACTGGTTAGTCGACTGTTGTAGTACTGCTCGGACGTGAATCGACAAATGTCAGGCTGAAGTCTCCAGGTCTGTGGCAAGAACAGCCCTTGGTCATCTGGAATCGTATCACGACCATTTAGGATGTGTGCCAAAGCACTCACTCCACTATCGTGAGGGTGGATCGCTTGTTGTGGTTGTTCTAACTGTTGCGGATCGCCAAGTAGAATGATGTTCTTGGCGGCTCGACCTGCTGCCAACGCCATTGCCAACGACATTTGACCTGCTTCATCAATGAACAAATAGTCAAGTTGCTGCTCACAGTCTGGATGAGACCAAAGCCAAGCGGTTCCACCGACGACATAGCCGCTCTCCAACGCCTCAAGCGATTTCTTTCCGCTAGATAGTCGATCTATGTAGGCGGGCAAATCGTACTTCTTGTCTACCTTGTGAGCAAGCTTTACGCGTGTTCTTTGCTCGGTCGCTCGTTTATGAACACCTTCCAGTAGGTTTCGAATCACTTCGTGCCCTACCGCAGTCACGCCCACACGTTTACCCAATTGGGCCAGTGCTAGGATCATCTGGCTGCCTACATAGGTTTTGCCTGAGCCTGGAGGCCCCTGAAGCGCAAGGCAACTGTTGTCCAAGTCGAATGCAAGCTCCTTGGCAGTCTGGACAATATCGTTGCCAGGATGTGGAAGGTTCAAAGAATAGAATCTTGGACGGGCCCTCTGGAGTAAATCGAGACGCGCATCTTGCACCGATACGCCAGTTCTCGCGCCATGAGCTAACTGTTCC
>JAJTID010000190.1 GCA_021300155.1 Pirellula sp.
AACATGCATACACGAGAAAAATTCACCCACAGAATTTGAAATGACTGTTACTGCAGAATGCCCGAAATTTGAGTTTGTTTCCACAAGGATCATCCGCCACCGTCAAATCGCAAAAGACACTTGGCAGATGACGGTCGAGTCTGAGTCGCTTGCCAGCCGCACACTTCCCGGACAGTTCTTTATGGTCCGAATCGCTGGCTTGAATGATCCACTCATCGGACGTGCTCTGGCTATGTTCGATATGCATTGCGATTCCTCCGGCAAGCCATCCGCAATCAGCGTGGTTTACACCGTCAAAGGCAAGTTCACGCAAGTCCTTTCGCGTTGCGTTGCCGGTGATGAAGTTGAACTATGGGGGCCGTTGGGAAATGCATTTCCAACCGAGCCTGTGGATCATTTAATCTTGGTCGCGGGTGGTGTTGGCCAAACACCCATGCTGACGCTCGCCAGCGCCGCCCTTGGTAAACGCTCCTTTGGAAATGCCGCTCCATTCGCTCAGTCGCAGTCTTCTGGCTATGCGAAGCGTGTTTCGCTGTGTTATGGTGCTCGGACGGAGGAGTATCTCGCTGGCCTTCCCGAGTTTCAATCGACATGCTCTGACGTACACATCGCGACCGAAGATGGATCGCTCGGCCATCGTGGTCGAGTCACCGATCTGTTGACATCGCTTCTCAATGAGCCGACACAGGGAACTCGTCGCATCGCTTGCTGTGGCCCCGAACCGATGATGCATGCGGTAAGTGAGCTCGCAAAACAATACAACACCCCATGCGATGTTTCGTTAGAGACTCCGATGGCATGTGGCATCGGCATTTGCTTCACATGCGTTGCGAAAGTCATTCAACCCGACGGCGAATGGGACTACAAACGCACTTGCATAGAAGGACCTATCTTCCCGGCCGAAAGTATCTGCTGGGAGTGATCAGATCGCTTTTAGCTTCGTCTTTAGGCCTTTGCACAATCCCAGTCGATTTCGTCGTAATGTTTACCTATCGCAATATTCGAACCCAAAGCACATGTTCTTCTGTAGTCAATGGTGATTCAACCGAGAATAGGATAGTGCTCTTCGGCGCCTGAAGTAACGCGATGTTCTCTACTGCTACATAAATCCTGGCCGTTGAAGATGACATTTCACCGAGTGTACAAGATACCTCGGTATCAACGCTTAATACAGGATTGACTCGAGTATTCGAAATCGGAACTTCTCTTTTCATTGATCTTATCGTCAATTCGCCGCTGTACTGTTTGGACACAGAGTCATACTTTAGAGCAAGAACGTCCGGATAAATCTCAAAGTCGCTTTGCCTCTTAAGTTTTACAGTCGTTTCGTCACAGATTTTCCCTTTGGAAAGAAGATACAGCTTTCCCAAAAGGGAAACAAACTTCTGATCCTTGTCAACAATCCTCGCATCAATCGTACATTTGTTGCCATCTCTCCTCTTCGTAAACTTCACGCAAGACAACGATGAGTCTGCGTCAATTTGAACGTCATCCCAGGGTGCGTCATCAGATCCCACCAAAGGAATTTGAAAAGCGTACTCCTTGGCTTCTTTTGGAGCAACAAACGAATTAACTTCCTTTGCAAATCTAATGAAACCGCGAACACGGAAGTGAAAAAAAATGTGAAGCTCACTTCCTTCGCGAAGCGTAATGCCCACAGCAACCGCCTCGTTAACATCCTTTGGTTGTTCAGGCACGGCGATCGTCAGCGCAACAATTCTAGATTCTCGAGGATTAATGCGAGTAATTCTATTTTCTAAGTGCTTTTTCCCTTCCGACCCAGGCGTAGCGCGAATCTCCAATATCTCCTCTGTAAGGTTCTTGAACTCTATTTGAACTGGGATTCTTTCACCAATGTCAAATTCGCCCAGGTCAAACGACTCAAAGGACATTCGCTGCGTTACGCTAAAGATCATCTTTTCCAAAAAAATAGCTCGCTGCCTACCAGGATTGTCCAGCGACAAAGCTGATGGGCCAGTAAACACGCCAATCACAAAAGTTAGAAGTACGAATCCTGTTTTCGCGAGCATAAAATACCTTACGTCTCCTATTCAGCGGGAAGAACTTCTTCGACTGGTGGCACCTCAGGATCCTCCTCAATACAACTCTCGCCATCTGGTGCCGTTTCATAGGCCCAGGCTTCCAATACTGTACCTCCACCAGTCTTGCAGGAATGGAAAATCCCATTAATATGGCAATAACAAAACTTATGATACCCGCAAAATTTAGGGCCGAGATTGAGTGTTCCGAACGAACCCCTTTCGCCTAACTTCACTGTTTTATAGGATTCACCCGTCGTTAAAATCCCTGCGCCGCACTCATCTCCGGATCGCTGACATATACCACTGCACCAGTTGTCATACTGAATCGTCTCACAAAGCCGAGTGGTTGGCACATAGCACTGACCGCAAGCGACTTCACCGATTGTCATACATCCCATAACCCAAACGACCAGACTCAAAAAAATCTGTCGCACGCCGATCCTCAATAAAATCAACATACACAATTCTCCCTTCACAAACAACTACTTTAAGCGTTCCGCATCTGACTGACCCTCAGTCAAAAACTGCAATCCACCCTCTAAAGACAAGTTCTCAACCAATGACACAGGCCATCGGATTGCCTCTTCATTGAACTGGTGCCATCTAACCACCGCAGATCCATGCGCGACCATTCCATGATCCATATGCTTGCTCGTCACACTGGAAATCCTGAAAACATTATTGTGCTTCTGATGATTCCACCGCCGCCAAGAGGACACCTCTCCTGAATCGCTCGTTTTTTCGTCGAATGGAATTGTTGCCGCGTAAAAACCGTGTGAGCTAACTGGATCGTAATCCTTGATAGATTGAAAGCCGGGAAACTTGTAACTCGTTCTAATGGTTCCACTGGGGAGTTGCCTGATCTCTGCCTTACTCAGTCCCTCTCTCATTTTGTCCCGGAAGAGCAACTTATCTTCGAAATATTCCTTAGGGTGCGAAACTCCTTCGAACAAATCACCTTCGCACTCTTCAAGGACTGGAACATCACACATCCGAAAAAAATCAAACTGGCTCTTTCCTGACGGCGAAATCGACACTCCAGGAGGGAGCTTGCTCGTGAATAGCCGGCTTACTTTATCGTTCCATAAACCTACAGTTGCAGATTGATGAACTGACCTTCCTTTTCGCAACCAAATCCACTCCGAAGCGAACAAAACCTGCAACGGAGGAGTATTAGATAGAACAATTCGAGATCGTCGCTGCTTCTCATCCCACATTTGCAGTCCCCTCGCTTCAAGTTTCTCGACCAATCGAGAGAGCTCCAAGGGATCTTTAGGGACCTCAGCCAATACGGTTGACTCGAATGAAGCATCGTAATTTCGATAGCAGTCCGCATTTGCCCAAACCGCTTCCTCCATCAAGACGACGTCTTGAGAAAGCCCATTATGAGACGCTAGGTCAAGTGCTGTCAGTAACAACATTAATACCAAGATTCTCAACCTTATATCTCGTACGCACGTTACCACTTAAAACTACTCCTAGCTTTTAGCTCAACTGGCTTTTGGTCAAGCAACATGAATACTGTGATTTCTCTAACTTTACCTCGTACGGCAGAAAGCAGTTCCTTACTTGCTACTAGTTCAAGTCGCCAAACTCCATTTCCGACAGAGAACAAATTTCCCTTGATTTCCTCGCCAGATTCAAGAACCACCCTAGTAAGCAACAAATCGACGTTGCCTGATTTGTTTGCAACACGGACTAATCCAGAAGCTTCCACATGATCAATATCTGTTGAGGAAAAGAACAAAACACTAGGTAGCAGCGTGACGTTCTGCCGAATAAGAAATGAAACACAGGCCGTTTGAGGTGGCACCCCACCACCTTCAAGTACAATATCAATATTTGCCGAGCCACTCAACGGAAGATCTTTCGTCTTGATCTCAAGCCTTGCCTTCGGCTCGCCTAAAGCATCAAGAGATACCGTCACTTTGGAAGCTAATTCTCCCTTTGCACTTATGCGGATTTTATCAAGATTAACATCGTCAGAAACCACCAATGGCGATGACCAAACAACTTTTGAGCCTTCCTTCAAATCACCCTCGTTAACCGACACTGAGAAGAAATCGCGAGGAAACGCGATAACATTTTTTATCCGTCCTTTCAATCGCAGCAATACTCGATCAGCCCCACCTTTCGTACTAATCTCCAATCCAAACGTCTTGCTGAGGCTCCGTTCTTGTTTTCCGACAACGAAGTCAACTTCCCCAATCAATTCCGCCCCACTAGAGATTACTTCGTTCGGGATACGTGCACTAGTGCACGAGCACTCTACCTTGATGTGCGCGAACCTCAAATCCTCACTTAGTCGATTAACGAATCTAAACCTAAACGTCGGGCTTACCCCTCGAACAAGCTCGCCAATATCGATCTCTTTCAAGATCGTGCCATCCATATGCGAGTCCAAGACGACAACAATCTCTTTTTCGTCTTCAAGGCGAATTATCGCAGACGCCACTTTCGGAGCAGCAAACCATATCACAACAAAGAGAAAGACACTCCCCACAAATCGCAAAAATCCAAGAGGACGCCAACTGGCAGTGGCGTCCACAGCGTTACGGACGAACGGCATGTGGGCATATGGGCATCCTTTATTCTCAACCTAAACTCTCTTAAGTCGACGCAAAAATTTAATAACATGAAAGAAGCTTGTCAATCGAAATGTTCAAAAAATTCTTTTTTCATGGTTCCCCTAGGAAAACCACGTTTGGCACAAGAGTCTGTAACTCGTTTCTCCAACAAACACGTTGTCCCTAGAAATTCGCTGCTGCTCCGAATGCACCGTAACCGCCGCCACCGGGCGTGAGCAAACGAATACTGTCACCAGCCTCGATCGTGAGCTGTACGGAACTCCCTAATCTCTCCCGAGTTCCATCCTTTCTTATCAAACAATTCTCACCGCACGCGCCGGCATCTCCCCCTGCAAGGCCTGCTGGTAAGTAAGTTCCACGTCGACTAGTTACCAACGAGACGTTCAGTGGAGTCAACGCTTGTACCTGCCGTACCAAACCGCATCCGCCCCGATAACGACCACTGCCTCCGCTTCCTGTGCGAACCGCGAACTCGAGCAACCGGACGGGGTACTTCTTTTCTAATATCTCAACATCCGTCAAGCGCGTGTTCGTCATGTGCGTATGCACCGCATCTTCACCATCCGCAGTCGACGTCGCACCCGAACCGCCACCGATTGTTTCGTAGTAACCAAACGAGTGGTTGCCAAAGAGGAAGTTATTCATCGTCCCTTGGCTTGCCGCTGCTAGCTCCAAAGCACCTAGCAAACAATCGACAACACGCTGGCTCGTCTCGACATTGCCACCTGCAACAGCAGGCCAATATTCCGCTTCTTCTGTGGGACCAATCGTTGACGGTTCGGAACAAACGGATCGTCGCTGTGGATTTAGAATGCCATGCGGTACTCGCAACTCCACCGAACGCATCACTCCGGAGTTTAACGGAAGCTCATCCGCGATCGCGCATCGAATCACATAAAGCACCGCTGCAGAAACAATGGCAGGATTCGCATTGAGATTGCCAATCGATTCTTTGCCCGTCCCTGCGAAATCGATAATCAATCGCGGTTTCGCACCATCCGATTCGCGATGAACCTGTATGGCAACACAAATGGCTGTCCCATCGTCCATATGATCCCGATAACGATAGACTCGGTTCTCTAATTGCTTAAGCCACGCCTCGGTCTTTGATTGCGACGCCAGTTGGATGTGCTCCATGTAACATTGTAACGTCTCAACACCCACCTCACTCGCAAGCTCGATCAATGCAGTAACTCCGAGCTGGTTCGCTGATTGTTGAGCTGCAATGTCCGCCAAATTCTCGACAACGTTCCGCGAAGGGTAACGCGCGTTCCGAAGCAACGCTTCGATCGACGAAGTGCAATCCTCTCCTGCTCGAGCGATATGCATCGGCGGAATCAGAACACCTTCCTGTGCGAGGTTTGTCGACGTAGGTGCCATTGATCCAGGCGCGATTCCTCCGATTTCAGCATGATGACCACGACATGCAACAAAGAAGTCAGGCGCAGCGGATGAAGCTGCTGTCGATGCGAAGACTGGCGTCACCACGGTAACATCGGGCAAATGCGAACCTCCTTGGTATGGATCGTTGGTGATGAAGCAATCGCCACGTTGCATCTCAGAAAACTTGGCAATCATCTGTTGCACCGTCGCACTCATCGCACCCAAGTGAACGGGAACGTGCGGAGCGTTTGCAATCAATTCCCCTCGGCAATTGAAGACAGCGCAACTAAAGTCCCGCCGCTCTTTGATGTTGACACTGATGGCTGTTTGTTCCAGCACGGTTCCCATCTGCTCCGCAATCGCAGCCACACGCTGCGCGAGGACTTCTCGCAATACGGGGTCGACCTGACTCTGGTCGAGTTTTTTCACAACTCCACGGTCGTTCGAAACATTCAAGGAGTCCTGCTGCGAACGTCGCAACAAAATCGTTCGATCCGCCAGCACAATCCCTTGCCACGACTGATCGATAAAGGTTGTGCTCCCCGAGGAGCGTACCAACAATGGACCGGCGTAGGCTTGCCCGACGATCATCTTCTCGCGATCGATCGAATCTTCTGGATGATTCGCATCTATTACATCGGTTGGCAACGGAATCTTGGGCAATACGTTCAACGCATCCCACCGGTAGATTGCATGGATCACCGCAATCTCGATGGTGCGATTCGCACGTACATAACCAAACTTTGCTCGATGCAGTTGCTCAAATGCATTCACAAAGCGAGTCGGGTCCCATGCGTCTTCTAAGCAAGGTACCGAAATGGTTCCATCGGTTCCTTGGTATCTCGCTTCGATTCGGTAGGTAGGAGATGGCCCTGCTTCCGCAATGACATCGATCTCCGCTTTCAATTGCAGTTGCTGCTTTGCGCTCTCCAGCCATTCATCTGCTAGATTGCTTATGGACTGATAAACAGGAAGACTCGAAGATCTTTGCTTGCAAGCCATACCCATCCCCACTGCACTGAGAAGCCCAGCCGCTGGTGGGTCAAGTATCTCATGCATGCCCAGATTCTCGGCGATTTCACAAATATGTTGCCCCGCAGCTCCACCAAAGGCAACTAACGTATGCTTGCGAGGATCCGCCCCTTGGGCAATCGATATGCTGCGAACGGCACTCGCCATGTGCTCGTTGGCAATCTTGCGGAAGCCATCAATTAACCGAACTCGATCCATGGGCAATGAACTTGCCGTAGTAGCCATTTGATCTAACACTGCTTGCAATGCCTTTTCAGCGGCCTCAATCTTCAGTGGAAACGGAAACGACGATGCATCGATTCTTCCGGCTAGCAAGTTCAGATCGGTAACCGTAAGCGGTCCACCTCGGCCGTAACAGGCTGGCCCAGGTTGCGACCCTGCGCTTTGCGGACCGACTCGCAATTGCACACCATCGAACCAGCAAATGCTTCCGCCACCCGCTGCCACTGTATGAATTCGAAGCGTCGGTGCCATCATGCGGACACCTGCCTTAATCGTTTCGAAATCCAGATCGAGATCTCCGTCCACGCGGCAAACATCCGTACTGGTGCCACCCATATCGAGTCCGATCAATGGCGAAATACCAACGGACTTGGAGATCGCTTGTAGCGCTACGGCTCCACCAGCAGGTCCTGACAATACGCTATCTCGTCCACGATATTGCTCAGCAGGTACCAATCCACCTGCACTGGACATGACCATCATCGCATCGGCATCGTTTTGCTGAAATTGCTCGCGAACTTTTTGAATGTAACCTTGCACGATTGGGGTCAGGTAAGCGTCCACCACGGTGGTTTCCCCTCGCGATACCGCTTTGATCATTGGGGCGACTTCGTGGCTCAAGCAGACCGAAGCGAAGCCGATTTGCCTAGCGATCTCCCCGACTCGCTTCTCATGCTCCGGATTGCAGTAAGCATGAATCAGACATACCGCAAGCGATCTGTAGCCTTCTTCATACAGTTTGTTCAGTCGCTCGAAGACCATGCTTTCGTCGAGCGGAACAAGAGTTCGTCCTGTGGCATCCAGTCGTTCTCGAACCTCTGCGACGGAATGGTAAAGCGGCTTTCGTTTGCAAACGTTTAGTTGAAACAGTTCGGGCCTTTCTTGAAAACCGATCTTAAGCAGATCCGCGAATCCCTCGGTTGTTACGAAAGCGGTCTTCGCGCCGTTGCGAGTCAACAATGCATTCGTCCCGCGGGTTGTACCGAACCGTATCGATAGAGGGGGGAGTCTTTCGGTCGGTCGACAGCCCAGCAGCAATCGAGTTGCCAACACGGGAGCTTCCAAGCCCGTTTCGATCTCGATTTGAAATGCATTCGCAGGCAACAGACCATCCAACCAGAATTGGCCCTGTTCGAATCTCACGCAACGCAATGGTTCCGACCGCTGCCCAGCGCCATCGATCGCGTATACGATCGATGGCTCCCAAAAATGACTGGGGTCCGACTGTCGGGCCTGCACCCAGAAGCTACCGTCGTCTTCGCGTGCATCGATTCGCCCGAGCATGTTGCCATGGCTGAGAACTTTACACGATCGCTGCGAACCGTCTGGCATCGCAATAATACAATCGGTAAAAGTGCCACCCACATCGCACCAAACTTGAACGCGACTTGGCTCCTTCACAAGTACCCCACTGTTCTAATCACTCGTTGTGAGTATTCGATCGCAATGTTTCTTTGCTGTCCGCGTTTACTTTATTTCTAGAACCACATGCTTAATCTTTTGTCGCAACCAAGTGTATGTCACGTGGATCTTTCCGTCTTCTGTTTGGATAACAGCTGGGTAGCTAAACTCTTTCTTCGGTTCATTCTCTAGTTCCAAGATAGACTTCCACTCTTTTCCATCTGTTGAGATTGCAACATTCAGCGGAGATCGTTTACCGCCCCATTCCATCGATTGCTTTGTCACATGGTTGTAAATCAGAATATGTCGCCCATCCTTGAGCGTAACCGCATCGGTCCCTGAATTCGGATTCGGTAGCGAGGTCAAACTCATTTCGCCCCACGTCTTACCAGCGTCTGGCGATTCCATTTGAAAGACACTTCCTTGTCTACTACGACCGATCGCCAAAAGCTTGTCACCGCCCAATCGCAAGAGACTCGGTTGGATCGCTCCGAATTTGGTAGGATCGTTCAGCGGCTTGGTTCGAGTCCATGTCTTGCCAAAATCTTTCGTACTTTCAAAGTGGACAGTCCATTCATCCTTTTCGTCAGGTGTTTCGTTGCTTGTCGGGCAAAGAATGGTACCGTCCGCGAGTTCGATCGGTTTATTCTTGATCGGTCCCAGGATCCCTTCAGGGAGCCGAACAGGTTGCGACCAAGTTTTGCCAGCGTCCTTCGACTCCATCAACATTCCCCACCAGTTGTCTGGGTTTGGGCCTGCTTTGTAGAACAACAACAACGGCCCGTTCTTCGGTTGGAAGAGAACGGGATTCCAAGTTGGGTAACGTTTGACGGTCCACTCTTTCCCTTTCGCATCCACGACCGGTTGTTGCCATTGATATTGGATGCCATTCGCCAATTCCACGGGGGCAGTCCATCCCGTATCCAGCTTCTTTGAAAACCAGATTCCAACATCATCCGCTTTCTCATGTTGGCCACCGAACCAAGCAGCCATCAAGGAGCCATCGTTGGCTTGCACAATGGTCGAGGCATGACAACTAGGAAAAGGAGCAGTCTCGTAGATGAAACCTTCGCTCAGTTTCGTCACCGTTTGGCTCCAGGCGGGCGAGAGTGACATCGTGAGCGTCAGAACCAACGTCGACAACAATGCACGGTACAAAGATGTTACAGATTTGAAACTTTTGCAATTGAATCGGGTCACTGTCAAAACTCCAGAGTTAGAGGAGTTAACAGTATACACGCAATCCTCGAACCCAACATCGCTCCTGAGAGTGAAACAAGTTTGCGAAACGGACTGGGAGCAATGCGTCGCTCATGTTAGCCTATTCCTTTTGAAGGCTTGTACTTTCGCCTAATTTGATACCATGGCTGACCTCGACATCAACGCGATTCTCGGACCCGGCGGCAGCATCGCGCGTCGTATCAAAAACTATGAGCATCGAAATGAACAAATGCAGATGGCGACCGAGGTGCAACGGGCCCTCGAAAAAGGCCATCATCTCGTCGTCGAAGCTGGAACTGGAGTTGGAAAAAGCTTCGGATACCTCGTGCCCGCAATCTTGTTCGCCACCCAAGAAGAGGAACGAATCGCTGTCCAGCAAGCAGCTTCCCATCCCGATTCCGACGACGACACGGGCGATGAAGATTCCGAAGCTCCCAAGATTCGGCGCATTGTCGTCAGTACCCATACGATCAGTCTTCAGGAACAGTTGATCAACAAAGACCTACCTCTTCTCAACGCAGTGATTCCCCGCGAGTTTTCTAGCGTCTTGGTCAAGGGACGCGGGAACTATCTCTCGAAACGCAGACTCGAACTGGCGGTCAGCCGTTCAGCGAGCCTCATTAGCAGTGACCGAGACTACGAAGATCTCGAGACGATTCGAAAGTGGAGCAAAGAAACGCACGAAGGCTCGCTCAGTTCGCTCCCGTTCAAGCCCTCGCTAAGCATCTGGGACGAAGTTGCGAGCGACTCCGGAAACTGCATGGGGCGTAAGTGCAAGAATCACACAAACTGTTTTTACTACACCGCGCGACGACGCGTGTTCAACTCGCAAATCCTCGTCGTCAATCATGCGATCTTCTTCAGCGATCTTGCATTGCGTGCTCAAGGTGGCTCGATCTTACCCGACTACGATGCTGTGATTTTTGACGAGTGCCATACGATCGAATCGGTTGCCGCAGACCATCTCGGTTTGCAAATCAGCAACACGCAGATCGACTACACGCTACGCAAACTTTTCAACCCGCGAACAGACAAAGGTATCTTGGCTGCGTTGGGTCTCAAACAGTTGACCAAAGACTGTTACAGCTGCAGCGAATCGTTGGATCAATTGGAGGACGATTTGGCTTCTTGGTTGGCAAATCAAAATGGCGGCAACGGTCGCGTCCGTGAACTGCTGGAGATTCAAACAGATCTTCCGCAGAAACTCGCTGACCTTTCGGAGCAGTTAGAGCGATTTGGTAAAGATCTAAAGGGAGCCAACGATCGACTTGAGATGATGTCCGCGAGCAAGCGTCTTCAGTCGTTAGCGAACACATTGGATCTGTGGTTAAAGCAAAAAGAAACCGACGCCGTCTATTGGTTGGAGCAATCGAAGTTAAAGAATCAGGTGCAACGTGGCCCCGCGCGCATTACGATGAAGAGCAGCCCGATCGACATCTCGACTCACTTGCGCAAAACGCTTTTCAACAAGGTGAAGTCGGTCATCCTCACGAGCGCTACACTTGCTACCAGCAAGAAGCAAGGATTCGAGTTCTTTCGAAAGCGAATCGGTGCTGAGAAAGCCAAGTCGTTGCAAGTTGGCAGCCCCTTCGATTACCAACGACTCGCGAAACTGGAGATCGTGGTCGATTTGCCCGATCCCTCAACCGACAAGCAAGAGTTCGAACGTAAGATCATTCCCACGATTCAATCGTACGTCGAGAAACGGGACGGGCGAACGTTTATCCTCTTCACCAGCTATGACATGTTGCGAAAAATCTGTCATGCCATGACACCTTGGATGGCACAGCGTGGTCTCGAAGTCTACTCACAAGCGGACGGCACGCCGCGCAGTCAATTGCTCGCCGATTTCAAGAGTAACCCCAAAGGTGTGCTGTTCGGGGCCGAAAGTTTCTGGCAAGGAGTCGATGTGCCCGGCGATGCGTTGCAACTGGTGATCATCAGCAAGCTACCGTTCAGTGTGCCGGATCATCCGCTGTTGGAGGCGAAGCTCGAAGACATTCGCAAAAAAGGTGGCAACCCGTTCCGCGATTATCAATTGCCAGAAGCGGTTATCAAATTCAAACAAGGATTCGGCCGATTGATCCGAACTGCAACCGATAGTGGAGTTGTCTTAGTTACCGACCCACGCATTGTGACCAAGCAGTATGGGTCGCTATTTATTGAGTCATTGCCACCATGCCCTGTGGTTCATGTTCGAGCTAAACCGGAGTCGTCGTCAACGTGACCCACGTGCAATGGAACGATAGCTCGGCACTGCACACGTTTGCCATCGAGATCGTTAGCAAACTACAACGCGCAGGTTTTACAGCGTACTTCGCAGGAGGCTGCGTGCGCGATGCCTTGCTGGGAAATCAGCCGCACGATTATGACGTTGCTACGAATGCCACATTAGCAGATGTTACTCAAATCTTTGGTGCTCGACATACTCTCGCGATAGGAGCAGCCTTTGGCGTCGCGTGTGTACATGGAAAAGTGCACGGAGAAAGACACCAGGTAGAGGTCGCTACCTTTCGCTCCGATGGTAAGTATACCGACGGACGTCATCCAGATAGCGTTACCTTTTCTTCGCCGGAAGAGGATGCCAAGCGACGCGACTTTACGATCAACGGAATGTTTTTCGATCCTTTGGACAATAGCCTCAAAGATTATGTTGGAGGGGAGCAAGATCTCGCGATTGGGACGATACGCGCGATTGGAGCGCCGGAACAACGCATCGATGAAGACAAACTTCGAATGCTTCGAGCCGTTCGATTTTCAGCTAGGTTTGGATTCGAGATCGAGCCCAATACAGCGCATGCGATATCGCATCATGCAGAACAGATTCGCATGGTAAGTGGTGAACGAATTGCAGTGGAGTTGCGCAAGTTGCTGGAATCCGCGCGACCTGGCTGGGGATTGAAGCGGCTAAATGAGTTGAGGCTTTTGAGAGAGTTGATGCCGGATGTTGCGGCGGCTTGGGCGAACTATGCGATTCGCGAACGGACGATCGCATGGATAGAGAGGTTGCGTGATCGAGGTTCATTCGCCAGTCGTTTGGCCGCGATGTTGTCGAGTTGCGAGATAGAAAATGACACGCGGCGAAAGCGAGAAGTCTTGAGATTAAAGGAGGCATGGAAGCTTTCGAACAATGATGCGAGTAGTATTGAGTTTGCGTTGATGCATGCGCAGCACCTGTTAAACGCGCACACATTGCCATGGTCTTTGATTCAGCCCATGTTGATAGCAGAAGATTCATGGGCTGGTGTTGAGTTAGCCCGAGCATTTGCCGAAGAGCAAGGGGCGATTTTGGATGGAGTGAAACATTGCGAAATCGCGTTGGGTTGGCCGAGAGAGCGATTGGATCCACCTCGATTGTTGACAGGTATGGATTTGAAATCGTTGGGATTCCAGCCAGGCCCCAAGTTTGCGGAGATACTCCGCGAAGCCCGGGCAAAGCAGCTCGATGGCGAGTTTCAGACTTCCGAAGAAGCGATCGCTTGGGCTATGTCCCAAAGTCGTTGACCGCTCCGCAGGTCATTCGCCACCGATTCCCCAACAATAATCAACCAAAATTTGTTAGCAATCCTGCACTTCCCTTCATTTTCCGGAGCAAACGAGGCTTGGCCAACGGGGGGCGAGGCAATACAATTCGCCCTGCTGCACCTGTAGCTCAATTGGATAGAGCATCGGTCTACGGAACCGAAGGTTGATGGTTCGAGCCCATCCAGGTGTACTTTGCTCAAGCGAGAATTTGAGCAGAATCTACAAATCGATTTGCAATGTACAATCCACGCCTGGCATCTGACGGATCTGTCTGGACGGCTCTTCAAGTGGCGATGTACCCGCGACTAATAGATCTGTGGAGCCATACATCCTATGGATCTGCAAACGCTTCCGTGTACCAATCAATCGTTTATTTGAGCGTGAAATTCACGACAACCCCACCCTTTTGAACATCCACCTCAGTTGGACTTACTTTGAAGTTTTTAGGAGGTTTCGGATTCTTCTTGTGCAAGTTCATTGCATCCTCTTCCGAAAGAGGCTCACTCGACCCGCCAGCTTCAAACATTACCGTGTGCTTTCCAAGGATAGCACCCGGTATTCCCATGCTATAAAACGCTTCAAATTCCCCTTTTTCATTGGTCTGAGCAACGGAGGGCCTCCCGCCTGAGGAAGGTGAAAACATCAGGCTACCGTTGGCAAACGGCTTACCATCAAGCGATACGCTGCCTTTCAGAGGTGCTAGTGGAGGCAGATCGCTGCCACAACCTGCGAACCCCACGAGGCTGAGACAGGTAACAAGTTTTGCAATGAACTTCATTCGTTCCTCGACCACAAGCAGATGGAAATTGACTCGATGATCACTGACATTCCTGGATGTCAGTGAACTTCCCGTGGATCAATCCACAGAGCATCTCAAAAGTCTGTATTGACGACGGTTCCATCATCGCGGCCACACAGGGCATTGAATGTCACACCATGGTCAATGTTATTCGAGAGGAAGCGAACCGACCCGTCCCCAAAAACGAATTGAACTCCTCCAGTATGTGGCGAGCGATATCCATTGTGAAGGCCCGTAAACGCTTGGTTTGTTGGGTTCACGTTGAATCTGAGGTGGTTAATGGGAAATCTCACAGCGGTAACGTTATGAGTCCAGCCTCCCGAAGCCCAAAAGCATCTCCCAGCATTCCACATTCCCCCTGGCCCACTCCCTGGACGGGTATCAGTCTTGCCACCGCCAGGTGCATATTCGAAGTCAGAGTGTTCGCCGATAGCAATCGTATTGCTCGTGCCATCCGTAATAGAACTCATCTTCGGGCCTTGATACTTTTCGTTCCAGATGGCGATGATGCCAGTATCTTGCAGCCAGCCGTATCCAGTCCAAATGTTTCGACCGGCATCAGCCCGCATCCCAGGTCCGCCGGGAGCTGGAAGAATATTCCAATAGCCAACGTTTCCGACATAATCAGGGATCTGAACTTGGTACGTTGCTGGTGCGCCTAAGGCTTGAGTCGCACTGTGAGCGGTTTGGGTTCGCAGCGGTTCCAAAGGGCTGGAGGGACATCGATAACTGGGCACTCTCACCTGCGACATGACTAACCAATTGCGATTAGCACTCAAACGATCACCGAAATCGGTGCCAACCCAAACCAATTGATTATAAGCAGCTGTCTGTTCCAGTTGTGGGAGGATTTGGACTAACCAGGACGCTCCCGTTCTATTGTCTGTCGGTAAACTTCCGGTGTTACCCGGAAATCGATTAAAAGTGTCGTGGTAGTTATGAAGTGCCAATCCCATTTGTTTGAGGTTATTGGAACACTGCATACGGCGTGCAGCCTCTCGTGCGGCCTGCACTGCCGGCAATAACAAGCCGACAAGAATGCCAATGATAGCAATGACTACTAACAACTCAACTAAAGTGAACCCACTTCTGTGTTGACGATTCATTCCGTTCCTCCAGTTAAACAACGAACTAGAAAGCAAAAGCCTATAATGATGCGAGCCCAGGAGAGGGATATCGAATTCCGCTAGGCAAAAACGGAGCGACATTCGTTCGATAACAAGTCTAGACTCTTCGTGGTCCTGAGTCTTGGAAAATTATGCCAAATAACTGAGGTTCTGCGCACGATTGGTAAGGGCGAGTGCGCCTGAGGATCCGTTTTCATAGCACCAGGCTTCCTGTGTGCTGCTCGCGCTCTGGAACGATTTACTTTCCACTCCCGTGGAAGTTGCCATGCCGACCACATTGCCTTCGTTCTCCGACTATATGTCTCGCCGGATGCGACCGTGATCTGATTATCTGCCAAAACGGTAGTTGCCGCTTCAACGCGATTCCTATCGTTATCGCAATAATGACGATCCACCATAGGGACACACCACTTTGTTGATAATTCGGCCAACCAAACCACTCATCAGTCCGAATACGCATTGCGGCGTCAAAAAAAGAGGCGGCTGACCTCTGACACGTATCAATTTTTTGGCTTAGCTTAGAAGCAAGCGCAAGAGGGCAGAAT
>JAJTID010000205.1 GCA_021300155.1 Pirellula sp.
GGGAAGAAAGATTCTGCCTGTGTAGCATGCGTCCGTTCAAAGTTGTTGTCTTTCGTCTCTATGCTCTAGGACACAAGTCTGCACTATGTTTCATTGGATTGGATACTTGCTGTGTTGCTATTTGTCAGCGGATCTTTTGGCTGGCTTCTGGCATTGGTGGGAAGATCGTTATGCGGATGTGAAGTGGCCATTGATTGGCGATTGGATTGCCAAGCCCAATCAGCTGCACCATGACCAGCCTTTGGCATTCCTAGATCAAGGTTATTGGTCTCGCAACTCAACAACGATCATTCCCGCAGCGATCGCGTTCTTGCTGACGGTACCGCATCCAATCTGTGGAGTATTTGTGTTTGTGAGTCAGGCAAACGAGATTCACGCTTGGGCTCATAGCAAGGGAAAAGTCGCCTCATGGATCGAAGCACTGCAATCGATCGGTTTGTTGCAATCTCCAAAGCATCACGCACAACATCACATTGATCCATTTGAATCGAAGTACTGCGTGATGACTGACCTGCTCAATCCACTGCTTGATCGACTCAAGTTCTGGCGACGACTGGAGTGGATTGTTGAGCGAACGCTGGGAGTTGTTCCAAACAAATGAGCGATTTACTGAAGAACGGCCAGGAGTGGCTTGCCTCAAAACTCACCCAACACGCATCTCGTCAGGTCGTATATCGCCGAGGAGAGCTGGGGGCCACTCTCCAAGCAACGATTGGCAAGTCGATGTACGACCAGGACGATGGCGAAGGCATTGTGACTCGCAGCCAAGTCCGTGATTTTCTGATCGATACCTATGCCCTACTTTCCTCGATTATCGGAACGTTGCCACGCCGCGGTGACACCATCGTGGAGATCGATGGCGACCACACCTTCATCTTTGAAGTGATGGCCCTTGGTGGCGACCCACCTTGGCGCTACAGCGACCCATTCCGTTTGAAACTCCGCATTCACACCAAACAGATCGAATCCCATCCGTCATGACGACAGTTTTACAAGTTGCCGATAGTGTCACCGCCCAGCTCAATGCCGCTGAGTTCGATTTTGACTTCGTTGCCGAGCGGATGTACGTTCCCAACTTCGACCTCGAAGACATGAAGGAACTCCGCGTAACCGTTGTGCCTCGCGATGTTGAGCTATTCCCTCACGACCGCGCCCACAACAAGTACCACTGCCGCGTTGATGTTGCAGTGCAGAAGAAGTTCTCCAAGGGAACCAATGAGGAGATCGATCCGCTGGTTGATCTTGTGGAGAAGATTGCCGACGAGTTTCGTCTGAAGAGGCTTGATTCATTTCAAGCGGCTCGATGCGTGAAGGCCGAGCATGCCGTTCTGTACTCCAGCGAACACTGGGAACAACTGCGTCAGTTTACAAGCTTGTTGACCCTAACCTTTGAACTGGCGCGATGATCAAGATCACGGTCCGAACTCAATTCGATAAGCGAAAGCTCAAGAAGAAGGCGGAAACAGCAACCTTCACTTCTCTGAGCGAGGCCGGCGGTGCAGTTCGAAAGACAGCCAAGCGGAGCATTCGGAAACGTAAGAAGGCATCCAAGCCCGGGAGCCCACCGCACACGCAAACAGGCATGCTCAAGCGAGTGATTCGGTACGACGTCACCAACAACCGAACCGTAGTCGCGATCGGCCCTGTGAATGAGATTGCTGGACGCATTTGGAACTTGCATGAATTCGGCGGCGTGGCAACTAAGCGTCGCAAGCTCAAGCCTCATCGATTTAAGGTTGGCGAGCACGGTCCCATCCGTGCCATACAACACGGAAGCAAGACCAAGTTTGCAAGGATCGAACTGCGAACTGCGGCGCAAGCCAACCGAGCAACTCGCTTGATTGTCGAGGAGAACGAACGACGCAGTGACAACAAGCCTCGCCACTATCCGAAACGACCATTTATGAAGCCTGCATTGGATACCAATCGCAGTCGGCTCCCCACGTTCTGGGCCAACTCAGTCAAGTAACTACCAACATCGGCTACTCGCGAAAGTCTTCCAGCGGCGCGTCGAAGTCATCAGCCATCCAATGAGTCGTGCCTCCCGCAGAACCCGCTTTACAAGGATAAAGTCGATCGGAAGTATCAGCTTTTTGAAGCGTCGCTATGACCTGTCCGTCATCAATGATGCGTGCCACTTCGCCACGCTTCAATTGGCTTAATATCACCTTGAGATTTGTATCACTGCTGTTCAATAAAAAGTCTGACATGATTATCCCTCCTACGCTTGATTGTACTCGCTCCAAAAGGAAATCGAAACAATGCCAGAAGTAAGACTTGGTCTCGAAGCCGTCCTCACAATTGACGGCGTCGAGATCACCAACGTCAAGGATTTGACCGTCAGCCTAGAGAAGGCCGAAGCGGATGCTAGTACACGTGCCAATAACGGTTGGCGTGCTACGGTCGGGACGCTGAAGGATGCGTCCATCGAGTTTACGGTGCTGAACAAGGATGGTGATAGCGCATTCGGCTTGCTTCAAGGCTTATGGAGCAGCGGTGATCCTTGCGACGTCGGCATCAGCGACGCTGGTGGAACACTCACGCTGACTTGCGAAGTGATGAACTTCAATGTCAATCAGAACCTCGAAGAGGTCATCTCCGCAGACGTGACGCTTAAGCCGACTCAGTCGACTGGCGGTGGTGGCATGAATGTGGGACCTGGCCTAGCTGGTCCTTAAGGAGGCATGATGCCTAAGGTCAGGATTCATTTGTTTTTCATTCTTCCTCAAGACTCAAGTCTCAAGTCTCAGGACTATTAACATGCAGAAATTCGTTGACCGCGCCGGTCGCATTTGGATTGTTGATATCGATAACACGACACTGCGTCGCGTGAAGACTCTCACCGGAGTGCATCTCCTTGAAGCGATCGACGGCGATTTGATCACGCGACTCTCGACCGATCCCTTGCTCCTGGGCGATGTGCTCTATGCCATCTGCAAGCCGCAAGCGGACCAGCAGCAAATCACCGACGATGCCTTCGGTGAAGGTCTCGCTGGCAACTCGATCGACGATGCAACGGGCGCACTCCTCGAAGCATTGATCAATTACTTCCCGGAGTCGCGACGCCGTCTTCTGCGGAAGGCGGCCGAGAAGCAGAAGCTGATCGAGACTCGGGGAATCAGTGCGATCGAGAAGCGACTGGACGATCCGAACTTGGTCGCAAGAATCGTCGAAGATCTCGAACGCAAGCTCGCTGTGCCGATATTGAGCGACTCATTGTCCGACTCGCCGGCATCGTCGGAGTCGATCCAGGTCCCTTAACGCTTCGCCAACTTGTGCTGATGGCCGAGGCCAAACGCCAACACGATTGGAATGTCGCGAGCACGATCATGGCGTTGATGGCCGAGATGAACCGTGATCGTAAGAGACGTCGCAAGCCATTCA
>JAJTID010000076.1 GCA_021300155.1 Pirellula sp.
CAGCAACGCAAACTTCTTGCGAGCAGCTTCGGAAAGGTCCTGGTAAAGGTCGCCTAAGAAACGGGTGTCCCAACTCGGATCGGTGAAGTCATGGACGAGGTTGCCCGTGCTCGCGTCGATCTTTTGAAAGAAGTTCAACAGCTCACCAGCCGCGTCACCGGAGAGCCAATTGGGCAAATCGTTGATGGCGTTGTGCTCGCCAAAGATGCCCTTTGTTCCAGGCAACTTGGCAAGTTCACCAAAGATCGAAAGCAAATACTCGCGATCAGTATGCTGGGGATGCGAGCGGAAGTATAACTCGTGTTCATCTCGTGCTCGCGCTAGACGTTCGCCTGGGCCAGCGATCTTGGGTGGATCGATCAGGGAGTTGTCTTCGAGGAAGCGAACGAACACGCATGACAACACCCAGGCCGCAGCGGCTTGAGTAATCGTGTCGGTCCGCCAGTCTTCGTAGTTCTGAGCCGTACGTTCGGCCTTAGCTGCCTTCTCATATTCCGCATGCAGCGCAGCAGGTACTTCAGGCACCTCCGTCGATTCACTGCGTTCCAATAAGTCAGCTTCGATCCGCTGAAGAAACTTCTGAAGGTCGGCAAGTAAAGCTTGTCTATTAATCATTCTGATTTTTTTCAGTTTTCAGTAGGCAGTTCTTTAGAGCTAGAGGTTAAGCTAAAAACTGATTCCGAAGTTCTTGGAGTTCGGGGTAGTAAGCAAGGAATTGATCAGGGTGATCGCGAACCCAGTCTCGCAATCGGTTGCACAAATCCTTAGGGCCACGAATTCGGTCGTCTTCTGTCGCTGTCAAATCAACCGCCGCGAAAAGGTCTTTGCCGCTACACCATAAAAGTACGTAATCACAACTCTTGAGCGATTCAGCTTGAAAGGTATTACGCCGTCTTTCAATCTCAGCATCAATTGCGACAACGTCGAGGTGCGGATCGATTTTGTCCCTGAAAGCGCCAATCGCGTTTTTGCACCATTGCAGAGATATCGCCTCCGTGAGGTCGGCAGGCAATCGCATTTCATCGATCCCGTCTGGCTTGGTGTTCAACTCGTAGTTGGGAGGCAAGTTTGATCGAACAAAGCCAATTGTCCATCGCGCGACTTGGTAGTGACAGATCTTTGTAGCAGCGTGGCTCAGCGCGGTTTCCCATGCGCCCACTTGGATGCCAAAGGTGGAACTGACGACTCGTGGGTCGATAAGGTAGTTCTCGAGTTCATGTCGATTTAGCCGCCATCCCAGTGGTTTTCCGTTGTGCAGTGCGTCAACCGTCGGCGTACTTACGATCTCGGTAGGAGAGAAGTCAAAGTCTCTGTCACGAAGATAGCCAGCCTCCACTTTCAACGTACGGTCTTTTCGAGCTTGCGGTTTGATCGCAGTTTTGCTGCCACCCTGCTCGATAAGGACACCGGAAAATACCTTGTTGTAGATGGCTGCGTCCAAGTCGCCTTCCACATAGAGTTTCGCTAGAGGCACCGCACACCTCCCTCCATACGTACTTCATGATCATTGGGGATCACATCCGTCAAAAACTGCGAGTGTGTCGTGATAATGAATTGGTTGTTGGGACCG
This sequence comes from Pirellula sp., assembly GCA_021300155.1. Lineage (GTDB taxonomy): Bacteria > Planctomycetota > Planctomycetia > Pirellulales > Pirellulaceae > JBKCUI01. The sequence goes on from JAJTID010000076.1 coordinate 1,571, forward strand.
AGCGCCGGAAGTGCATTGAGCAATCGCTGCTGCTCCGGTGGATGCAGATGCAATTCAAGTTCGTCGATCAATACAATCGAGTTCCCTACGTCCAGGCGGACGAACTCGTAAAGGAGCGGGAAAATCGCTTGCTCGCCCGACGACATTTCGGCCAGGTCGTAGACTCGGCCGTCTGACTGAAGCAAGAAATAAAAGTCTTTTAATCCCTGTTCGCTGTCCGCTTGCTTTGGAGCAGTACCGACGAACTGGCGATTCGGAAAAACCTTCTGGAATCTTGACAGCAAGTCAGGGATGTAGTCTTTGCCATAAGACTTATCTGGCGACGTGTGGTAACTCCACCAGCCGATGAGAAATTCACGAAGATTCTCAACGCCAGATTTCCAAGACTCGACAACCGGCCCATTCTCACTGTCGATGTACCGACGCGCTGACGCGCTACCTAGATTTCGATGTTGGTCAAACCAGAAGATATCGCCGATCTTGGAGTAGTTGTCACGTAAACGCGGCTCTGATTTGGCGAGTGCCTTCACATAATAACGACCTAAAAACTGATGTAGACCAGGTATTCCCTCTGAAGATCGTAGTTGGTTTTGTTCGAACCAAAGCGTCACTTGTCCAGCATCAGACGGCGGATGGATTTGTCGTGACTCGCGAAAATCGCTCGAAAGCGAATCGTACCATTTCTCGAACAGATCGTTGGTGAGTCGAACCTCATCGACCTCGAAGTCGACGACCAATTCGATACGAGTGCGACCCAGACTGGACATTCTTTCTGAAAGAAATCCGTGCCAATCGAACTCGTTCGCATACCGAATCCTTCGGGTTGCCATCGAAAGTGGCAATGCGATCGCTTGCAGTGCGGACGTCTTGCCAGAACCGTTATCCCCAAGGATACAGGTCAGGTCTCTTCCATGTCCTGTATAGTCCTCCATGTCGATGTGGAGATCCTTGATCCCCTTAAAGTTTTCGATGTGAGCTGACTTGATTCTCATTTTATTGTGCTCTTCCGTTCTAAGTTGTATTCGTGTTTAGGTTGAAGCAACTGGACGACATGCGCGGCCACGATGTTCATTCCGAATCCACTGATCCGGAATCTTTGTCTTCTGGCCCGGACTGATAATCGGAACAGGCTTGCCGTCAATGAATGCTTGGTTGTCGCCAGGAATCAGAATCCAGCAGGAATGCAATCCCTTGCTGCGTCCAATCTCGTCTCGGATCTTCTCCAGTAATCCAAGTTGCTCATAGCGGGCGAGCAACCCCGGGTAAATTAGCAAAATGCTACGCTTGGATTTCTTGCCTTCGACTGACGACTGACCACTGATCACTGACGACTCTACAATCGGCATGGCTCGATTGACCAATACCATGAACTTCTTCCATAGTTCCGAACCTGGCTTGGCGTCGGCATTGACGAGCGCATCCCACTTGGCATTGGCCTTGGAGGCAACGTCACGGAGGGTATCGACAATCAGCCCCTCGATATCAACGACTTCGATCGAGAAACGATTTTGCAACTCGCTGACCGCTCGTTGGTAACACTTTGGATTTACGATCAGGGCGAGAAATGAACCTTCCTTGATGCCACGTTCGAGTCGCTCTTCGAATTGTCGAGCGTCCGCGATCTCTGGCGTGATCTCTTGTTGTGCTTGATCGGTTGTGGCAGAACCTGATGAGGTCGGCACACGCGAGATCGATTCACTGCCACTAGTGATCGAGACAACATCACGAACACGAGCGACGTAACAACCACCACCCTTGCCGTTCGAATCCCACTCGAAGTCAAATCCGGCGGCTTGAAGAAGCGTGTCGAGCTGTGGACGGTCTGGAACTGGAGCAGCTTCGGGATAACGACCGCTCACACGATCACGGATCATCGCGACCGTAAGCGTTGGCACACCATAGATTGCACCTTGCGATAGTTTCAGCGCACGGGCTGCGTCCATGCCACGCGGGTGGAGCTCTTGGCGACTGGAGACTGCCGCGTTCTTGGAAGCAGCAGCGGCCAATCGCAACAAGCGAGCATCGCCGAGTAGCGATGTTCCGGCCGGTTGAGTGACTTCACGAAGCCGCTGGAGAACTCGAGCAGGTGGAACCAATGGATCTTCCATGGCCAACTGATCGGCCAGCTCTCCAAGCCGTCCCGCAAAGCCAGCTAACTCGTGTGTCAATGCGATGAAGACGCGGCCTTGATCGCGACGTACTAAAAAACGTGGTTCGGCGAGCGTGCGTTCTGCTTCGGTGCAGGCGCGAGCCAGGGCGAGTGCATATTGCGTCCGTCTCGGGTCGTCTTCCACTGAACCTCGTGCGACCAACAGGGCTTCGGCTAGTTCTTTAACTGCGAGTACTCCGCCGGCCGTCGTCAGGATTTCGACAAGATCGGATCGCATCTTGGTGACGGCTGCGTCTTTGCACCAGCGCGATTGGAACTTGCCAACAAGCTGGCCAATGCGCCCACGCGTTACATCGACTATCGGAGCGATCTCTGTCTGGCTGGGCCAGAGTTCGGGCAATCGAGGATCGAGGCCAAGGAACGCTTGCAGTGTGTCTCGCGCTGTGTCGCCTTCGCGTTTGCCAATGCGAGTGATTCGGCCAAACAATTGATCAACGCTCAGGTTGACGTTCTCAATGACCTCTTCGACCGCGTCGTCGGGTTCAGCGTCCTCGGTGGCATCTCCACGTTGCGGCGTTCCCAATCGCTCGCGAAGTATTCGAACGGACGCAGCAATTTCGCGACGAGTCTTGTTGCCCACGCCACGCAATCGCAGCAGTTTGCGCATCGGGACCGAGAGAAGGTCTTCCACGGTCAGTATGTTGGCTCGATCCAGCGCGTTGGTGGCTCGCGTACCAAGACCGAGCTCTGGTATCTGGGTATCCAATGTCGCGATGGCGAGTAATTTGCGAACTTCTTCTTCATCGACGTGGTCCGAGAGCGTCGAGGGATCTTCGATGCCGACAAAGCAGTCTCGCCAAGCATCCAGCATCGCTTCGGCATTGTCGAAACGTTCGTCTGGATTTCGTCGAAACGCTCGCGTGAAGAACTCCATCAAGTTGTCACGTAGCGAGGCATCGAACAGATCGCCGTCGATGGTGGCTTCGCACTGCAAATGAGACGGGTCGCTCGCACCATCGCCCCACTTGGGAATGGAACCTGGTCCGCCAGCCATCTCGTACAGCGTGATCGCTGCGGCGTAGCGTTCGGCGTGCAAGTCCCAGCGTCGCGACTTGCGCAACGGCAAGAACGGATCGAGGTACGTGGCTGTACCGGCGCGGATGTTGTCGAGTGGAGCCCGGGCAAGTGAGAAGTCGAAGAGGACTAGTTCAAGTTGCTTGCTGCTACCGATGTGCCCGATGGCAATGTTGTCGGGCTTGATGTCTCGGTGGTTGATGCCTTGCTTTTCGAGGAATTTCAAGACGTCGAGCAAACACTCGCCGAAGCGTTGCAGGAGGTCGACGTGCAGCTTGCCTTCTTTGTTGAGCCGCCGAGCCAGTGTTTCCACACGAGGCTCTTCATTGACGGTCACTAGAACTGGACGCATCAAGAAGCCAGCGCGGTTGCCGATCTCGACCGGTCGGATGATCTCCACGATGTTTGAGTGTCGGAGTTTGTCGAGGACTTCCGCTTCGGCTCCGATGCGATCGTTGCGGTCCGGATCGATGGCTGCCTTGAGAATGTATTGTTGATCCTGATGCTCCACGAGCAGGCCGACGCTCGATGCACCCTTGCCCAGTCGATGCAGCACACGAAAGCCGCCGGGCAATAGGTCGCCGGTTTTGGCTTCGTCTGGGTCTTCGACATAGGTTTCGGCGTCTGACGTTTTGGCTTCAACCTCGACCTTTTCCAACAGATCGAGAAAGTCATCGACGGAGCTGACCAGACCTTCGCGATCCGCGACCACTGGCAGCGTGCTCCACTGGATCATCTCTTGCAGACTTTCGCTGGCTCCGTTCAGCACCGAACTGATTTGCAATCCTTTGGTCTCGCGCAGCTTATTGCTGAGCTCCAGACCATTCGAAGCCGGCGGAGAACCAGAGAAGATGTGGTAAGCAATGGCACCGAGCGAGAAAATGTCCAGATGCTCGCCCACATTGTTGTCGCTGGTTGTTGCTTCAGGTGCCATGTAAGCAGTGCTACCATCATCGACCAATCGATCGACGTGCGATGTGGCCGAAACTGCCAACGATGCGTTTGAAGTAGAGTTGCTTTCGGAGCGATAGCCGACTTGCCAATTGAAAACCTTGACTGCAAATCCATCTCGACCGACAGGCGCGCCCGCATCCTTTCCTTTGTCCTGGACGAGGATACTTTGCGGCGATAGCGAGCGATGAACGACTCGTTTGTCGTGAGCGAATCGAACGACTTCACTGATCTGCCGTAACAAATCAAGGCGATGGTCGATAGTCAGTTGATCGTGGTGTTGTGTGAGGAAGTGATCCAACCGCATGGCAGTCGGATCATGTTCGAAGATCAGTGCCGGTCCGAGCTCGTGTTCAGTGAAGCCTTCGCGGCGGAGCACTCCAGGGTGCTGGAGCATTTCCAGTAGCTCCCCTTCACGTTTGGCTGCACGTTCGATGGTTTGACGCTCACCGGACGTTGCGCTTGCACGGACGTTATAGATGCGAACTCGACGGCGAACGTTTTTGAGCGTGGCATGCGTCGCTTCCCAATCTTGAAAGCCTGGACCTTCGTTGACCAGGCGATCCAGAACGTAGTCGCTGACCTTTCGACTGCGTTGGGACGGACGGATTCCAGCTTGCTCAATGGCTTGAGCGACAATCTTCGATGTTGGCGTATTGTGCGGGACTCGCACATTTGGATCGAGCCCCTCGCATTCACGGCGTTTGATGGCCGCAACGATTCCTGGGCGAGCCGACTTGTCTCCATCGGCGGCACGATCGCGGAGGCAGACGTGGAACCTGGCATTGTCCTGAAGGTCGCATTGCAAGTTCTCAGCAGAGCAGAACACGAGAGCTTCAATGAATGGGATTTGCCCTTTGCCCTTGGCGGCCTTTTGCCTCCCGAGGAGTGAGCGGAGTTTCTTCGCCTTTGAATTCGCAAGATGATAGGGGTTATCAAAGGTCTTTCGAAATCGATCCTTCTCACAGGTCCACGTACCTGCATCGCCTGAAATTCGTCCCGACCAACTTTTGATCTCGATCAGGAAGAAGCCTTGCGGTGTAAACACCAACAAATCAACTTCGTAGATGCTGCCATCATCGGCGATAAATTCAAAATTGCTCCATGCGCGATAAGGATCATGATCTGGAAACTGCGAGCGCACGAATTCGAGAGCTTCGCGCTCGTGCGGAAAGCTAGATTCGGTGACTGTTGTCCAGTTCTTTTTTGTCATTGAAAAGGCTTTCAGTGCTTAGTTATCAGTGTTCGTTTGCCATCGCTGAAATCGATTGGCAGTGCCATGGAACTGCATTCATTTCGCGGAGCATTTGGTGTCGGTCACTGTCGCGATGTGGTGTTCTTTGCACAGCAGATCGATCTGGCGAAGGGCCAATTTGGAAGGTGCTGTCCATCCGTTTTCCCAACGATTCACGGTTGCAAAGCTCACACCCAGCGTTTCAGCCATGGCCTCTTGTGTGAGGTGCAATCGTTCACGCAGTTCCTTAACACGGACGCCGAAATCATCTTTTGCCTTGGTCATTCTCCAGTCTCCTAAAAAACTGGGCGGTTTTAGTCTGAACTCGTCCCCGTGGCTGACGCCCAACGGTTGGGAGAGTATAACATGTGCGATAGGGGTTGTCTGCAAGGGGGCAGCCTTTCGGGAACCGCTTCTTTCCCGTATTCGCCAACTCGAGCTTAAAGGCAACTGCAACAAAAATGCACAGGCGCACTGTTGAACGCAAGCGTGCTCCTAGGGGGGACGCTGCAAAGATTCCCTTGCTACGGGGCAATTTGCTCGTCCTGCATATCGTAGCGGCTATCCTAAAGTGGAAGGTAGTTTGGTTGCAAACCTCGACACAGCCGTATCGCAATCACTGCGCACCTAGGCTGGGATTCCTGACACGAGAATTTCCCGCTAATGCGAACTCCGCGATCAATTCGCCAAAGAACATAACGAAACGGAATTCGCAGTTATGAAGGTTTCCATTCTCCACTTGTCGGACCTACATCGTGACCTGGAAAACGAAGTCGACAACACGACTTTAATTGAGTCGATAAAAAGAGACATTGACCGATTCCATCTTGGTAGCCCCCAAATTCAACTACCGAATATTTGCGTAATTAGTGGTGACCTAATTTACGGCGTTCAAATCGGACGTGGAGCATTCGCGAATGAAATTGAACGCCAATACGACCAGACCCTTGAGTTCTTAACTCAGCTCACAACCGATCTATTCAGCGGTAATCCTGAGAATGTTGTTCTGATACCGGGAAACCATGATATATGCGCCAATACTTATCGCGCGAGTGTGATCCCAGTTCCAACGCCGGCAGATTCAACTGACCGACGCAAACTTGTTAGCGAACTGTTCCGCCCGCATAGCCCAATCCGATGGTCCTGGCGAGACCTCAGCTTTTACAAGATCGTTAGCCCGGAAATCTATGACAATCGCCTTCAAGGCTTTTGTCGTTGCTATAACGCATTCTACGGGAGTAAGCGTACCTACTCCGTGAATCCACGGGAGCAGTTTGACATTTTTGAATTCTCAAAGCTTCCACTAGTCATCGCAGGAATCTCTTCATGCTTTGAAAATGACTTAGACAATCGTGCCGGAGGTATTTGTCCGCAGGCGATAAGTACACTCGCAAGAGAATTGCGAAATCCGAAATACGACGGAATTCTTATTGGTGCAACCTGGCATCACAGCATCTTCGGTGGACCGCGGCAAGATGACTTCTTGGACGCCGATGTGTTGCAGTCACTAATCGATGTTGGGATCTCTTTTGGCATGAGTGGTCACCAGCATCGAAGTTCATTCCTTGACGAGTACATGAAGGTCGGGCCTAGCAGTCGAAAACTAAGTATCCTAAGCGCAAGCACACTATGCGCCGGGCCAGGACAGCTAAGCCCCGGCGAACCTCGTGGTTACAATGTAATCGAGATTGATCTAAAGTCCCTGGATGGAAAACTTCATCAACGTCGGATGCTGAATCAACAGTTTGAACTGCCTGTTTGGGGACCGGGATCCTTCGTCGAGTCAGGAGCCTCTTTTATTGACTTTCGAGTGGAGCCCCCCAGGGGAATCCAAATTAGGAACAGGCTTCTCAACACTGACCTTCAAGCCGCAGAACGACTAGTTGGAGATGGAAGTTGGGCTGAAGCGATTGCGATACTTGAAGACGACGCCGAAAACGCTCTTGCACGTAGTCTTCTTCTAAAGGCGGTTACAAGCTCTGAAGATTTTCCAAAAATGCAGGCTCTATTTATACCTCCGCGTACGGTGCAGGAAGCAATAGCGGCTGGTGGAGCCCTTGTTGAGCATTTCAATTCAGATGGGGCCGCCTTGTTCTTGGCAAGTGAGCTAGTAAGAACGTCCACCGATCCGAATGTTGGAGAAATCACCACGCGAGTGAAACGGAGATATAACCGATGACGAATGGTATTGTTTTTCAGGTAGACACGGAACGAGTGCTTCAGATTCTTGCAAAGGAGATTTATGACTCTCCACTAGCGCTGCTTCGCGAAAATGCGCAAAACGCTTTTGACGCGATCAAAATGCGGCAGCACCGGCAACCGAACGATGACTTCCAGGGAAAAATCGAGATAACGATTAACGGTAACTCTCTTACGATTGCGGATAACGGCATTGGAATGGACGAGCAGGTGCTCCGAAACAATTTCTGGAAAGCCGGATCAAGCGGCAAGAATACAAAAGAAGCGCAGGCCGCTGGAGTCGTAGGGACATTTGGTATTGGCGCGATGGCGAATTTTGGAGTTTGCATCGAAATTGTAGTCGAGACTACTTCGCTCGAGACCGGCAAGTCCTACTATAGCAGAGCAAGACGAGATAGCCTGAAAATTAACGAAGACTGTATAGAACTTAAAGAGATTGAGAGGAGCAACAGGCAGGGAACCTCCATCATTGCCACCCTGGCACCCGGAGTGACAATTTCAGCATTATCTGCCAAACAGTACCTTGAAGCATATGTAGGAAACATACCAGTCGAAGTTTTGTTAAACGGTGAGCTCATCAGCAAAAAGTCCTTCGCCAGTCGGCTCTCGATAGATGCAAGCTCGTACAACAAGATTGGAATGGCTAAGTTAAGTGGCGCTGTGTATCAGGGCGACGTGATTGTTAGTGTAGACAAGAATGCAAGGCTGTTGGTAAGCGTTGACCACGTACAAGTTGCGGGGACCGCGGTTGAAGGATCACTGTTCTTGCTTCAAGGCGGAGGGCAACTAATGGGAATGCGGTCAAGATTTGGCCTAGCACCTATCCCTTTCAATGGAATTTACGAATTTGGTGGCGTCGCGGATCTTTCGATACTTAAGCCAACTGCGGGTCGAGAAGCTGTAAGCCGCGAAAGCATTGAAATCATCGCGGAAATGATCGGCCTTATCGAGCTTGCTGCATCAGAGTGCCTTGCGAAAGTTGTTGATGCAGACAAAAACGGTGCGTTCATCCAATGGGTGGTTACCCACGGACGATTCCAACTAGCACACAATATTACCGTCCAGTCGCATCCAGGCGATGAATCAATCCGACTTGGAGAGACAGCTAAAAAGATTAGTGGAAAGGATGCGTACTGGTACGGTGGTAATGATCAGCAACTTATTGCGACCTTCGCAAATGAATCGACGTGCGTACTACAGCTTTCCCAGAGCAAACCAAGAAGGATGCTCCAGCAACATTTCTTGATGAACGTTTCGCAGGTTCCTGAGCTGCCTCGAAACCCGCAGGTATTGAAGGTTTATGATGATCGCGAATTGGCTCTTGCTGAAGCGGCCATTGTAATTCGTACAATCTCAGTTCTTCGCGATGATTACTTGATGCCCGACATCGGAGTCAAATTTGCCGATATCTCTCACGGTGTAACCGTCCTCCCAGAGGTTAATGGCTCCGCTATTACGCTTTTTCTCGCACGCGGAGCCGGTGCCATACCAATGGTTACAAAGTGTTACAACGATTCGTATGAGTTTTTTGGTTCGTTTGTGAAAGACTATGTAAGAACATATGTCTACAAGAAGATTCAGCATCTTGTCCCCTCTTCAACTCGTGACGGTGTTGATGCATTAAGGAAGGTGCTCGAACGGAATAGAGAGTTGTATCGATATGAAGAATCAGAGTACGGTGAACTTGAAAGCGTTCTTGGAGATTATCTCACGGGTAGCGTTAGTCTCACGGAAGTGCTAAAGAGCGCAAGCAGTGCTGCCCGCGCACAGAGTCAGCGAGTATCACGCGAGCATGTCGGTAGTGTCGAACGCGAGCTTGCGGACATGATTAACTCGCCGGTGAGCCAGGCATTGGCTGAAGGCGAAGAATATTTGCCGGCACCCCCTTTCATACGTGAGGAACTTGATACTGACTTTAAGATTCTCGTTTCAAATGAGAAGTACTTGCAGCTAAACGGCTTTTCCCTTTTGCTCGGACTTTCAGATCGGCTTTTTCAGAGAGAGTTGGAGTTCTTTCGAAATCCGCACACTACAAAGCTGATTTGGGGAGGGCATCGCGTCGTTTACATTTTTACAGAGATGTCGGGTCGAATCAGCTTGTATTACGACATCGAGCTTCGAGAGCCATTGAGCTCCACGTCAACCGGTGGTGGTGCGTTTCCTACGACGACGATCATTACTAAGAAACGTATCTTTGTGCCGGTCCCAGATCCGATCCTCGACGCTTTTCGAATAACCGGTGGCGCTAAGGAGTTCTTTGTCCGATTTGATACTCTTTACAGTGACGTCGCACGATGACTTCCATGTGACGACTCTTTGGGAATTGAAACGTCAATCGAGCACCCGGGGAACAGTAATTCCCAGGGTGCGATTTTGAATCTTGGAATCAATAAGCAATATGTGTCGCTTAGGAGGCTTCTGGATTGGTGAATGACCGACATCACGGAGCAATTACCGGATACGGTGGCATGCCTGGGTAATAGTGCCCTGGATGTCCTTCAGGCAGGTTATCGGGGTAGTGATAACCTGGTGGTAGGTGATAGGGATGATCTGGTGGGAGCCGCGGCCAAATGATGTTGGGCAGTGGCGGTGGCGCTTCGATAACCACTGGTTCATCTGGTGGAGGCGGCCAGGGCCAATCCTCGGGCCACCATGGTGGACGTGGGCCCGGGTCTTCGCTTGACGATCCTTCATCGTCGCCTCCAGAACTCTCCGGTGGAATATACGGTGGTTGTTCTGCCGGCGGATCGAATGGTGGAATGAATGGATATGGCAAACGAGGTAGTTTGGGCTTGAACTTATCAATCATTGCAAGTTACTCCTTTGCAGGGGACTGGGATGACGAAACGCGACGCGCCTACTAGGACACAACGCGCACTGGGGAATCGACTTGGTTTCGAGGAATGAGCGAAGCTCGTCGTCGCTCGCGGTTTTCGGGCAAGCTTCGTAATCACGGAACAAATCCCACTCCGAAATGGATTCGAGGCGGGCTTTTGTCTCTAGCTGTGGCCAGTAGGCGAGTGCGGGACATTTTGCGAGGCAGCCATTCACAAGCTGGGTGCAAGTTCGCTGCATACAGACACGATATGCGGCGTCTGGCTGTGAATTGAATGGCATCGGCTTGCCATCGATGATGTTGTATTGCCGCATCCAGCCTTTGTGTGACTTGCGAATATTGATACGAAGCTTCGGATACTGCTTACGCCAACTCCACACGATCGCTTTCACTTCGCGGAACCGTTCGAGGTAGTCTTGATGTGATCCGTGCTGGCTAATTTCAAGTTGGCAATCTGTATCAACTAGAACCTGCGGCAGCTCGGGGAAGCGGTGCAGGAAGAATCCGTTGGTGACTAACATCAGTTCACTGTCGAACCAGTGTTGTCTAGCAAGCTGAATGTGCTCCAAGATCGCAGGATTGAGCAGCGGCTCACCGCCAAGCAATGCGAATCGCGTTGGCTTAAGTCGATGAGACCACCGCGAGTACTCGGACTCCGCGTCAGCCAGCGTTGGCAACCTGCCTGCCAAGTGAAAGTTGCTGTAGTGGCTACACTGCTGACAGGACAAGTTGCAACCATGAGCAACGTGGTACTCAAGAGCGTGCAAGCTGAAGCGTTGCATCGTTGCCCTCCTTGATACGAAGTTTGAATCGACGAGCATTCACGCCAAGACGGATGAGAAATCGTGTTAGTACCAAATGGGATGCAAATGTTTCATCCAAGCTCGTCAGTCTTTCGTCGTAAACAGTCAATTCATCGGACCACGTTCCTGACACAATCAGATTCGGATATGTAGCCAGAAGGTTTGCTGCAAGATCTGGTCGAAAGATCGAGCCAACGTCGTATTTGGCTGGCGGCTTGTCTTTCCACTTGTTGATTAGTTCGATCGATTGGCGGTTGTCAGGATACGACAACTCGGGTGGATCGCTTCGTTTCCAACGACATCGATCCAAGTGCGGTTTGCTGGGACCAATGAAGTGGTAGACGAAAGATTGCATCACCGGATTGGTTGCCCACTCGGGTGTCTGCAACATACTGACGTTGAAGTCAGGCGGTAGAAATGTGATCGTCTCTGCGTGGTCGTTCCACAGCTGATTGATGATCAGCGACTCGTCGGTGGCTTGATCGTTTGCTCCGAAGGTAACGATCAAGTACTGGATGATTCGCTCGAACATGCGAGAGAACGTATCGGTGTCATAGAGATACAACCCACCATTGGGATGCATCCAAGTCGGCGCGGGATTGAGGCGACAACGTTTGGCCCAAATCTCGTGCGCTGTCTTTTGCCACCCGCCGTTGTCGATTCGGTTCTGGGCGCACTGGCGTTCGGCGACCATTGCGAACTGGCCAGGTTCAGCCAACTCGAAAGGCGATGGACAGTCGCTGCGAATAACCATGTCGTTGTCGATTTGCAGGACATGCGACGGACCGAACCGCTTTGCAACATCACCACAGACGAACATCTTTTGCCAGAACGGATGGCATGGTTGCAGAGGACGGCGAATCCAATGCAGGTCCGAGTTCCATCTCTCGGCAGCAGCTTCGACACTCTCTCGTACCGTCGGCACCGCACGGCGCGGTGGCAGATCCAGAATTGCGATGACTCGTTTCATTTCCAAAGTACCTTCCTTAATCCGTGTTTACGAAGTGCCGCTCTTAAGAACACTGGTCGATGTCGCTTGTAGGCCGGCGGATCGTCATGGATGTGCGGGAACACGTGGTCCATCGCCACACCGACCCTGACGCCGGCAATCTTGGCTCGCCAGAAGAAGTCCCAGTGCTCATCGACCTTGAGGTCTTCATCCCAACGAATCGCCTGCAGGATGTCGCGATGTGCAACGAAGCAGTTACAAACGAATGCGCACTCGGCAATGTCACCGTTGCGTCGATACTCGCCACGTGGAATGTGAAGAACTCCACCTGCTGAATTGAGCAACCTGGGCGTTCCATCTGGATTTGGCCGATGTGGTTGCTTGCTGAGTGTTGCCAGTAGATCGAGGCGGCTCGATTCGAACTTGCGAACGAGATCATTCAGCCGAGTCTGTGGGCCAACCACGTGATCGTCGTCTGAAAAGATCACCATGCGGGTTTGGGCGGCTTCAACTAGGCGATTGCGACCAGCCGATAAGCCGATGTCGTATTCGGTTTCGATCAGTCGATCGATCATCGCCGCTTCGTCAGGACACGTCTGCGAGAATCGCAGTTCAGGTTTCCCGTCGTCGAGGACGTAGATCAACGGACGATCATCGCCACAGTGTTCGTAAATGCTGCGCACCAGATTCGCACAGCAATGAGGGCGATGGATGGTCTTGATGCAGAATGTGACGCGATCACGCATGAACGATACCTCCTCCTGGATAACGCAGTGAATCAAAGCCGTGTTTACGAAGCCCCAATCGACGGAACTTGGGTCGGGCTCGCAGTGCTCCATATGGCTTAGCTGCAACGTGGTCGTGGACTACCGAGCAATCGAGTGCCACGGCAATTTGCAGATGTTCGATCTGGGACGCCCGATAGAAAAACTCCCAGTGCTCGTATGTTTTGATCTCGTCATCCCAGCGAACACGGGCGATCGTGTCACGCCTCGCTAGGAATGCGTTGCTGACCATGTCGCACCAACAGGTTTCGCCGATGCGTTTGCGTTCGCCGCGATGCATCCAAATCCGGGTGCCATTCATCAGCGGGCTGAAAAGCATAGGACGACCACCCGCGCCCTGACGCACAGCCAAAATGTCGAGGTCGTACTCCATGAACCGCTGGTAGACTCGGTCAAGATGCAGATCGGGCGTTACGATCTGGTCATCGTCGAGCAGAAAGATGAACTCGGTTTCTGCCGCGTCGATTGCTGTGTTGCGTCCAATACCTGCCAGAACTGCGTGGCAAATGTGCTAGCACAAGTGCCTCCAGTCGATTCCATCAAATCTCGCAGACGCAAACACGACGGTGATCGAGATACCTTGCACACGACACCAACAAACGTCGTCAGTGGCTGCTTCGGGTCGCTTGAAGTCTTGTACCCGGGCAGCGGATCGTTTGATGATCTGTTGTGGAGTGTGATCGAAAAACACGATTTGGAAGATAAACTGCGAGATGCATTTCGGTTGACGGACCCTCTCTGGTTTGGTTTGTGGATGGATTCCCCGCTCGATCGAAAACAATGTCGTTGTCTGCTGGAGTTGCTCAGTAAGGCCTTGCCGCAACTCTGGGAGAAGCCGGAAGATGATCCGGCTGGTGAGCCGTTGTTTGGCGATGTAAGTTTTGCTTTCTCGGACTTTAATCCCGCGGCGACCTATGGCCGAGAATATGACTTGTTCTTTCGCGCTTTAGGGGCTGTGTTGCAACATGATTTGAAGTTGCATGTGCATGTTCCACCTCCCGGTCACACAGACATGGGGTTCTACACGGTCTTCGCGCACTGTCCGCGATGCAAAGCCGCAGCTGATGTACCTCGATGGGAAGAAGTCAAGTCATGCAACTATGAGTGCACGGTCTGCGGTCATCACTACGACCCCAAAACGACGTATTCGTCCGAAAGCTCTGAGTACGACTCTGATGCTAATTCTCTCGAGAAGATGTTAGGCGATCAATACGACGATTTTGTTATTCGCTATGGACTGTTGCACGGACATTCACGCGAACAAATGATCGAAGCCCTGGATATCCATCGCGATGGTCCGCGCAGGCGGCAAGTGGCTAAGATGCGAGAGCGAGTTAACAAAGTTCTGCGAAGGCATCGCAGCGAAGTCACCACAGATGAAGCGCAAAAATTGCCCCAGGAACTACTGATTGAGTTGGCGCCTGGGATCGTAATGGAATTTGTGTTAGCACCAGCTGGTGAGTTTCAAATGGGCGAGCCGCCAACGGCTGATCAAATCAAGTTGTACTTGCCCGACTATGATCCTGACAAGAATGGTCCCGGAATTGATTCCGGTATCACTTTCGATTGGTGCGATTCCATGCCTGTACACACCGTACGGTTTGAAAGGCCGTTTTACATCGGAAAGTATCCAGTCACGCAATCGCAATGGCGTGCAGTAACGGGTAGCAATCCATCGAAGTGTCGATTCGCAAACCATCCAGTCGAACAAATCGATTGGTTTGCCGCACAAGATTTCTGCGTTAAGCTCAGTGGACGGCTTGGGCGAGTCATGCGGCTTCCCAGTGAGGCTGAGTGGGAATACGCTTGTCGCGCAGGGACGCAAACTCGCTGCTATTGCGGCGAACAAGTTGGCCGCGAAGATGCTAATCTGGACTACGATACGACCGATGCCGATTTCTTTAGCATGGATAAGACCACCAACCCACAAACGACGCAGGTCGATCGCTATCCACCCAATCCTTGGGGTATTTACGATATGCTTGGCAATGTCGAAGAGTGGTGCCAGGACTCATGGCACTCCAACTATGTTGGTTCACCCACTGATGGCTCAGCTTGGATTGATAAACCAGAACCAATCGAGCATGTAGCGCGCGGAGGGGCTGCTTATCTTATGGCGAAACGTTGTAGTTGTGGTTTCAGGCGTTCACAGAACGCCAACTGTGGCGCAGATCCGCAAAGTGATGAACAAATGACTGATGATAAACAGGGTAACTTGTTTGCGAGTTGGAAATCGAACGAATACTTCGGTCTACGGATCGTAAGCGATGCTTTGTCTGATTTCTCTAGCCTGACAACGTAGTAGCCAGAGTAACCCAATTGAGCTTGAGATTCACTTTCTCCTAGATGTCATCCTGTAGCCTGAAGACACATCGCCAGCCCTTCCCATCGTCAGTTAGCTCGATCGGCTCTCCTGCTATATCAAAAAACTGTTGCAGCGACTTGTTAAGCAGTTCTCGCCTCTTTCGATTTTGTCTGCAGGCACTAGGCGATAGCCATGTCATAACTCCATGTTCCCTGGCAAACAATCGCAGCAACTCCCACTGTTTGCTTGGCTTACCACTTCGCGAATCAACCAAGCCCAGTTGAGAGTACGTCAACACTTTGCGTTGGTCGCGGATGGTCACGCTGATCTTCTCGGTGTCGCTGAAACGCATCTCCACATCGCTCCAACGGCTACCGCTTGGAGTTGGGAATCGTCCAGCCACAGATTTCGCTGGTGGCATGAGTCGATCGCGGAAAGCAACCAACTGCTGGCGCGCCCAGGGCGATAATCTCCACTCGCCATCCTCGCTGAACAACAATGCTTGATCGAGCGGAACCACAAGAGAGCCTCTCGAGTCCAACATCGTCTCGTTGCGACTACTCAGCATCCGTTTGGATGTGAGACACAAAACGAATGGTCGCTGAAACTCTGCCAAGAACGCATCGATGCACCAATCAAGCCGGCAAGGATCGCTGACTTTGGCCAGGAACAACGAAAACCCAGATCCATTGGGATTCCCGTAGTGACCAAGCCTGTATCGATACATCGGACCTCCGAGCCGTTCGACTACCACTTCAAAGCCGACTAGCGAAGCAAGCTCAGCGGCCAGCTTGCAGAAGCTGAACTCATAGCAAACGATGTCGCGGCGATCGACTGGCACGTACTCCTCGGTCTTCTCGTTGTAGCCTTCGAAGACACCATCCTCGACCTCGACAATTTCCAACCACTCGTACGGACGATTGGGAACTGGCAGTGCCGCAGCTAGGTCTTTGATCGGCACGAGGAGATCACAGTGCGATTCAAAAGCTTCGCCAAGCATCAGCCGCCAGCTCAAGTGCGAGGTCGCTACATCGTTTAGCTGCTCAAGTGCTTGCCAGGGCTGGCTCATGACGAGTCCTCCTTGGAGCTTGCTTCGAGATGATGAATCCACGCTGGGTAAGCCAATCTTCGATGGTCGCGGACACTCGCCCGCGGCTATAAATGGCAACATTGGGAGGACGAACTGTGATTGCCAACTCGCTTTTTCGGCCCTCGAGCTCCATCTTGAATGTCGCGGAGATCAAACGCCTTTCAAGACGAATATTTTTCTTCTTCGCTTGTGCCCAATCCAGTAGGTCATCACCTTTGCGAATGGTCGTCACACCGTAACGATCATCTGGATCACCAAGCCACAGTTCGATCATTCGAACATCGCTGATACCCTCGATGCCGCCGGGTGCCAGCGCATCGAATTCAAACTCCCGTAGTGGATCAAGCGTGTATTTGATGCCAGTTGGAAACAGGTTCTCGTTTCCAAACATGTGCTTGCCCAAGAGCCGGCAATATAACGCTTTCTCCTTGCCGGTTTTGGCGTTGATCCGCAGCTCTCCAAACTCGCGGTTGTAGATCGCTGATGCGCTCTGCACAGGCCAGAACGATTGAAACCCGAAGCGACCATTCTCCACGATTCGCTGGCGTCGAAAGAGGCTACCGTGCATGATGGAGAATTCGACTTCATCGGCATTCTCAAAGACTTCAACCCTTGTTCCTTGGGCGCGGAAACGCTCCACATGCCAGGAATCAATGTCGCGTTCCAGTTGCTGAAGCGTTTCCTCTGCGGGCGTTACGAACTTTGGAGCAGTGGTTTGACTCGCTTGGAAATAGTCGTACGAACGAACTCGCTTGATTCGAGAGAGTGCGTGTGTTTGGACAAGCTTCTCTGGGTTGGACAGCCATGCCGCTGTGACGATATCTGCTGCTGAATGCTTGCCACCGGGCTGGACTCCCAAAGTATGAGCAGGAATTCGATCGAGCAACAGCTCAATGGCGACGGTGTTGGCTAGTTCATCAATAAGGCAGATCGCGTCCAGCAGGTCCGCTGGCGTCTCGCGATCTGCTTTGGTTATCTCACGAATGACCGCTTGGCAATCGATCGAATCAGGTGCTTCGATCGGGATAGACCGATTTGCGAAGAAATCGGCGTAAGGATGGAGTAGTTCGAACAATCGCTTGGGAGCGATCGATTCCAAAACACCGGGGCGCGATAAACGCGGAAGTCGAACAGCGGTCATGATGTAAACCTTGAAAATCAGTACTTCATAGCAATCCTTCATTGATCAAAACGTCATCAGCGAACGAACTCGCGACAAGATGTCAGCCGCAAGACGCAAGGGCAAGTACATCGGCGGCCGACCAATACTAGGTTACGATATCGATCGAGCAACCAAGAAGCTGATCGTCAACGAACTAGAGGCAGCCCGCTCGGGCTGAAATCATTTGCAACCAAGAACCCTAACAACGAAGAAACCAAGAAATCATGAGCCACATGAAAGCCAAGTTTGAAACCAGTGCTTCCTCGCATGGTCGAAAACGCGTCGGTGTCCCCAAGCCCAAGATGCCAAGTGCGCCGGCCAAGCTTCCTCACATCACCAAGCTTATGGCGTTGGCCATTCGACTGGAACATTTACTCGCCACCGGCCAAGTCAAAGACCAAGCCGAGATCGCCCGTGTCGCCGGCATCACCCGCGCCCGCGTAACGCAGATCATCAACCTGGCCAATCTCGCCCCCGACATCCAGCAAGCGATACTCGACCTCGAACCCACCACCGAACATGTCCCACGCTTCCGGGAACGAGAGGTTCGTTCAATAGCGATCCTGCCGAACTGGGAGAAACAACGGGTGGAGTGGAAGCGACTGATGAAGCGAACTGCGAAAGTCCACTCATCAGCAAAATAGAGCAAACGATGTTTAAGTGATTGAGTATGGAGGTTGCCGGGAGCACTTCGACGCAGGTTCCTTACGGGAAACCGTTGGCGAGATGTATTATCGCACGGAAGATCGTTAACGTAGGGACGGGAGTCGAGAGAGTTCGCGTCGATCGTTGTGCTCCACAGAAAAGACCTTGGAGAGAGCCGAAATAGCGTCCCTCCTAGATTTATCTATGCAATCCGTCCGTCGCGCGTACCCAGCAAGAATTTGCGACCGTCGGCCACCAAGTGGGGCAGGCAATCGCAGAAAATCAACGTGGACTGAGCAACCGAAAAATTCTTCGCGACGCTCTCATTTTCCTGAAGCAATTCTCTGCCAGCGGCATGCTCGCTGAAAAGTGGCGTCCACAATCGCGGTATTAATGGCAGCAATGTGCTCCGCCTCTTCGCTGAGCCCCAAGAGTTGCTTGGCGAGTTTTCCGCTCTTGCTTTTGCCTTCGATCGATTTGAGTTTGTCGCAAGTCTTCGGCTGAAGCGATGCGCCAATTGCAATGGCACTTTCGACCATCTGCGACAGAAGGAGATGTGAATCGCTCGGCAACTCGGGTAATTCAATGACGCATGCTTCAAGGCTTCGGAGTACCAACCAATGATGAAGCTTGGAAACCTTGGCTACGTCAGACAGCACTTTGGAGACTCGATTCAGCTTAACCAATGAGTAGTTCACTGCCATCACATGCCCCAAGACCTCGGGCACCACTAGCAGTCGCTGACAGGCTTCAACCAACGCGTCAGTCGCAAGAACTCGTATCTCGCCACGATCCTGCGATGATGCAAGGATGGCTAGCCGACAGGCCGCCGCAGTCCAGGTCGCTTCACCATCCAACAAGTGACTAGTGTGACCCGACAGACAGCTTGCATCCGTATCCATCGGGTTCGTCATAGCAGCCCATCGTTGTGGCCACAGGTGGCGAGTCAAATGATCGTGAACGTAATCCGTTTTAGGCTCATACGAGAAGCCGGTCTTCATGAGTTCGAAGGGTACCGTCGGGTCCTCTAGAAGTGCTCCTTCCAACAAAATCCGCTGCCCGCTGCCTAGGCTGGCTTGGGCGATTGGCAATACGGGTTGATACTTCTCATCAGCCAAGCTGACAATTCGTGCGCGCTCGGCAGCAAGCTGAATGACGGCATGTCTCGAGTTGAATGTCACTTCCACCTTATCCCCGAGCGCATAACGTAGATCCTTACCACCATTGTAGTAGTCTGGTTTGCCAAGCATGCTCAATGCTTCGCTGCGACCGTCCGGCGTCAATCTCAAGATCGCTTGCGCAATGTCGTGATCGTCAAGCAGTACATGCTGAGGAGCATAGTGTTCATTGATACGTTCGACCAAAACCACCGGATCGATCCAGCCTCCGCGATGCGTTGGCAGAGCCAGCATCGGCACAGGATTCTTTTTCAAGTGGTACGGGTCACCTTGCTTGGTTTTGTTTAGTCGTTCGATCAGTTCGTACACGCGCTCTCTGAGGAACCATTGACGCATGGTATACCAATGGATGCGACGCGGATTAGGAACGGGTTCCATGTCCAGCCACGTGGTAATCAGCGTAAGCAATCCGATTTCTGCACCGACATCCAGCGTACTGCTGCTGTAGGTTTCCGAGCGTTTGATAACCTGCTTACGCAGCGCATCGACACGTTTATCAAAGTCACTCGGTTTCTCGCGATGAAGCCGGCTGATGCCATCCAGTATCCGTTCTAACTCAATGACGTCGTCAACTTTTTCGACGAAAGTAGCGACCGCAGAAATCAGCTCATCCAGGTCGGCAATGGGATTCACCCGACTCTCTTGGTCGCGCCGCAGAATGACATGCTTAGCAATGGGAAGCACCACAGGCGGCGAGCTTGCGCTTCGCGCGGCAATGGCAGCCTCCAAATGGGAATCACGGCGAATGTTTGCGTCAATGTGTGCGACATCTGGTAGGTCGCCATTGGAAGGTTCTGCTTGTTGTGATTTGATTGGCTTGGCTGGTAGACTCTGCTTCGCTGGCATGTCTGAGGTATTTGGCTTCTTAGTTGATGACTTGACGGGTGCGTCTTCGCTGCTCGAAGCTAGCTCATCGAGCAACTTCTTCGCTTGCGGACGAATGGCGATCGCCAGAAAGTCGAGCTGTTCCTCGATCGCAGCCCGTAGTTCAGCGGTAATCGAACTCCGCAATTTCAACAATCCTTCTAACGCTAAGGATTGGACATCGGCGTCTGAGTGTTGAAGGGCATTCACCAATGCTTGTGCGGCTTGCGGCACGCCTGCAGGATCTGATTGAACTACTTTCATCGCCAGCTTGATGCCAGCCAATGCTGGTGATTTTTTGTCCGCCAAAAACGCCCCTGGCAGGTTGTTCAGGAAAGGATTAGCGGCGAGTCGCTTGTCTTTCTGCAGCTTGTCACAAGCTGTCACGGCCAGACCCACAACAGTGGAGTTACTAACATGCAAGAGCCGCAAATAGGCGTCGGTGAGTTGCTCACGCTCCGCGACAGTCGGCCCCAGCTGCTCATGGAATTTTGCCAATCCAGTCAGCGTTTTCACGGAGAGAGGCAGCGTCATGCTATTCAGGCTTTCCGACAGTAGCTTCATTCGATCCAGATGACCAGCCGCACTCAATTCGATCAGCAAGTCAGGCCAGCCTAGCTGCGGATAGCGAAATGCAGAACTGTCCACTTGCAGCAGCCGCCAGATGTCATGCTTGAAAAGGTCAGGGTCGGCTTCAAGCATCGCGCGTCGTGAAGGGAATAGCGTCAATGTATCTTCTGTATTGACGAAGTTCCCCTCGATCACTTGCATCTCATCAGACATTCTCGCGAAGTATTCAGCAGAATCGTTTGCCGGTAGCGCCCCACTGCGGATAAGTCCACGTTCGAGATACCACGATGGGACCGGGAACTCTTGCTTCCATTCCCACTTGAGCCAATCGGCCAGCCACTTTGGACGACGGGCGTCGAGTACCTGCAACATGCGTTGCTGCATGTCTTTCAAGTCTGTTCGTAGCCAGCCAATCTTGAACTTGTGGGAAGACTTGATTGCTTCACAATCGCAGAGTCCGACGACTAATAGTTGGCTTGTCCAGCGCGGACACCGCCAATCGGGATACTCTTCATTGTCTACCTTCGCTTTTATATCTCTCAGGTAATCAGGAACCTCCTCCGGTTTCGTGCTAAAGCTGCAGTACGAGTCTATGTCTGAGACCAACTTTAGAGCGTCGGCAGCCAAAGCCGTTCGTTGGTCTTCACTCAACGTCGCCATTCGCTCGCAGAGTTGATCTCGATCAGCCGCAAACACAAGATCCCGAATATCATCGATGGTTAACTTGCTCATGTTGTCTATCGCACAGAAAAGAATTTAATCGTTGTCACCAAACGCGAGGATGCGAGCCGCCAAAATGTGTTTACAGGGTCCGCGGTTATTTTGGTGCTTACTATACCAAGTACACGTACAGCGATCGCCGGATTCAGATAGCCGTACCATGTGTTCGACTCCGCTGCCCTGTACCAGCCATTCCGAATCGGTTGCACTAATGGATTGATGCTGCCGAATCGCGGAGTTGGTAATTAGCTTCTTTGCGGCTTGTAAGCGAGGATGCAGGTCTTCTATGAGATCGGAATTGAATGGAAGCTCACGATGAAAGAAGCTTTGGTCACTGATGTCGAAGCCTACCAAGCCGCGCGTCGCGAGCGCATCGAGGGCACTTTGAACTTCAGCAACCGGTAGATTTGCTTTCTCTGCGATCTCGGTCGAGTCGATCGTTCCCTGCCAATGCAGCTTTGACCGGACCTGATCAAGGGCGTTCTTCCAATCTCCAGTCGCAAGACTTTGAAGTGCCTGACCTTCGCCAGAGAAACCGCGGTAGATTTCTGGACTAAATGTCGCGACAAACGTGCATCCTGTTAATACAATCTTCCAAGTCGTGACGCCTCGTG
Source organism: Pirellula sp. (assembly GCA_021300155.1). Taxonomy (GTDB): domain Bacteria; phylum Planctomycetota; class Planctomycetia; order Pirellulales; family Pirellulaceae; genus JBKCUI01. Next base: position 23,660 of record JAJTID010000076.1, read on the forward strand.
CGTGCCAGATCTCAACTGGTTTCTTGGAGATGCGTACGAGCGGCTCGATAGCTCGTAATCTCTCGGTTCCAACAACTGGAACGGTCCCTTTCCCCGTCTTCGTTGTGAGCCGAAGGGTATTGCCCGCGGCAGTCAACCAAAGCGTCTGGGTCCGACCTGCGGATCTTGGTAGCCCGCGAATGAATCGAAGCACTTCAACCGCAGGGATGGTGAACAGCAACTCGGCATTCGTGAGGTAGCTCTGTACCTCGCAAAAGCCTTTGAGCCATCGCAGGGGTAGCTTAACTTTCTTTTCCTTGATGACTCGACCACCGACTCCTAGCGTCACGTCATTCGCACCCACGCTCAATTGGGCCGATTCTGCAAAGCGAGTCTGTGCCAGCCCTTGGACGAATTGTTCGTTGAAGTCGATGTTGGTTGTCCCTCGCCCTTGAATCGGTGAGGTAAAAGCCGAATCGTCGAAGTTACATTGAAGGTAAACGCCGCAGCAACCACTAAACCCCTCGAAACGAAGCCGTGACTGGCCGCAAGTCACAACGGGATCGAGCAGCCCTACTTTTCGCTCGAAGAAATGAGAGCGAACTATGGTACTGATAGAAATGAGCGCGTCGGCAAAGATAGCAGGCTCCGCAATGCCCGAGTTAAAAAAGTGCGGAGAGCCTCTGTCGTCATAGGTCGACAATCGCACTAGCGGTTTTTCTTCGTCTGCGCAGACCTCGCTAGCGAACGGATACGAGTAGGTGTAATCAACGGCAACGCTTGTCATTGGCGGTATTTTTCCCCCCATGATAGCATATCTAAAAAAGAAGAGTTGGCCTCGGCCCACTTACCACTCAGGCCGGCAATGTCCGTACTTGATTTGTCGCGATTTCCACCCCGGTCGCACAGTTCGCTGCTTTCGACTTCTCTGTCGGTCGGACTAGCTGAAAGAAAGAATCCAGAGTGCGTGGACAGGGAATTGCCCAGGTTCTTTAAGACGGTAGTTTTCATGACCCAATGGCTTTAAAAACGGTTAGGCGAGAGCATATCTCTAACTCTCTCGCGACCGCTACCAACAAACTCTCTGAAAACCCGGATTCTGTTAACCCGTTTAGTCCCGTTAACCGAGAGAGTTCGAGAGATTCGGCTATCCTGGTCGGGGTGGGGACCAGGAAACGGGCGATTCGGGACGTTGGCCTGGCAGGAAGAGACGCACGGTTCCATACAGCGGTTACCAAGAAACACGCGAAAACCACGGATTTAAACGAAAAAAGCCGAGGTAGAGACCTCGGCTTTCTGCGTTAACTAAACCAGACCAGTTTCGAGACTGTTCTGAAAGGCTCAAATTTTGCCTGCATCAGGTTCTGCAAAGTGGTTTACATCGCCTGAAAAGCTTCGTTTTCTAAGGGTTTTTAGTGGTTTTTGCGACTTCGAGGCCCTGGGGTGGCTTTCGAAACTTGGCGGTTTCTTGATCAGAAACTCGAGAAGTGGATCTTAAACTTCGGACGGCTGGGGAACGACGCTAGACAGCTGACCTGGAAACTGATCGATCATTCCTGAACTCAGTGCCAACTTCAACGGGAACGGAAGTGCGAGGAATGTAGCTCAAGTTGTTAACTCGGGCCGCGTTTCGATTTCGGAAACAAAGTTGACATCTACACGGTTAACAAAAGCCGCGTGAATGCTGGGTCAGACCTCAAATCAAAGGGACTGAATCAACCTGCATGCTGCAAGCTCAGCCATACATCTCTCCGAGCTGTCCGAGCAGTTCTTCCTGCGATACGCCTTTCAAGCCGAGTGACTTCAAACCGACCGATTCCTCGCGCATGCTTTCGGTTAACTCTGTTATGTCCTTGCGGATCTGTGATGGTATGGTGGGTTTGTTACCAGGGTCAACCACTGTAAGTAATCGAAACACATCGTTTTTATGCTTCTTAATGTGGCGGTCATCGACTTGCCCACCTTCCGCTTTTCGTTTTCGCAGATCCAACCAAG
>JAJTID010000137.1 GCA_021300155.1 Pirellula sp.
AGGCATCGCCGGTATCATTAAAATCGACCCCCCATGGGTTGCTTGTGCCATGCGCGAAGACTTCAAAGGACTCCGATTGCGGATGATAACGCCAGATACCTGCATTGATTTTCGTACTAGGCCCGGCCTTGGTTTCCTCAGGTGAAGATTTGACCACCCGAACATCGGAGTGTGTAAAGACACCGTGGCATCCGTACAGCCAACCATCTGGCCCCCAGATAAAACTATTGAGCGTTTCGTGAGTGTCCTGGTATCCCCAGCCTTCCAATTTTTTGATAGCGGGTCCGTCGGCTACATCGTTTCCATCTTTATCCGGAATGAACAATAGATACGGTGCAGCTCCAACCCACAAACCGCCGAATCCAACTTCGATACCACTTACGAGATTGAGATTGTCCGCAAAGATCTTGTGCGAATCGAGTGTACCGTCACCGTTTGTATCTTCCAGAATGAGGACACGATCTTTTCCCACATCCCCATCGGCTCGCAGTGGATATTGATACGCTTCCGCGATCCACACACGCCCTCGATGGTCGATAGTCATTGCAACCGGTTGACGAACGACAGGTTCAGAGGCGATGACTTGAACGGAAAAACCATCTGGTAAAGTCATCGCACCAGCCACTTTGTCCGGTGGGAGCGATTTGTAAGTTAGCTTGTCAAGGCTAGGAAGTCTTTGGGCGGACGCGATCTTGGGCTCATCGGCATGGATTCGGAAGTCGTCAAAATTGATATGTCCCCACCCGTCTTTGTTGTTGTCAATCAAACGAATAAAGACATCAGAACCCACAGCGCGGTCCAATCGCAACACAGCTCGCTTCATCGCTTCGGCATCTTGGCCGAACGACCTTGCGATTACTTCGTTCGTTTTGAAATCGACGATCTCTACCCGAGTTTCGGGGCTGCTGCCTCCTCCTTGTAGAAACGATACCCATGGGTGTTGTAAGCGAAATGGTTTGCTCGAAAGAGAGCCGAAAGCGATATCGCCTGTAACTTCGAAAGAGCCGACCCAATACTCTCCTTGATGCCCGCTCGACATATCTTTGCGACGGGCAGAAACCACATCACCCTTCATCGGTTGATTGAAAAAGGCGGCGCCAGTTTGAGACCAATCACGCAAGTCGCCAGCTTCAAAGTCGACATTCATCGGGAGAGTTTCAGACCAGGCAGGTCGAAAGCCGCCCAAATCGTCTTTGATCTTTGCGAGTGCTGTCGCCAGCTTGGGTTCTTCGGGCTTAGCGGCAGACGACATGACTTGCTTCAGTACGTGAACACCTCGCTTGCTGACGGACAGGATGTCCAGTCGACGATCGTTGTTGATGTCCTTTGCAACGATCTGCGTGCCGACTCCCGAGTTGTCATCGACCATGTTGGGGATGAAGCGAAGTCCACCATTCGAGACCACCGGTTTGAACCACACGAGCAACGGCGGTTCGTTCTCGCCACGGTCGCTGCCGTTATGAGCCCAGAATCGTTTTCCCGCGACGATGTCGGGTTTGCCATCGTTGTCCATATCGGCGATATCAATCGCATGAAGCTGTGAGACGATGAGACCTGTCGGAGACGTTTCCACTTTATCCGTCATGATGTCGATTCTGTCCCAATCGTCGCCGGTGGGTGATTTCTTTTTGTAAGCAACCAAACCATAACCGTGAGCCGCAAGGGAAGTGACGACTTCCGTCTTTCCATCACCATCCAAATCGACAGCGTACATTTGAGCTCCACCAGGACCGGAAAACGCGAATCGATGCATCTTCCACGGAGTCACGGAACGGTCGATCGGTTGTTCCCACCAACCCTCTTTGCTCATGATATCGAGACGACCATCATCATTTACGTCGCCAACACCTAATCCGTGCGTGAAGCGTTGGTACTTGCCATTTTCGCTAATGGGAACATAGGACCACGGTTGTGTCGGATCCTTTGGTATCTCTGCGTATCCGAAGGTACCACTATTGCAGCAAACGATTTCAGGTTTGCCATCTCCGGTCAGGTCGGTAAACGTCGGGGATTCGTTATCCACCGAGCTGAGGATTGTGAATCGCTCCCAATTGCCAGAACGTGCTCGATCTTTACCGGGATTCTTGTACCAATGAGCCGCTTCGCCAGGGAAGCCGATGATGATGACGTCGTTGTTCTTGTCGCTGTCGATATCGTAATCGAACGCAAAAAAGAACTTGGAGTATCCGATAATGGAAACCGGTTTGGCATCCAACAACGGAACAGCACGATCAAACGTGGGGCCGAAGTAAAGATTGTAGCCTGCAACGACATCTGGATTGCCGTCCCCATCCAGGTCACAAATCGTTCCTCCTTCGCCAAAGAAAAGAGGTGAGAGCTTCGTGGACTCCCAACTCCAACTCGCGGGTTGTTGTGCACTACGAGCTCCTTGTCCATGGGAGTGGGTGGCTATGCTGTTCAACAACAAACAGGGCATTGAGATGCCCAGAACGATGGATCTTGCTAATTGCATGGGGAGAAAAAATCGACTCATATAGCATTCACCCAAGTTGTGAGGAGGAAAACAGGCCGGCGGGAACCGGTCGAAAACAGGTGTCGAGGCGGGGAGGCTATTATACCCTGGAATTCACAAGCCGTCTTTTCCTCGATCGGCCGTAGGAATTGCCCAGTCCGAAATGTCAAGTGTCGTTCGACAATCGTTGCATTGCTCTCAAGGGGGAAAATCTAGATTTCGAACGCAAGCATGTTCGGTTTTCTAGTTGATAATACTACTTCCGCTGGAAAAAAGGCTTCCAGGACTAGCCCAGTGGGTACACTTGAGGGTCGAGAAGATGGTACCGCGAACCGCGAGATGGCAGTACTAACGGAGAGCATTGCGGGCAGTTCGATATTCCAGCCACAGTGCGGAGGCCGATCTGCTGACATGCCATACACATGACATGCCATACACATGACATGCCATACACAATAGCTAAAAACTAATATTATGATCCAACGAGAAAGAACCTTGAAGTCACTTCCCGATATCCAATCCACCGGTGATCGACGCAAAGTCGCCATTAACAAAGTCGGCGTAAAGGGAGTTCGATACCCTATTTCGTTGCGAACTCCGGGCAACGGAGACGGCAACGGCCGAGTTCATACGGTTGCTTCGATCAACATGTATGTTTCCCTTCCTCACGACGAGAAAGGGACTCACATGTCCCGATTCCTCGAAGTTCTCAACGAACATCACGACGAACTGAGTTCTGACACTCTGAGCGATGTTTGCCGTGCCATGAAGGAGTCACTCAAGGCGAAAGAAGCACATCTGGAGTTGAGTTTTCCTTACTTTATCGACAAGAAAGCACCGGTAACGGGACGTGTAGGGAAACTAGATATCGACGTGACTTTCGAGATGGCAAGCAACGGAATCGATGACTTCGTCATGACAATCAAGGTGCCAGCCACTAGTCTTTGCCCCTGCTCCAAAGAGATCTCCGACTACGGTGCACACAATCAACGTTGCGAAATGACGGTTAAAGTGAGATTGGCTGACGGTGTTCATCTTTGGATCGAAGAATTGTTTGCCATGATTGAGAAATGCGCGTCGACACAGGTGTTTTCAGTGCTAAAGCGACCCGACGAAAAATGGGTGACCGAGCGGGCGTATGAGAATCCAAAGTTCGTTGAAGACATCGTTCGTGATATGGCCGTGGTTTTGAATGCAGACGATCGGATCACTTGGTACCAATGCTTCTCAGAAAACTTTGAGTCGATTCACAATCACAACGCTTATGCCTTCATCGAGCGAGACAAACGCATCAGCGAATAGAGGATTGTCGTTGACCGCTCCGCCAGTAAGTTGAGGATTTGACAGTTTCTAATAAATGCTTCACCACGTGTGACAGTAAGGAAAAGAAGAACGAAAAGGACGTTCGGAGCGGTCGATTACATCAACAAATAAAAGTGGAAGAAGTGGACCAGCGGAGCGGTTCACTACAGTTGAGTCAACTTGGCACACTTTTTGGTGTGCCACTTCTTCGCTGGGCTCGTTAATTTTCTGCCGTGCCCAACCGACATTCGTAACGCTAAGATGTTGGTGGTCGGTGTCCCCTATCATGCGAGAGCCGACTTAATATCTCGTATGCCTTGAACAAGAGCGAAAGAAAGACCGTCATGCATGTCGCGCAGTCTATGAGCCTCTCCGACGATCAATCGAATTCTGCGCGTGCCTCAGCAGGGCCACTCACCGCTGACGAACTTCAGCGAATGGATGGTTATTGGCGGGCACTCAACTATCTATCGGTCGGTCAAATCTACTTGATGGACAATCCACTCCTCAAGGAACCGCTTCGCCGTGAACATATCAAACCACGCTTGCTCGGGCATTGGGGAACTTCTCCGGGGCTCAACATGCTCTGCGTCCATCTCAATCGTGTCATCGCACGTGATGATCTCAATGTCATTTATGTGATTGGGCCGGGGCACGGTGGTCCTTCGTTGGTTGCACACGCCTATCTCGAAGGAACTTACAGCGAGGTTTATCCCAACATCAGTCAAGACGAAGAAGGGATGCAAAAGTTCTTCAAGCAGTTTAGCTTTCCAGGAGGCATTCCCAGTCACGTTGCTCCAGAAACGCCAGGAAGCATTCACGAAGGTGGAGAGCTCGGTTATGCCCTAAGTCATGCATACGGAGCCGCATTTGACAATCCCGACTTGATCGTGGCATGTATTGTTGGTGATGGCGAAGCAGAAACCGGCCCGTTAGCTACTGGTTGGCATGGCAACAAATTCCTCAATCCCGCTCGCGACGGTGCCGTTCTCCCGATCTTGCATCTCAACGGTTACAAGATCGCAAACCCTTGCTTCCTGGCTCGCATCCCCAAAGAAGAACTTGGGAAGTACTTTGAAGGGATGGGCTACAAACCTCTCTGGGTTGAAGGACACGAGCCGGAGTTGGTTCATCAACAACTCGCCTCGGCGATGGACATCGCAACAGCAGAGATCAAACGAATTTGGCATGAGGCGCGCACAAACGGAGTAACCGCAAGGCCCGCTTGGCCAATAATCGTCTTTCGAACTCCGAAAGGATGGACATGCCCTGCAGAAATCGATGGCAAAAAATGCGAAGACTATTGGCGCAGCCACCAAGTCCCGATGGGGGAGATGCAGAAAGAAGGTCACATTCGAATTCTTGAACAATGGATGAAAAGCTATCGACCTGAAGAGCTGTTCGATAATGGCGGGAGATTGAAGACCGAATTTGCATCTTTGGCTCCAAAGGGGCATCGTCGCATGAGCAGCAACCCGCACGCCAACGGTGGCGCCCTGTTGCGCGATCTGAAGATGCCTGACTACCGAGACTATGCGGTCGATGTCCTCAGTCCCGGTGCTGTCGATACCGAATCCGCACGCGTCATGGGTAAGTTTCTACGGGACGTGATGAAGAATAATTTAGATAGCAAGAACTTCCGAATCTTCAGCCCCGACGAAAACAATTCGAACCGGTGGCAAGACATCCTCGAGGTGACCAATCGTTGCTATATGGCGGAGATTTATCCAGAAGATGACCATCTTTCGCCTGATGGGCGGGTGATGGAAGTACTGAGCGAACACCAATGCCAGGGTTGGCTCGAAGGCTATCTGTTGACGGGAAGGCACGGATTCTTTTCTTGTTACGAAGCTTTCATACACATCATTGATTCCATGTTTAATCAACATGCCAAGTGGTTGAAGGTTTGCAATGAGATTCCTTGGCGACGCCCGATCGCCTCGCTCAATTACTTTTTAAGTTCCCATGTGTGGCGACAGGACCACAACGGGTTCAGCCATCAAGATCCTGGCTTTATCGATCATGTGATCAACAAGAAGTCAGAAATCGTACGTGTCTATTTGCCACCCGACGCGAATTGTCTGCTTACGGTCACTGATCACTGTTTGCGAAGCCGGAACTATGTGAATGTCGTGATAGCCGGGAAACAACCGGCACCTCAGTGGTTGACGATGGACCAGGCGATCAAGCATTGTGCTGCAGGAGTTGGGATTTGGGAGTTTGCGAGCAACGATCGGGGGCATGAACCGGACGTCGTGATGGCTTGCTGTGGCGATGTACCAACCTTGGAGACGTTAGCTGCCGTCGAATTGCTACGAACTCATCTCAAGGATTTGAAGATTCGGGTCGTCAATGTTGTCAATTTGATGAAATTGCAATCGGCAAGTGAGCATCCGCATGGCCTTTCCGATCGCGATTACGATGCGATCTTCACGAAGGACAAGCCGATCATTTTTGCATTCCATGGCTACCCAACGCTCATCCATCGCTTAACTTACCGTCGGACCAATCATCACAATCTGCATGTTCGGGGTTACAAGGAGGAAGGCACGACGACCACACCGTTTGATATGGTGGTATTGAACGATCTGGACCGGTTTCATTTGGCCCAGGACGTGATCGATCGATTGCCGCAGCTTGGAGCGAAAGCCGCCTATTTCAAGCAAGCGATCCAAGAAAAACTCGTGGATCACAAACAGTACATCGAAGAGCACGGCGACGACATGCCTGAAATTCGCGGTTGGAAATGGAACGCAGGTATGAATTCTGTGGTGTCGAAGACATCGACGGCTTCTGATAACGAGTGACATAAGCTCTTCCTGTTCGAGAGTCGGATGCTGGACGGTTCTCGATTTGTTTCGACGGAAAACCCCATTTTTCTCGCGATCGGTTGCGATGAGATTGCTGGTTATTCTGGCTAGGTATGGCTGTAACGATTATCTATTTTGCGAGGATCAAGCAAAGCGAAAGCTGCATTTTCCTTCCACGGCCAGTTTGCTTTCAATCCCTATTGTCCTAACATTTTTCACTCGTATTGGAGTAACTGTAGAACCTTTTGAGATAGGGCAAACGATGTTTGCAGAAGTAGAAGACGACCTCTTCAAGTTATCGGACTCGCTGGAAGCGTTTAACGAACTAGAAAAGTGCAATGACCGTGCGATTTTGGCGCAACGGTCTAGCGAGCGGGTTGAAATTCGTTCCAAGCTGATGTTTCGTCCAGCAAATCCTAGCCAGCGTCACACTTATGCTGTCGAAGCTGTGACTGCGGATATCTCGAATGGCGGTTGTATGGTCCTGGCATCGCGAGCCATTCTGCCGGGTGACATCTATCACGTCACCTTTCACGAGCAATTGGAGCGAGTCGGTCCATTACTTGCTCGATGTATGCGTTGTCGCATGGTCCAAGAAGACGCATTCGAAGTTGGACTTCGGTTTCTGCAAGATATTCCACTAAAAGATCTATTGCGATAAGCATGTCGACAGCAACTCAGCCCAGACCAAATACAACGCCTGGATCGAAGCCCACAGACGCAAAAGCGACGACGGTTGAATCCTTGGAGTCTTTGTCCAAAAAGACCAGCGAAGCTATCTGGAAAGTTTTTACCAGCAGCGACACTCGACAAGGATTCTTCAGTCAGATCATCAAGATCCTAGGCGAACACTTCAATTCCCCTTTTTCTGTCCTTGCGATCGAGTCCAGCGTCGGCGACCAACAATTGGTTCATTCCGCATCCGACGCGGCTACTCAAGCCTGGGGCAAGCGATGTACCGGATCACTATTGGATACACGCTATCGAAACCTGGCGAGTGCTAGGACGGTTTCGGTGGGTGGTTCCGAGCATGCCTTTGCGATCTTGAGTTGTCCCTTGGCTGTCGGATCCGAAGGTACGATTGGTGCGGTTTGTGTCGTCGTCGCAAACCAGGATCGCCACACGTACACAGCTCAATTGCAAGAATTGCAGGCGATTGTTGCACAAGCGGGGACAATGGCCGTCGAAGTCGGGCATTCGCCTCAGAAGACCGCATCTGCGAAAGCAGCGGATACTGCCGCAGCGTCGCGTGCTGCCGGGTATGGGTCGCTAACAGAGTTTGCTTTTGCTGTCAGTAATAACTTGAAGGCAAAACTCGGCTGCGAATCGGTCAGTTTTGGAATCGTTCGTAAGAACCGTGTCAAGCTCATTAGCATGTCGGGCACGAGCCAAGTGGATCCGAGCGCACTAGGGACGCAACAGCTTCAGCAAGTGATGGAAGAATGCGTTGATGCTGGTGATATCTGTTCGATTCAGTTTGCAAAGAATGGTCCCGAAGGAGTATCCACCGGTCATATTTTGCACAAACAATGGCACAGTGACTCCGCCAACGCCTCAGTCGCGTCGATTCCGCTTCAAGTGGATGACAAAATCGTTGCCATCTTGAGTCTTCGTCATACACCGGGGCAGAGCTTTACACCTGAACAACTTGAGAAAGTTCGCGAGCTTGCAACACCGCTCATTCCTGGAGCTATGTTGCTGGACCGAGCAGACAGAAAACTGGTCGATCACGCAAAATCGGCAGCGATCGAATGGATCATACAACAGCTCTCGCAAGATACTTGGGTTCGTAGGATTGGCCTGGGTGTTGCATTAGCATCACTCTGTCTCGTTATCCTCGGGAAACAGACGTATATGCTTACGCTGCCGTGCACCGTTGCACCGGCGGACGAACGCGAAATATCGGCACCGTTTGAAGGTGTGATTGAAGCTACTCTCGTACGTGCGGGAGATACCGTCGAAGAAGGCCAGTTGTTGGCTCGATTGGATACGCGACAATTGCGACTCGACTTGAACAAAGCTAATTCCGATTACCATGCCGCTTCGATAGAGTCTATTCAAGGTGCCTCCGAAGGGGATCTGCAAAAACTAGCAATCGGTAGAGCCAAAGCAGATGCTGCCAAAAGTCTTGCACAGAAGATCGAACGCAATCTGCAACTGGCAGAAGTTCGCGCTCCTTGCAAAGGGACGATTCTAACAGGCGATTTAGACAAACGCATCGGCGAGAGTGTTCCGATGGGTGAGTCACTTTTTCGCTTCGCGGCTGCGGACAAATGGAAGATCGTGATCGATTCACCCGAGTTTGCAACATCGCTGATCGATGTCGGGCAAACAGGGACTTTCGCTACCGTGGCGCGTCCACTTGTCCCCCTGAATGTCGAAGTTGACCATCTGCGAACCCATGCGGAAGTACGAGATGGAAAGAATGTATTTCTCTCGGAAGCCAAGGTCTTCGGAGAGGCACCCGATTGGTTGCGGAGCGGAATGCAAGGCACCACTCGAATCGATGTAGGCCGACATCCGATCTATTGGGTTTGGCTCCATCGTGTGATTGATCAAGTACGTCTCAAGCTGTGGAAGATCTAAGGCGATGTCAGAACCTCAGGCCACACCAAGCGAGTTGGATGCAAAGCTCGGAGATGTACGTGCAAGCGTGCGTCCCAATCTTGAGATTTCACGCCATGTGTTTAATGGCAAACCGACCTATGTTGTTCGGGATCCTGTCACAGCACAGACGCACCGGTTCTCGGCGCAAGATTATCAATTGTTTATTTCGGTAGACCAAACGAGAACCTTGCGTGAATCTGTCGAGCAATTGATTCAGAAGAATCGAATCGGAGTCGAGCAGACGGATGATTTCTATCGCTTTGTAGTTCATTTGCATCAAATGGGATTGCTGACGCTACCCTTGTCTGACGGCACCACACTATACAATCGCTACAAACAGCGATTGGAAGCTCAGAAGAAGGGCAAGTTTCTCAAGCTGATGTTCATGAAAGTACCGCTTGCGAAGCCCGACACGTGGTTGGGAAATACCGTTCATTTTGTCGCCCCTCTCTTCACGAAAACGGCACTATGGATATGGCTTGCGTGCGTCATCGCATGCGGATTTGTACTACTCATACATTGGAGAGAGTTTGTCAACCCACTAGGAACCATGCTCACGTTGAGCAACGTTCCAATATTATGGACGTTGTTGGTCGGTCTCAAGACATTTCATGAGCTCGGTCACGCTTATGCATGCAAGCGTTTCGGTGGAACAGTTCCTGAAATGGGAGCCATGATCATGATGGGAACTCCCTGCGCGTATGTTGACGCATCGTCGTCATGGAGTTTTCCTAATCGTTGGCATCGCATGATCGTTGCACTTGCTGGGATGTACTTTGAATCCATGCTAGCGATGGTCGCGTTAGTGGTCTGGCTTTGTACCGATACCGGCCAACTTCATTCCGCTGCTCAATACGCAATCGTGCTTTCTACCGTCGTTACCATCGGTTTCAATGCGAATCCGCTCATGCGTTATGACGGATACTTTATTCTTTGCGATCTTGTGAATTTTCCGAATCTGCACCGTGATGCAAAAGCGGCGTCGAGTGGTTTTATCAAATGGGTCCTTTACGGCATTGTACCAAAGCTCATTTCCGAAAACCGTTCTGTCCAAACCGCAATGACGATGTTTGGATTGGCTTGCATGATCTATCAAGTCACAGTGGCGATCGGTATTGCCACATTACTTACTCTATCTGTGCCTGTCATTGGTCCAGTCATCGCATTTTTCGTCTCGGGAATGCCGGTTGTACGTACCATCAAGAAGTGGGTTCTGTACGTCGCGACTTCCAAGGAGTTGGAGGCCGTTCGATTTCGCGCTGTCAGCGTCGCAGGCGGATTGACACTGGCGATCTTCATAGGGATTTTTGCCATTCCTATATCTGGTAGTGTTCAATCGTTGGGAATCGTCCATCGCCAAGAAGAGCAATCCGTGCGAGCTTCTGTTAGCGGATTCCTGGTTCGTACAACGGCTGAGAATACGGAAACCGTTGATGCAAATCGAATTCTCTATCGTCTTGAGAACTCAGAACTGGAGACTCAACGATGTGAATTGCAATCGCTTTTTTATCAACTCAATATTCAATTGCAGTCGCAGTTGCATGTTCCTGGTAAGCAATCCGAGCAAACTCAACTACAGCTTGAAAACACTCGAAAGCAACTCGAACACATTGAGTCTCAGATTCAGCAACTAAACTTGTCCGCAAAAATAGCTGGGGAGTTTATCCCTTCGCCAGACTCACCCAAGATAGGCAAGTTTATCAGGCAAGGTGAGTCGCTCGGTTCTATCTGCCGTGGCCCGTGGATTGTGCATGCGATGTTGACTGCCGATCAATGGTCAAGTGTTGAGTCCGTGCGAGACAAACCCGTCCGCATAACACTTGTCGGAGATACCCAGCGCTTGCTAACCGGTCGAATTATCAGTGGAGACATTGCAGGTACAAAGAAGATCGATGAGCCAGCGTTGACTCATTCGGGTGGAGGTAACATCGCAGTATCTCAAGACAATGTCGCTGGAGAGAATTTCTTTGATGTTGTTATCCAGATCGATAATGATTCCTTAAAGGAGCTCCAAAGACCTATTAAGGTGGGTATGTCGTCGATGGTGGAATTGCAGGGTGAGCGAGAAACATTCGGTAACATTCTGCTGCGACGCGCTGCTCGGCTCGTCAATCAGATTCGACAGTCAAGCTCGTAGTCGATTCTGGCACCGAAATCGGTAAAGTAGGATCTCCCCATCCGCCTCCGAGAGTTCGATAGATTTTGACGAGTGCGAATAGAATATCTCCGCGGGCGGCAATCAGGTTGCCCTGGGCCACTGCGAGGCTTCGCTGTGCATCTAGTACTCGATCAAAAGTGATCAGGTTTTGTTCGTAGCGAGCAAGACTAATTTCTACAGAACGATTGGTCGCAGTCACCACTTTCTCGAGTTCAGTCGCTCGTTCACGTTGGCGATGATACTCCACCAAAGCGGATTCGACTTCTTGCACGCCGCGAAGCACGGCTGCTTCGTATCGAACGATACTTTGTTGATGACTAGCTTCTCTCGCTTCGATGTTTCGTTTTAATCGGCCGAAGTTGAGAATGTTCCAACGAAAGCTTGGTCCGACGTTGTGGGCAAGGCTATTGGATGTGTAGAGAACGCTCACATCGCGTGCTTCAACAGAAATGTTCCCGCGAATGGTCAACTGAGGAAGTCGGTCGGCGACGGCAACACCAATGCGCGCGTTGGCAGCCATGACATCGAAGTACGCTTTTCGAATGTCAGGTCTGCGCGTTAAAAGTTCTGCGGGCATTCCTGGCTGGACATTCTCCACGACGGTCATTGGCAGTTGACCAAATCCACTCTCCAATACAAAGTCACCGCCAGGTGTTTGCCCCAACAACACGGACAATCGATACAAAGCTACCTGAAGCTCTTGTTGAATTGGAGGGATAGAAGCAGTGGTCACTGCCACATTGGATTCCGCTTCCGATTGATCGAGTTGTCCGACGATTCCCGCTTCCTGACGGGATTGAACGATATGAAGGGTCTGACGTTGAAGCTGTAGGTTTTGATCGGCAATCACCCAACGCTGTTGAAGGACTCGAATTTGAATGTACGTTGTAGCCACGTCGGCCAACAATGTAACTCGAATATCGTTCAATGATTCGTGCTGAGCAAGCAATTCGGCATTGGCAGCCTCGACACCGCGGGCCAAGCGTCCCCAGAGATCGATTTCCCAGCTCGACTCGATTCCATTGGACAAATTCCAAAAGGCGCTTTGATTGTTCTGACTAATTACGGCGTTGTTGTTTTCACTGTTTCGCCGGTAGCTATTGTCGGTGGTTCCATTGAACTGCGGGAAATATTGCGATTTCGCGACTCCCAACAATGCCCTAGATTCTGCGATGCGAAAGAAAGCTTCGCGGATGGATAAGTTCTGTTGACTCGCATCGCTAATCAACATCTGCAAGATCGGATCATCGAAATAGGTCCACCAACGCGACGTTTGATCGTCCAATGAGGTTATTCCATCTTGCGATGATGATTGTTCAAAAACGGGACCGAGTGCAGGCGGAGGCGGACTAGTAAAGTCAGGACCGACTCTGCAACCAGATAGTCCGAAAGCAAGCGATGCAATCGCAACCCCGAAGTCTCGGCGCGACCAAGACGCAGGTTGTGGCTTTTCGAAGGATAACGCCTGGTGAAATCTCATTGGACGAAGTACCGGGCGTAGGTGTACGCCACTCCTTTGGAAATCAAAACATCCAACCCTTCTTCGGCACTCACAACCGGTTTCTTCCAATCCAAAGGTAACGGAACTACACCTTACCTAGCCCGCAACTCGAGACTATCCGCCAAACTCGCCGTTTTCGATTCATTTTCAGTCCAAAGTCGTGCAATTCTGCAGTTCTCTATCTCTGCCATAAGCTAGAAACACTGTCGGATACTGCGAGCGCATAAACTATCCAATCAGATTCTTTTGCCTATAGCCTCGCCGTCCGCATCCTATTTCCCACGAAAAAAGGTTGTAGAGCTTGAAAATCCTATCAATCGGCAATGTCACCGTAGTTTTGATTGCATTCACTGGTGCAGGGTTGGGGCTGTGGACTCGAAGTTCCATGTCCGCTACCGACGAAAGTGTAAAACGGCACTCCAATTCGGTTTCCCTTGTATCCACGCGATCCGCAGACGATCAGGAGCAACTGGTCCGAGACATTCCTCTTAGACAGTCGAACGGGCAGCGCGAATCTTCAGTGATTCAAGAATCCGTAGTATCACGAGAGAATGCAGGTTCCGTAGCTCCAGCAGAACTCCGCCTTCAACCGATCGACATGCTTCCGGGAATTGCACATCCGCTCCAAGTTGCCGAGATCTCAGCAGCTGCGGACGGTCCGCTTTGGAAACTGTTTGTTGTCGAAGGTGATGCTGTCGCTCCAGACACTGTGATGGGATTGATTGACAATCGAGTCGCTTTGGCATCTGTGATCGCAGCCCAATCGACTGCAGATCGGCAAGCGATGATGGATGCGGCCAAAGCCAAAGTGGCATTAGCGGATCAATTCTTAAATCGCATTCAACAAGCCGCCAGCAAAAAGGCAGCATCAGGCCTCGAAGTCGATGAAGCGGGCAGCCGATTGGCTGAAGCGAAGGCGGCTCTTCAAGAAGGGTTAGAGAGCCAACGCGACGCATTAGCTAGATTGCAGATTGAAAAGGCGAGGCTAGATACCCACGAAATCCGCGCTCCCTTTCAAGGGACCGTCATCAAGATTTATCCACATCTCGGTGAAACTGTTTCGCGAGGTGCACCAATCGTGAAGATAGCCGACGTCACCAGACTGCGAGCAGATCTCTATGTGCCGCTGTCTCGCGCTGCTTCGATTCGCGCGGGCGAAGCTACGCAACTTCTAGCCGAATTGCCTGGCCAGCCTTTGCTGAACGCAAAAGTTGTGTTCATCGCTCCCTTGATTGACGCTGCCACGCAAACGATTCGCGTCGTCGTCGAAATTGAAAATCCTGACAAACAATTACCAGCTGGCTTCGCGGTTCGACTGTCGCCGTTGGGCAGGGAACCCAACATGCTTTAGTCGCTCAATCTCTACCAACACCAGAACAAAATACTAAGTAACTTCCGTCAAAGAATCAAAATGTCCAGCAAAAAAAACAAGTCCGCTACGTCGAACGACAAGAATCTAGGTAACAAGAACCAGTCCGTCGCCCCAGAGAAGAAAAAGGCTTCCTTTACGACTGACATCTTGGAGCCACGGATCCTCATGTCTGCTACGTGGGTCGATACCTCTACCGACCAGACGGAATTGGAAGCCACGAACGGTGATGATACGGGTAATGGTTCAGCGATGGATGATGTGCTTAACGGTCTCGGCGGCGAAGATACACTGTTCGGAAATGGCGGCAACGACCAGTTGTTTGGCGGGGCTGGCGATGACGATATGTTCGGTGGTCAAGGTAACGATTTGCTCGATGGTGGAACGGGCAACGATCAACTCGAGGGTAATTCGGGAAACGATACACTCAACGGTAGTGAAGGAAATGATGTCCTCGTCGGTGGAGACGGCGACGATAAGTTAACCGGTGATACAGGTCGCAAGAACTACATTCAGAACGGAAGCTTCGAGAAGTTTACCGGCGGTGATATCGCGACTGGTGGATGGCGAGGCTTTCAACAACTCGAAGGATGGAAACTAGAGAGCGGCCCACAATTCGAAGTTGTCAACGCAGCTCACGGAAATGTCGGTGCAACCCACGGAGAGCACTGGCTGGATACCGATGCATCGCCAGGAGGGATCACTTTCTCTCAAAAGATCGAGGGATTGGAGCGTGGTGATTCGTATGAGTTGAACTTCGACTCCCGAAACCGTGGTGCCGAAGGGACAGCCGTCATGGAAGTCTATTGGAATGGTGAAAAGGTTGGCACAACAGGTGGCACCTTTGCTGAGGGTTGGAAGAAAAATAGCTTCGAGCTCGTTTCCGGATCAGGTGATGGCACAGATACGCTGCGCTTTGTCGAGATCGGGCGCACCGACGCAATCGGTACAGCCCTCGACAACGTCCAACTGTTTTCGCTCGAGAATGATGACACCCTTGTTAGCGGTGCCGGAAACGATGAACTTCATGGTGGAGAGGGTGACGATATACTCATCGGCGACAACGGTGATGGCGACACAACCAACCTCGTTGCCAACGGGAACTTTGAAAACACCGGTGTAAAGAACCATTTTCAAACGTTGAACGCAGGCACTTCCTTTAATGGATGGAAAGTCGAAAGCGGGACTGTCGATGTCATCGGAACTTATTGGAATCACAACGGCGCTGCAGGTAGCATCGATCTTGATGGTTCTTCACCCGGCGCAATTAGCCAACAGATGGCAACGGTCCCTGGCATGACCTATACCGTTCGTTTCGATATGGCTGGAAATGGTGATGGAGGTTCGCCGACGAAAGCTTTAGAATTGTCCGCAGGCGATAGCTCTGCAAAATTCGAATGGAATAAACCAGCCAATTGGTCAAAACAATCGATGGGATATGAGACTCGCGAGTTCACCTTCGTCGCAACCTCCGAATCAACCAAGATCGTCTTCGCCAGTCAAACACAACCCAACGTAGTCAACGGACCGTACTACGGTGCCGTGATCACAAAGATCAATGTCACGCAGACGGTTGTTAGCCAGGGCAATGACACCCTCAACGGTGGCGACGGCAACGATCAGCTCTTCGGAAACGGTGGTAATGACAATCTCAACGGCGGAGCGGGCAACGACAGACTAATAGGCGGTACCGGCAACGACATTTTAAGCGGTGGCAGTGGCAATGATACCGTAATCGGGGACAGCGAAACCAATCTCGTCAAGAACGGCAGCTTTGAAAACGTTGGCTCCGCTGCGAAAACGGGCTGGGGAAATGTAACTCAATCGATCGATGGTTGGAAGTTGGATCGCGGGCCAGCGATGGAACTCGTGGACATCCCAATTTGGGGCGTGAAGGCTGTCGATGGCGGCTTCTGGTTGGATATGGATGCGAGCCCTGGAAACATCGCTATTTCCCAATCCGTGCAAGGACTGGCGACTGGTGAGACTTATCAACTTTCGTTCCAAACAGCAAACCCAGACGGTGCGCCAAACGGATATGAAGTCGCTTCAAACGGTCTCAAGGTTTATTGGAACGGAGAACTTGTTACAACGGTCAACAACCAGAATACTCAATGGCAACAACATAACCTTCAGCTCGTCGCTGGCAGCGGAGACGGTACCAACAAGCTCACGTTCGAGGGAACGGGAAATGCCAACAATGTTGGCCTGGCATTGGACGACATTCGACTGGTTGCTGCAGGCAATGACATCCTCGACGGCGGCGATGGAAACGACAACCTATTGGGCGGTGCAGGAAACGATACGTTGCGAGGTGGAGCAGGAAATGACCGCCTCGACGGTGGATCAGGACGTGATACGGCTACCTACAGCGATGCATCCAGCGGCATCGTCGCGGACATCACCACCGGCGTTGTGACAACAGGTGCAGATACCGATACTCTTGTCAGCATTGAACGCATCGTTGGTTCGAATCACGATGACGTCTTCGCATTTGCAAAT
>JAJTID010000255.1 GCA_021300155.1 Pirellula sp.
ACGAACGATCCGTTCCGCGAGAA
Source organism: Pirellula sp. (assembly GCA_021300155.1). Classification (GTDB taxonomy): domain Bacteria; phylum Planctomycetota; class Planctomycetia; order Pirellulales; family Pirellulaceae; genus JBKCUI01. Next base: position 24 of record JAJTID010000255.1, read on the forward strand.
CTGGATCCGAGCGAAGACGAAGGGAAAGCTCTTCGTGGTCGTTGGGTCAATTCCCATGAGCTGAGAGCTGGAGATACGATCCATCTTCACGATGGGACGTCTGCAAGAATAAGTCGAATCGAACAACGGTATGAATCACTGTTGCCAGTGTCGAATTTGACCGTTCGAGGATTCCACACATTCTTCGTTGGCGAAGCGTCGATTCTCGTCCACAATACGTCTTGGTGCGATCTTGAGAAACGGGCAAAAGATCTTCTTGGGCCGGGCGTTTCCGATCTCCAAGTGCGAAGGAAGATGATTGAATTGGTGAAAGGAACCAATTTCTCAGACCATATCACAAAGATTCATGGAAGTGACGCACTCAATAGAACTAAGCAGCAAGCGCTCGATATCGGAATGCCGAATATCCACGGTCACCATGTCAAGTACAAGAAGGCTATCACCGACGAAGATGTACTCGTACAGAACACTCTAATGGACTATGGGATCGATCCGATCTATGCTAAAGAAGTGCTTGTCTTCGCTCCGAATCGTGGGCATACGCTTGCGGTTAATATCGGGGTGGGTGATAGTGTGAGAAACGCAGTTGAAGTCGCGCGTAAGCAGAACTTGTCGTATGATGAGACACGGCAGAAGATAATCCTCGCGCTTCAACAAGAAGCCGAGGACTTCATTCAATCCGCATGGCCGGACTACTTCAAACACAGAATTCAAAAGTGAGAAAATGAGCAACGACGAACTACATCAATTGGTGAACCGCACGTTCAACGAATCTAATGCCACGAAATACGAAATGCTATTGAAGGCAAATCCCAGTCTGTATGGTGACGGTCGTATTGATGTCTTATCGTACCAATTGAAGGCGGCTGTTGACCAAAACAGCCCTGACTTGATTGACGTTCTCGTCAGACTCGGTGCCGACTTAAATACTCACAATCCCATTCGTAACACTTGTCTCGGCGGCTCGTGCAAGATCGAAGCGGCGAAGAGACTGTTGGAACTAGGTGCTAAGATCAATCACGAAGTGAACGGCGAAATTTGTTGTCATACGCTTGCGCTCGCTATTGCTAAAGGCAATCTCGAGATGGTGAAACTCTTGGTCCAATACGACGCTGCGATCAACGGGATTGAATTGGGCATGTCCCCTTTGGATCGGGCGATGATCGCAGATTGGCCTGAGATCATAGAGTACCTGCGATCTATTGGGGGAAAAACTGCGAAGGAACTCGGCTGGACGCCTCCTCCGCCACCGGAGCTTTCCAAGCTTATGGAAGGCTACTTCGAGGAAAACTTTGGCAAGCAGCCGATGGCGACCATTCAATCGATGGTTGGAACTCACCCCAAGATCAATATTCATGTTGTTGACGACAGTTATCAATATGTTTTTCAAACGGAAGGGATGTCTGCAGAACCGATTCCGGTCGAAACAGGGGACGAAGCCAACCGATTTGTCGAACTCGAAATGATTTTGCCCTACGAGTGGCCCATCGGTCCTGAGTTGCTCAAGACGGACGAGAATGCTTGGCCTGTAACGTGGCTTCGGCGCCTCGCCTACTATCCGCACGAAACAGACGAACCAATGACCACCTTGTTCTTCTATCCCAATGGCTCGCCACCTCAGCCTTTCGCGTCGAACACAGAACTTTCTGTTTGGATGATCATGCATTCGCGGAGAGATCCAATCTTCGTGAGCGAAGAGAAACAGATCGTCATCTTGAATGCGATTCCTCTTTACAAGGAAGAATACGACCTTGTCCAAAAACATGGTTTGGGAGAATTAGGCAAACGCTTCGACGAGAACAAGATTCAACCCCATCAAATGTTTGTCAGAAAAAACGTTGGACTTGTTTAGCCATCTGGCGTACTCTGCACGGAAATAAATTGGTCGCTTGGAAGTAAGCAACATCAAGCCATTTGTGTAGCAGCCCGAACCACTTGATAAAGAACGCATCCGTTATGTCTGTTCACTCATCTCATTTCCGAAAGAATTCGATTCGACTGCTTTTAGTCACCACTGGCGTAGCCTCATTTCTTTGTGTTGGTTTCGTGGCTTGGAGAGGAACGGACAATCGTGCCCAACAACAGGAGCTACGGGCAGCCCTTGATTTGCTTTCAACCCAAGGCTCGCCGGTCGATGCAGACGGAGTTAAGAAACTCCATGAGAGTTCAACGAATCGAGAGCTGACGGATGAATGGAATTCACTGTTCGACGAATTGACCACTATCGAGTTTCTGGAAGCAACCGAGTCGTTTCCGTATCTTGGAAATTCTCATTTGAAGGATGATCGCGTTCCTCCGCGAGGACAACCTTGGGAAGCCGAAGCGGGGGCTATTAAGTTTTTGACTGAAACAAAATCGCTTCGGGACCGGTTGCGAAAACTGGCAATGAAGAGTCGAGGCGTTTACTTGCCCATGAACTATGAGGGGGAAGGCCAGGGGTATTCTAGTAGTTACAGTGGCTACAAACAGGCGATCCATTTGACTCGATTCGAGTCCTACGTTGCGTTGCGATTCAACAACCCGGCTGCGGTACTTGAAGACATTCGGTGCTTCACAGGACTTTCCAATCTTCTCGATGGAACTCCGTCGATCAATTCATTTCTGTTGGCTAGTGCAGCCAGCCAGAATTCGTTGGGTGTTGTCCAGGAAGCAGTTGAGTTGTCCATTTTCAACGAAGAACAACTACAACAGTTGCTTGAACACTTTTCTGTCCCGGTGTCACCGCGACACTTTCAGCTAGCCTTAAAGGGCGAACGTGGCATGCTTCTGTCTGCTCTTGAGTCCCTAGCTTCGAACCAGAGTTTCACGCTCTTTGGTGGATCAGCGAAATCCAGACTACGATTGCTGAAGCTACTTGATCGTCTTGAGTCGGCAAAATTCGAGGATGGAGA
>JAJTID010000121.1 GCA_021300155.1 Pirellula sp.
AGGATGGGCAACTACCTAGAACTGGCTCTTGAAATTTCAAGACGCGCCGAGGCATCCCACTATCCACCAATAATTGTTGGCCCTTGCATCGTCTCTCATCCGCCAGACTCATAAGCCATACTTCAAGGGAATGATGGCATCCATCGTTGAACTACCTAGTGATGTTATGTAGCAGGATATAAACGTAATTCACAAGATTGCTGTTGTGCTCGGGGAACGATTGCCGTCGATTTGTCACCGCCGCTTTCGTCATCGGTAGAGTCGCTGTCGCTACCGCTGTTGGAATCGCGGCTTCGGGAATCGCTGACTGACTCGCTAGCGGACTGGCTTGTTGATTCGCTCTTCGAATCGCTTAGAGATTCACTAAATGAATCACTGAACGACGTGCTGAACGAAGTGCTGGAGGAGTCTTGCGAACTGGAGCCACTGTTGTCGTCACAGCATCTTGGGCTGAGTGCAATGTAGCTTCGAGTGTCTTCATGGAAGTGTGCTGCAACATGTTGCGTCGGCAGGAGTGCGTAGTCGCAGAGATTGTAGATCGAGATCCTATTGCCTGAGGGTTGCCAGGAGCCTCCCACGAAGCGAAGCTCTCTGGCAAATCCCCATGACTTCGAACGGATTCGTGTGGTGGGTTTGCAAAGAAGCGTCTGCTTGGGCGGATGAAGCAACCAAGAGCCGCGACGATCGTACGTAACCAGAAGGAACTGATCATCATGGATCGATGGGATGGGACCTCGAATGCGTTGTGTGCTCGGGTTCCGCACGATTACCCGCACGGGATTGTCAGATGCATCGACCATCGGTTGGATCTCACCCGATTCATCGAGGGTCATGAGATCGCAGACAGCGGAACCAGTTTGGAGATTCGTTCGTGGTGGAATGCCTCCAGCTGGAACTCGAACGAGGTACACAGCGGATGCTGGCTTTCCGACTCGAACAACAGCCCACTGAACGCCCGTTTGATTCGTATCGCGCCGCCATAGGATTTGAGCCGACCCGTTGGGCTTCGACTGGAGTGTCGTTCCACCAGAGTCGGCGACATCGGCATATTGATGCCAGGTCTCTTGGACATTCACACGGGCAGCGACGACGCCTGCAAAAACTACACGCCCAATTTTGTCTTCTGCGATTGGTTCGATGGCTACACCGAATCGACCTGTATGCTCTTCGGCGTTTGGACGCACTGTTTGGATCGTTGCATCACGTACGAAACGAGCCAACTCCGCGGGCCCAAGTTCAGGATCGCCTAGTGGGGCGTTAAAACCGACGATTCCACCGATGGGCACAGTGGTCGCGCTTTGATAGTGAACGCGAACGGTGGCAGCGTCGCGAACGTGGGTGCGGTTTCCTCCGCCACCCGAGAGACGATCGCGAGCGATGGCATCGGCGGCAGCGAGCAGACGGTTGTATTCCGCTGCCGTGATATTGAGTTTTTCGCCTGGTCGAACTCGCCTTGCCATTATTCGATCCCCAACGCGTTAAAGTTCGCTTCGGAGTAAACCTGCTCGACGTACGCCGCTTCAGGAACTTGCAAGACGCGATCGCCAATAACCTCTTCACCATGCTTGACCCAGAGGTAGTCCCAACCTCGCTTGGCGACACCGCTGATGTTTCCAACTCGCAAGTTCACCTCATTGGGTCGCGCCGCGAAGTGATAGGTCACATCAACCCAGTTCTGTTCGTCCTCGCCACCTTCGCCACCTAGGAACAGAGCTTCCCCTGGTGCGAAGATCGACCAGCCAGTCGAATTGACTCGCCCTGTCATGGCTACCATCGCGAGAAGGTATTCTGTCGAGACAAACTCAAACCTCTTGCGGACTGAGAACTCGAACGCTGGCACCGTTACATCAACGCCAGAAACACCCGAGTCGCTAACACCGATCGCGCCGCGATAGTTCGGGGCGATCTTGCCAGGTGCAGCATAGATACCGCGAGTGAATAGCGATTGGTTGAGGTGAGTCGATGCACCGGTGGTGTTAAACGAGACTGGATCGAGCTTGGTCTTGTTGATTGAAGCAGTTACCAGAGCATGCTTCTCGTTGATGTATTCGCCATCAACCTGCAAGAATGGAATCAGATCGCGTTGATTGCTGCGATAGTATGACAGAACGGCATCGGCTGCAGTTGCCGGATCAACGGCTCCACCGTTTGTCCCGACATAAACGAACGTGTCGGCGGTCGTTTTACCGCGAGTGGCTTTCTTGGACAGAGCTGCCAATTCAAAATTGTATCCACCGATTGAGAATCCCATTAGCTGAACACGAAGCCTCCCGTGCGTGCGCGTTCGGCAAGCTGAGAGGTATTCTCAGCGGTTTGAATGATGGCTCGCTTCACATCGTCCGAGAGCCCTTCGCCGGCGACTTGTGGCATTTGCAGCCGCGCAACGCTTTGCGATAATGCAGCATCGAATTCCTCCAAACGGATCCGAACCGCTGCAAAGGATGCCATGATCGATTCGAGATTGAGCGAAGGTTCTTGATCCTCAACCGTTGGTTCTATGAAATCCTCGGGCGACGATACTTCAGCGTCGATTGGCTGCAGACCGAGCTCCGGTTCAACCTCTGGAACTTCAAGTTCTGGTTCGTTAGCGTCAGCGTCAGCTACACCGTCAGGGGCAACTCCATCCGGATCGGCTTTATCTTTCTGATCAGGAGGCTCGATCACAGGAAGCAGCGATGCACCACTACCCAGTCCGAGTCCACGGCTATCAAAGTTGCCAGCAGCTTCCGTTTTCTCAGTCGGCTCCTCGGGACCATCGGAGAATCGGTCCATTGAATCTTTAGCCGACCGATCCAAACCAAGCTTAAGATCCTTTTTCTTGGGCGGCTTCAGTTTTGGATCTTTGATTTGCAAGTCTTGAGGCTTTAGTCTTGAGTCTTGAGGAAGAGCAGACGATGGTTTCAACTTTTCTTCTGAAACCTCAGGACTTGAGACTCGGGACTCAGGACTCGACTCTTGGGGTTTGGCTGCGTTGGCTGTTTCTACAGCCGCATCGAACTCCGCTTGAGCTGCGGCTACTTGCTGGTCACGCTCCTTGGCACGATCTTCTGGCGACTGGCGACCGGCTTCGCGGGCGATGCGAGCTTCCTCACGCATCTGATCAAGAGTCTTTTGAACGCCAGCGGTGGTGTCATCGATAGTCTTTTGTCGCGTGAGACCCGCCGCTTCGTTTTGCTTGAACTGCTCCTCTTTGGACGCATCAACGGTTTGGTTCTTGGCTTCGGTCTCCTGATCGATG
>JAJTID010000227.1 GCA_021300155.1 Pirellula sp.
CTTTAGGCTTCCCTTGCCTGAACGAATGAAATGGACAGGGCGTACTCATGAGTGTTTTGTCGGTTACTACAAAACTGAGTTGGTTCATTTGCAAAACTGTGTTTTCCATGAACTTCCCAAGTCGCAAGAACTGTCGAAATTGAAGTATGAGAGGGATCTCGACATTCTCCTGGATGTCATTCGAAACGAGGGTTCCAACGCACGATGGTGGTATTTTCTGGGGCAAACCTATAAGGGGCTTGGAAGATTCGAAGAATCAATTCTCGCGTACGAAAAAGTGATAGAACTCCGACCTAGTCCTCATGAGCAGGCTGCGTGCGCTGCCTACTGTGCAGCATCAATCGCCTACAAACAGAAAGACTATGTTCGTTCACTTGAATTCTGTTGTAGAGGGTTACAAAAAGATGCCAATTGGCCCGAGTTGTTTTGGTTGGCTGGACTTTGTTGTTACCGGCTTCATCGCGATGAAGAGTCGATCACATGGTCACAGGCTTCCATCGCCATCGGCCAGGTTGAAGGGGCAAAGCGAGGTATAGAACGATTGGCATTCCGCTTCTTACCGGGTTGGTTTGAATCCCCTTTCGAGGTCCTCTATTTTGTACATAAGAGACTTGGGAATGCAGAGTCTGCGGGTGTTTATCGCAAGAAGTTTCAACAAGCGAAGAGTATTCGTCTCTCATTTGAAGCATCCCACGGATTTCAAAAATCAGGTCCCAGATGATCACGTTTCACAGGAGCGTTAGGTGTTGAAAGCAATCGCGGTGATTGGTCCCTCGCCAGTATTAATGAGAGCAAACTTTTTCGAAGATTAGGCTCATTTGGGAGATCCACTTCTCCATGCTGTGATTGTTGAACACATAGGTGCGTGCGGTATCCAATCGCTCAAGCCAATCGCTGGGATGTTGAAATCGATGTCGAATCGCGTTCGCCATCTCAGAAGTATTGCCTTTGGCCACCAAACTACCTAACGGATGTTTGCGCAATAATTCGCCTGCACCTTGTTCTGTATTCGTCGCCAGGATAGGCACTCGACATAGCATCGCTTCCAGTAAGACGTTTGGCATTCCTTCGTAGAGCGAGGGAAGTACCATCAAATCGCATCGCTTGAGCAACGAGAATGGGTTGGATAAATGGCCATGAAAGAATACGGAATCTCCGAGTCCCAAGGACTCCGCTAAACTCTGCAACTCGCGTCGCAATACACCATCTCCAACGAGATGCAAATCCACTGGCGGTGCGGAATCCGACGATGCCTCGCGTTGATACTGTGCTACCGCTTGAATCAAGAAGCGATGTCCCTTCTCGTCGCTCAGTCGTCCAATCGCGACGATCTGTTTGCGATCGGAACGAAGAGGCATTCCTTCCCATGCGAGACTGCTGTCACGATCGATACGCTCTACGTCCACCGGGCTGGAGGCGACTTGAAAACGATCACGAGGGATACCATAAAATTCTGATGCGCTATCGGCAGTCCCTGATCCGACAGCTAACAATGCGTCTGCGTTTAGATACGACCTTCGTAACGATTCTTTCTTCCAACGCAACCAGCGTTTCTCACTACGTACGACATCGAACTCGGGAGGAGATACGATGGTGGATACTCGCCGTACACGAGCACGCTTGGTCGCAGGCCCTGTTACCATCGTCATGTGGAACAATCGATCGTAAACTACATCGATTTTTTGCTCGGCAAGCGTATTCGCCAAATGCCGAATCTGGTGGCGATGAATTCGTCCCGGCCAATTCCATCGCGGTGGTTGGTTGTCTGTCCAATACGCGGTGATCGGTACATCGTCAGGAACTTCGGAGAGCAAACTACCGGACGCGTAAAACAGATAAAGCGAGAGTGAAAACCGACTGCGATCCAATTTTTGAAGCAAATAGAGCAACTGCTTTTCGCTTCCTCCCCCTTCCATCGAAGAAGTACAGAGCATCAATCGAAGAGGAGGTTTGTTCACGAGGATTCGTTATGGGTTACACTAGATAGATGGGGGATGAAGTTCCGCGTCGGCAATTCCGATTCGTCAATGCGTTTTCTGCCCACAAGACAATTTCTCAACTCTGATTAGGTTCGCCACTCGTGCAAAGAATGCAATCCATCTCCATCGTCTTCACGGCGTACGTGATTGTATCGAGTTTGGGAGTTCGCACATCCTGCGCGCAGACGCTTCTACCTTTCGAATCGAGTCAACCGTTCTACGAATGGCTGGGATCGTTGCCTCAGTCCCAAGATGCAAAACACCCAGGTTATGCGTTCCTCCAGTCCGCTCGTGCGATCCTCGAGATCCCCGCCGACGGTCGTCAACGTTTCTTGATGCCGCGATCCAAGAGCAATGCAAAACGTATCTCTGTTTTGCTCGACCAAGCGTTCGCAGTCTCCGAAGAACGATCCAAATTTCAACAATTCGCTCAACAAACACAACGCGAGATCGAACGATTGGCGGAAGAACGAGAATCGCGGCGTGAGTGGAGCGAAGCTTATCGACTCCGTTGGTTAGCGGCTGGATTCGCAGAACTGACTCCGTCAAGTAAAGCAGTTTGGTCTCCTGCCGAAGATGTCCTGCAACCGAAACGAGCTCCGACTGGAACAAAAGGTCCACATCCGATAACGCAATGGCCCGCGTCGAGCTATCAGTTCGTGTTGTCACCCAATTTCGAAATTGCCTTTCAAACCAAACAATCGGATACAAGCGACATTGTCGAGATTTGCGAACAAACGTATGCCATTTGGAAGCAGCTTTTTTATTCGTATTGGAGTTCCGCTTCCACTGTAGGGCCTGATTACCGATCAACCCCTGCGGGCCCTTTTCAGGTAATCATCTTTCGAAATAAAGAAAACTACCTCAAGGCGTTGCAGTCGCAAGTTCGGAATGTTGCGGTATCAACAGGCTATTACCATCAAAACGCGAAGGCCTGTTTCTTTTATTTGGAAGATCGACGATCGTATGCCACGATGGTGCATGAGCTCACGCATCAGTTCTTCATTGAATCGTCGTCGCTTCCTATTCAATTCGATGCTGACCAAACGGCAGGTTTTTGGGCCGCCGAGGGGATCGCACTTTACATGGAGTCCCTTTCCCTACGAGACATGGGAGCATCGGTATTGATCGATATCGGAGGCTGGGATTCGAGTAGGCTCCAAGCGGGACGTTTTCGGTTTTTACGAGATCAGATGTGGTTCCCTTGGGACGCATTCGGGTCAGCAAATGGAGTTCGATTTCGTTCGATGGAAGATATTGCCCCTCGCTACAGCCAAGCATGCGGATTGGCCCATTACTGGATGGAGAACAGCCCGACGAGCAGAACTCAAATAGCCAATCATTTGGACAGTATCTACCGTCGTGGATCGCCAGTCGTCTTCGAGCCCAACGACGACGAGTTGATAATGAAATCGTATCTGGATCATCTCAGACGCGGGCCGCGATCGGGCAGCTCCTATTTGCCATTTGCGAATCGAAACGAGTTAGTGCTGAGCCGCTGTGATGTCGATTCCTCGTGGTTGATCGATTCGTTGGCGAGTAAACGCAATTGGGATTCAATCGACGTTTCTTTTACAAAAGTCGACGACGATGCATGGGTGAAGCAAGGAGTCGATTGGGACATTGTCCGATTGAATGTCGAATCCACCAAAGTAACCGATCGTTCGATCGCATCATTCGCCAAGATGCCTCGTGTGCAAGAACTCGATCTATCAAACTGCAAAATAACAGACCAGGGCGTTGCCTCTCTGCAAAACCACAAAACCCTGAAAACACTTTGGCTGGCAGGAACATCCATCACCGATCAATCGATAGCAGTCTTAGCAACGTTACCGAGACTCGAAGCCATCCACCTGCAAGGCACGGCAGTTAGCTCCGATGGTTGGCAACAATTGCTCAAAGCAATACCACGACTCCGAAGTAAATCCACAGGACCCAAATAGGGGTTCGCCATCTCGCGTCGGGACAGGAACGTTGCCACGCCATAGAAGCATTTTTTCATTGATGTAGCGAATGCACTCGCAAGGTCGCGGAGTTGCGCAATCACAAACTTTAACCCTCCCTCGCCAGCTGATTTAGTGAGCCGTTGGGCGATAGACCCGGTTTAGTGGCTTCGCCACAGGCGGCAACCGGGGCTAGCTAGCGCCCGACGGCTCACCATGAATCAACAAGCCGGGACCCTCCCGAAGGTAGCGAAGGTAGGGTGAAGTAACGATAGTAGGTCGCATTAACATCGCGCAGTTCGGCTACTCGAGAAGTATTGCGGAGGAAAATCCATTCGGCCGGGACAATGGTCCCAGCCTACTTGCTGAGCGGTCGCTATCAGTTAAGCGATCACTTCTTTCACCACGCGGCCGAAGACATCGGTGAGGCGAAAATCACGGCCTGCGTAGCGGTAGGTGAACCGCTCGTGATCGATTCCCATCAAATGCAATATCGTGGCATGCAAATCGTGAGCAGAGACAGGATTCTCAACGGCCTTGAATCCGAACTCATCGGTCGCACCATAAATCGTTCCTCCCTTAATACCGCCGCCAGCCATCCAAAGGGAAAAGCCCCAATGATTATGATCGCGGCCTTGTCCCGCACCTGAACCGTTTTGGCCTAACTCCACCGATGGTGTTCTTCCAAATTCCCCTGAACAAATGACCAGGGTCTTTGACAATAGCCCGCGTTGTTTGAGATCCACCAAAAGTGCTCCGATCCCTTGATCGCATTCCTTGGCGACTTTGCGATGCTCCGACTTGATGTTCGAATGGCTATCCCAAGGCTGAAGATTGCCATGCCATGTTTGAACGAATCGAACACCTCGTTCCACCAATCTTCTTGCCATCAACAATTGCCGATTCTGTGGCCCTTCGCCGTAAAGTTTCAGAATATGCTCGGGCTCTTGCGTGGTATCGAATGCATCGGTGGCTTCGAGTTGCATTCGATACGCCAACTCAAAAGATCGAATGCGAGCTTCCATCGCTGGCTCACCTGGTCGTGACTCAAGATGCTTGGCATTTAATTGCTTCAGCAACTCAAACTGCTCAAGCTGCTCGGATGTGCTAAGCCGGCTGTTCTTCAAATTGGCAATCAATTTTGCAGGGTCGGAGTTCGAAGTATCGATATGCGTCCCTTGATAAGCTCCTGGCAAAAACGCAGAACGCCAATTCCCGGCGCCACCCACAGGAAGCCCGCCGGGGCACAATGCCACAAAGCCTGGTAGATTCTGATTTTCCGAGCCCATCCCCCACGTGAGCCATGAGCCGACGCTAGGTCGAACAAGTCTCATGTCCCCTGTGTTCATCAACATCAAAGACATTTCGTGACTTGGCAACTCGACATGCATCGATCGAATCACCGCAAGTTCGTCAGCGCATTTGGCAACCGATGGAAACAAATCACTTATCGGTATCCCGCTCTCCCCATGCTGCGCAAATTCGAACGGCGATGGCAACGCAACGCCCGTTTTCCGTTCCGTCTGAAGATTGTCAAACGGCAGCATCTGGCCACCTCGCTTGGTGAGCTCCGGCTTGGGATCAAACGTATCGACTTGGGACATACCGCCGTTCAGGAAGATGTGAATCACATGTTCCGCCTTGGGAGGGAAATGAATGCCCGGTCCTTTGGATTCCGTTTCCGCCTGCAACAGACCAGCTAGCCCCAAGGCACCCATTCCCATTCCGCTGCGTTGGAGAAAAGCGCGTCGTTCAACGATGGGCTCGATCATTTTTCACCTCAGTCTACGAAAGAAAACTCATTGGAAGCCAACATGGCATGAGCCAAAATCTGCCATCGATCTGCTGTCGTACTGTCAGCGTTATCTGCTTTTACTTTTAGAAAGAATTGGAGCATCGATTCCATTTCATCGGTCAACGGATCTCGCCCAAAGAGACGACGATACAACCATATGATTCGCTCATTCGAATCTTCACTGCCTGCTGAGGACTTCATGAGCGTTACTAGGCTCTTCGCTCGGTCTTGGATGAACTCCGAGTTCAAGGCAAACAATGTTTGCTGAGGAACGAGCGTATCTGGGCGTTTCAAACTGCACGCGTTGGGATTCGCTGCATCGAAAGTGCTTGCAAGATTCGAAACAATATCCCGGTTGATGAATCCATAAACCGTGCGCCTTGGAATAGCAGGTGTAGTCGACAGATCCACGGGTCTTCCACCCACGGTCGTGTCTAACTCGCCAGCCACGAAGAGCATCGAATCTCGCATCGCTTCAAGATCAAGTCTTCGTCTCGGCATCCTCCACATCGAATCGTTCTCTGGATCGATCTTTCTGAAATCTGCATTTTCTTGTGACGCTTGCCGGTAGGTTTGCGAAAGCACGATACGTTTGTGCATTCGCTTGATCGACCAACCGTCTTTTTGGAATGTGTCCGCCAAATAGTCCAATAGCTTTGCATTGCTGGGTGGCGTACCTCGTGTTCCGAAGTCATCGGACGATCGCACGATCCCTTGGCCAAAGTGTTGCTGCCAAATCCAATTCACGATCACCCGCGAGGTCAGTGGATTCTCTTTCGACACGATGGCGTGCGCCAATGCCAAGCGGCGTTTACCTGGAAGATAGTTCAACTCGCTCTTCCCGCGGGATAACGCGGTGAGGAAACCCGGTTTGACTTTCTCGCCTCGTGTCATGTGATTGCCTCGCAGGAACACGAATGCATCACGTTCTTGTTCCGACTCTTCGAGTACCATCGCCCTCGGGACTGAGCCAGGGGACTGCAAATGATGGTTATGAATGGCAGATCGCTTGCCACCCAGCGAATCTTGAAGCGTGCGATTGAGTAAGTGACTGGCGACTTCGTCTGGTAAGTCCGTCGGAGTTCCTTTTCCGTACAAATGTCGACGGAGTTGACGATAGACGGGACTGTTTGCTATTAGGTGCTTCGCATCTTCATCTGGAACGATTCGATCGGACGATACCGCCTCAAGCGATAGTTCTTGTAACGTTCTGAACCACTCTTGATGAACTTTCGAAAACAGCTCTCCGTAGGCGTCTGCCACATCGAGCATCGAGGTGGGTTGTTTCGATTGAAGCGCTTCGAGAACCAGCGGATTCCATTTGGGTGCGGTTCCACCTAGTGCATTCTGGTCTTTCGATTTCGCCTTGTCCGGATTCTCTTTGCTTCGCTCCTCAATCAGTGCTTTTGCCGCTTCCGTAAAGCCACCCGCAGGCAAGGCCGCCAGTTGATGCCAAACACCGAAGACAGGATCATCGCTTTTTAAACCGCTCACATAAGATCGCCATCGATTGAATACGATTGGGCGAATATCGTCTGTTCTATAAGAAAGAAACGATGTCGCAACATCTTGTTCCGGCGTCCCTTTGGCGATCTCTCGGAGATACAAACCGAACTGCATACGCAATCGGCTCTTCATTACCTCCACTTGGTCTCTTGCCATCTCATCGTATCTCGTCTGCAGGTTGTCGAGTTGTTGGAAATACTCGTCGCTCTTCTTTCGATTTGCTTCGTCGCTTCCGTTACTCCCGATCGTAGGAAGTTCCGGAGGTGTGGTGCTTGCCGATAACGTTGCATACAGGGCGTAGTAATCACGAGTTGGAATTGCATCAAATTTATGGTCATGGCAACGAGCGCAGGTCACCGTCAAACCCATAAGGCCACGCGAGACAACATCGATTTGATCGTCCACGATGTCATGCTCATTGCGATACCGCATTCCGACTGTCAAGAAGCCCAAGGCTGCGAGCCTCGGGTCGTTCGGCGGAAGATCGAGTTGATCTGCCGCCAATTGCTCAACGACAAATTGATCATAAGGAACGTCTTTGTTAAAGGCTTCGATAACGTAGTCGCGATAGGTATAGGAAAACGGAAAGGAAGTAAAACCGATCGCAGCCCCACCATGCGTGTCCGCGTATCGAGCGACATCCAACCAATACTTCCCCCAACGTTGACCGTATTGTGTTGAGGATAACAATCGATCAACTACCACTTCGTACGCGTTCGAGGAGTTGTCTTCTTCAAACGCTTGTACTTCGTCCCAGGTTGGGAACACGCCGATCAAATCGACATAGACACGACGAATCCATTGGCTCTTGGTGATGGGTGCAGCTCGATGAATCCCCTTCTGCGATAAAGCTTCGTCGATCAAGGAATCGATCTGTGGTTCTGAACCGTCCGCGAGCCTTACGACCTTGATCGGTTGATAGGACCAATGCCCTTCGAACGGCGAACCTGCTTCGACCCAAGTCCGAAGATGAGCGCGCTCGGCATCGCTGAGTGGTTTCCCAAGACTAGGAGGTGGCATACAATGATCTGGATCTTTGGAGTCGACGCGCTCCAACAATACCTTGGATAATCGGTTGGCTTGGCGATCTTTCGGATCATCGATATCTAGTCGTAAATCTGCTTCTCGTTTTGCAGCGTCGGGTCCATGACATTGGATACATTTTTCTGCCAGGATCGGTTTGACATGGCGACTGTAGAGCGATTGAGAATCCTCAGCATTTGTTGAGAATGCAGTCGAAAGCAAAAGGAGAAAAGCAAAAGTGGGTCTCATGGCCGATTGCAGGTCTCGAGGGATGATGAGACGGTAGTGGGTGGGATTCAACGCCACCAGTATACATTGCAATCGATTGGTTGGGACAAACCGTTTCTCGTATTGGCGAGGCCAGGCTGACTGGCAGGAGCTATTTCTCTTCCGTAGCGTAAGGCTTCAGAAATCGCTCGTCGATTGCGGATGGTTCCATGTTCGCAATTTCATGCCAAGGTGGGAACTGAACGGGCTCATTGATCGATGTCCAAACAAAGTCAATTTCTCGATCCTCGAATTCCGTACGCTCTTTGCCATTACCATTCCCAGAAACCTTTTGTGTCGCTCTCGCAGTTACATGTTTGGGTAAATAAAAACCATTCTTCTCCGTCGATATGACAGTACTGGACTCACTGACTTTTCCTCCAATATCCCAAGAAACCTTCGTAGGCATCAGCGTTTTTGCGTCGATGAATATGGACTTTTTACCTTCGATTCCCTCCGAATCTTTCGAAGCGACCGAGAGGAGAATAGTTCCGTCCTCAAATCGCTTCTGTGAGTAGGGTTGTGTCGAATTGGGTGTCAAGCTATCGAGAAATGAACCGAGAGGCTCACTCATTCCCGACGGGAAAGAGCCTAAGGAGGCAACTTCAGGAATGGGAACCTCCGATAAAGTGACAAAACGGTCAAATGTCATCGACTCCTTTTTTGGCAGGCCGCTATTTTTTTTGGTTTGGCACAGCCCCTTTTCGAAAAAATAGAAGCGGCACGGAGCATACTTCTTGCCCTCTCTTGTAAGTTCTTCCTTTGATAGGTAAACCATTTTCTCGGCAGTCCGATCTACCCAAATTGCGTGATGCGTCGTTATCGCTCGCTCAGTCGACTTTCCATCTTCCTTTTGCGAAAACTCGGAAGAAGTACAACTAAAACGGACTTCGTAGCTCGTTATCGCTTTCCAGCTATCAATTGCTGCAGTTAGAGGAAATGATCTGTCATCGGCATTGACAACATATCCCATCAAGACAATGAATGCGCCGACTATCATGCTGTAGAGTCGAATCATTTCGGTAATCCTCAAATTACACGTCATCATTAATTCGAAACAAAAACCTTGGAAACACCAACAATCGAACTGTGGGCTGTAGAGAAGTCAACAGTCCATTCTAGGTCGCCTTGTTGGACATCCTGTTTCCCGACATTGATGCTGACTCGATATGTACCGCGCCCGATTCGCATATAGCTGGACCTAAAGCCACCTCCAGTCGCATCGATTTGCCGGAACGTAAACGATCGAATCATCGGTTCCGA
>JAJTID010000127.1 GCA_021300155.1 Pirellula sp.
CGTGGTACGTGAGTTCATCCATCGCGAACTGGATCGCCTTGGGTTGGCGCATGGAACATTTACAACCGGCGCGACGGAGCTCATTATTCGTTCGGCAGATGGCGTTCTTCGTCGATGTCGCAACCTGTGTTTGTCCGCAATGCTTGAGGCCGTTCGAGCTGCCAACGGTCGAACGATCGACATCGACATTATCAATCGCGTCTTGATGCAGCCGCACTGGCAACACCAAGTCGACTTAAAAGATTTCTAGCAAGTATTCTTCTCCCCTCGCCCATCTTAGGCGTTTCGGGGAGAGGGGCTGGGGGTGAGGGGGTTGCACTGGATTTTCTTTGCAACAGAACGTCATCGGTCGCATTACAAACTTCCTCCACACTACTCGTCCCCATCGAGCAAGTCGCTCTAGGCTCGCGGGTCCCGACCAAGAATCCGCGTCGATGGGAGTATGACTTCGCGTTGCCGGAACCGAATGAATCGACATGGAAGCGATTCTCGTTGACAGCACGGGATGACGAAGGAGCGATCGTCGAAGCAGAGTTCATTCGTCCAGATTGGTGGATTGAAGAGAACGGAATTGCTTCGGGCGAACTCATGCCGCTTGCGATCGAGGAGTTGGGTTTATCGGGCTATGCCACGATTCAAACGGTAGAAGACTGCGGTCCCATTGCGCGCGGTGATGGCAGTGTCATTACCGGCCGATTCACAACCAGTCGCGTTAATACAATCGTCCGACTGACAATCGCAGGCCCTGATGGAACGACGGAGGTATTGGAAGGAACAACCGTCCACCCGATCTGGTCCGTGGATCGTAACGACTGGATACAACTCAGTGAACTTCAAGAAGGCGAACGCCTTCAAGCTACGGACGGAATCGCAACCGTCGTATCGATAGCCATCGTCAGTACCAATGTTCCCGTCTACAATATCGAAGTCCACGGCGAACATGTATACCAAGTGGGTGAGCTAGGGGTACTGGTCCATAATGCGTGCCCGCACATTGATGGTGGAATTGCCAATGTCGGCAATGTTCTAGATGGTGCCATCGCCTTCTTAAAGCCAGGTTACCGCGACATGGGAAGGGGGAGATTTTTGTCTGCTGACGGGCTTAGGCAAATACGATGGGGAGCGCACGAATTGAATCCAGCAAACATGCATATTCACTTTGAACATTATGATATTCCGTGGGATATTGGCGGAACATTGATTGAAAGTACTTTTACTCTGATCCGCTAAAAAAATGAAAACTTTAGGAAAGATTGAAGTCAGCGAGTTGTGGAGAGGCAAAGGGAATTGCAGGCATGTTCGAAATGGTGTGGAGGTTACGCAAGAAGTCGTTTTCTTGCACGTTGCTCAACTCGATGGAGACATCGGGTTTTACCTCTTTTATGAAGGAAAAGATGGTAACGAACTCAACGACCTAAGTTTTGACACACTCGATGAGCTTTTTCGGCAAGTTGAACATGAATTTGCACCGGAGGTAGCTGAATTACTTAGAGCCACCTGCAAGGATAAGAGTGATTAGCTTCTCTGGCCCAAAAAAGACAAAAAGGTCAGGAACCGTTTCTACAATTTTGGCAACATTTTCACACTATGTTAATGAGTGTTTGTCTGTTGCCCGACAACCAAGGACTTCCCAGCGCAGATATTTATTTATTTATTTGGGTCGAACAACTTTGCTGATCGACCCGACTCTCTTGATCCGGATCCAAGTGTCAACGAGGTCGATGGGTCGCCTGTTTCCTGGCTCCAATGAAGGCTCCCGTCTTTTAATGCCAAAACCATAAAGCAAGAACTATGAGTTTCAATGCTGCCATCATGCGTATGACATGCACCCAGAATGCAAGCCTCGGCATGCCCTCAAGATCTTGAATTCAGCTTCCGGAATGCGAGTTCACCCACTTGAATCCTGAGATTTTGTGGTTTTTGCCCGGCTTTCGCGTCAATCGTCCTGCGTGCCGGACTCTTGATACTCCCGCCAGCGTCAACACCCATGGTTTTGTGTGGGAACTTTGGCTGTGTTTGCTCGTCGACAAATGGGAGCGAGTCGTCTACGATATCCATGGATCTGGGGTCAACCGTGAAGCCCAGAGATAGGATTCTGAATTTGCTCGAAATCCCCGCACTCCGAGGGTAGATACGAACACATGAGCGAACTGCACCATGAATGCGGTGTTGCGGCCATTTATCACTTGCCCTATGGAGAGGAAAGCCGGTTAAGTCCTGATTTGGGACGGAATGCGGTTTCTTATCTATTGCCGAGGATGCTCCAAGACATTCAAAATCGTGGACAACTGGCGGCCGGCATGACGACGTATAACCCCGATCGGCCGCTCATCCTGGATACGATGAAGGATATCGGGACGGTAGCCGAGGTATTTCGGCTTTCGCATCGTGGCAAAAGCGAAGCGATTATGGAAGCTTACGTAGGGCGTGCCGCGATTGGGCATGTTCGGTATGCCACCTGCGGCCAGGACGACAAGTCCTACGCACAACCGTTCGAGCGACAGCACATTCACAAGAATAAATGGTTTAGCTTTTGCTTCAACGGTCAGCTCGCGAACTACAACGAGCTTCGCGATCGCTTGATGGCGGAGGGTGAGCATCATTTGGCTCGCGATACAGACACCGAAATCATTATGCATGAGATCGGACGCGAGCTTACATCGTCGCCGAATCGATCGTTGATTGATGTATTTGCGGCTGCGGCTAAAAATTTCGATGGCGCCTACTCACTCGCGTTGCTCAATGCAAAGGGCGAGATGCTTCTGGCACGTGATCCTCTCGGGATCAAACCACTTTGTTATGCTGTCGATGGTTCGTTATTTGCTGCGGCGAGTGAAAGTGTTGCACTGCTCAATCTAGGTTTCGATCGCGAGTCGATCAAATCCGTTCCACCTGGTCATGCGATTTTGGTTTCGCCTGAAGGAATAAAGGTGGAAGAGTTTTGCAAGTCCTCGCCACCAGCACACTGCTTCTTTGAGTGGATCTATTTTGCTAACGTCGCGAGTACTCTCGACGATCGAAGTGTGTATCTTTCTCGTACGAGGCTTGGAGAAGAGCTTGCTAGGCTAGAGTTGTCTCGCAATCAGATCACGTTGGACAATGACACGATCGTTGTTCCGGTTCCCGATACTAGCAAAGCAGCGGCCGATGCGATGGCCTATCGAATGCGAATTCCAAGTCGCGAGGGGCTGATTCGAAATCGATACAGCGGCAGAACGTTTATCGAAGGTGGCAGGGCGCGCAAAGCCAAGGCCTCGAGCAAGTACACGCCATTGCGAGAAGTGCTCGATGGCAAACGAGTGATTCTGGTAGAAGATTCGATCGTGCGTTCGACAACGATGAAAGTCTTGCTGCATCGAATTCGGGAATTAGGTGGGGCCAAAGAGATTCACGTGCGTGTCGCTTGCCCGCCGATCATCGCCCCATGCTTTTATGGGATCGACATGTCAACGATCGATGAGCTCTTTGCACCAAAGTTCCTGGAGAATGGAATATTGACGGACGAGGGGCAGGATCGGATGGCTGAACTGCTCGGGTGCGATTCGCTCCGGTATTTGCCGGTGGAATCGATCGCTCGCGCCATCGATTTGCCAAAGTCGCATCTTTGCCAAGCGTGCATTACCGGCAGTTACCCAACGCCGGTGGGTCAAAAACTTTATAGCATTGCTCAGTCGAACCATCTCGCAGGCAAAGGCGATTCACGGACGTACGAGCTTAATACTTCTGTTTGATTCGGAACTATGTCGGATGCATATCTAGGTTTCGATCATTCACCAAACGCGCTAGGCGGTGCCATCGCGATTGGTAATTTTGACGGTGTGCATCGCGGTCATTGCAACATCATCGAAACTCTTCGTCAGGTGGCGAAGAGGATCAATGGATCAGCTACTATCGTTACGTTTGATCCACCTCCTGCTCGGCTACTTCGTCCCGAGTTGGCTCCCAAACCATTGACCACGGTCGCTTGGAAAAAGGAGCTATTGGTGAAAGCTGGAGCGGATCACGTCATTGTTATTCCTACGACGACTGAGTTATTGCAGCTTACGGCTGTTGATTTTTTTGAACGAGTCGTTCGAGGTGAATTAAATGCGCAGGGGATTGTCGAAGGAGAGAACTTTCGCTTTGGAAAAGGAAGAGAAGGGGATATCCCACTGCTAGCGTCGCTTTGCGAAAAGCATGGAATGGAATTGAAGATCGCGACTACGGCTCAAAGTGATGGGCAGTGGGTTTCGAGTACTCGCATTCGGCAGTGGATAGAAGCTGGGAAGGTATCGGATGCCAATCGGTACCTTTTACAGCCTTATCGCATCGCAGGAAAAGTAGTCAGTGGTGCACAGCGTGGGCGGACGCTTGGTTTCCCGACAGCCAATCTCGATTCGATCCCAGTTCTTGTTCCAAGTATTGGCGTGTATGCTGCGAGGGTAAAGGGCGTAGTTACTCCGGAAGGCTATCCCGCGAAGTCCGCACCTGTTGGTACGCACGTGGCACTGAACATCGGTCCCAATCCTACCTTTGGTGAAAACGCACTGAAGGTAGAGGCACACTTGCTCGGCTTTCATGGCGATCTGTACGATTCGGTCCTCGAACTGGAAATACTCGATCGACTTCGAGACGTTCGGAAGTTTGAATCGAAAGAATCATTACTGGCTCAACTCGCCAACGATCTGACAATGGTTGCTTCTATATGCCAAGCCCATCGCAACACTATCTGACAACAACTTGACTGGATGATCGATTGATGACACTTTCCAATTCTGCTTCCAGCGATAGTGCTATGAGTGCTGTCGATTCCTATCAGAGTCGAATTCGTGAGCTTGAAGCGGAATTGGAGAAAGACCAATCACTCTCCAAGATGCTTGTGTCAATTCGAGTGGTCACCGCCTTATCCGGCTTGGCATTGATCGTATTTGGAATCGCGGAGCCATCGGTCGGCAGTTGGACTTGGCAACTGGGGATCGCGATGATCGTGGCTTTTCTAGGTTTTGCAACGTGGTACGAGATCATTCAATGGCGACTAGAGCAGACAAAGTCTCATAGGTTTGGCTTTCAACGTTTGGTGGATCGCGTGCATCGGCAATGGGATCGGCTTCAGAAAATAGCAGCCGAGGATGAATGCAAGTCGTTTGCTACCGAGTGGACTAAGGATTTGGATATCTTTGGCGACCGTAGTTTGTTTCGTTGGTGTTCATTAGCGATGACAACGACCGGCGCACGGACGATTTCCCGCTGGATTACATCGTGGGCTTCTACTGCTACGATTTTGGAACGGCAAGAGGCCGTTCAAGAGTTGCAAAGCCATCGCGAGTGGCGTTTGCGTTTCTTCGAGGTAGCCTGCGGACTTCGAGACCAGAGAACCTCTCCCGAAGCGATTGTATCGTGGGCTGAATCCGACGATCACTTTGCAAAGAAAAGGTTGCTGGTACCTTTCACATGGTTCGGGCCCGTTCTGTTTTGGGGAGGACTGATTGGGCTATCGATTGCATTGACGGGTGAGAACAATGTAGTTCAGATGCTATGCCTGGGTTGTTTGCTTGCGGGGTTGGCGTTCAACTTTCTCTTATCGCTATTTATCATCGGCCCAATCCACGATTTATTTCATCGGATTGGGGCAGCGAACTGCGAGCTTCAGATATTGCGAACTTGGATTCAGACCGCGCGTGAAATGCCACATGCTTCCTCGTTCAACAGCCGCATTCATCACGCACTTTTTGATAGAGAGAGCGATGCGGATGCTGCAATTGGCAAGCTACAAGGGTGGATGGTTCTCGCAGGCTTTCAGCGGAGCCCACTCTTCTTCCTGCCCTATTTGCTCCTTCAATTTACGACGCTTTGGGATATTCGAATTCTGAGCGGTCTGGAAAAGTGGAAACGCATGTTTGGTAAGCATGCGCGCTCGTGGATTGATTCGCTCGGAATGCTGGATGCAATTACATCCGCATCGGCGATCGCAGACGAACACCCGACGTGGGCATATCCGAAGATTCTGGATCGCGGAGCTTTGCTATCCACCGATGGCATGGCGCATCCGCTTCTCAAGGACAAACAGCGTGTGCCCAACAACCTCGCGATCGACGAGGAGCGGCGATTGCTGTTGGTAACCGGCAGCAACATGGCAGGCAAATCGACTCTATTGCGGTCTGTGGGAGTGAATACAGTTTTGGCCCGATTGGGGTCGCCGGTGTGCGCGAACTCTTGGGTAGGCGAGTCTTTCGACATCGCATCTAGTATTCGTGTTCAAGACTCGCTGCAGGACGGTGTTTCCTTTTTCATGGCCGAACTCAAGAGGCTTCGATCTGTCGTAGACCAAGCGATCGAAGAAAGCAAGCCGGATGGGAAGCGGATGATCATCCTGTTGGACGAAATCCTACAAGGTACCAATTCGAGAGAACGGCAGATCGCTGTGGATTCTGTATTGAGACGACTTGTCGATCTTGGTTGTATCGTACTGGCGAGCACGCATGATTTGGAGTTGGCCTCGCATGACAAAATGCAACTTCATGCTCAAATTGTTCACTTTCGAGAGCACTTTGAAATGGTCGATGGCAAGCAGATCATGCGATTTGACTATATTATGCGATCTGGAGTTACACCGACGACAAACGCATTGAAACTGCTGGAATTGGTTGGTCTTTGAGATCAGCAAAACGAGTGAGATATGAAAAAGAAGACTGAAAGTAAAACGACAAGCAAAGCCCCCAAAAAGAAGACCCTGTTTGTCTCTGCATGGACTCCTGCGAATCTCAAAAAGCTAGGGAAGATGCCAGATCCTAAACTGGCTGAGTTACTGGGGATGTCACAGAAGGGCGTTGCCAAGAAGCGAAAATCGTTGCAGATCGAGCCGTTCCGCAACAGGAATCATTTGGAGAAACATGTTTGGACCAAGGCTCAGCTATCATGGCTTGGAAAGCTTTCGGACGCGGAGATTGCAAGACGTATTGGAGTGAATGCCACGTCTGTTGCAACCAAGCGCAAGAAACTCCGCATCGCATCGCCAGGGACTGCTCATACTCCTCGACGTCCATGGTCGAAAGAAGAGCTCAAGTACTTGGGCAAGATCAACGATGTCCAGTTCTCGAGAAAATTCAAACGAGCTCGACGGATCATTCGTGATAAGCGAGCAGAGCTGGGCATACCACCTTCTGTTGTTACGAATGTGAAGCCTTGGAATCCGACCTGGGACAAGAAACTAGGAAAGAAATCGGATCCCGAACTGGCGAAGGAGTTTGGAGTCAAACCTCAGCGAGTCAGCGATCGAAGGGCAAAGCTAGGCATCCCTGGCTTTGGCGTGCGAAGACCAACGGTAGCATGGACGGAACCGCTGCTGAAAGACCTCCAGAAACTCTCTGACGAAGCGATGGCCAAAAAGCACGATATCCCTGTCGAAACTATCATTCGGAAACGCAAGTCATTGCAAGGTTAAGTACGAACCAAGACTAGAGTGCACAGCTCACTATATAAGATCAGTATCGTGATATAAGAGTATCGTGATATAAGATCAGTATCGTGGTACAATAGAATCGACAACCTGGGACCACTCGTCGATGCCGCCGGTCATGTTTTGTGCGTCGGGAAATCCGTTTTGACGAAGCCAATTAGTGACTCGCAGACTTCGTCCCCCATGATGACAATGAACGACCACACGTTTTCCTTCGAATGCGGAAAGCTGGTCGACAGACTGCATCCATTGGCTCATAGGCATCAAGACGGCTCCCTCGATCCGAGCGGTTTCCCACTCGGATTTTTCGCGACAATCGATGAGCGCAATATCGCCACTCTTTAGTAACGACAGGACGGACAGGACATCGATTTCGATCGGTAAACTCATCTCGCTATATCTCAAACTGCTACTTGTTTTTGGACGCATCAGGAATCAAACCGAATTGATAAACGGTTTGCGACTTGAATGTATCGCCTGGCTTCAAAATCGTCGATGGAAATTTGCTTTGATTGACGGAGTCTGGAAAGTGCTGTGTCTCTAAGCAGCAAGCGCTTTGATGTGCATAGATCTTTCCTCCCTTGCCAACCTGTCCCTTCAAGAAGTTTCCGGAATAAAACTGGATACCCGGTTCCGATGTCATCACTCGCATTTGCCGCCCCGATGACGGTTCTGAAAGGACTGCTGCGAGTCGCATTTCTCGGCCTGCCTCAGGTGGATTGAGTACATAGTTATGATCGTAGCCGAGGGCTGCGGTCTTCACGAGATCAGCGATCCCCGCACCGATTTGCGTCGGCTTGCGAAGATCCAATACGGTTCCTTCGACAGATTTGATTTCGCCTGTTGGGATCAATGTGTCATCGCCGGGAGTGTAGTTGTCAGCGAGGATCCTCAACCGATGCTTCAAAATCGTCGGACTTCCCGCACCTGCCAAATTGAAGTACGAATGGTTGGTAAGATTGACCGGTGTCGCTTTATCTGTAGTCGCTGTGTAGTTGAGTCTCAAGCTTGAGACGTCGTTAGGCAGCAAATAGGTGACTTTGATATCCAGTTTTCCAGGATAGCCTTCTTCTCCGTCAGGACTCGTGTAAGAAAACTCAACACCTTGACCTTGTTGGTTCGTGAATGGACGTGCTGTCCATACGACTTTATCGAGACTCTTTTCAACACCTCCATGAAGATGATTTGGTTCGTTGTTGATAGCGAGTTTGTACTCTTTGCCATCCAACGAAAACTTTCCTTTGGCGATTCGATTGCAAACACGTCCCGTTGTACATCCAAAGTACTGATTGTCCGCGGATTCGTAACCCGCAACGCTATCCCAACCGAGAACCACGTCCGCCACTTTGCCATTTTTGTCGGGCACATGAAGTTCGACGAGTGTCGCCCCATAGGTCATCACCTTTGCGGTTAGCTTTCCATTGCTGAGCGTATACATTTCGACTGCTGTCCCTGATTTCGTTTTTCCGAACGGAACGGCTTTCGGGGTAGCCTCTTGGCTATTCGCGAGGGATGCCATCGTTGTCATGGCTAGTGTGGATGCGATGAGCAGAAGTTTTTTCACGTGTTGAGTCCTTTTGGGGCTTGAGGAGGGTATTGGATATCGTACGAATCAAAAGCCGTTAGCCTGTGATTGAATTACTTCCCTGTGCGAAACCATGGTAGAAAAGTGTGTGGCACAGAGCGCAATAGAGCAAGATAGCAAGATAGCAGGGGTTCTATTCCAAGGATAAGGTCTGGCAATCAGTTACATAAACGGATGCGGATGATTACTTCATCAAGGCAGCAAGTTTATCGCTGATCGCGTCTGCCCATATCTGGTATCCTGCTGGAGAGAGGTGCAAGAAATCGGGCATGATCTCTTTCGAAATGCTACCGTCGGGCTGCAAGAACTTTTCTCCGATATCGAGAAAGTGGATGTGCTTTCCATCGTCTAGCTTGGCGATGGTTGCATTCACTTCCTTCAGCTTATCACGTTGTGTGTTGGGACTGGGTTTTTCGCCGCGAGGGAAAACAGCGAGCAGCAGCAACTTGGCTTGCGGTTGTTTCGAACGAATCGTCTCCACAATGGCTGTGATGCCTTTCGCGATTCCCTCTGCGGAATCCGCTGCTGAATTGTTCGTACCAATCATGAGGACAATGGCTTTCGGTTTGATGACATCCAGCTCGCCATTTTTGATTCGCCAAAGGACATGCTGTGTTCGGTCACCACCAATTCCAAAATTCGCAGGCTTGTAAGCTCCAAATGCTTTATCCCAAATCGGTTGCTGACGCCCCCAGCCTGCAGTGATCGAATCGCCGAGAAAGACCAACTCGGCCGTTCCCTCTTTTGCAATCTTGACAAACTTTTCATGCGATGAGGCAAAGCCAGGATTCACCTTTCCATCCGCACCGAACTTTTCAGCCGCGACGTCTGGCGATTGAGGGGCGACGACCGGCTTCTCTTGTGCGTGGAGAAAGTCCACTAGGCACAAAACCAAAAACGCAGAGAGACATTTCATTTTCATGGGTGGGTAATCCTCGGTGAGACACAACGAAGGGGAGAGGCATGAGCGAAACTAGAGTCGAACATTATAGTGATAAAACTGGACTACAAGTGGGTTTCTTGTCGCGGCATCTTGTTTTTGGACCGCATTGAGCGGGCAAGTTCCTTGCAAAAATGGTTTCATTCGAGCAAGATAGAGGTTCCTCTCGAGCTTATTCATCTTCGATCCCCGCGAGACCCACCCATGCTTTGGCTTTCACGTTTCGTTCGACCTTTTTGCGTTTTCGTAGCCCTACTCGCGGGAACGGAACGGCTGATCACTCAGGCTATCGCCGACGAGGCTTCCAAGCAAATCGCAGTGCAGATGGCAGGAACGCCATCGCTTTCACCCGACGGGAAAGTGATTGCGTTCCGATGGGCCAACGATATTTGGACGGTCGATATCAAGGGTGGAGAAGCGAAGCGATTGACGTTTCACCCGGACTCCGACTCGCAACCTCGATTCTCCCCCGATGGCACGAAGATCGCCTTCGTTAGCAATCGAACAGGTTCGGACCAAATCTATGTCATGCCCGCGCAAGGTGGGATTCCCGAACAAAAGACATTTCACACCGAAGGCTACTCCATCGCAGATTGGTTTCCGGACGGTAACAGCATCTTGGCCATAGGGCAACGCGACCACTTCTGGCGTGGTTCACAACGCATGATGCAGATCGACCTAACAAAGCGAACAGCAGAGAAAGTTTTGTTGGACGATGCGGCCACGAATCCATCGCTTTCTCACGATGGAAAGAAAATACTCTTCAATCGCGAAGGAGAGCGTTGGTGGCGAAAAGGATATTTTGGCGAACGCTCCGCCCAAATTTGGATGCTCGATATCGAGTCTGGCACGACGACCGAACTGATTCATGACCCTTATGAATGTATGTGGCCCCTGTGGCTTCCGAACGGCAATGGTTTCTACTTCACCAAAGGTGACGCTAAAGGATTTGATCTTTGGCGCTACCGCTTTCCGAAAGAAGAGGGAGAAGAGCCGAAGCAAAAGATGATTGCTGGTTTTGATGAAGACTCGATCGTTCGACCGACGCTTTCGCAAGACGGCTCCACCATCGTCTTTCGGCATTTGTTCGACCTCTATTCCTTCATGCCCAGCTCCGAAGAACCGCCGCGCCGCATTCCAATCACGGTCGTTGCAGATACGGAACTCGGGGATGATATATTGCGATCTACGACCTCCCGTGCCGATAGTGTCGCGTTCTCAGACGATGGTCTCGACATAGCTTTTACTGCGGGAGGTGATATCTATTTGATGGATACAGAACTTCGCGAACCAATTCGAGCAACGAAAACCGACGGCACGGAATCGAATTTGATCTTCGCGCAGGACGGGAAGTCTCTTTTGTTCACTCGGTCGATCGCGGGACAAGTGGACGTATGGAAAATCGAACCGAAGATTCGCGATGTATTCTGGTGGCAGCAGAAAGAGTTTGTTGAAACCCAAATGACAAACAATGCAGATGCTGAAAGCGATCTGCGATTCACTCCCGATGGAAAGAAGCTATTGTTCCAGCGAGGACGCGGTGATTTGGCTGTGATGGATCTTGATTCGAAACAAACTACGATCCTCGTCGATAGTTTTTCGGGGTTGGACTTTTCTATATCTCCAGATAGTCGTTGGATTGCCTATGCTTCGCAAGATGATGACTTCAATAGCGAAGTTTGGTTAATGCCTGTGGACAAATCGCAACCACCTACGAACGTATCACGACATCCAGATAACGACGGCAACCCTGTCTTCTCGCCTGATGGCAAGATCTTAGCGTTTACAGGTCGACGTGTTGCCGAAGAGAATGATATCTACTACGTCTATCTCCAAGAAGAAAACGACGAAAAGACCTCGCGCGACCGCAAACTAGAAAAAGCAATCGAAGCGATGAAGAAACGTAAGTCTTCGGACAAACCCGGTTTTGCAGACAAAAAAGAGAAAGCAGATTCGAGCGAGGACGGAGCGAAACCTGTTGACAAACCAGCAGAAGACAAGAAGGAAGAAAAGAAGGAAACTACTGCCGACTCCAAGTCCGCCTTCAAGATCGATCTCGACAAGATCCACGAACGAGTTCGACGCATCAGTATCCCCGATACTTCTGAAGGCAATCTACTTTTCTCACCGGATAGCAAGAAGCTCGCTTTCTCCGCATCGGTAGAAGGCAAGTCTGGCTGGTACAGCGTTGAGTTTCCAGACAAACTCCAGCCGAAGCTGATGAGTACGACAGTCCTCAGTAATTCGCGTTGGACCAAAGCTGCCAATGGCATCCTCGGGTTGCGAAGTGGAACACCGACCAAGCTCGAAAATGGTGAGAGACAGGTCGATTACGGCTTTAGCGTCCGACTCGAGCGCTCTCGATCCGGTCGGCTAAAAGAGGGTTTCAATACTGCTTGGCAATTGATGGGAGAAATATGGTACGACCCAGCGATGGGTGGCAAGAACTGGGATGCAATTCGCCGAAAATATGTTGAAGCTGCGAGCAAGACCTACGACGAACGTGGTCTTGCCGAAGTGGTGGAACTGATGCTGGGTGAGTTGAATGGTTCACACCTTGGATTTACTCCAGGACAGTCCGATCCAGATGCAGATCCAGCTCCAAGTGGTCGAACCTTTCAAAGAACGGTGCATCTAGGTGTTCGGTTCGATGAGAAGTATTTGGGACCAGGTCTCAAAGTTCGCGATGTGTTGCCAACGG
Source organism: Pirellula sp. (assembly GCA_021300155.1). Classification (GTDB taxonomy): domain Bacteria; phylum Planctomycetota; class Planctomycetia; order Pirellulales; family Pirellulaceae; genus JBKCUI01. Next base: position 12,662 of record JAJTID010000127.1, read on the forward strand.
GACCAGCAGATCTGGAAGTTAGTAAACTGCAAGTCGATGATATCATTTTGTCGATCGACGGTCAGAAAGTTGATCCACAACGTGATTTGACAGAAGTGCTCAATGGTCCTGTCGATCGAGATGTTGTCCTTTCCGTACAGCGAAAAGTCGCGAACGAGAATAAAGAACTCACCGTCACGATGCGCCCGATCACCTACGCACGCGCCCAATCTTTACTGTACGATCACTGGTTAGAGTTCAATCGCAAACTTGTGGAAAAGCAATCGGAAGGAAAGCTCGGTTATCTTCATATCCGAGCCATGGACAACAGTAGTTTCCTGGAGTTTGAACGCCAGCTTTACAATGTTGGCTATGGACGCAGTGGGTTGATCATCGACGTCCGCGACAATGGTGGTGGATCGACAGCCGACCATTTGTTGACCGCCCTCACACAACCGCGGCATGCGATCACGATTCCGCGAGGTGGAAAAGAGGGGTACCCTCATGACCGAATGATTTATGCGACATGGTCAAAACCGATCGTCGTATTGTGCAACCAAAACAGCTATAGCAACGCCGAGATCTTCAGCCACGCGATCAAAGCCTTGGGACGAGGCAAACTCATCGGAGTGCAAACAGCGGGCGGCGTTGTCAGCACCGGAGTAGCGAGAGTGAATGATGTCGGTGTTTTGCGAGCTCCCTTCCGTGGTTGGTTCTCTATCAAGACTGGAGAAGACATGGAGCTTCACGGAGCAATACCCGACATTGTTGTGTGGCCAAAACCGGGTGAAATGCCGGCCGGAATTGATCGCCAATTGGAGACTGCCGTCAAGGTGCTTCAGGAAGAAGTCGCCAAAGCACCAGCCCCAGTGAAACCGAAGTACGCAACCGAGGAACTACGCGAAAAAGCAAATAAGAAATAAAACGACGTCGTAGCAAAACATCCCGACATTGGAGCGAAGTTAAAGTTGATGTAACTTCGCTGATTCGCACTTCGAATTCGAACAATCGCTACTGATTTGTCTCCGATGCGAGGCAATAGAGAAACTCTTGCCTCTTGCCATCGACTTCGCTTGAACATCGATAGTAGATCTTGCTGTTGCAAATGACAGGAGTTGCGAAGACTTCGCTCCCAAGTTGATTTTTCCCAACGAGTTGGTAACCCTTTCGGTCTGCCTTGTAAATGAAGGTCTCGCCACTTTCATTGGTTGCGTAGATATTATCACCTACCAAAACCGGAGAAGAAGAAAAGGTGCCACCCAATCTCTGCCTCCAGAGCTCTTTGCCCGTGGCGGATTCCCATGCGGCCGCGATACCAGCGTCAAGAACAGCATACAACGTTCCATTACGGAACAGCGGTGAGGGCACGTAGAGTCGAACATCGTTCTCCCAAACGAGCTTGGACGAACCATCCGCAGCAACAGCGGACATGTGATTGCGAGGATAACCACCACTTGTGAATATGCGTTCGCCATCCGTTAGCGTCGAGGTCACGCATTCCGTTGTAGCGCCAGCGGTTTGCCAATTGCTTTTGCCGGTCATCGGGTCGAGGCTTGTAACCAAGTCGCAACCGGTCATGATCACCTGGTCCTTACCAAACGCATGAATCAAGATAGGGGACGGGTAATTCGGTAATTTTGGTCGATCGTGTTGCCAGACCGTCTCACCCGTTTTTCGGTCCAACCCAACGATGACCCCTCCTGCTTTGTTGTCGGAAGACGCGATCACTAACGATTGATAAAGCGCTGGCGAGGAACCAAATCCTTGGTGTTCGACATACGCACTGATCTTCTTTTGCCAAACGATGGAGCCTTTGAGATCAAGTGCGCTAACCCACAACCCATCTTGATTCGGAAAGCAAACAACGAGGTTTGAACCATCGCAGGCCGGTGTGCTGGATGCGGAGGTTGACTTTGCGTTCTTCCGCATTCCTCCCTGCGCATGGACGACTTTCGTCCATAAAACTTTGCCCGTTTGTCGATCCAAGCAAAGAACGGATTGCGAACCTGTCGACTCGTCGGAGGTTACCAAGAATACTTTGTCGCCATGCAAACAGACCGAACCATAACCACGCCCTGGGATGGCGGTCTTCCATGCAACATTCTTTGCGTCATCCCAAGCGACGGGTGGTGTTTGGTTACGTGCGGCTTCGCCGTTCCGATGTGGACCTCGCCACCAAGGCCAGTCGGATTCGCTTACTTGCAATCCGTCTTGAACTTCGCCTGGCCCATCGGCTCGCACGGCAGTGATATTGGAAATTCCGACGAGTCCAAGGATCAACATCGATCGGAATCGCGATTTGCTGAAGAAGGAATGCGTTATTTTTTTCATGTGGCAGCTCGAGGCAGGAAGGAGAGGGAAGTGGAGGGAGTCGAACGAAGGTGTCGTGCTTGATCGATGTCAGGTTAGTTTAGCAAATGTATTTTCGTAGTTGCGAGTCAGTTGGAATGTTGCTTGAAGAATTGTTCGATCTCGCTCAAGACCGCTTGAACAATCACCATGTGCTCCACATCCTTCACTTCTTCAAAGTCTACCTTCGCTCCGTAGTTCTTTAAGGTAGCGGCAAGTGCTTTGGCTCTTGGCAAACCGAAGTCCTTTTCACCAGCAGCGACGAAGAACGGTAACTTAGTCAACGCGTCTGTCTTCGTGGGAGAACCGCCGCCACCGATCGCAGCAACAGCCCGCACTCGGTCCGCATGCTTGGACACTTGCGCAATCGCTTGGGCAGCTCCCATCGAATGGCCAACGACGAACACTCGCGACGGATCGAATGGAAGATGCTCCTGCAGTTCGTCGAGCAACGCATCCAGCTCCATTCCTGTTCCCAGCAGCGTCTGACGAGGAGAAACCACCAACCAACCATTCCGCATGCATAGATCAATAAGTCCACCTGCTCCATAGGACTCAAAGAACATGTTCTCACTACCACCCGCGCCATGATACGCCACAACGAGTGGTCCAACGGTAAGTGGATTGGGAGATTGAAATCGAACATACTGTTTGCTCTTGCCTCGCCCGAGTTGTAGCCAATAAGAACTCTTCGATCGTTGCGCAAGCAACTCTCGGATCGAGTGACTATCGTCTGTCAGGAACTCGTAATCTTGTAGTAGCGTATGGAATGGCATATCTGACTCTGCAATCCGATTGGCGTCCCCCGTGGAGATCATCTTCATGATCGCGTGGCGAGTTAGGCTTTTCGTATCCGCAACAGCAATACGAGGGGTATCTTTCGGATTGCGAATGGCGGCCAGTCGCGTGTCCGATTCCGCGATCACAGAAAAACGATTAGCAATGATGTCGATTGCTTTTCCTTCTTGTTGTAGCGTTGCATGGACTCGATAGTCCCCTTCGGCCAGCGGACCGGTGGTCCACTCCCAAGACAACTGCGAAGCTTCAACTACTCGTTGTTCCTCGCAAACCGAATTGTCATCTGCGTTGAGAATCTCGATTCTCAACGTCAGTCCACCCTTCGGAACGGCACCGTCTGGTAACTCAGTGTTCTGTTGCTTTGGCACTCGTTCCAACCTGAAGTGTCTAGTAGTTGCTTTCGAATCTTGAATGAGCGGGCTGGTTCGAACGAACCACGAAGTGTCGGAAACGCGCTCTTGGAGTAGCTCGCGGTCTGTACCGAGCGCGATAAGCCAAGCTTCATCGAGTTTGGAAGTCGCTACATCCAATTGCAAGGAAAAAAAACTGCTAACTGCCGATTGCATCGCCGACGTTGTGCGAGCACGCGTCGTATTGTCAGCCAGTTGCCATTGTTGTTCGAAACGGGTTAATCGTCGCCCCAGTTGATACCGTTGATCAGGGGATTGGGCCGATGTCTCGGAAACCTGGAGTATGAAAGCAATCGCAATCCATGCGAAAAGGAACTTTCGTAGAAAAACGATTGCAACCATGCGAAAAAACCTGTCGAGGGAACCTGGTTGTTGTGGGCAACAACTGTTTGGCAAAACAACAAAGCATACCAAACAGACACCCGTCACACTAAGGAAATTCCCTCGCTACAGCAACCACATCCAGCTAGCGGGTCGACTATTTGCTCTTCAATTCGAAGCTGATCGTGTTGTGGCCTTTTTTCACTTCTGCGGTCAAGCCATCTTTCAACGCGGATTTCGGCAGGGGAACGAATTCATCAGGTACATCCTGTCCCTCCGCTTTCATCTCGGCGAGTTCCCCTTTGGAGATTCGAGTTTGCTCCAAAGTCACTTTGTGAGGGCCGAGCATCGCGCCAGCTTTTGTATCGGTAAACATAAGGGTGTAATGACCTTTGTTGTCCGTCTTTCCATACGAGACAGAACCTCCTGGAGTCGTAGGAGAAAAGGTCAATGTAACTTTGCCTACAGGTTTTCCGTCGACGGTCAGATCTCCTTCAACTGTGCCGAGCGGCGGACCATCGCTGCATCCTAAAATGCTTAGCGAGACAGCTGCAGCGCTCAACATCGTCCATTTTCGCATCATTTGCATTATTCGTTTCACTATCGTATTGATCTAGAAATCGCCAGAGATAACTTGCCCGTCGCTCATTCCACCCAATCGCTGATAGAGCCCATAAGGACCATTCAAGTTAGTGTTGTCAAAATTCGTATTCGTATGTTCGATGTTTTCACTGACGAATCGAACGGAACCGTCTCCCGACAAGAATTGTGCCCCTCCCGTGTGATAGCTGTGAAACGCTGCATGCTTGTCGCCGCCAATGATCGGACCATTCAATTTCTTGCGGGTTGCCCGTAAGTGAAGGAATGCTCCATTTGTGCCAGCACTGCCGTTATTACAATTCACTGCACCGGAGGTAATAACGCTACCAAGGACGAATTGCCGATCCGAACCATCTCCATTCAC
>JAJTID010000124.1 GCA_021300155.1 Pirellula sp.
AGAGCATTTTTCTTTGTCATATTCGATAATTTGTGAGAACCTTTTTGAGTCTCATGCGTTTAATAAGTATGGACGCAAAGGACCTGCTCATCAAAGAACTTCAAGCTCAATTGCAACTCAATCAAGAGATGTTGCAACGCACCGAAGCAAAGCTTCATGAAGTCGCCACTCAGCACACGTCTGTCACGGAACAATTCTCTCAGGCTCTCGAAGAGAAAGATCATAAGATCTCTTTGCTTGAATCGAAAATCAGGCGGTTACTAAGTGCGGTTCGAGGCTCACGGCAAGAACGCATCAATCCTGATCAATTGCTCTTGTTCTCTCAAGAGGAATTGAAGCAGCTTGCGCAGGAACTGGAGAAGAGCGATGCTGACAATGCAAGTGAGCCAGATCAGCCACAACAACCAGATCAGCCACAAGATCAGGCGCAAGATCAACCTCAAGATCCAACAACTCCCGAGGAGTCTGCCAAGAAAAAGGGTGGTCGTCGACCGCTTCCTGCGCATTGGCCCAAGGAGATCCTTCGTCATGAACTCAGCGAAGAAGAACGCAAGTGCCCATGCTGTGGCAAAGCTCGGCATGAGATGGGCGTTGAAACAAGTCAACAGATTGAGTTTATTCCTTCGGTCTTCAAAATCGTCGAGCATCAACGAGTTCAGTACGCATGCAAGGGTTGCCAAGAGAACGTTTCCATTGCTCCCAAGCCGCCACAACCGATCGAAAAAGGGTTACCAGCCCCAGGGCTTTGTGCATACGTTGTCTTATCCAAATTCGGTGATCATCTTCCACTGTATCGTGAAGAAGACTTGTTCAGCCGTATGGGCTGGCTGATTCGTCGCAGTACGATCTGTGATTGGTTGTACGAACTTGGATTGCTTATCGAGCCCTTAGTGATGCGGATGAAGCACCTGGTCTTGCAGTCCACGGTGATTCATACCGATGATACGAAGATCAAAATGCTTGACGTCGGAATTTGCACCGAAGCCAAGTTCTGGCCTTATCAAGGAGATTGGTTACATCCGTACGCCGTGTTCGACTTCACATTGGATCGATCTCGAAATGGTCCCAAGAACTTTCTGCTGAACTACCATGGATATCTTCAGGCCGATGCGTATTCAGGCTATGACTGCGTGTACGCATCGGGCCTAGTGAAAGAGGTAGCTTGTTGGGTGCATGCACGTCGTTATTGGTACGATGCTCGAGACTACGATAAAAAGCGAGCGAATATCGCATTGGGATACATTGCGCGCTTATCGCAAATCGAATCGCAACTGCGCGAGAGCTTTCCACGGAAGACTCACCAAGGCGAAAGAGACTTTGAGGCCATTGCGAAAGCTCGCCAAGAGCATTCGCACCCGATCTTGAACGAGTTTAAGAAGTGGCTAGAAGAGGAGTTGCACGGCGGACGCATCCTTCCGAAGAGTTTAATCAAGAGTGCGTTCACGTATACACTGAATCAATGGGATGCGCTGTGTCGATACACCGAAGCTGGATACTTGTCGTTTGAAAACAATGCGGCTGAACGATTGGTGAAGTTCCCCGCGATCGGTAGAAAGAACTATCTGTTTGTGGGCAATGAGCGAGCGGGTCGCAATGCGGCCAACTTCTACTCGTTGGTAACGAGCGCCAAGCTCAATGGTGTTGAGCCATTTGCGTGGCTAAAGGATTTGATAGAGAGGCTTCCGTATTACCGAGCAGGGGAAGCGTTTTCTCAATCAGCTGCAGATCGATCTGTAACGAGTGAGGAGTTGGATGGTTTACTTCCGGACCGCTGGCTTCTGGCGCATCCGGATTGCAAATGGGAGATCGATGCAATCCGCCGCGAGGAGCGCCGCCGCAAGGAACTTCGTAAACGCCAACTCCGAAACAAAAAGAAACCAAAGTAGCCCCACGTCCCCTGTCAAGATGCGGTTGGCCGGACGCTCACCGTTGGAATTGAATTTTTTGCGTGGATTCGTCTCCCATCGGGTGACATTCGAACCTCGTATTCAAATTCTGGCTGCAGACTATTATCGTCTAGGTCAAAAATGGCGAAACCGCTCATCATGTCGAATTCCTTGAGGTGTTTATGTACTGTAACGCCAGCGCTATCTAGATTTAAGCAGGACACGCTTATTTTACGGCCATTGTCGCTGCATTCGATAAGTCCCCCTGCAATCAAATATTCATTCAATTCCAAGCCGCTATCGAATCGCTGTAAAATCCGATTCGCTCGTGTGTCCCAAGCAAACAAAGACGATCGAAGTCCCTTTGAGGGGTCGAGCTCCGTTGCGGCACAGACCAAACATAACCCGGCGTCTTTCGAGAGAGCAACACACAGAATTCTTTTTGCGTCTGGTAGATCAATGGTCGCCATCATTTTCCCGGTCATCGCGTCCATTACCTGAAGTGTTTTGCAGGTTTCTAAATTTTCTATCAGTACGCAATGAAGTCCGTCTCGCGAAACCGCCTTGACTTCAAGGCCGTCAGGGATACTGGTTTGAAACAGCGATTTGTCAGTTTCCGACATCAACCAATTCCATTCCCAACCTCTCAATCGCTCGGGCAATTCATTGAGGAGCACTTGTGCGGATCTCAACTCTCCGTTTTTGATCGCCGTATATGCTGCTGGTAATCCAATTCGATAGGTTTTTGCCTCCAATTCTCTGCTTACTTGCTTCTCCCTACGAAGTGCGCCCACAAGCCAATCGTCTAATTCATGCACGACTTTCTTCTGCACGGCATCGGATTCAAGCGAAAGCTTAAAGGAAGAATTCGATGTAGTTTTTCCTCCATTGAACTCCGCATTGAGCTCAAATTCCGGCGTATTGTAAGTAGATTTGCCCTCCTTAATCGGCTGCATTTCCGCGTATCCGTGCTCTAGGACCCTGAGCATTCCATTCGAAAAATTGGTGAGACTCGCATTTGCTTCTTTCAACTTGCTGGCAGCGCGCCATGACTCGATGAATCCAAACGTTGTACCGATGATACCAAGGAGCACACTCACCACCAGCAAACTTGCAGCGATGACTTTTCCGCGATGCTTATTGAATAACTTTTTTAAGCGATAGATGTTGCTTGGCGGGCATGCTTCGACAGCTTCTTCATTAAGGAATCGCTCTATGTCACGAGCCAGGCCGTTGGCGGTTTCGTAGCGGCGCGATCGTTCTTTTTCTAACGCCTTCATCACAATCCAATCCAGATCGCCCGCAAGCGTTCGCCTTAGATCGCGTGGGTCGATACTGCGTTGGGCAGCGACGCTTGGTAGGCTTGCGCTCCCGCTCAGCTTGATAGTCATGTCAAGAATCATCTTCGAAATGTGGCTGCTCCGCGTGGGCAGGTGTTCAAACTCCATAAAAGCGTGCAGCTGCGTAACTGAGGACAGTAGGTGAGGCAGTAACGATGATTCAGCTGGCAGGTTCAACTCGAAAGATGCGAATGAATGAGGATGGCGAAAGAACTCTCGAGGAGGGGTAAGCCTCGCTGCCGCGACTAGTTGGCCCCTTACCTCATCTGCGTTTGGCAGGGACTTCAGTATTGAGCCCCACAATCCAGGAAACTGAAAGCAGGTTGACACATCATCCAACAGCGCCTTACCTAACTCACTAAGTACCGTCAGCTTCTCCATGTCTTCGAAAACGCGATTACCTTCAAAGTAATGACCAAACCACACGTGAACTGCAACCGACGGACGAACGCGAATGAACTGTAAAAAGTCGTGAACCTGGCCGCCTCTTATCAGCATGAAGTTAAGAGCCCAACGTCTCAATTCAAAATCACCAATTCTTCTTTGTAATAGCGCAGGAGTAAACTCCTGATCTGTCATCGAATTTACTTCTGCAAGCATTCTTTCAGGAATTGTTCCACCCTCAAACGCCGGGAATCTCGCCCGAATATCAACTGGCAGTGCTGAAAGAAGTGGTTGCTTCGTTAACTTAATAGCATTAAGCGCAGAAACAAATGCGTCTCGAGTTCTTCGCATTGAAAACTCTAAAATATGGTATGGGATCTTTAAAACTCCCGGCACATCTTCGATTTCAACAAAGGGCAAAGCCTCCTCGTTTGTCCAGTCATTACGAAGGTAAACACCCGCAATCAATCCATAGCCGATCTCTTCGACGTCCGCTTGATTGCGCTCCGATTGTCTCTCTTCTTCAAGCAGTTGGTGAAGTAAATCTGCAACCTCTTTGCTGTGACCTAGTTTTCTCACTATATGCTCGATCGTATTTCTGAGGGGCCTCAGTATCGCAATGCAATTACCGAGAGCACGCAGAGTAAGCGTCTGCCAACCCTCTTCAAGAATACGACGCAATACAATTCTTGCAACGCGATCGTGAACAACCTCTTTTTCGCCATTAAATGACCGAAAACATTCAAACACCGCGTCTTTGTGCTCACTTGTGGAATTGTTGAAGTACTCTTCAAGTTCTTCCCAGCGTTCATGATCAGAGCCGAGAGCAGATAGCAAGATTGCGGCTGCTCCGACACTCTCTGAATGCGACGATTCCGTGAGTTGTGTAAGCAAGTATGACTCGACCCATTCACGCGAATTTGGCTGAGCAACCTTACTCAGGTTATGCTCTGCATCTATGTGAGTGAACGCGCATGCCGCGTCTAAGCACGGTCGGATGCTTTGCCGTGTCCTACGATCTTGCTCCAGAACTCCTTCCTCAATGAGTCGACTAGCTGCGAGTGCGCCCTTCGCTAAACGGCGGTCAAGAACACGACCAGCACCCGAGTTGGCGTTATCAAGACGTCCTAAAACATCAATCGCTACCGCAAGATCCGTGTGCCGTCGCCAATCGGCTTGCCCTTCCACATTTCAAAAGCTCCGGTGGTAGGATTCGAACCTACGGTGGTCTCCTTAACAGGGAGGTGCCTTACCAATTTGGCTACACCGGAATATGTTTCATATCAGTCAGGATGGTCGGATTTGAACCGACGATCTCGCGCTCCCGAAGCACGCGCCCCGAAGAAGCAACACCGTGCCAGGCTTTCCCACACCCTGATAAACGAAGAGCGTCCAGCGAGAATCGAACTCGCAATTCCTCCTTGGCAAGGAGATGGGTTACCACTACACCATGGACGCCTTTTGTTGGCTCAACCAAATTGTCAAAGATCAAGAGCACCGAGTGAGGATCGAACTCACGCAGCCGCTTTACGAAAGCGGTGTCATTCCACTAGACCATCAGTGCTTATTCATTCAGTGGGATCGGTGGG
>JAJTID010000011.1 GCA_021300155.1 Pirellula sp.
AATGATGGAGTTGCTGGTCTCTCGAGTTCAATACGATCGATTCGAGGGAGCCCTGTCGATCTCGTACCACCCCACTGCTATTTCCGCACTGATCCAGAATGAAGAAGAGGCCGCTTGATGAATACGGTAAAGAAGAAGCTTGTTCTCAACTGCACCACACGGGAGGAACGTGATCAATGCGATGAACCAGACCTGCCTGGCCGGTTGCCGCGGATCACACGCCTGATGGCCCTCGCAATCCGCTGTGACGAACTGTTACGCACCGGCAAAGTACGCGACCTCGAACACCTCGCGACCATTGGCAACGTCAGCCAACCGCGCATCTCGCAAATCCTCAGCTTGACGATGCTCGCCCCCGAGATTCAAGAGACTCTCCTCTTCTTGCCGCGGTTGTCCGAAGGCAAGCCAGACATTTCGGAAAAGTCACTCCGCAAAATCACTATGCTCGACAACTGGGACGATCAGCGAAAAATATGGCAACAGTTCGGCTGCAAATCTAATCCCGAAATACCTGGGTGAAGTTTGAAGAAAGCGAGAGCAACAAGTGCGAGCAGGAACCACCAGTGCGTAGCGGTTAATGCGACAGGAGATCCCTGGTAGAAAGGGAAATCACGATCCGGGTCTTCTGGTAACTTCAAAGCTCGCTCTCCATACCGAGTCCATGTTTGGTCGTTGAAATTGACGCCTATAGTATATTGAGCTCTAGAATATCAAGAGGACGATCAGGCATGGTAGACCATCGCTATTATTAGGAACACCTTAGATTTTCTGCTTAGGTTATTGAGCATCGCGTTTGAAACTCGTCAGAGAAAACGATTAGCGGTAGCGTCCGCCCATCAGAATTGCACTATTGAATAACATCGAAATGAACAATTCGCATTGATAGCCAAGCCAAGACGCTTTGTAAAATTCGACGCACCGACGTGCCAAACCGGTGCGAGTTGGTTTCGTGGAAAAGTGCCCGGTGCGACGATTGCGAACACCGCCGCGGGTTCGCGGCTTGCGTCTAGATTTGCCCAGTTAGTTTAGCCGGTATACCGAGTCATCAAAAAGGTATCGCACAGGAACCTTCGTCATCATGGCGCAGGCTGAACCGCGTCAAATTTCAGGAACTACCGTGCAAAAAGCGGGCAGTAGTTCTTGCACCTACGAAACGCATACTTTCAGTTGCCATATCGTTTATGGGATGAGGTTACTTCAGCTATACTCATTCAAGCCAAGCAATTCGTTCAGGAGACGGGTGGCGATTCTCGCAACCTAGAACTCGCCTGGCAGGAACTCAACGATGGCACCTGGGCCATCTGCAAGATGAACATGCTCTTGCAGGGCGTCCGCAGTGCCGACATTCGCAAGGGTTCAACTACTTTTTCTTCTTGGACGGTATGTCGTAATTGAAAACAAGGGGCTTATCCCCGAGAACAACTTTTTCGGTGATGGGAGTCGTTTCCAAGACGTTGTACCCTGGAGGGACAACGTTAATCAATCTTCCCCCGGGCGTTATACTTGAATCCTCAATCGCCCCCATTTTCGCGGCGGCTTCGCGCATAGCCTCTGCTTGCTTCTTTGCTGCGGGAGACTCATCCCATATATCGGCGACGATTGTTACTTTGTAATCGCCTGGGGGGAGACCATCATTCAACTTCTCATAAGAAAGAGTGAACGTTCCATCCGGTAAAATACTTGCAGAAGCAGTACGTCCACCCCCGATGGGGTAAAAAGTAACAGCGCCATCCTTAACCGGCACCCCATCGACAGAGACCTTGCCACCGGCTTTTTGCATGGTTTTCCCGCATCCAATTGCCAACAACATGAAAAGGGTCAAAACAACTAAACGCCCCATATCAGAATTCCCTGTCTTGATTAATCGGTCGACCTGACTGAAATACGATTGTATATCAAACAAAAGCGTTCGATTGATTAGTATTCGTTCGATACGACTTCACTACCATTCATCGAGCCAAGGCTTTGATAAGCAATGAAGTCAATATTTTGGCTAACGAATGATACGTGACCATCTCCGAATGCGAACTGCGAGCCTCCGGTGTGACGACTAGAGAAGGGGTGGCTATGCGCTCCTTTTGGTCCTGTGAGTCGGTTGAAGTTTACCGCTCCGCGGAAATAAGTCGGGTCATTGATTGGAGAGTTCAGCGTTAGGACGTGACGCGTCGGATTGACACACAGTCCTGGCATCTCTTGATAAGTTCCGCCACCTCCCCCCCACCACCAGGGAGCGAATCCCTCGGGAGCTGTAGGAGTGTTGTTGTGCGTCGTAACGTTATTCCCAGTTGTGTTGTTGATTGCACCGGTGACGACTGCAAGATAATTCTCCCCCACCACAAGCGTACTGGACGTCCCGTCGGTGAGCTCACCGATTTTTCGAAGCTGGTGCGTCCCTAAAACGCCGTCGCTGTGCAGATCACCTCGATTAATGCGGTTTGGCCAACGACGATCCCTTGCACCCTGTACTCCAAAATAATCGCGAGCCCAAACAGGTGTACTTGCAGATGGGCAACGGCCAAATGGAATCGAAATCGTGAATCCCCGCCCGGCGTTGATGTCGGTTCGCAATTGATCAAAGTATGCGTACGACCAAGTGCCAGCAGGTTGTGGGTTAAAATCAAAGGTTTGTGGACCGGAAGCGCTAGGTGTACCCGCAGTTAGGATATTCCCAGCCTCGATGAAAGGAAGTGTTTGGATAAACCAATTGGCACCGCGACTCGAACCTGTGGGGTTCGGAACACCAGCTGATGTGAGTGGCCACGACAAAATCAAGTCACCAGCCGGGAATGCTTTCCTTGACGACTCGTGATTAAGCATTGCTAAAGAGATTTGCTTGAGATTGTTGCTGCATTGCATCCGTCTCGCCGCTTCCCGAGCAGCTTGAACCGCTGGCAGAAGGAGACCAACAAGTATGCCGATGATGGCAATCACCACCAATAATTCAACAAGAGTAAAACCTCGACGACGCTGACGAACCATGACTAAACCTACGCTTTGAAAAAAAACAACTTAAAGATCCGTGAGTGAGCGTCGACGATGTCAACCCAAAACCACCACATCACGCCACCGCGACACCCTACAATATATGCGACCACCACAACTTCGTTTTTATACTAGCCGATTATTAATTTTCGCAAAGATTGAATTTTTTCGCAAAATTGAGGTAGTTGGTCATCGTGGACTATCCCGAAGGATGCTGGGGACACGCGATGATCGATACTAGAGGCTTAATGGAGGTGAAGATTCTGGACCTCAAACACCGCTGGGCATCTTGGCCGCCGGGCGGCAATCTCAACTTCCACTAGAAGTGCATAATGTCTCCGGCGAAGAAATGGGACTGCATTGTGGTCCATGAACTGGCCCACCTGATCTTCCCCGACCACTCAGCGAAGTTCTGGAATGAAGTCGATTAGCTTTTGCCCGACTTTTCCGAACGGAAGGAACGGCTGAGGGCGCATGGGGCGGGGTTAAATATGTGACTTTATGCTCGCAGCTGACTTACACGTTTAGGAGTCATTCCTTATCGCGTATTTCATTGCAGCAGAGCGTTTAGCTAGCTAGATAGCTTGAGGAAGTAATCAGTTTTCGTTGATATTCGATAGCCTTGGTGTCGAGCTGCTTCTTGCAATAATTCTGCCATGAGTGCTGATTCCCTTGGATTTCACCTCGGTTGCATCCCATTGTCGTTCGAACTCGCTCCAGTCACCCAACCGTCACCCAACCCGGCGTGCCAAACCGGTGCGAGTTGGCGGACTGAGAAAATCCCATCGGTTTGTTCCCACCGACCGCAGATAAAAGCGTCTGAGCTGAGATCCTTTAGGGAAGAATCTGCAATGTTAACCAGCCTCGGTTCGAAGCAACAATTTAAAGTACCTCGGCGATTCAAAGTACCACAGGGTTCGCCACTTGTCCGCAGTCGGTGGCCCCTTGCGCGCTCAGGACATGCCCTCCTTGTGCAGTTAATCGCATGATGAGTTTCCTGGGAGGGATTGTATGAGGTTGAAGTGCCTCGCTTTTTTGTCCAGTGTAATGAGAGTTATGTTTAGGTAACGGAAATGGGTGGATTGTCGATTAGCGCAAACAATTTCTCTCGCTGCGGATTCTTGCATCATTGAAAATAGAAGCCCGAAAAGGAACTGGCGCCGAATTGGTTAGACTGTAGTAGCCAAGTTCTCGTTGGCGACGATCCGATCGAAAAACACTTAAGTTGCCACAGCTGGGAGCAGCTTCTCTGGCTGCTTCATAAGTCATCGCGTTCAATCGTCCGACGCCAATTCGTTCATCATATTTCGCAGGTACTGCACCTGAAGTACCGCGGCTCCGAAATACGACCATATCGCCCTCAATTGTAATCGAGTACTCAGGGATGTGATTGTGTGCTTCCCATCAAGGGTGAGCGTTCGGGGAACTACCGGAATACTACCCAACAACCGATCCATGAGTTATGAAAGTCTATCAGCCAAGATTGGCGAAAGGACTTTCAATGAAGAAAGGGTGCGATTCCAAATTGCCGACGCAGCAGATTGCTAGCGAAGCGTCTATTGTTTCTTCCGATCGTACGAATCTGTAAAATGCAACTTTCAATTTTATCGAGTCCACGGAGGGGCAAAAATGGAAAGTGGTGCATCGTTGG
>JAJTID010000044.1 GCA_021300155.1 Pirellula sp.
CGAAGTCTTTGCGACGTGGGGATTGGCAAAAGATGAGTTTCTTGACAACGGAAACTGGCCGCATCAAATCTATGTTCGCGAAGCTCGCCGTATGGTCGGATCGTTCGTGATGACCGAGAACGAGATCTTGAAAATGAACCCGATTCGCGACTCCATTGGAATGGGATCTTACACGATCGATTCGCACAACGTCCAACGCTATATTACTCCGGAAGGCTTCGTACAGAACGAAGGAGACATTGGAGTTTCGACGCGTGGTCCCTACCCGATTTCGATGGGGTCAGTATTGCCCAAGGCCGCCGAGGCTACGAACCTGCTTGTTCCGGTATGTTTATCGAGCTCACATATCGCATTCGGCTCCATTCGAATGGAACCGGTTTTCATGGTATTGGGAGAATCTGCATCCACGATTGCCTCTCTCGCGATTGCAAAACAATGCGATGTCCAGAAGGTTTCGTACGCTGACGTTCGCCCTATCCTTCTCAAGAATGGACAGGTGCTGGAGTACGAAGAAGTGCTCGAAGAAGACATCGCCGTGAAGAGCCTACGCGGAATTGTCGTTGACAATGCGAAAGCAACCTTGATCGGGCATTGGGCTACAAGCCGCAGTACCAAGCCGTGGGTTGGCACAGGGTACCTTCATGACAATGACGCAAAATTCCCGAGCAGTTCTGCGATCTTCGAAACAAAGGAATCGCTGAACGGAAGGTATCGGGTTTTGATGGCTTACAGTGCAGGTTCGAATCGTACAAAATCCGTCAAGATCAACATCGAACACGCGGAGGGCACGTCCGTCATCGATGTTGATCAAACGAAGCAGCCAGACCAAAAGCCATGGCAAGAGCTAGGAACTTTTCGATGGGACGGAACCAAGCCTGGTCGCATCACAATAAGCAACGAAGGTACCAAAGGCCATGTCGTGCTAGATGCGTTTCAATGGTTGCCTTCGGAAACTCGCTGAGTGACGCAGATAACCTAATTCCATCGACTCTGCTCTTCAAAACGATATGATTTCCAATCAAGAGATTGCAACTACCTTCGAAGAGATGGCAGATTTGCTAGAACTATCGGGCGAAAATGCCTTTCGAATTCGCGCGTACCGCAACGGAGCCAAAGCGATCGCCGATTTGGGTGACTCTGTGGCCCAATGGATCCTTGACGGAAAAGACTTGACGCAAGTAGATGGGATTGGATCGACACTAGCCGACAAATCCAAAACGCTCGTCGAGACCGGCGCACTACCGCAACTAGAAAAGCTACGCGCCGCGGTGCCACCCACGTTGAGAAACATTATGGGGATTCCAGGTGTCGGTGCGAAGAAGGCCATGAAGCTCTTTCGAGAGTTGTCGATCAAAGATCTACCCTCGCTACGTGCAGCCTGCGAAGCGGGGTTGGTTGCGCAACTGAAGGGCTTCGGCGAGAAAACGCAGGCTTCGATTCTTCAAAACATGGAGATCGCAGAGAAAGCTGCGCAGCGTTTGCTAATGGACGCTGCCGAATCGCTCGTAATGATCATTCGAGAACACATGAAATCGTGCAGTGCCGTAAAACGATTGGAGTTTGCGGGTAGCTATCGACGTGGCAAAGAGACCGTCGGGGACCTCGATCTCTTGGTGACCAGCGAAACTCCTGAAGCGGTGATGGATCATTTCTCCAAGCTGACTCAGATTCAAGAGATCATTCAGCGAGGAGAAACCAAAATGAGTATCCGAGTCGCGGACTCGTTCCAAGTGGATCTCCGTGTCGTGGAGGATGCCTCCTGGGGAGCAGCCCTCCAATACTTTACCGGAAGCAAAGAGCATAACGTCCGCGTTCGAGGGATGGCAAAAGCCATCGGACTTAAGATCAATGAGTATGGCGTCTTCAAGAGCGAAGATGAATCGTGTCGTGTGGCGGGTGCAAACGAAGAGGAAATCTATGCGTTGGTCGGTATGCCGTGGGTACCGCCAGAACTTCGCGAAGACCGACTCGAGTTTTCTTCCGGTGCAAAAGAATTGTTTACGCATCTGATCCAAATGGAAGACATACGAGGCGATCTTCATATGCACACGACCGCCACGGACGGGGAGAGCTCTATCGAAGAAATGGCACAAGCGGCGAGGGCGCGCGGTCTCCAATACATCGCTATCACGGACCATTCCAAGCGAGTCAGCATGGCACGCGGTCTCGATGAAACCAGATTGAGGGAACAATGGAAGGAGATTGACACTTTCAACCAAAAGTCAAACGGACAGTTCTGGGTACTGAAAGGAATAGAAGTTGATATTCTCGAGAACGGGTCGCTCGATATCTCCGATGATTGCTTAGCGGAAGCGGATTGGGTGACTGCGAGTGTCCACTACGGGCAACGGCAATCGCGTGAACAAATCACCGATCGAATCCTTAACGCTATCCAAAATCCAAACGTTCACGCAATTTCACATCCGACAGGCAGGCTGATTTCCCGAAGAGAAGCGTACGACGTCGATATGGCTGCCGTCATGCAAGCTGCAAAAGAGTCAAACAAGATCCTCGAACTCAATGCGAATCCGTACCGATTGGACCTGAACGACATTCATACGATGACAGCGGTACAGCTGGGCATTGAAATAGTCATCAACACGGATGCGCACTCGATTGCCAATTTAGATCTAATGAAATACGGTGTTCGACAAGCTCGCCGCGCGGGTGTTCGGCCTTCGATGGTATTCAACACATTGACGCTCGATGAAGTCAAGAAACGACTGGGAGTCGCATGAGCCAGAAGAAAATTGGCATCTACGGCGGCTCCTTTGACCCGATTCATATCGCTCACCTAATCCTTGCTGAGTGTTGCCGAGAGTCACTACAGTTGGATGAAGTCCGCTTTGTACCTGCGAACATTTCGCCGTTGAAGCAATCAGGTAATCCGTTGGATGGCAAGCACCGAGTCGAAATGCTGCGGCTGGCAATCAGAGGAAATGAGCAGTTCATTTTGGATACCCGAGAATTGGATCGAGCAGGTGTAAGCTATACGATTGACACGGTACAGTCGATGGCTCAGGAGTTCCCTGACGCGGAGTTGATACTGCTGATGGGAGCGGATAGCTTGATGGATATCGCCAAATGGAAATCACCAGAACAACTTTTGAGCCTGGTATCGATTGGCGCCATCGCACGCGGTGGAGTAGGAGAACCACCTTGGGAGGCTTTGCGGCCATTCGTCTCGGAGGCTCGATGGAAACAGATACAAAGAAAGGTGACTGCTCCGAGCCTCGACCTTAGCTCATCAAATCTTCGCCAGCGAATCCGAGATGGGTTAAGTATTCGCTACCAGCTACCAGAATCTGTGGAGGACTATATCAAGCAACATCAACTCTATTCGAGTTAGCCAAGATTCAATTCTCACCTTACGTGTTCGAGCGATCTTCCGTTACCTTCGATTTCATTTAACACATCGCTAAACACTCAAGAAGCAAGAAGAAGTGATATCCAATCTTTCTATGCAAACCAAACCACGCGAGCACGACATGATCCATCATTGCTGGAAATGTTGTGGATTTACAAATCACTGGTTGCGAACAACTCGATTTCTAGATTTCATCAATGTATGTCCCAAGTAGTTCTAGCTGAAACAACCTCTTTTTCTGTGTGGCGTCACAGTTTTTAGCGTCACCGAAGGTTCCACGTTCTGACGAATTCGGAATTCCTCGAACGAAATGAGAACGAAATATTTTTCAACAATGTCCCAAACAATCCTGCCGGCTGTGTCTATTCTGTTGTGCTTTCGCCGTCCGCGCGAGAAGCCCATCGACTGTGCTTGATCCGCTACGTCGTGCTCAGGCATTCGGCTTGGCATGCTCGGCCGTATCCAACGTAGGCCAGCGCGCTATTAATGGCAGCTACTTTTATCCGCTATTCACAAGAGTACGAGTAAATGTTGATACAATCACATCCAGCGTTTGTTTGGTGTAGAATCCTCGCGTTTCCATCCTTTCATCCTCTTCAATGATCTACATAATGACACGATTCAAGGCATTTCAGATTGCGATTGTTGGTTGGCTCATCGGAGTTCCCCTCGCCTTTGCTAAGGATCCCCTTCCTCGAAGCACTCCCGAATCACAAGGGGTGTACTCGTCTGCTATTTGCAGCTTTATCGAGATGGCAAATAGCAAGATTGAATCGTTGCATAGTTTTATGCTACTGCGTCATGGACATGTCGTCGCGGAAGCGTGGTGGAGTCCAGAGTCGCCAACCAAGCCACACGTCCTGTGGTCCCTTAGCAAGAGCTTTACTTCGACCGCCGTTGGGTTAGCCGCAAATGAAGGAAAGTTAAGTATTGACGATAGGGTCATCAAGTACTTCGATGGGAAATTGCCAGAGAAGCCATCGGACAATCTCAAGGCGATGCGAATTCGCGATTTGTTGACCATGTCGACGGGGCATCAAGACGAAGTGTCCCTAAAGGACAAAACCGATTGGGTCTCGGCCTTTCTCGCGCATCCAGTTCCGCACAAGCCAGGCACTCATTTCAAATACAATACTCCATCTACGTTTATGCAGTCGGCCATCGTTCAGCAAGTCACCGGTCAATCCGTAGTTGACTATCTTCAAACACGATTGTTCGACCCACTTGGAATTGAAAAACCAACGTGGGACAAAAGCCCCGATGGCTATAGTTTAGGCGGCTACGGTCTTTACCTTTGCACAGAAGATATCGCCAAATTTGGCCAACTCTATTTGCAAAAAGGGAAGTGGAAAGGAAAACAAATCGTTCCCGAGAAATGGGTCGAACAAGCGACAGCGAAACACGTTTCCAACGGTAGCGATCCCGAACGAGATTGGGACCAAGGGTATGGATTTCAGTTTTGGCGATGTCGGCACGGTGCTTACCGAGGTGATGGCAAGGACGGCCAATTCTGTATCGTATTGCCCGATCAGGATGCGGTGATTGCCATCACCGCTAACACTTCCAACATGCAGGCCGAGCTTAACGTCGTGTGGGAAACGCTTCTACCTGCTTTTCACGATAAGCCGCTTCCTGAAAACGAAAAAGAACTGGAACGGCTGATGTCTATGGTATCGGGACTGAAGGCGACTAAATAGAATACGATCCTTTAGCTCAAGCTTTAGGTTGGCTCGCCCAACGCTTTACAAAATCCCATAGCATAGGAAACGACATGAATATCATCGGCGGTTCTTCGGTACTAGAACCGCTACTTCGAAATTCCTTAATGGCTATTTGCGTTCGCCGATCGAATAATTGCTCGATCGGCACCGATTCATTTGCATCCATCGCGGCGCATAAATCCGAAAGCACTTGATCCGGCTGTTTGCCTCGAATCAATGCAATCTCACCCAAGCGATAGCCGTGCTGCGCTAATCGCAACGTCCAAAGCCAATCGTAGGGAGTTGCCGACACTGGATCGCGCTGCCTATTGGCATCTCCAACTTCGATTTTTGGCAAACCTTCAACGTTTCGAATTTCATCCCCTGACTTATGTGTTTCCGATTCAACTTCTGGCCGCTTCAAGTCTGCTAAGGGAAGCAGCTCTCGGTTCCTATTCGATTCGACTACAGTTGGTTTGATAACGGTAGGACTGGTTGGCTGTATGCGTTCTACGGTTGGCTTGGCTGGCTTCTCTTTTGAGATCCCTTCACTATTCGTTTTCTGAATTGGGGACGGTTGTTTCTCAGAGACATATTGGCGTTCGTTGTGGCAATACTGCGATACAATCTCTTCCGGAATCGTGGTAATCCCGTGCATGCAATCCAGCCCTAACGGACCGACGGACACGGTAACTTTCCCAACACGTAATTCCGTAAGAATTAACAACGATTTGTCTAGCAAAAGATCCAAGAAAGACGAAACATGGGATTTCTTCCAGTGTCGTAGCAATGCAAACTCAGGAAGTCGCTGCAAACGCAATCCTTGGATAGCTCGATTTTCTTGACCTGAAAAGAACTGCGAAAGGATCGTTTTACTCAAATATCCATGCGTTCGCTCGATAGCCCCGAGTGCGCGTTGGATGACCGCTCTCGCTTGCTCTTGCTCTACCGGAGTCGCAGTGTTGACGGTAACTGCTTTAATGGGGGCCGCATTTTTGGATTTTGCTTTCTCCTCTTTCTTCGGACTTGTAACTGCTATGTGGCTCTCGGCTGTAGTTGGGGCAATGATCGATTTTGTCGATTCCAGCTTCGACGGTTCTGCTGCTATCGGGAGTGCTGCTTCTTGCTTCTTTCGCTCTTCGATTTCCAACCGTTTGTCTTCCGGAATCGTTGGCCAGCCTGCTTTTCCTTGACAACGATCGCAAATGTTGCAATTCGCTGCAGAATTATCTCCGAAGTATTGCAAGATCGCTTTCTGACGACATGCCCGGCTATTGGCAAAAGCAACCATCTGATCGAGCTTCTCGTAGTCCGCCTTCTTTCTCACCGCTAAATGATCATGATCGATCTTGAGCTCCGAGAAAGGCACATCTCTTTTTCGAAAGTGAATCGCTCGTCCGCGAAATGGGGGAACGTATTCAAATCCAGGCAGACTGCAGAGCTCGCGCAAATGCCTAGATACTGCATCCCTTTCCATTTGCAATTGTTGCATCAACCAGCGTGGATTCACGTACACCGCTTCTTCTCTTCGATCCCCGATCGCTTTCTCCACGGTCCGCAACACTGCGCGCTTGACGGTCGCTTCTTTGGGAAGTAGATCGAGCAACGTTGGAAGTTTGCTATCCATGCGAACCATCGCAAGGCCGCCAGCCACTTCCAAGCGTTCGAGTACGTCGGTCCGCCCTAGGATCTGCAACGCGGAGTTCACTGCTTCGGCGGTTGCAGGAGTATTGCTCAGTTCCTTGATCTCTTCTGCAGTCAATTCGATCGGGTCTTCGGTTCGGTCGTGGAGAAAACTATAAACCGATTCCAGAATTTCCTTGGATGGGTTTGCATTCTCGATAAAAAACTCTTGGATGTATCGATCTTGGGCACTGAACAACAACACGCACTGAGACGCCAATCCATCACGTCCCGCGCGACCAGCTTCTTGGTAATAAGCCTCCAAAGTGCCAGGCATGTTGTAGTGAACAACGAATCGCAGATCCCGCTTATCGATTCCCATGCCGAATGCATTGGTTGCAACGATCGTATCCAGTTCTCCTCGCATGAATTGGTCTTGGATCAATTTCCGTTGATCTGGCATCAGCCCAGCGTGGTAAGCGCCAACACTGATGTGCAGTTCTTTGGAAATCATTTCGACGAGCGCTTCGCAACGTTTGCGCGTGGCGGCATAAATGATTCCACCACCGGGTCTGCGTTCGAGAAACTCTAAAAGCTTTTTATCTTTTTCCCGATCGCTATGCGATTGAACAACGCCGAAAAAAAGATTGTCGCGTGCAAAGCCAGTGATAAAGTGCTTGGCGACTTTTAGTTTGAGCGAATCGACAATATCTTGCCTGACCTTTGGTGTGGCGGTCGCGGTTAAAGCGATCGTCTGCACTCCACCGAGTGCCTCCCGAAAGCGTCCGACTCTTTGATAGTCTGGTCGGAAATCGTGCCCCCATTCGCTGATGCAATGCGCCTCATCGATGGCCAACAATTGAACCGGTGTCGTCCGGATAGCTTCTAGAAAGGTCGGATTGCGCAGTCTTTCCGGCGCGACGTAAACGAGAGAATAGTGTCCACCAGCGACTCTCTCGAGACGATGGTTTTGCTCCGATTGGCTTAGAGAGCTATTGATGAGGGTCGCTGAAATCCCTTTCTTAACCAAAGTATCGACTTGATCCTTCATCAACGCGATCAGCGGCGACACGACAATGGTCAGTCCGCTTCGCAGGGCGCTTGGCAGCTGGTAGCATAAACTTTTCCCGCCGCCGGTTGGCATGACGCACAAGCAGTCATTGCCAGCCATTAGATGGTCGATCACTTCACGCTGCCCCTTTCGGAAGTCCGACAATCCGAACTTCTGAAGAGCACCTTTGAAGTCTATGTTCGCTACGCTAGCCATGCGTTATCCGTGAAAGCACCACTCGGGCCGTCCTGAAGGAAACTGATTTACTGCCGCGACACACTCGGCGACAGCTATTAGTTTACCCTTTTCACGGAACTATCGACAGTCACCGACTACGGCCGATTGGGTTGTGGGCGAATCGCTTCGGCTGCGGATGGTGACACGTATGTCGACGGAGTGCTTGACCCTATGACTATTCCTTCGTTAATAATCTGCCCGTCGTACGATCCGTATGAAGCAGAAACATTGTTCTCGCATGTCGAACAACCAGCACTGGGAGCATACTCTGGAGCTGGCGCACAGCCTGCATCACATGGTTCGCCCATGTTCGCTACACCATGAATGCGGTTATGTAGTTTCGTCAAAATATTTGGACGCCAACCTTGGCCACATGTGCATCCTGCGAACGCCAACATGAATGTAGCGCTAATCAATGTGAATTTTCTCATTCCCTTTACCCTCTTGAATATCAGTGACCATTTGGTGCACGAAAAAGCGAACAACTCTACGTCGCCGTTAGGGATAGGCAAATCTAGTCCGTAAATTTTCCCAATTTATTACAGAATTCCTAACGCTCGGTAATCGAAATGAGTGGTACAGTTCCCCATCTACAGCAGCGTCGATTTCGAAGTTTCTGAGGATAGACTGTCGTTTCGTTCGCCTCGATTGGTGTCTATGACAATGCGTACCTATCAAACGAATATTCTTCCGACCATTAGAATTCGTGGTTTGGCCATCGCATGTTGTAAGTTGTTTGCCCTGTTTTTCTTTCCCTTAGAAAGTCCCGCAGGACTGGCAGGGGAGGAGCATGGAGTGATCGCAGAGAAGGCCCGGTCGTCGATCGCGATCAAAGATTCGATCACGCTTGACGATGCATCGCCTTCCCTTTCCTTAACAACTGCTTCGGCCAGTTCTGAATTCGCTGCCACGGCTTGCAGAGCGAACCCTTCGGTCACTTCCGAGATTTTCGAATTATCAACTCGACATCTTCCGGAACAGTTTTGTTCGATTGACGAAAACAACCCACCGCTCGATGTTCATCGTTGGGAAGCTACTCGGTGGCAACGCTCAGACTTAGACCAGGCGTTAACTTACGAAGACAAGCCCACGATCATCTATGTCCATGGTAACTTCATGGAACGTAATAATACTCTAGAGCGAGCCAGAATTCTCGATTCCTATCTTAAGACACAATCAAATGAAAACTATCGATTACTGTTGTTTTCATGGCCGAGTCAACGCGAGAGAAAGCCACTTCGCGACATTTACGAAAACGATGAGACTGCAGAAGACCATTCCCTGTACCTTGCTTGGATCCTGCGTCAGCTTCGATCTCAGTCTCGAGTCAGTGTACTTGGTTTCTCGTTTGGTGCGCGGTGTGTGACCGCTGCGCTTCACTTAGATGCTGGCGGCAATATTCCTGGCCTGAGATTCGGAAACCAGCAGACAGAATCAGTGCAAAGAGTTCCATACCATTTAGGATTGATCGCACCTGCTGTGGACAAGAACTGGCTATTGCCGAACGGTCGGTATGGAAAAGCCACTTCCAACATCAACGACTTTGTCAATATGTACAATTCGCGGGACCCTGTTTTGCGCCGCTATAAATTCATTGATCGCCTATCGCGTCCAATCGCAGGCGGCCTCGTTGGGTTTGACGGTATTGGCGACCCACGAGCGACGTCTCCTTTAGCTGGCCAAATCAAGGTGAAGCAATACAATTGCGGAGGTGTGATCGGAACGACCCATAGCGAGAAAAGCTACTTCGGTGAATGTCCGTATTTCCGAGTCATGATCGACCATCTTCTTTGGAACCAAGATCCGAATGAACCTTCCAACAGCGACGCATCTTGCAGGTAGTGTTGCTTTTCGGATCGACAATACACTGAAATTGCCCGTCGCTTGCGACGCCGAGCAACTGGGCTGGAACGTTTATGATCCAGGTCCAGCAAACGGCGCCATCCTCGTGGAACGGATCCGTACGTTTGGGGCGAGAGTTGTTGATTTAGAGATCAATACGCAACGATTGATACTGGGCGCGAAAACATTCTTTTTGCCGTCCGATAGTATCGCCAATTCATTTCGAATCATGGCGTCGGCGATCGTTGAAGAGAACAACAATCTCATCAAATCGCTTGGAGATGTTTCCGTTGTCATTGTTTATTCCCCTACCGAAGATGGTGGATGGCAGTCGATTGCTCATTTGGCGCCGATCCCGTTTCAGAAACTGAAGGGATGGTATAAGAACGGAACATCTCTCTTATCCACGGAGATAAAAGTCCCAACCACGGAGTTCATGCCGAACTACATTAAGCATCGCAGCAGACTTCATTACTGGCTCGCTGACCGAGCCGTGCAATCGAATTCACCTGGAGGGGTCGCGTTGTTAGAGACGACCGATGGCTTCATCGCCGACACTTCGATCGCGAATATTGTGATTGTCACCAAGCAAGGACAATGGATCACTCCCACGACACGCAACGCCATCCACGGTACGACATTGCGACGTGTGTGTCGGCTTTTGCAGAAGAACGGCACAGAGGTTGATTCTGCCAAGCTAAAGAAAGAAGACATATTCAGAGCCTCCGAAGTACTGCTGCTGGGTACGACAGGTTGCATATGGAACGCAACACAACTGGATAATGTGAGAATCGGCGCAGATCCCAATACGCCCAAAACAAAATGGCTTCAGTCTCTTTGGGCTGATTGGGTCGGAGTAGATGTAGTACAGCAAGCCATGACACATCCGACAAAGCCGCAGTAGGCTGGGACCGTTGTCCGACCCTATCTGGACGTTTACTTGCTCATAGCAAAATCCAACTGCTCGGGACAAATGGTCTCAAGCTATAGTAAAACGAGGCTCCGATTGCGTTTCACGTCAGGAGGCGTGGCTTGGCGAACACTGGTTGCTTATCCAGTCAGCGGCACAAGACAAGACTGCCTCGCGTTCGGTTTCAAAATGGAGCTCGTGATACATTCCATCCCAAAGTCGCAGTTGGCAGTTCCTCCCCGCTTCTTTAGCGAATGTTTGACTACACTCCGATGAGGTCACTTGGTCCGCGCTGCCGTGCATCAGGAGCATCGGTATGGAAAGGCTCGCCGCGTGTCGTAATGCCCATTCCCCCGCATCCAGCATTGAGATTCCAAGCGCGGCTGAAACACGATGATGCACCAGAGGGTCGGTTCGATACTTTTCGATCTCCGCATCGACATGAGTTAACGAATTGGGATCGATCCCTGATCCCAGCGTGATCGATGGCCAGAACCTGCCAATTTTTTTAGCAACGAGCAACTTCCAAGCTGGCGGTACGATGGTTGGCCGCAGTAATGGACTGGATGCGATGAAACCGCGTAAAGTGGTTGGGCTCGGATAAGTTGGATTCCGCAAAGCGAAGTTGACCACCAATCCACCGCCGAGACTTTGGCCGTACAGGAAAACGACTTCATGCAATTCCTTCAGGTGTGAAGTAAAACACGCAAGATCTTCAAGCAGGCTTTCGAACGTTGGGAGCTGTCCCCCTGTCTTTCCGTGCCCCCGTTGATCGTATCCAACCACATGGAATCCTTCGCGTACTAGCTGCTCGGCGACCGGGTGGTATCTCCCGCAATGCTCGCCGAGCCCATGCACGATGCCTATCACGCACTTTGCCTCTCCGCTTACGGACCAAGATTGGGTTTCCAGCTTGCCCGTCGAACCCCTTATGCTAGAAAAGGAGTGGATGCTATTTCTTGGGTGGTTCATGGGGACATTTTGCAAGTTGCCCGGGAGGGCAGATAAAGTTCCGTTGAAGGTACTGCGGGCAACGTTGAGCATTACGAAATGTTGTGTGCGGTCGAGAGCCCGATGATACCAAAATTGCGTAGAAATCAGCGAGGTTACAAAAATTCTCTTTTTTTGCAGGCCGGGTGAATAAACCGTTGAGATCTCTCCTCCTTCATCTCCGTGAAGACCAGCCGACCTCTTATCGATTACAAGGTATTTTGAGATTCTCGCCTACAAATCGGACGGAGCAGGGAGTTTGGCAATGACGCCAGAACGACCGCTGGACCCTAACATCGTGGCAGATTGTCATCGAGCATGGAGGGTTTTGCTAGAGCGTTACGCTTGGGCGATCCTTCGAGATTGGTCGTTGGCTGCCGACGCGGTTCAAATTGCATTCATCTCGCTCTCTCGCTTTGGCGCAGATGTCGAGCCGAAAGCCCGAAAAGCTTGGATGTTCACCACCGTGCATCGAGAAGCTTTGAGAATCAAGTCGGCAGAAAACCGCCATCAATCCAAGGCGATTGCATCGGTCCGCGAGTCGGAGCCACGTTACGAAGTTAGCCCGTTAACACGACTGAGTAGTTCTGAAGAGCTGGAGGAGCTTCGAGCAAGAATCGCCAGCCTCCCTGCCGAACAAAGAACGATCGTCAACATGAGGATCGTAGAAGATAAGACCTTTGGTCAGATTGCAGAAGAGTTGCAGATCCCGCTCGGTACTGCATTGTCTCGAATGCGATTGGCTCTCGAACGCCTGAAAAACGCCAGTGAATAAATGAACATGAACCAACCTATCCCAGACAATAACTCCGACCAACGCGATCTTGAAGCGATGCTTTATGTATTGCGAGACCCTGCAATCGACTGCGAGACTTTTGAAGCTCGGATGATCGACGAGCCGCTTTTGGCAGAAGCTGTCTCGCATGCGGTTTCGTTGGTCTTTGCTATCAAGAACCAAAATGAAGTAAATGTTGAACGCCAGTCGTTGACGAAGCCGACTTTGGCAACACCAACTGCTTCGGTCGCGATGCCGAAGTTCTCCTTCGATCCTGCATGGATGGCGTTGGCAACCATTTCAGCATTAATCAGTTTGTTCCTGCTGAATCTGGATTACACATCGAAAGATAGCTCGTTGGAACCAATGGTCGAAGTTGCTACGGCGTGGACCGACCTTCAGTCAACGAAGATGGAACAACCAAGCTCCGATACGAAGAACGAGACTTCCCTGACGAGTCACTTCGATTTGGACGACAGTTCGCTTGGTTTGGAGACCAAGAGTCTCGACAACGATCTCCCGGACTGGATTCTTTTAGCAGCAATTGCAAGTGACTCAATGAACGCGGAGATGGTCCAGTGAAAATGCCAGCTCGCTTGGTTCCTTGGGCTTCAAGAGCCTTTGCTGTTTTCCTGCTCAGCACGACTTGTTTGACCTCCATAGCGGACGATAAATCCAAAGCGGACGATGAATCCAAAGTTTCCACGCCAAATGGCAAGGTTACTTCGGCCCAGTCCAAGGAGTCGTCTGATTCTGCTCCCGTGTTGGAGGAAAGAGAATCGCTGGCATTGAAGTTTGTTGAGGCCCACGATGCTGCACTGGCGAGTTTGCTTCAAGTGCTCAAGGCAATGAAGCCTAAAGAATACGACACCGCCATCAATGAGATCACCAAAGTTCGCAAGCGATTAGAACAGCTTCAATCGCGAGACAAACCTCTTTATGAAGTTGATCTTGAGGGTTGGAAGCTGCAATCGAAGATCGATATGATGATGGCGCGAGCAGTTGCCAAGGAACAAACGCTCGATGAGAAAGCTTTGCGTGAGCTTGTTAAAAAGCGCCATGAGAATCAAGTGAATCGACTTCGCATCGAGCAAGACAATTTGAAGACTCGAGAAAAGCAAATTCACGAATCTCTAGAACGCCTACAAAAAAATGAATCGGAACGGTTGGACCAGCAGTTGTCCGCGTTGATCAAGAAGGTTGATGCCAAGAAACCGAAAAGCAAAAGGAACGACAAATGAACTATTCGAACCATCGTAACGGACCCATTTCTATGGCAAGAGTATTCTTCCGCTATTTGGCTGTTTTCGCAATTCTTTGTGGTCCCGCGGGCCTTTTTGCTGAGACAACATCAACAACGATGCCATCGTTGAGCGAGCGATTCAAACCATCGTCGGACGGTACGATCTCGACCGATGAAGTTCCTGACTTCCAGAAACACATATCCCCGTTGTTGGGCCGGCTCGGTTGCAATGGCCGCGCATGCCACGGTTCCTTTCAGGGCCAAGGTGGTTTTATGCTGTCCCTATTCGGATACGATTTTGATGTCGATCACAAAGCCCTTTTGGATAATGATCGAGTCAACGCAAAGACTCCGTTGGAAAGTCTGATCTTGACCAAGCCCATCGATGCAGACGCACATGATGGGGGAAAACGATACGAAAAGGGTGGTTGGGAATATCAAGTGCTTCGTACCTGGATCGAAGCTGGAGCACCCAAGAAAAAGAAATCGCAAACCACTGAACTGAAGCTCGAACAACTCGAAGTCACTCCTCTCGAAGTGTCTTTTGATGCCCCCGGAAAAAGCAAAGCTATTCAAGCGATTGCGGTTTGGAACGATGGGAGCCGAGAAGATGTCACAACTCTCTGTCGATTTGTCAGCAACGACGCCGCGATTGCACAAGTCGACATACACGGAGTGATCACCGGCGGGGAACGCGGCGACACTCACGTTGTCGTGTCGTACGACAATGCCGTTGTGCCCGTCAGCGTCATTCGCCCTTCGGGCCCGTCCGGTATCTTGAAGAAACAGATCGCCGGTGCCACCAACCCCGTGGATCGATTCGTTCTCACCAAGTTGGACAAACTAGGAATTCAGCCTTCGGAGATTGCATCGGACGAAGAGTTCTTCCGCCGAGTGTCCCTCGACATATCCGGAACGCTACCGACCTCCAGTCAAGTTCGAGACTTCCTATACGACACATCACCCAACAAACGAGCCAAGGCTGTAGAGCAATTGCTCGCATCACCTGGATATGCAGCCCTTTGGACCACGTTTTTGTGCGATATCACAGGAAACAACGAAGATCAGCTCAACAATTTCTCGTATGTCCGGGGCAATCAATCGCAACACTGGTATCAGTGGATCTACGATCGAGTTAGCAAGAATGTCCCTTACGATCAGATCGTAGAAGGCATCGTCACTGCGGTTTCGCGTGAACCAAACGAAAGCTATCGCGAGTATTGCGAAGCGATGACCGAGATCGCTAATGACAAGTCGGGCAAGAGCTTTGCGAAGCGGTCCGATATGATGTACTACTGGGCTCGCAACAATCAGCAGAAAGCCGAAGATCGCGCGGTTGCATTCGCATATGCATTCTGCGGCGTTCGCATCCAATGCGCTCAGTGCCACAAGCATCCGTTCGATCAATGGTCCAAGAAAGATTTCGATCAATTCGAGCGATTGTTTGATGGGATCGAGGCGAGACAAAAACTGGCGTCAGACTCGAAGAGTGATTTCGACGCGATTCTCGATGAACTGGGGATTCCAAAGTCAACCAAAGGGAATCAGCTTGCGAAGTCGATTCAAGACAAATTCAAGGGAACTTATGACAAAACGCTCCCCTTCCCCGAAGTGTATGTAACCTCGAAAGTCGCAAAACCAATCAACGTAAAAGGGGAAGGGAAGGGAAACAAAAAGAAAGAACCATCTCCCAAAGCAGCCCCCACAGCGAGATTGCTGGGTGGCGATTTTGTCGATCTCTCTCGTGTCGAAGATCCTCGAATTCCACTGATGGAATGGCTCCGAAGCAAGAACAATCCGTATTTCGCGAAAGCGATCGTCAACCGAGTATGGGCCCATTACTTCCAAGCAGGGATTGTGAACCCTCCTGATGATTTGAATCTAGCCAACGCACCGAGCAACGAACAACTCCTCAACTGGTTGGCCGAGTCGTTTATCGAAAGTGGATTCGACCTCAAATGGTTGCATCGAACGATCGTCAATACAGACACGTATCAGCGTACATGGCGGACGAACGAATCGAATGAATTGGACCGTCGGAACTTCTCGCATGCGTTGTTACGTCGACTACCAGCCGAGACCGCGTACGACGCTATCAAGATTGCGGTTTCCAGCGATAAGACGGCCGCGTCCATGTGCAACCTCGAAGTAAGCCGTGCTATGACCATGGCAGGGGGCAGTGCAAGAAATCGTGGCAATGGCGATCAGTATGCGTTGAGTGTTTTCGGACGTTCGATTCGCGAAAGCAACTGCGATTGCGACCGCACGAGTGAGCCAAGTCTACTTCAGACGGTTTTCATTCGAAACGATTCTGACGTTCTCCGAGCCATGAGCGATTCGAAAGATAGTTGGCTGGCTCAGATCGCAAAAGAGAACGATTGGCCGTTGCTACCGTCGGATCGTAATCCGAAAGAGAAAGCTAGCCGCGACGAAATGATGATGAGTGGCGCGTCGGACAAGGACCAGAAGATTGCGGACGACCTCGATCGCGAAATCCGTTCCTTGAAGACGCGTATCGAACGCCTCGCAAAGGATGAAAAGGAAGAGAAAAAAGTCAAAGAGCTAAAGTCGCTCTTGGCTAATCGAGAGAAGAAGCTTGCAGCTCAAATGGAATTGCTTGCGAAGAAGGCCGAGCAAGCGGAATTTGCGGATAAGGCCAACTCAGATAAAGAAGCAGCCGGACTCGTAGTGAACGCAGACCGGCTAAAGATGAATGGCTTGATTGAAGAAGCCTATCTTCGCACCCTGTCACGCAAGCCGTCCGCTTCAGAAGTAAAGCGTTCTTACGCTTCGATTTCGCAAGCGGAGTCACCCACCCGAGGCTTGAGCGATCTACTTTGGGCACTAATCAACTCCAAAGAATTCATTTTGAATCACTAACCCACCATACAAATAAAGGAAAATCAAATGTCACTCCACAAATACTGCGATGGTGTTAAGCGACGAGACTTTATTCGAATCGGTGGTCTTGCCACAGGAGGCTTTGGACTCGCCAACTATTTGCAGCTTGCCGAAGCTGGGCATGTGAAAGAAGGACACGCAACTTCTGGGATCTTCATTGATCTTAACGGTGGGCCATCGCACCTCGATACGTTCGACCCCAAACCCGATGCACCGGAAGGAATTCGAGGCGATTTCAAAACGATCGAAACCTGCGTTCCAGGGGTTCGGATTTCTGAACACTTGCCCAAATTGGCGAAGAACTTTGACAAATATGCCATTCTGCGTGGCGTGTCGCATACATTGGCCGCTCACCGATTGGGAAGCGAGTACGTCAATACCGGCAGCCGCCCTTTGGCTTCGCTAGAGTATCCGGGGTACGGAGCAGTGGTCTCCAAAGAACGCCCAGTCGATAACGATATTCCTCCATTCGTTGCTATCCCCAACGGCGGGCAACGCTCGGGCTTTCTCGGTATTCAGTATGCGCCGATGAACACGTCGCAAACACCACAACAGGGAAAGCCGTTCAATGTGCGAGGTATCTCGTTGGGCGCAGGCATTACGGTAGAACAGTTGGATCGTCGTCAAAGCCTATTGCGCGATATCGATACTACGTTTGCGTCGCTCGAAGGAAAGGATCAACTCTTAACCGGTCTCAATCGCTTTAGCGACAAAGCGTTTTCCATGTTGACAAGTGAACGCGCCAGGTCCGCTTTTGATATCTCCAAGGAATCACCGACCTTCGCGGCACAGTTCGGTGCTGATGCCTTTGAGCAAAGTTGTTTGCTGGCCATTCGACTCATTGAGTCAGGAGTACGATTCGTTTCGCTGTCGATTGGTGGTTGGGACAATCATACTGACATCTTCAATATCCTGAGCAACAAGCAGCTACCGAAGCTGGACAACGGCCTTTCGTCATTGTTAGTCGGCTTGCAGCAAAAGGGGTTGCTAAGTTCTACGGCCGTTATGGTAACAGGCGAGTTTGGACGCACTCCGAAAGTCAACACACGTGCAACCCTCGGCGGCCGCGATCATTATCCACGCTGCATGTTTATGCTCATGGCCGGTGGTAAAGTGCGTGGCGGACAAGTGATCGGTGCGTCCGATGAAACAGCCGCTGGCCCCGCCAACGAAGCTATCAAACCTGACGATGTCGCAGCATCCTTCTACCACAACTTGGGTATCGATCATAAACAAGAATTCCAAACCGAAACCGGGCGTCCAATCACATTGGTACGCGACGGCGAAGTTGTCCCACAATTGTTTGCGTAGGTTACTATCAGATCAACCTGGAGAAAAGGTGACAAGATGAAGAAAATGTTGTTGGCACTATTGGCAGTATCGTTGTTGACTTTCAGCCCGTGGACTGTTCAAGCCCAAGAGAAAGGAAAGGGCAAGAAAGGAAATACGAATCCAGAACAACAGATGATCGACCAATTCATGAAGCAATTGGAAAAGGCGGAATTGACCGAAGAGCAGTCCACCAAGATCAAAGAGCTTTGGACCAAGGTCGCGAAGGAAGTGACCAAGACCAGGACCGAAGGCGGCATCACTGCTGAGATGATGAAAAAACGCGCAGAAGCCACGAAAGAAGCGCGCGAGGCCGGCAAGAAGCAAAAGGAAGTTCAAGAGGCCGTCGACAAGGCGATGGCATTGAGCGATGAACAAAAGAAGGTGATGCAGGAAACCGAAGCCCAGCTAGCCAAAGTGCGTCTTGAGATCGGCAAGCTACTCAAGCCCGAGCAAATCGAGAAACTGTCTCCCCAAATGAAAGACAATCTGAAGGAAAAGGAAGGCAAGAAAAAGAAAAAGCAATAATCACGATACGCGTTTGCCCCGGCCCCATCAGCATTGGCACTTCGCTATGTAGAGCGGTGCCCCTATCGTTCTACTCGGAATACCTCGAGTCAAAAGAACTGAAGACTACGGAACGGAAAGCAAAACCGATTGGTCGAGAGGATCGAGTCCTAAGCTGGCTTGGAGCGCAGCGATAGCAGCAAAGTATTCCCTCTCGGCCTCGTAGAGTTTTGCTTCTGCTTCTGTGACTTTGACCTCCTGTTGAAGCAATAACACCAAGTCAAAATCCCCCGCTGTCAGTGCGAGTTGGAAATAGCCTTGGACTTTGGTCGCTTCTTCTAGTAGCCCTCTGGCAGCAACAACATTTTGATAAGAGTACGCAACGTGGTTCCGGGACATCTGGATTTCATTGGCAATCTTGTTCCGTTGGAACTCAAGCTTTTGTTCTAACTGCGTTAACTTTGCCGTGGTGCTTTGAATCTTACCGAACGCTTTGTTTCGTTGTATTGGTACGTCGCCAACGATGCCCGCTTCGATTTCGAGTTCCCCTTTGTCGTTTCTGGCTGAAATCCTCTGACCGACGTCCTGTGCCGCTTGAACGGTAAAGTCTACGTTTGGCAGTGTTTGGTTCCTCGCCAACTGAAGATCCCATCGAATCTCGCGGGACATCAAATCAATCAATTGTATTTCCGGTCTCGTGGTCAAAGCGCTCGAGAGATCTTGCTCGAGACTTTGGAAAGCAATCTCCAACGCTTCAGGAAAATCAGATGGCAACCAATCGGGTGATGCGAGCATCGGCTTGCCTGATTCATCCCGCAGGAAGAGCGAAAGCTTGATTCCTGCATCCAGAAACTTCATACGAGTATCATTCACCTTCATTTGACGGGAATAGATCTCTTGTTTGTTGAGCGATACCTTGAGCCTCGTTCCCGTGTTGTTTCGCAATTCGAGCTCAAACTGCTCGCCACGTTCAACTGCGATCTGAAGCAATCGTTCCTGCGCTTGGAGAACTTTCCCTTGCTCTACCCACAACCAGTAAGCCAGAGCAGCATCTCGGGTCGCGACGAGAAGCTGAAACTGTACTTCGGGGCCAACGGCTTGTTGTCGGAGATTCGCTTGAAACAATTCCACCCGTTGTGGATCAATGGCACGTCCTTGCAACAGGGGTTGAACGTAATTGGCTTTGAACTCACCAGCTTCGTTGGTTTCGCGTTCCTTGTACCAAGGTTCAATATTCCCTCGTCCGTTTCGATAACCGACACCGACATACCCACCGAACCATGTTTGGCGTGCCACTCCCAATCCGTTGCGGTAGGTTTCGTAGAATCCTAGTGGCTGGTTTAAGGAGTAGTACTCGATCTTGGTATCGTAAGCCCCCCACGCAGATTGAATTTCTCCTCTTGCGACTCCAGCTTCCAACCGAGCGATTTCAATCAATGGAAAAGCCCGAAAGGTTGAGGCGATCACATCGTTCAACTGCAAAGCATTCGGATTGGTAGTCTCGTTCGGTCCGAGATTGGGCTCTAGAACCGGTGGCGAAACGGTCCCGTCCGCACGAGGCGGTTGTTTCAAACTCTCAGCCTCAGGTTGGTTCCTTGCTGTGTCGCGAAGATTGCTCTCCTTACGGTCCTCAATCCGTTGCGTCTCGGCTTTATCCTTGTCTGCTCTTCGAAGCTCCCGGTTTAGACGATCACGAACAGAGTCTCGCTGCGTTTGCTGCAGACGATCTGTCGGCTGAACATTAGGTAGCGTTGGATCTTGTGCTTTCGTAGTGCCCGACAGACATGCCCCGATCAGGATCACAAGCGTTTTGCAAACTACTTGACCTTGGGCTTTTTGATTTCTTTCTCTTTCGACATCTCTTCGTCGGCATTTTCGCGAGCCGGGGGAAATCCGTTGAGTTGACGCCATATTTCGAAACCAAGTGGGACGCTATCCATTATGATCCAGGCATTAGCCCGAACCCCTTGTTTTAAGTATCGTCTATCAGGCCACCTTTCTTGGATTGGATCTGACGGATCTGGTCCAACAAATACCTTGAAATTCCCCTTTCCGTCGTCGGCGGGATTGATAGCAATTACAATGCCGCCGAATGTACCCCGAGCGGCGCTAGGCCATCCCACAAACTGAATGGCTGGCCAACCATCGAATTGCAGACGAACTTTATCGCCGACCTTGATAAGAGGTTGATCCATACCACGGACACTTAACTCGACCCACAGGTAGTCCGTCTCGGGAATGATCTCGAATAATGGCTCGCCGATGTCGACGTTCTTTCCTACTTGGCCAAGGATTGATTGAACACTTCCGGTGTTAGGGCTTAGCACTTGCGTTCGTTCGAGTTCACCTATCTTTACGATCACATCTTGTAACTCTTTGGAGGCTTCCGCAATCTTTCCTCGAAACTCTTGTACCTTTTGCTCGCTCTGATTGATCTTGATAGCGATTTCCCGACGTTTGCTATCGAGCAATTCTTCCTTGGCAACTTTCTCGTGAAATGCCTCTGATTCCGCTTCACGAGCCTTTTTCAAGTTGTTCGACTCAATCTCCTCTTCAGTTTTAGCTTGCATATACTCAAGTTCGGAAACGGTGATCCCTCTCAATGGCTGGATTGTCTGAACATTTACTTGCGCTTGCTTCGCTTTGTTCTCTTGTGCATCGGTACTTGCTTCGGCTGACTTCCACTTGGCGTATGCACCCGCGATCTCGGATTGGGCAGATGTGATCTGTTTATCCCCGGATTCAATACTATCTGTTACTTGAGTTCGTGCGAACGAAAGTTGAGACTCCAAATACGCAATTTTGTCCCGGACAGTCTTTTCTTGAAGCCGCGTTAACTCCAGTTGATCTTTGGCCAGCGTCTCAATCTCCATCAGCTTCTCGCCCTGCTCGACAAGCGATCCTTCCTGAAGTTGATCTTTCTGCCATTTGATCACTCCCTTCGCGGCACTCAAAAACACCTGTCTTCGCTCATTCGGGTTTCGCGCTGTTACCATTCCTTCGCATCGCGATGTTTGCTGCCATGGGACAAAGATCCCTGCAAAAACAAATAGCAACAACAAATAGAACGTGATGTTTGCAAGTGAGCGTGCAAACCAGCTCGAACGGACCAAATGCATTGCTGGAAAGTTTTCCGCAAGCATCTCCGAAGGGCGATAGCGGATCATTCGCTTTTTTGAGCGGATGGTGTGTTGCTGAGCTTGGTTCGGTTCCTGGTCTACGCGTGTTCGCATGAGCTCAAATCCTTGTTTCCGTCGCACTGTTCAATAATGGTTGGATCGTGTGTTGCCACGATTAGTGTCCAGGGTTGTTTCTTATCACGTAATCGATCCCAAATCTCGTTGCGCATCCGTCCCGGCAAAGCGTCGAGAACTCCATCGATCAGCAGCAATCGAGGGGTCGACACAATCGCCCTCGCGATCATCAATCGAGCCATTTGTGAAGGCTCGAGCGGATACCCATCGCTTTGAAGTGAAGTTTCCAAGCCGTTCGGGAGCGTTAGCACTTCGTCCCAAAGGCCTGCTGTGATTAAAGCCTCGCGAACATCCGATGACGAAACAGTCAAACGATTCAGAGAAATGTTTTCCTGTAACGTTCCGTGGAAAATCTCGGTCTGCGATGCGATCGCAACCATAGAGCCTTCGGAGAATCGATTGACCTCGCGTGAATCGACGCCTCCGATTTCAATGAGCCCATGGGCTGGTGCGTCCAGTCCACACAAACATTCCATCAACTGAGGCCGTCCGCAATCGCCGTCGCCATAAACTGCAAATCGGGATCCGCTTTCAATCTTGATGTTGCCAAACTTCATCAATTTATGACCGCTCGATTGGACTCCCAGATCCTCCATTCGAACCTCGACCGGCCCGGTGCCAGCATCGAGCGTTCGCGAAGGTGGAAGGGTTGGTAGATCGATCAAGTGCCCGACTTTATCCGTGGAAGCCATCAGGTCATAAAACGACTCCAACGATTTGCCGATTTTTGCAAAGGCACCCACGACGATGGCGATAACGGAAACGCTCGCCACCAATTGGCCAATGGTCAATGTGTTGGAAAGCACCAACCATAGCCCGAGCGCCAAGATCGCGGTGATCGAAAAGGAATAAAGCAGTAACGAAAACAGAGTTTGCCGCATCAACACCAAGAAGTGCTTTCGCCTCGCGGCCAGATACTCGACGGTCAATCGATTGGCCCGGTCGACTACCAATTCTCTGCCACCGTGAACTTGGAATGCCAACGGATTGCCAATCACATCTTGAAGCCAGTGGGCGATACGATACTTGACCAAGGATTCCTCAATTGCAGTCCGAACCGCATTCCTTCCCAAAATCAATAGAAATAAGGTCATGCACATAATCAAGACAATGTCGAACGCTAATAGGAACGGACTGTAAATGGCGAGCAGCAACAATCCTGTCAACGTTTGAATGATCAGCGACAAACCTTCGACGAGAAGGGTGGCTGTCGCTTTCTGCATGGTCATCACATCGAAGAATCGATTAGCCATCTCAGGACCATAGATGCCTCGCATCGACGATCGTTCCAATCGAGGCAATCGCTCCGATAAATCGCCAACAATGCGAACAAACATGCGCCTTTGCAAAATTTCAACAATGAAGAACTGTAACCCCTTGATCACAGCCGAAAGAGACAGTAACCCAAAGAGCAAGATGGCCAGCCAAATGAGCGGTTGGGTCAAGCTGGTGAAACCGATGGTCGTCACCATCTGTTCGATAGCCAGTGGCGTCGATAACTCGAGAACAGCGACCACGAATCCGAATATCACGAGGGACCAAATATCTCGTGTGTCCGCCTTTAGAAACTCTATCATCCGCCTAAGCGGTGATAAATGCTCGTGCGCATGATCGTCATGATCATGATTATGGTCGTGATTGCCAGCCACACGGTTCGAGTCTGAATGTGAAACGTGCTCTTGATGGGATGAAGCTGCGGTTGCGCATGTCAACGAGGGTTCTGCGACAAAGCAAAACGCGTTTTCTCGCTTCATCTGCCGGATGAGTTGCAGTCGCGTTAATGACTCGGAAGTATTTCCGCTCGCCTGAATGGTCGTGGCATCTATTTTACCGAAGGAAATGTCGGAGTAGAGGACCGCTCGATCACCATCCATGCGGGACCTCATCGCAATGACAGCAAACCCCTCCAACACGAGTTCCCAAGCGTCGGTACCTCCCAGCTCGATCGGCGCCACTCGTATCCCTATCCCCTGCGCCGCCCGCATCATCACCAGCGTGATGGAATCCTCAGTCTGTTCCTGCAGGTCGCTCAAAGAATCCGACAGAGATTGTTGTAATCGCCCAGCCTCAACGGAAATATCCAGACGGACTGCTAGCTCGCTCAACGTAGATCGAAGCAACTCAAGCAATTGACCGTTCGACCTGCCATCAGTAGCCGGCTTTTGCATAAAAACTCCTAATAAATCACCTTACTCAACGGTGCCAAAACTTAGGGGACCGCACATTATTAGCCCATCAACTATATCGCAAAGTGCATTTTTCGCATCCATTGCTGCGATAATTCAATCGATTGATCGCGTTTTCTCAAACGTTGGACTAAACGTAGGTCTATTGCGGTTCTTCCCTAACGCTGGGACTTCACCTCCTACCTTTTACTTTCACGACGGGAGTGATTCTCGTCCTGCTAGTAGGATTTTTTATTGCTGTTCGCCATTACAGCTATCATTGCCCTTACAAATAGTTTTTCCATCGGCACGACCTTACGGATTAATGAGGATCGGTGCTTCATTTTCAAAAGAGCAAGGTTCGCATGCATTTTGATTCGTTTCCGCTTGCAGGAATTGCTGTTGGCCTGGAAACTTCGATGTCTCGCGGTTTTGAAAACGTCCGCGACTGTTGGCTAAACGTGAATACATCGTTTGGCCTTTCACATAATTAGAAGCTGAGGAATTCCGTGAAACCAAAGGCAGTGCTAGCGTATTGTCGCGAGAAAGGGATTCGCGCGTTCGACCTGCGGTATTGCGACCTGGACGGAAACTGGCGACAAGTCACTTTGCCAGTCACGGGACTGAATGATAGTTCTTTCGAAGAAGGCTTTGGACAAGAGATTGTTCTTCATCCGAAGTCATCGACCAGTTCTTTTGCCATACTGATGCCAAACAGTCATGCGAACTATTTGGATCCACTCACACTACACCCGACACTCGTGCTCGTGTCGACGATTCAGGACAATTATCAACTTCAAGAAAGTCCGTTCGACTCGCGGTTTGTTGCCCAGCAGTCGCTTCGCTATCTCCAGGCGACCGGAATTGCTGACGATGTTCACGTTCGAAATACACTTCGGTTCGGACGGATGAAGCACGAAGCTCCTAGGGTAGTGCATTCTGATGTAACCGACGATCAATTCGTTTTGCGCTGCGAACTCATGGATAAAGCGATTGACGCCGGGATTAACGTGGATCGACACTACAGTACGGATCATAGCGTGTCGGATATCGTTTTGCGATCCACGAGTCTAATTGAATCGGGCGATGATGTGATGATGATGCGCTACCTCATTCAACAGATGACATCAAACCAATGGACGACAAACGGTTATTGGGCGACTAGCCAATGGAACATGATGCGAAATGAGGAACCATTGTTTCCTGGGACCGCTCATCGTGGACTCAGCGACACGGGGATCCACGCGCAAGCGGGAATTGTTCGACATGCATCTGTTCTCGCGGCAATAGCACTCTTGCCGAAACTTGCAACGGATTCAGTGGAGTACCCGTTCGCGGCTGACAACAATCCAGAGAATTCGGCGTCTATAACACGGGCAATCAACGACGCCTCATCACCTCGCACGATGACCGTCGAGCTACGCGGCATTCCAGTAGAGGCGAATCATTACTTGGCACATGCTGCAACCGTGATGGCGATGATCGACGGGATTCAGAACAAGTGGATGCCCTCGAAGCACACCGAGAATCCGGATCGGATCTACACCGAATCGAAAGTATTGGCGGCCTGCTTTAACGACGACTGGGATTTTCTCAATCGAGGCGATGTATTCCGAGAGGAACTGATCGAGTTCATCCGCGATCAACTCCATTGCAAACCATGAATGTTGCCAAGCGTTTGGGTGAACAATCGCTCAAGAACCCAAATCAATTAGCGATTGTGTCTCCATCGGGTTCGCATCGACAAAAGACGAATCGTTCTTACGTTTCCATCTCGATGTCGGACCTGGACAGTCGCTCGTCCGCGATCGCTGCGGGATTGCAGTCGATGGGAATCGGCCCAGGCAAACGCATTGGGCTTCTCGTTCGATTTGGTGAAGACTTTATTACGCTAGTCTTTGCGATGCTCAAGACGGGTGCGACGATGATCTTGATCGATCCAGGCATGGGTCGAAAGAACATCCTCCAATGTTTGGAAGCAACGAATCCCGATGGATTTATTGCGATTCCCATAGCGCACGCGATTGTCCGTATGTTGTCATCTCGATTTCCGAATGCGAAGCTCAATGTACTCGCGGGGCGTTGGCTTCCGGGCTTGCCGAGCATCACACTGAGCCAATTGGAGAAATCCTCTCCCAAAGATTACCGCGATCCGATTCACGATTGGGAAGCGGAGTCCGCGATCATCTTCACCACTGGTAGCACTGGGCCTCCGAAGGGAGTCCTCTACACGCACAAGACATTTCATTCGCAAATCGATTTGATCGCCTCTCGATATGGGATTTTGTCTGGCGGAGTCGACTTGAGTTGCTTCCCGTTATTTGGATTATTCAATGCGGTCATGGGAACAACGACCATTCTTCCGGACATGGATCCAACTCGACCAGCGGATGTGGATCCCCCTCGACTACTGGATGCGATCGAACAATGGCAAATCGGCCAATCCTTTGGTTCACCCGCGTTGTGGACTCGCATGGGGAACTACTGCCAACAGACAGGCCGTTCGATGCACACCCTAAAGCGAGTGCTTTCTGCGGGTGCTCCAGTGCCACCCAGAGTTCTTCAGTGTATTCGATCCGTCATCCATCCGGACGGAACGATGTACACGCCCTATGGTGCCACCGAGGCTTTGCCGATCGCATCGATCGAATCACGCGATGTTTTGGGGGAAACTGCGGCCAAGACCGCCAATGGGGCTGGCACGTGTGTTGGCTCTCGGTTCCCCAGTATGGAATGGCGAGTTATTCGTATCACGGACGCTGCCATGCATACGATGCAGGAAACAGAATTGTTGCCGATAGGCGAAATTGGCGAACTTGTCGTGTCTGGCCCCGTTGTTTCGACACGTTATGTCACTCGACTCGATCAGAATGCGATTCACAAGCTCTCGGACGATGACCGCGTTTGGCATCGGATGGGAGATGTGGGATATCTCGACTCGCAAGATCGATTCTGGTTCTGCGGACGCAAATCCCATCGCGTGACTACCGCCCATGGAACGCTCCATACGGAACAAGTCGAAGCGATTGTGAACTCTCATCCATGCATCTATCGTTCCTCATTAGTCGGCACGGGACATTCGCCGAATCAGAAACCGTTGGTCATTCTGGAGCCTTGGCAGAAAAGCTCGACGCCAATGCAACTTGAGAAAGAGATTGCTGATAAGCTGAAAAACTACGAGTTGACGAAAAACATCGCCGACACGGTCGTCTATCCTAAGAAACTTCCGACAGACATTCGTCACAACTCCAAAATATTTCGCGAGCAGCTCACTAGCTGGGCGAATGAACATCGAGCCGAACGTTGATGGGACTCATGTTAGTCTCGGCCATCGCGATCGTCGCGGGAATGATCTTCACTGGTCGCAATTTCGAAGGGATCGTCGCTGATGGCTTGATTCACTTCGGACTTGGTTTAGCGACCGCTGAACTATCCATTTAGGTCTCGCATCTAGGGCTTTTTGCGAATGCTTTAAAAAGCGCCTATGCCAGCACTATGCGTGGCGTTAAATCACCCAAAAGGAACACTTTAACAAAAGAACTCGCCATTAATTGATTTTCTGCTCACAAAATCCACTTCTTTCGACTAAGGGTGATTGATTCCTCTTTACGGATACATTAAGTTGCCTGAAGTTTCTCTGCTGGCTTATTGTTGTTTTTTTAGAGGGTTTTGACATGTCGAAACGATTTACCCGTTTAGGAAGATCATTGGGCTTCACATTAGTGGAGCTTTTGGTGGTGATCGCCATTATTGGAATACTAGTTGGATTGTTGCTTCCGGCGGTTCAGGCTGCACGCGAGGCGGCAAGACGCATGCAGTGTTCCAACAACATCAAGCAGTGGTCACTCTCCTTCCACAATTTCGAGAGTGCGAATAAGCGGTTTCCTATCGGGGGAACTGGAAATTCAGCCGCGACCGCTGTTCCGCGTACTTGGCGGCAAACGTGGGTGATGTATCTCTGGCCCTACATGGAGCAAACCAATTTGGCCAACGCCAGTAATTACCAGGAAAGATTCCATGTTCCACCCAATACGATCTACTTTACATTGAACGGTTCGACTGGCCGTCGAGTACCGGCCTACCTTTGCCCGAGTGATAACGGCACGATCGATCAAAACCACACTTCCAGCCAACATCAACGCACGCGCGGCAATTATGTTGTCAACTGGGGGAACTCTTGGTACGGCCAAAATCCACAACCAGCAGGACAAGCACCTTTCTTCAACACAGACGGAAATCGTACACGACCAGGAAAGGTGACATTTGGCTCGATATCCGACGGAACTTCCAATACGCTTTTGGTCTCGGAGTACTTAATTGCCAAGAGCGACCGCGATAACGATTGGCGTGGAGACATCCATAATGATGACGGAGTCTTTCGCTTCCACACGTTGTTGACTCCCAATACGCGGTCACCGGACATCATCGCAAACGGATGGTTTCAGGTTACCAACGATCCAGCCATGCCTGCAACTGCAGGTGCCCAGCAACGAAATGCTGCCCGAAGCCGTCATACGGGCGGTGTCAATGCGGGGCGATGTGACGGTTCCATCAGCTTCGTGAGTCAAAACGTAGCAACCATCGTATGGCAAGCGTTGGGTAGCATGAACGGTGGCGAAGTTTTCGAGAACCCAGAATAACCACGAAGCTCTCGATGATGAGTGCTTGAAAAACAATCAGGGTCCGAGCGTCCCTGATTCATTCACGGCTTCGGTGCAATGAATTGCACAGAGGATAACCCATTTCTCCAGACTAAACACCAAAGTAAAATTTTTATGTTACGTCGCTTCCTTCTTGTTTCTTGGATACCCCTGTTGATCGTCGGTTGTGGGCCGGAATCCAAGATGGCCACGATCACCGGTACGGTCACTGTTGACGGAAAGCCACCAACAACTGGATCCATCTCCTTTGTTGCCATCGATGGCTTAACACCTAACACCGGGACGGAGATCAAGGACGGAAAATTCACATCGGAGGTTCCGATTGGTGAATCGAAAGTGGAAATTCGAGTTCCGAAAGTCGTTGGGAAAAAGAAACTCTACGACACTCCAGACAGTCCCGAGCAAGACGTGATGATAGAATTGCTCCCTCCGAAGTTTAACGAGGAAACAGAACTTCGATTCACGGCGAAAAAGGGAAAGAACGAAAACAACTGGGACCTGAAAAGTAAGTAATTTTTAGGAGCAAGTAGTTACTCTCTCCTATGTAATTGCCTAACCTGACGACCCCTTGGTAGAACGATTTTCCTCAATGGTTGCCCACGCGGTTCATTCGTTTCCTAAACAATTGAGAACAATTGCTCTACACTTATCCACGTTTTTCACCTGAAGAAGTCATGTGAAATAGCATGGAATTCTGATGGGGGCTAGAAAACCGACGCCAGTGCATGCGGGATCGT
This sequence comes from Pirellula sp., assembly GCA_021300155.1. Lineage (GTDB taxonomy): Bacteria > Planctomycetota > Planctomycetia > Pirellulales > Pirellulaceae > JBKCUI01. The sequence goes on from JAJTID010000044.1 coordinate 29,293, forward strand.
GTTGTAACGTGCATTTCTTCAAGTCCATAAAAAAACCTCAGGCGATTGACCTGAGGTTTAGTAGGCTGACTCTTGCTTCTCGACTTAAGGTCGAGTTGGATTGAAGCCCAAGTTCTCTTCTTCTTCTTCAGGAATGATGATTCTCGGTGTGACCGTCATCATCAGCGTGTTGGTCGTTCTGCCAATCGCATTGTTCTTGAAGAGCCGACTCAAGTAAGGAATCTTGCTCAAGATCGGGGTACCTCGCTCGGTTCGGCCCTCTTGAAGCCGTTTGATACCGCCCAAGAGGATGGTACCACCGTCTGGAACGTTGACCGTAGTCGAGATATTCGTGGTTCCGAAAGTTGGCTGTTGCACCGTTGTGCCCTCGGTTACTTCTTCTTCATCGTCGCGATTCCGTGTGCCGTTTGGATTCAGAATGCTGGTCACCGTCCCCGTTCGCGTCGACCGTCTTCCTTGGAAGGTAAATTGTCGATCAGCGGATTCGATCCGAGTGAACTGAGGATTCAAAGTCATTCGAACGAATCGTTTGTCTTGCGAGACCACCGACTGAACATTCAACATTGTTCCTTCGTTGAGAACAACAATGATCGGTTGTTGTGCAACAGCAAAGTCACCGACAACGGGCTGGAACGAGGTCACGAACGGTCGCTGAGCGGTATCGTTGATACTTGCAGTTTGACCGTCATACATTGTTACCTTCGGAGCATTCAAGACGTTCTGACGGCTATTCCCCTGCGAGGCTTGCAAGAAGAAGAACAGTTCCATGTCGCTCAAGATCGCCATGCCGAACGTAGTTGCTTGACCAATGTCAGGAGCTCCGAATGGTGGTGTGACCGTGAAATTATTGGAGAGTGTCAAATCGAGATCGCTCGTAAAGGTTGGAGCACCGGATCCAAGTCCTGAGCTCAACCCGACCGCAACGCTCGGGCCTTGATCGTCACGGGGAAGCTGGCGAACCTTGTCATCAAACTTCATATCAAAGTCCACGCCGATTTGCTCGAAGAATGTATCTTGCAACTGGATGAACTTCACTTCAATTGTCACTTGAAGATCACCGAGCGAACGAAGGCTCTTCAAAAGGTCGGCAATCGCTTCGTGCGTTTCTTGTGGAGCTGAGACAACCAAGCTCAAGTTTTGTCGGAACTCAAGCATGGTGGACGTTCCACCTTGGGCATCCCAACCATCAGGAGTAATCGTCTGTTGGATCAGGTTGATCAACTCTCCATAGTTTGCCATCGCGCCACCACCACCGAGTCCCTCACTGGCATTCGCATATGCGGCTAGTCCGGCACCGGGCATCGCAGCTGCCAAGCTCGGCGAGACACCGGTCAAATTCGGCATTGCAGCGATTTGCGCCATGACCGAGGACTTTGGATCGATACTAGCCATTCGACTCGCAGTCAACGCGGACTCTTGGGGACGCACGGTTGCGGATGCGAAGCTAGTTTGAGCTTGGAATGCAGCCTGCAACGCACCAGCCATACCGGTATTGTTGTCGCTGACAAAGTTAGGAATCGGGATAACCAGATCCTTTACGTTGTACGTTTTCGTCTGCAACTCACGCTGGGTGAATCGTCGGCTTTGAATCGTCAACGTTTCGTTCTTCACAGCGTATGTTAAATTCAACTTCTCAAGAATTTGATTCAACGCGCTCTTCAGACGAATCGAGTTCCCTTGAAGATCGAGCGTGACAGGCGTATCGACCGTCACACCCTCCTCTTCAATCGATCGTTGGTCAATATCTACAGGAACGCCAAACATCTCTCCGATGGTACGCATCGCATCCGAAAGCGGTCGTTTGTCGAATGATGCCGAGAAAGGCTCGTCGAGCGCTTCACGGATTCTCTTTTCCGACGGAAGAATCTTGGAGTCTGTCTTGTCCTTTGATCTACGCTCCGTGAGTTCCGTCCAGTCTTTTGCTGGCGGGAAAGCGAACGGTCTGTTGTCATCAAAAGGGGTTGAAGATATTTCTACATTCAACATGTTGCGCATGAAGTTCTCTTGCTTCATGCCGCGTATCAATTCGTACTCTTCAATACGCGCTTGAGCCCGTGCTTTGGTCATCATGACTGCTGCAATTTCGGAGCCAGGCTTTAGTTCGGAAACTCGTTTCGCAACTTCGATAGCTTCTTCAAAACGGCGTTGATCGATAAGATCATTGTACTGATCGACTAACGTTTGAACTTGAAGATCGGACTTTGCTCGGCTCTGTGCCTCGATATCCATTCGATCTTCGATCTGCTTGTTTCGCTGATCAAGCTGAATGGCTACTTTATTTTGTTCAACCCATGCTTCGATATTGCCGCTCACTTTGTCAACCATCGTAAACATACTCTTACGATAGTTGCTATCGACATCGGCCTGTGTGATGCGATTGCGGAGCGTACGAAGTTTATCGAGAGCCTCCAATGGCTTGTTCGCCATGGCCATTCTCTCAGCATCAGCGATTTCTCCAGACACTTCGGAGAAGAGCCTTTGTCGCTTAATCTGCGATTCTCTTCCCTCGGCGCTTAGTGCGGAGATACTTTCCGGTTCACCTGAGGTTCGCTGTTCTAGTTGAGTCAATTTATCTTTAAGCTGACTCACTGTCGCCTGATCCAGATCGGACCGCTTGGCATACGCAGCTCGGAATTTCTCCATCGCTTCCTTCTTGTTGCCCGCCGTCAGCTCAGAGACACCTTGTTGGTAAAGGTCTCGTCCTGACACTTCAGCATCCAACGAAGTCAGCACACCGCTCGCAGGTGCGACTTTGGTAGAGTCTTTCTTCGGCTGGAACACACTGTTCTGAACAGGATTCATCGGAGGATTGTTAGCCACGCCTGCATTTTGAACCCCATTTTGTGAAGCTGGCATATTTGCAGAGGCCTGCATGATATTGCCAGACAATTTTTCTTTACTGGAAATCGCCAGTTCGACTTCCCATGGCCGTGTTTGCGAAGAGCCAAAGTCCTTGTCAGGTACCTTCAACGCGATCGCCTGATCGATTATACGCCGTGCACCAGCAAGGTCTCCACGGTCCATCGCGAACTTTGCTTGAGCGGTCAGGCTCACAGCTTGTTCGCGAAGCGGATTAGGAGTCAACGTTTGCAAATTCGGAGCAGTACCAGGCAACGGTGGCAACGTTGGCAGAGCGTTGTTCGCAGCAGGAGTACTATTTACAGCAACCGGCAAACCTAGTGGTGGGAGCATCGTTCCATTGGAACGCAACTGATTCGGCATGGCTTGTTGTGCCATCTTGAATGCGTTGTCCATTACCGCGGGCGTAACGCCTGCGGCTTCGAATTGCTTTCGAGTTTTCTGTACTTCGGCATTCCACTCTGCAGTGGCAGATCCTACCAACTGGGCTTGTGCCAGCGTTTGGATCGCAACCTCTTTTCTTCCTTCCGTTAAAGCCGCCTGGGCTTTGCCGAGCAACTCTTTTGCGAGCACCTCTACACCGGGCACAGCAGGAACTGCACTCGGCAAAGATGCTAAGGGTTGAGTCGCAGGTGGAAGAGGTGGCAGGGAACCGCCGGGTGGGCTCTGTGCGACGACCGTCGATGTCGAGACCATCGGTGTGGCTATACCCACAAACAATGGAACATAGACGGGCGAGGATGCCGCCGACAACGCGGTCAATAGCCGTAATGTCCGTAATGGATTGAGGTGTTTCAACGCGACACTCCTTATCGCTTCTGATTTCCAATAAACGCTCGTCTCGAATCGACATTTCACCACTGCACAATACAACCGACAGCCATCCGTGGCCTCTGATTATTTCGCGCAACGTTGAACGCAACTTTTGCTACAGGCAATTGAATAGGCGTCAACCGAAAGATCGGTCAATACCAGAATCTGGTTTGGCGAAAGATTTTTTCGAAAAGTAAAATGGGCAATATCCATGGCTTTACGCATCTCTCTCAGTCTTCGCGGATTAACGAAAGACGGTTCCGCCTCCAACGGTCTGCATCGGTCGGGGATGCCCAACCGTATGAGGAACCGCTATTTGATCGGTGTTCAGGGCGTTGGACTTTTGCTGTTCTAGTCGTAGCTTCTCCAGGTAGTAGCTACCTGATTTTTGGTGCATCGTGTTGTTATTGGCAACCGAGGCTGTTGTGTTGGCAGTGAGAAGAGTGTTCGAAGCAGGCTGAACCGCATTGCCAACTCCGCGAACAGGAACCCAAGCAACTGCAGTTTGTACAGGATTCAGTAATTGATTCTGCGAGGCATTCCCAGCAGGTGCCGATGCGGAAGCGAGCCTTGTTTTTCCAGGCAGTCCGCGTGATTGAGCCGTATATGCGATCACATCTCCGCCACCATCTGCAACCCACAAGTTCCATGCGGTTTGCAGCGATCCCACTGAGGGATACTCGTAGGCCTGATTCGTTGCAGCAACCCAATCCCCCTCACGCATACCAAGCTCTAGAAAACGAATGAAGTTTCGCGGTCCCCCCTGATGAATCAAGAAACTGGTGAGGCTATATCCTTGGGCATAAAGCGGAAGCATATCGGCGGGATAGTCGGTCAACAGAAACAGCGTTGCAAACGGAATCCCCTTCCCTTCCGAGAGGAATCGAACCAGCATGCTGTCGTGCTTACTGCGCTCCGCGTCATGCTCGACCGTGGTGCACATGCCTTCGTCAGCCCAGCGAGGCACCGGTTTTCCCAGTGGAGCAAAGTGGCTTGCAATGACGGTATGTGTTACTTCGTGTGGCAAAACACTGTCGATGATTCGCTCGCGAGTCCCAACAACAGTCATCTTGAAATTGATGACTTGACCGTTGATCAACGTGTAGTTCGTCTCACCACTTGCGAGTCTCGTCGGGCCATCTTGGACGATAACAGGGCAAGGGTTCGACCATTGTGGAAGCTCTTGCCCTAACCAATGGATCGCTAGTTCTTTCCGATTCTTCTCGGCTGCCTCTGCAACATGCTTTGCCCACTCTGGATCCCTTGCCATCACCTTGAAATTCGGTGTGGCAACGCTGAAAAGAGGCTGATTCTGGATCTGTCCAACCGCGGTTGGAATCACACCTCCAACGAGCCATAAACACGCGAAGAAAGCAATGTATTGACGAGACTTGGAAAGGACCGCATCCATGCGTTTTCTCCTTGGAGTGTTGTGCTTTCAACTGCTTCCTTGCAGCTACTTTTCGTGTTGCAGTTCCGAACCTTTGCTTGAAAGACTCAAATCGGGAACTCGGCAGGAAGTCTAAGAGACATCCGAAGAACGCCTCCAGGTCAATCTTTAGACAAAGTCCAAAAAAAGAGACAAAAACGCGATGCTAGCGAAAGCAACATTCACCAAAACTTTACCCACGCAGGCATCGATTGACACAAAATCTATGAAGCAATCCGCGTTCGAAAGACCTGTCGCCGCCTACGTTAGCGGTTCGATTTCGATTCCACGCAATAAAGACTGGCATAAGATCGCAAAAACAGCTGCCCGTTGGAGACAGCCGGTGTCGCGTTGAAGATGGTCTGATCTGATTCGAATTTGTTCTGATGAAGGATCTTCATTTCAGGCTGCCCCGCAATGACGAAAAGCCCGCTTCCTCGCGTCTGCGCGTAGATCTTTCCATCCACCAGAATGGGCGAAGCGTAGACAGGACGGCCCTTGGACTCGATTCCGGGTACACGCTTTTTCTGAACCAGTTCACCAGTACTCGCCTTGGAGCAGAAGTACATTCCTTGGTCATCTATCCAATACAAATGCCCGTCGTGAAGAACTGGAGTTACTACATAGGATGAATTCCGACTCGTCCATGCAATATGCGATTTGGTAACGTCTCCCGTTCCGCCCGTGCGCAGAGCAAGACTTCCTGACGAACGATATCCTCCGAAAATGTATAGCATATCTCCATCTTGTATCACGCTCGGAGATAGGTTTCCCGTCAATGTCGTTTCTGCATACCACACGAGCTTCCCTGTAAGAGGATTCAGCCCCCAGACTTCACCAGGCACAGCGATGACCATGTCATCACGAGTCTCATCCACTCGCACAATCATGGGAGTTCCATAGGCCAGTTCCAATGTCGACGCAGGTGCAGACCAAACCTTCTTCCCGGTCTTTCGCTCGAATGCTATCAAGGACTGGCTCTCCTCCGATGCATTAACGATCACCATGTCTTTGTATAGCAACAAACTCGAAGCTGTCCCCCATCCACGGTTCCCCGATTCGGTGCCAACCGAAGCATGCCATTGTTCGTTTCCATCCAAGTCATATGCATGCAGCCCCGATTTACCAAAAAACGCATAAACGTACTCTCCATCCGTCGTGGGCGTGTTCGTGGCGTAGCCGTGTTCTGGAATCCCCATCCCTTGATAAGGATCCTCAGGCAGTACAGCATGGACACTTTTCGTCCAACGCAATTTACCATCGGTACGATCTACACAATGCAAATGCCGTTTCAACGAATCCATCTTACCAACGGTTTGATTTTCATCACCGTAGCCGGTGTAGCTTGTTAAAAAAACATATTTCTCCGTAAGTATCGGACTGGAGGAGCCAGGCCCAGGTAAATCCAGTTTCCAACGTAGATTTTCTGAGTCGCTCCACGAAACCGGGATCGTACGATCTTCGCTAATACCTCGGCCATCGCGTCCTCGAAATCGATTCCATACGATTTGGTGATTATCTTCAATCGCATTTGTGTTCGCTTCATTACTCGAAATAACTCGGATCCCTTGTTCGAAGTGAGCCGGCAATTCTCGAACGCTTTGAGGCAACTCTGTCTCGGGGCGTTGAACGGAAACGCCGCCACGCAATCGTCCTACACCAGGTCTACCCATTCGAAAAACGGAGAACACAATCGCGCCAACTCCCAAAGCAAGCAACCCTACAAATCCAACCTTCCATCGTCGTACGATGCTCATCTTTGTATCTCTCCAGAGTGCCACCCAAGACGCAGTGTCCGAAAGCGGGCACCCATCCAACGATTCGCCAGGATGCCAAGAAACGACTCGGTCCGTCCAGGAGTCATTATGCAGAAAGAACCTTAAGTGACGATGAAGCCTCAAGCCGTTTTGGCCAACTTGTGGCCAAAATTTTCAATGTACCAAGATTTAGGGTACAAACGTTTTCGTCAGAATGGCGTAATCACAAGCGGGCGCAATAATCCCGAGCCAATCAAGAGTGGACCTATGCAACGCGTCGCATACAGCGGAACCAGTTCTTGACCACCATTGGTAGCTTGTGCTTTGTTCTGGCACGTGGAAACTTGCGAAGAGTGGCGCCTTCGAAATGGGATCGATTTTCGGCATCCTGTTCCGCTGTTAGCGTGTTACGATTTGGATCATACACACATCCAACAAACTCACCTCCGACCCGCTTCGTAGGAAACGGTCGAGCCGACTCACCGGCGTATTCACAGAAATCGCTGTGCACCATGCAATCGTTAAGAAATCTTGGATAGATGACATCCCGCAGGAACGCTTGATCCAAGCCCTTTTTGGACCAGAGCCCCCATCTGTCAATGAGCATCTGCATATCGGGAATGCAACCACCGCGACATCCCCACATACCGGCCAATATTGCCGTATGATGTGAAGGATGATCTCGCATGATGTGCATGGTTTTGCCACTTTCCATCCATTCAGTGACCGCCGCAAACTCTCTGGCGGTTACTCTCGAATCGACATCTCTCACAACAACGAACTCCACGTCGGATTCGCCGGCTGGTAAGAACCTCCAGAACGTACCATCAACGAGACCGATGCGACATTTCTGCACCACTTCTGCACCGGCATCGGTGAGGCGATGGCAGTACTCGGGCGAAACTTCTTGAGATACATAAACTCTTGCGACCCAATTCGGGTAAACTGTCGGCAATAGCTCAACGTTCCGCATCGCGCCTTCAAGATAAAGCGGGTTGGTTCCGTACAGAGAGAACGAAACAATGCGATTCTTGCTTGCAATCTCTGGGATCACGCGGCTCATTCCGGCATCCCTGTAGGTTGAGCCAATTCATAGCCTACTTCCATCCACCTTTGACGTGTCGCCGTTCCAAGTGGGCGTGTACAACGAAAGTTATGGTAATAAAGTTTGCTTCTACTCAGATCTAACGACTCCATCATGCATCGAATCGAACTTTCCATGCAGTGGATCTCCGTTGCTCTTTCCAACAAGAGCCCCAAATGAAAAATGCTTTCACTCATGTCATTTCGCACAATGGGCAAATGGATGGACTCGGTATTAATAACGAACCCTCGCGATGCATCGTCATGTACAAAAGCGAATGGAGCCTGCGGAGCCAGTTTTCGAAAGACCCGTTCTTCCTCATCCAGATCTCGTTGCCAATAGCATTTGGTATATCGGTACTCGTAAGGCAAATCCAACTGGAGATAGAACAATTGGTCAAAGAACAAGTCTGGATATTCTTTTGCAAGTCGCTTGAGCGATCGATGACCAACGCTTAAGAAATTGGTGCTGTTGCGATTCCGAAGGATTCGCCAAACTTCTGAATGCTCTTTTTTCTGATCATCGACGGGCACAACCTTTAGTCTCGATTCGTCGCGATACATCCATTCGACCATCGTGGCATATCGCTCCTTGCAAAATACAAATAGACGATTCCTGTCGTGTAGCTCCTCCAGCAAACTCCGAACTAATCCGTTACAGTGGATCATGTCTCCCAAACCGAGGTGGTGATGAACGTATAAGTCATGATCGCGTGCCAACTTCACTCTGTATTTCGGTATTGATACGAATTGCAGTCGTGGCGGTCGGAGTCTTAATGGTGCGAATGGGAGTTGCATAGTAGTCGATGAAAAAGCAAACATGCACAAGAGTCGATGCAATAGGACTGCCTAACTCCCATTCGTGTCTAACAAAACCACGCCTTGTAAGCAATATCAGCATTCAGGGCTCGGAGGTAATGCTAGCAACTCGAGAGAACGAGCGACAGAAATCTTAGGCAAAATATAGCGATTTTAACGATCGTTCTCATGCAGAGCTGGGAGATTTTCCGATTCCAAAGAACGGTTTACTGTTATCGGTTCCTTGCAGGGAAGCATACGGATGTACGAGTCATTTTTCGGGTTTGTTAATCGTCCTTTTTTACCAGCACCCACTCTCGACCGTTATTACCCTGCTCCCGGTATGGAGCAAACGATTCACACCGCCAATCGCGCCATTGCAAGAGCGGAAGGCCCCGTCGCAATTTTTGGTGGTACTGGGCTGGGGAAAACAGTCTGCTGTTTAAGAATTGCCGAGCATTTTCGACGCAACTTTGAAGTTGTGATGCTCGCTAGTTCGCATCTGGTGACAAGGCGTGCCCTCCTTCAGAGTTTATTGTTCGAACTTCGAATGCCGTTTCGAGATCTGAACGAGGGCGAACTGCGACTGACACTAATGAATCGCCTACAACCTACGCCAGACTTACAAAGCGAAGGGCTTTTATTAATAGTTGACGAGGCGCAAACACTTTCGCTCAAACTATTGGAAGAGATTCGACTCCTGACCAATGTCATGCGCAACGGTTTGCCACGTGTCCGACTGGTCCTCTGTGGTAGTCTAAGACTAGAGGATAGTTTGTGCCACCCACAAATGGAGTCTCTCAATCAGCGTATAGCGACACGTTGCTTCCTCACACCATTGTCGATGGAAGAAACTGCGCAATATGTTGCACACAAAATTGAACTATCAGGCGTGTCTCACTCCAGCGTTATCACTCGCGACGCGTTGGATGCGATCTATCGTGGATCGGATGGAATTCCACGCCTTATCGATCGATTGGCAGATCAGTCGCTGCTGCTAGCGACCCAGGAAAGACAACGACCCGTCTCCGCCGCATTAGTTGGAAAAGCTTGGGGAATGCTTCAGCAGTTGCCGAATCCATGGAGCGAACCAGACTCAATCAAGACGGTTGCAAAATCAACTGCGTTCGTTGCGCAGTCGACTGATTCGGGTCAGTATTCTCCGATATCTACGGCCGATGCGATCCCCCAATCCGAACCCACTTCCAACATTGCAGCATGGTTCCAGTCGACATCGTTTCCAACCGCGAAGCAAGAGAGCCGAGAGAGTATCGTCGAATTCGGAACCCTCGATGACTTGAGCGAAGCCATTCCAACAAAAAATACAACCACTGCATCTGGAAAGGCTTCGTACTCCATGTTCAACACCGAGTCGACGACAGCTTCTTCACTAGCCAAAACTGAACTTCAGCCGTATTCCGCATGCCAAGGTCCCATTGCGTGTGAGAAAGAATTGGACGAGTACCAGTTGGCTCCGATCGGTCGCACTGAGACTACGACGCCGATCGCTCTAAACAAAAGTCACTCCGCAAAAATAGACGCGTCAAGCGTATTCGGAAATGATTTTGATGAAGAGTTCAATCTCCCCGTCCAATCATCCAACGGTTACAAATCCTACTCGGGCATCGCGTTCGGTAATCTCAATCATGACTTGCAATCCCTCGATAACGAATCCGCTAATCGCTTCAACATCGAAGAGGCTCAAGACTTTTTGGTTCCAACCACAAATAGGATCCATGAGACGCGTTCTTTTGATCGTGAAACCTCGGTTTCTGACCTTGGCGAGTCGAGCTTCGAACCCATTTCGAATATCACTCCATCGCAGGCTGCAAATCTCGAACGCCAAGTTGAAGAAGAGATGCGAGAGCTAGTCTCCGATCTGAACATGAATGCGATGACATTTGATCCGATGCAGAGGATCGTGGATATGCCGAGCCAGCCATCGTCAGTATTGTTGGATCGTTTCGGAGAACGAGATGTTCTCTCATTTGCGGAAATGAACGACCAATGGGAGCCAAGCGAACGGAAGAACCGTCGACCTGCCCCAACCTCCAATGTGGGCGATGATCGCGATATGCTCGTCGTCGAAGAGGACCTGGAGACTATTCGCAACACCGTGGACGGCGCGACCAAAGCTCCCCATCGTCCTATCCTTCATCCGTACGCGAAACTCTTTAGCAATCTACGGAACAGCTAGGCATGCTTGCAACGATTCGGGGGCATATTCGAAAACAACCGCAGTTCGTGTTAGGACTGCATGGCATATTCGATTCCTTTCCGGCAAACTGCCCAGACGCGGTGAACCATCCGATCTGGGCAGCGTTTCAATCACAATTGAGTCGTTCGATCGAAGTAGAATGGCAAATAGAGCCAGTTCGATTCGATGCCGTGAAGATAACAAAGGAAGCGCCGAAACATTCACGCAAGGATCGCTACGATCAAATGAAAAGTGTCGGTGTGTGGAAACAGCACCGCCTGAGCTTGGTAGACTTAGGTATCTACGATTTCGAAGTTGCTTCACAGTTTGGACGGTACTGCGATGGGGTAATCCTTGTGCTTGCAGCCGGCCGATCGGCTGGAGCAAAGCGGATCGAACAATTGCACAATCACAACATCCCTTGGTTAGGGTACTGGAATATGGAAGTGCAATCACTTCCGCAACTTCAGAAAGTTGGTTAAAAGAATCATGGTTCGATGCTTGGTAACTGGTGGTGCTGGCTTTATCGGTTCGCACATCGTACGAGGACTGCTAGATGCAGGCCATTCGGTTCGTGTCTTAGACAATCTATGCACTAGCACTCGTGATAATCTAGAAGAAGTTTCCGATCGCGTAGAGTTTATTGAAGGAGATATCCTCGATCCAATCGCAGTGCGCGAAGCTCTCTCGGGAGTAGAACGCGTTTTTCATCAGGCGGCCCTCGCATCGGTTCCACTCTCACTCGAGCGTCCATTGGATTCGCATGCAGCCTGCGCTACAGGCACATTGAACATGTTGCACTGTAGCGTCCAAGCAAAGGTGAAGCGATTTGTCTACGCTGCCAGCAGCAGTGCCTATGGAGATCAACCTACTTCATCCAAGCGAGAAACAGACTTGCCTATGCCATTGTCTCCCTATGCAGTTGCCAAACTGACAGGCGAGTACTATTGCCAAGCTTACTTTCACAGCTTCGGATTAGAGACAGTGGGCATTCGCTACTTTAATGTTTACGGACCTCGTCAGGATCCCAATAGCGCCTATTCAGCAGTTATTCCATTGTTTGTGAGTCGAATCTTGACAGGGCAGGCTGCCATTGTCTACGGCGATGGTTTGCAGTCACGCGACTTCTGCTATGTAGCAAATGTTGTACATGGTAATCTATTGGCTGCTGAGCGGCCCAACATCGGAGGCCGTGTCATCAACGTGGCTGACGGGCAACAGACAACTCTTTTGCAGCTATTGAAGCTGCTTGCCAAACAGCTTGGATTTACCCCAAAGATCGACTTTCAACCTCCACGCGTTGGCGATGTGCGAGAAAGTTTGGCTGACATCACGTTGGCTCGCAAACTGTTGGGTTACGAACCTCAAATTCGATTGGAAGAGGGAATTAGTCGAACCATAGAGTACTATCGATCCACAGTCGCCGCCTAGAATACCTCGCTACTTCAACGCATGCTTGCCCAAAGCTATGCGGTTGCGATTCACTGCAATCCATGCGAGCGACGATTGCTTTAGAAGCTTGATCAATTGACTTGAGGAGATGTCGAGTTGCTCTGCCATCGGAGCTAGCTCCCAATCGTTGGTTTCCATCCGATTTAGCAATTCAGCAAGAATAGTAGGCCAATCCCAGTTCGATTCAGAGACAGCGATGCGGCCTCGCTGTGTGTACTTTGCAACCAGCAGTTCCCCTTCGCTCGAGGGAACAGTACGCATTTCGACGGCCAAGTTGAGTCGCAATCGGTCCACCGCCACTCGACGGTTGTCCTGTTGTGTTCGTCGCTCCGAGGCTGATCCGCTGATACCGGACGGCACATGAAGGACCTCGACGGCCGTCTCGACTTTGTTTCTGTTCTGCCCACCGGGCCCCGAGGCTCGCTTGAATGTGACGCGGCATTGTTTCTCGAGTTGCTCTTGGGAAAGAAAAACGGGGTGCATGGCTTGAAGCTTTTTCATGAACTCGCTTGCGGATCTGTTTTTCTAGCGATTTGATCCACAGAATCGTTACAATACGTAATCTTATCGCACTCCTCAAGTCTTTACCAACCGGATCGTTTGCTTCTCGGACTTTTCGGAGCTATATCACGGAGGCTCACTTCTGGAGATAAGTTCTCCATTCGTTGCAGTCAAAGCTAACGGAGCAATCATGGTTATTATTGTCGGGTGCATAATTGTTTGCGCGAGTGTGATCGGCGGGTTCATTTGGGCCGGCGGACATGTGGGCGCTTTGATTCAACCATCAGAAGTGCTGGTCATTGGTGGTGCGTCTGGTGGCGCGTTAGTCATCATGTCTTCGCCTGCAGTTCTAAAGGGACTCGTCAAAGGGATTATCCAAGCACTCAAGGGTGATCCATATAGTAAAAAATCATACGAAGAAACCTTCTCTGCGTTATATGAGTTGTTTCGAATTGCACGTCGCGACGGATTGCTCGCCCTCGAAGGTCACATTGCAGACCCTCATAAGAGTGCGGTCTTTGCCAAATATCCAAAACTAGCAGCGGATCATCACGCAACCGAGTTTATCAAAGGTGCGTTCGGTCCAGTGATAGATGGTTCGGTACGACCAGAAGATGTCGGTGCCCTCATGGATATAGAAATACATTCTATGGAAGAAGAACACCATTTGCCTATTCACGCGCTCCAAACGACCTCAGACGGTCTTCCAGGATTCGGAATCGTGGCGGCAGTTCTCGGGATCGTGGTAACCATGGGTCATATCGATGGTCCTCCTGCGGAAATCGGACACCACGTGGGTGCTGCTCTGGTGGGAACGTTCTTAGGGATTCTAGCGTCGTACGGATTCTTTGCTCCGCTCGCTGGGAAAATGAATTTGATCGGACACTCGGAAAGCTCCTATTTCAAAACCATCGCTTGTGTACTTCAGGGGTTCTTTAACGGCATGCAGCCAAAGATGGCCATTGAAACTGGACGACGTGGTTTGAGTAGCGAGTTGCGTCCATCCAACGAAGAGATGGAAGCCCTCTTCAAAGCCGTTGATTCAGGAGGCTAGTAAATCATGGGTGGTGGTGGAGGTGCATGGAAAGTTGCTTATGCTGACTTCGTAACAGCGATGATGGCGTTCTTTATGGTGATGTGGCTGACGTCCCAAAGCCAAGAAGTGAAGAGCGCTGTTGCGAAACACTTCAAGAACCCAGGTGGTAGGCGGCTCTCAGGAATGGACGCCCGATCGCTCGTACCGTCGGCAAACAACGGCAACGGTAGTCGGCGTCCCGTGAAAGCCAAAGGATCCAGGAAATCCGATGGTGAAGCAAAACATCGAGAAATGACCGATGAAGGCGAGCGTTCGAATGTCGGTGCGATTGTGTCCTTTGAATTGAACTCATTCGACTTGAACGAAAAAGGTCGAGATTTACTGCTCACACTCATCCCAGAGCTGGAAGGGAAACAGCATCGTATCGAAGTACGAGGGCATGCCGCAAATAATGGTGGTAACGTAAACCAAGCAGCTATGGATGCATGGTCCATTGCCTTTCGTCGCGCCCTATCGGTTTCGCAATTCTTGATCGACAACGGTATCGATCCACGAAGAATTCGAACAAGTGCGGCTGGTAACTCGGAACCTCGATTCAAAGAAGATCGTGTAGACCCAGATCTGGATTCGCGAGTAGAAGTTTTTGTCCTTTCTGAGATTTTTGAAGAACCATCCTCCATCTCGGAGCGGCTCATCTCCAATAAATCTCTCGACGCGCAAGCTGCCGAAATCGAGTCTCAACAGAAAGCAAAAGAATCGAGTGGGCCCAAGGGCGGTGGTCATTAAACACATTGGGGGCCGGTCCAATAGTCCAGCGCTGTAAAGGTCTTGCTGTTGCATTGATTTCACGATTTGGTCAGATTAGTCGCACGTTTTATCCGCAGACTGATCGTCGATACCATGGAGGCAGATGGACGTGGACCGTCCACGCGAAGACGGCGCACGGTAACACGGTAGGGACACACCATTTTATTGACACACGGTAGGTAGGGACACACCACTTTATTGATAATTCAATCAACCAACTAAATCACTCATCAATCCAATCACGCTTTGCGGCGGCAAAAAAAGAGGCGGCTGACCTCGAACCCGTATTAATTTTCTGGTTCAGCTTGTAGCAAGCGCAAAAGGGCTGCATCGCGAGCCGCCGCCGAGGTCGCCATCGATAACTACGTTCAGTTCGAAACGTCCGAACTAGGACGCAAGCCGCTTGAGGTAGAACCTCCGATGCGTCTTCAAGCTGCGCATCTCACGCACCGTTTGAGCTTTCCC
>JAJTID010000102.1 GCA_021300155.1 Pirellula sp.
AAGCCGTAGCAAATAAAAAATCGAAGATCTGGGGAATTCTAGTTGTCGCTGAATTCAGCCAAAAACAAAGCTAGCGTTTCCTGGTTGCTGGGGATTTGTAGTTGTCGCCAGCTGGGGAAAAACAGTTGTCGCTAGACAGTGATGGGTTTGATGGCTGTCGAAATGGCTTTTTCAAGTGTCTGTGATGTTCGTGCCGCCAGTCTTCGAAGGATAGCCTTTATCTTGGAAAAGATCTTCTCGATAGGATTGAGGTCTGGTGAATAAGGCGGCAGAAATCGCACCTCAACACCCTTGGACTCAAACTTCAAGAGGGTCGATAGGTTTTTGTGACTGGATAGATTGTCCATGACTAGAATGTCTCCGGATCGAAGTGACGGAAGCAAGATCCAATCGACAAACTGGTCAAAGATGTACGCATTCATTGGGTCATTGCTGCTCGACATCCCCGATAGTCGATAGCTTGAACCAGAGTTGTGGTTTTCCAATGTCCATGTGGAACTGGCTCTGTGACGCGTTCCGATCTCGGTCCCCAGCCGTACAAACGGGTCATGTTTGTCTTAGCCCCTGTTTCATCTAGAAAAACGAGCTTCCGAAAATCAATACGACGGGACGCTTGGATCCAAGCCTTACGTGATCTCTTCACGTCTGGGCGTTGCTGCTCTGCGGCGTGCAACCGTTTTTTTATATGTATGCCCTAATCGACGCACTTCGTGCCAAATCGTTGCAGTACAACACTTGGCTTTGAGTTTGTCTCGAAGCTGCTCTAGCGTTAGGTTTGCGTTGCTACGAACAAGCTCATCAAGTTTCTTGCTTTGACTTTCTGAAAGTGCACGTTTTCGACCTTTACGATTGACCTTTGGCTCGATGGTCCTGTGGTCACGCCACTGGTACTTAAGTTTTTGAACCGTCTTGTAGTGAACAGCGAATCTAACTGCGATTTGACGCATGTTTTCGTTACCATCACTAATCGCTGAGATGATTCGCGTTCGCAAATCCATGCTTAATGCCTTCATTCCATCCCCTCCATAAAATTAGGACTGAAGAGCAACTTAATCCATTTCAACGGTTCATGCCTATATCACTTCTAAAGACGCTCTAGGTAACGGAAATGGGTAAATTTTCGCTGTGCTGCTGGAGCGGAGGCGCAGCCGTAGCTGAAGCAGCACAGCGACGTGCGAACTCCGATGGGGGTAGGCCGTCCAGCGAACCGTGCGGTCTGTAATCGTTGTAATCCTCTCGCCAAGCGTGAGCGTTCGGTGAACTACATCTTGCCAGGGTTGGTAGTTTCGAGGGTTTTGTTTCCTCGATTCCAGGAGTGTTACCATGGATCGTTCCAACCATTCGGCGAAAGTCGAATTTTGGCATCAAGTTCTCGTTGAACATAGCCAAAGCGTCTCTCTGCTAGCTAGTGCCTTCTGTCAGCAGAAGGCACTTTCTGTTCAGTCCTTCTATCAGTGGAAGCGAAAGCTCCAACCGACACCCGGTCCGCCTCGACAGAGTCTGGTCCCGGTGCGAATTGTCACAACTCCAAAAACGGTTGCCTCCCAGCCAATCCAGCTCATCACTCCAGGTGGATTCTCGCTTCGATTTGACGCTTCCATTGAGACGCATCAACTTGCCAAAATCGTCCAAGCCATCGAAGTCAATCGAGGGGAATCATGCTGACCGTTTCGGCTCAAACTCGCATCTTCATTTCCCTTCAAGCTTCCGACATGCGGATTGATGGCGAGCATCTAAGCGACTCGGTCCAGGATGCGAGGCAAGGTGTCGATGGCTTCAATCGGAAGCGTGATGACGATTCCTGATAGGAGCTTGATTTGAATGTGAGTTGCATGGGGCTCGGACTGGACTTGGAGAAAGGCAGGCTTTGGCAGCGCTGGTTTCGAAGCTTGGAGCTTATTTCTCCATTGGTAGAATGTCGGAATGGAACAGCCTATCGACTGACAGAACTCGGCGACGGTGAGGGAAGAATTTTCAAATTGTCGTAGCCGCTTGTTCCAGAGCTGAGCTTTGCTTTCAATGGATTGAGCCATGAGTGGAGATCCTGCGAGAGTGCGAAATCACTGGGCGAACGATATAAACCTACCCCACGATTCCACGCAATGCCGGCTCAAAAACCTACGGCCGCTGTACACTTACTCTTCTGTGTACTTGGGCAGCAAAGATCTCGAAAAACTCTACTTGACAAGTGTTTCACGTGTCGAAACGATTAGCTAAATTCGTTCGTCAAACCTGTTGCGTCCCATCGCCTATGCAAGTTTAATACCGAGTTTGCACTGACTAAAGAGTGGATTATTAGCGGGTGCGATTTTCTAATCGAACAAGCCATGAAAGCTGAGCAACAGTATTTTAGTTCGACGGATAGAGGTTTCGGCTCTGCAATGAACGTTGTCGTTCGTTCGATAGGAGTATTGCTGATAGTAGCTGCGTTTTTGAAGATATGGATGCTCATAACTGATCCGTTTGCAGATCTGAAGGTTTCGATATCACGTGAGGTTCTGTGCTTTGCTTCTTTCGTCGAGCTCTATGTAGGTGGGTGCGATTCCAAATTGCCGACGCAGCAGATTGCTAGCGAAGCGTCTATTGTTTCTTCCGATCGTACGAATCTGTAAAATGCAACTTTCAATTTTATCGAGTCCACGGAGGGGCAAAAATGGAAAGTGGTGCATCGTTGG